>CAJUBE010000003.1 GCA_910584725.1 uncultured Lachnospiraceae bacterium | reverse complement strand
TAAGAAGTTCTATGTTTCACTCAGGAGAATGCCTAAAATACGGCATTCTCCGCACAGATTTGAGATTCCGCGAAGCGGAATCATGGAGGTTAAACCGAATCTGGAGAAGCTGTCTTTGTTTAGAAATATTTCATAAAATGTGGTATCATAGAGTGAAAAGAAGTTCTAGCCGCTCACAGCAGAGGCTGTTTCGCGGAGAACTTCTAAGTTTCACTCAGGAGAATGCCTAAAATACGGCATTCTCCGCACAGATAAGTTGTGACAGAGAGGTTAGCGGGCATGGAACGGGTATACGAAGAGATAAAAGCGCTGAAACAGAGTGAAAAAAGTATGGTGCAGCTCGTAAAAGAGCAGGGCAGCGAACAGCTCCTTATCCGGAAAACGCTGCAGGGATGCCATATGGTCTACCGGACATTACAGGGGCTGTCCCATCCGTATCTGCCGAATATATATGAAGTTTCCTTTGCGGATGACAGCACTACCGTTGTGGAGGAATATATTGAGGGGCGGACAACGGGCAGCGCAGAGCTGTCGGAAAAACAGTGTCGGATGATCGGACGGGAAATTTGTGATGTGCTGATTTTTCTGCACGAACAAGGGATTATCCATCGGGATATCAAGCCTTCTAATATTTTACTTGCGAAAGACGGGCACATCCGCCTGATTGATTTTGACGCGGCGCGTATGCCGAAGGAAGAGGCGGAGCAGGACACGATGCTGCTCGGGACGAGGGGATATGCACCACCGGAACAGTATGGCTTTTCGCAGACGGACGAGAGGGCGGATATCTATGCGCTGGGTGTTACCCTGAAACAACTTTTAGGAAGCAGGGCCAGAAAACGACGTTACAGCAGCTGTCTTTCCAAATGTACCAATTTGGACCCGGATAAAAGATACAGGTCCGTGCGGCAGGTAAAGAAAGCGTTTTTAGGCGTTCCCGGCTGGCAGACGGGCATTTTTTTCGCGGCTGCGGCGGTTTTCATCGCATTTGTTTTGTGGAATGGACTTCCAAACGGTATGCAGCCGAAGGACATGTCCGGCTTTGATGGGAATGAGTCGGATTTGATTGTGCTGCCGGCGCCTGCGGACGCCCACTGGAGCGGAGAGACAGGCTCCGGGTATTGGGGATGTGTATTTGAGTCAGGGGTTGGCGATGACCAGAGATATGACTGGAGGCTGTACAGGAGAGATACGGAGACGCCGCCGGATTTGGAAAAGGATGAGTGGGAGCGCGAGGGAATGATGCGGGGAAACGTGTCGTGGATGCGCGACAGCACGGAAATTGGAACTGAGGAGGAAGCGTATTTCTGTATGAGTTTTTCGGATGAATTTTGGGACAATGGCTTCTATTATTTTGCGGTACGCGCTTCCGGGGACGGCGTAACCTATGCGGACAGCCCCTTTGTATTGTCGGATGCCTTTGCATTTACCGGAGAAGATGCGCCGAGACTGCCGGCGCCTGAGGGACTTCACTGGGTGGCGCAGGAGTCGGACGAATCCAGACATTACTTTGGCGCGTTCACAAACTGGGACGATTATGTGGACAAGGACGCGGTCGATGTCTACGTCTACAAAGAAAACGGCGAGTATGTAATGAACACCATGACGCATAAAAAATTTCTTTTGGATAAGGAGTGGCCGGGTGTCCGGATTATGCAGGAGTTTTTGAATGAGCCGGGCGAGAAATACCGCTTTGCCATACAGGTGCACACTTCGCGGCCGAATGAATATAAATCCAGTCCGCCCGTGTCGCCGTATCCGGAGGAGGCGTATTTAAGCCCGCCGTTTACGGTTCCGATTCCGCAAAGCTGACCGGAGTGAAAAAATCCTTTCCTCGCGGCGTGTAAACAAAGCGATTGTAATTTAGGTTAATGCATATTATAATCGTAAGTAATTGACGCGGCGGAATATAATGTTTTCTAACTGCAAATCGACAGGGACAGGAGTATACGGCGTGTATAACTTTACAGTCATGTGTGAAAATATACCTGTTGCAAAGGTTTTTGTGTCAGATGACCGAAAGGAAGTAAAGATAGAGAAAGAAACTAAGGATTGTAAATTATCTCCAGATGCATTGGTTATGGTTGCAGGTAGTAGTATCGGGACACAAAAGAAGTATTATGAGAAGGGGTATTGGTATAAGCAGAATCATGTGGGATGTGAAGGAGTGTCGGAATATCTCGCATCTAAAGTGCTTTCCTGCTCCAATATTCAGGAATATGTAGAGTATGAACAGTGTAAAGTAAATGGGATAGATGGCTGCCGGTCGGCTAATTTTTTATTAGAAGGAGAATCTTTTATCAGCCTGCAGAGGCTTTATGACATTTATCATGGAGGACAATTATCCGAGAGAATCCGGCTGCTAGATTCGATTGGGGACAGGATTCAATTTGTAGTTGATTTTGTTTATGATACAATTGGTTTGCATATAAAAGAGTATCTGGGAAAAATGGCAACATTTGATATGTTGATTTTAAATACCGACAGGCATTTTAATAATCTTGGTATTGTAGCGGATCTGTCAAAGGGACAGTATAGAGCGGCACCTGCATTTGATCATGGAAACGCCCTGTTAAGTGATTTGTCAGAATTTCCACTGGAGGAACCGATTGAAACAAATATTAACAGGGTTGTGGGACAGCCATTTTCGGCCAGCCTTGAAAGGCAGGCAAAGGAATTGGGTTTTGGTCTGAAAGTAGATTATGATGCAATAGATGCTTTGTTGCAGAAGGAAGCGGATTCCAGAGCGTTAAAAACGTTACGGATCCAGTTAGAAAAATACAAGGCTATCATAAAAAGATAAAACGGAAAGGCAGAAACCATGGAAGAACGCAGGAAAAATAAACGGATGGAACTGACGTCAAAGCTTCTGATCAAACGGCTGGATGCGGAGAGCGATACAAAAGAGGTAGATATAGATGTGGTGGATGTGTCTAAGACGGGCGTAGGCTTTTTGTGCAGCGAGGCTTTGGAGATCGGCGCGGTTTACGAGGCGTTTCTGACGATCTGGACGAAGGAAGTGCTTCATTCCTTCATTGAGATTGTGCGTATTGAGAAGAAGGAAGACCATATCTTTTCCTACGGTTCGATTTTTATAGGCATGTCGGAGATCGAGGCAAGCCGGATTGAGACGTACAGCACGATTGAGACGATGGAAGGGTAGTGTACTTATCCGTTTATGTTTGACTGAAAAGGGACAGGTCAGTACATCAGAAAGAAAAATGGCATGAACAAAAATAAAAAGAACCATATTCTTCTGCAGCTTGGGGTGATCGCAATATCGTTTGCGGCGCTCTTACTGCTCTTATATTTTGTGGTTGCGGTATCCTTCCAGAACGGAACCGTATCTTCTGACATAACGATGAAAATGGCAGGGCAGATCGCGAGGCGGATTTTTGAAAATCCCACACAGGACCAGATTTCGACTACGACGCTGATGATCCGCTATGGGGCGCATCTGGGGCTGTTTTTTGTGGTGGGATTTGTGACTACATTTGTGAGCATGGTGGTTTTCAGAAGGTATTACAGAATATTTGGCGTGATCGGGGCGGGCGCGGTCTGCTATGTGCTTGCCTATTACACGGAATACTACAAGCAGTTTGTGGAGGGCAGGCATTTCCAGCAGTCCGATGCGGCGCTCAACTGGTACGGGAGTCTGGCGGGGATTTTGTGTATGGTGGGGTCGTATTTTTTGAACCGGCTGTTGGTGAAGCTGTCATGAGGTCGAGAAATGGTTAATGAATGGCAGGACAGAAAACAGATGATAACGGCTATATGGAACAGGGAAACGCTTTGCGCAAGCATTTCCCTGAAAAATTACATGACGCGGAGTGAGGCAAGATCTTCATAAAATCCGGGGTAGCTGATGGTGACCACATCGCTGCCCTTCATTGTTGTCTCGCCCTCTGCCACAAGAGAAGCCACGGCGAAACTCATGGCAATGCGGTGGTCGAGATGGGAGTCCACCTCGGTCCCGTGCAGGGGCTGACCGCCGTGAATGATCATGCCGTCGTCGGTTCCCGTGATATCGCAGCCCATGGCGCTTAAATATTGCACCATCACGTCGATGCGGTTGGACTCCTTGACTTTTAATTCGGCGGCGTCCCGGATCACGGTGGTGCCTTCGGCACATGCCGCCATAATGTTGATGACGGGCAGTTCGTCAATCAGCGTGGGAATGATATCCCCCTCGATGGTGATTCCGTGAAGAGGGCTGTATTTCACCAGAAGATCGGCAGTCGGTTCCCCGTCATAATTTTCATTTAAAAGTGTAATGTCACCGCCCATTTCCTTTGCCACTCTTAAAATACCGTCTCTGGTCGGATTGATGCCCACGTTTTTAATCAGAATCTCAGAGCCGGGGACGAGGAGTCCTGCGGCGATAAAATAGGCGGCGGAGGAGATGTCGCCGGGCACATCAATTTTCCTGCCTTCCAAATGGGGTTCGGGGAGGATGCGCACCGTTTTTCCTTCCGACTGTAAGTCCGCGCCAAAATAGCGCAGCATGAGTTCCGTGTGGTTGCGGCTTAAGGTCGGCTCAGTCACAAGGGTTTCGCCGTCGGCGTAGAGTCCCGCAAGCAGGACAGCAGATTTCACCTGTGCGGAGGCAACCTTGGAGTGATAGTGGATGCCGTGCAGGGGCGCGCCTTTGATGCGAAGGGGCGCGCAGTCGTTGCCGTTTATGCTTTCGATTTTCCCGCCCATCATGGACAGCGGCTCCATAATGCGCCGCATAGGACGTTTCTGGATGGAGGCGTCGCCCGTGAGGGTGCTCTCAAAAGTCTGCCCGGCAAGGATGCCGCTGATCAGTCTGGTGGTGGTGCCGCTGTTGCCCATGTCAAGCACGGAGGAGGGCGCCTGCAGACCGTGCAGCCCCTTGCCGTGAATCAGAATCTTCTCCGGGGTATTCTCAATCGCAATGCCCATCTTCCGAAAGGCGTCAATGGTGGAGAGACAGTCCGCGCCCTGCAAAAAATTGGTGACTTCGGTGGTACCTTCAGACAGCGATCCGAACATCACCGCCCGGTGGGAGATGGATTTGTCGCCGGGGATCGTCACTTCCCCTCTCAATGTATGGGCTTTCTGAAATTTCATGGTTTACTCCATTCTGAAGCGCCCTCTGCAGAGCTTATGACGCTTCGGTCTTGTGTTGTCTTCTTTCATTGTGTAACATGTTATATTTTTTGTTCGCTTACACAATATGCAGTGCTTTTAAGCTTTGCTGTTTTGTTCCTGTCCTATGGCGTGACGCCTTTAGAAGCGTTTTTCGCTTTTCTTTTTCAGCGGGTGTGAATTTTATAGCCGTGCTCCGTCATAACCTCCATGGCGCGGGAAAGCGTGTTCTGACTGTAAAACTCGATGCGCAGCGCCCCTTCCGCCAGTTCCCTGTTGTGGTTGATGCCGATGTTTTTGATGCTCACGTCGTGCATGGCGAGAAGGGAAGCGATGGCAGCAATGGCGCCGGGTTTATCCGCAATATCCACGGTAAACACATATTCCGCCTTGATGGGACCGCTGGGTGCGCTGATAAAGGACTCTCTGTAGCTTCTCGCCGTGTCAAAGAAGTGGTAGAGGCTGTCCTGTTTATGGTCGTCTATGTCATCCGCAATGACTTCAAGATACTGGATATATGCGCGGAGCAGCTTTGCGATATTGTCCGCATTGGTCAGGCAGATCTGTTGCCACATTTCCGGGGAGGAGGAGGCGATTCTTGTGATATCCTTAAATCCTCCTGCGGCGATCATTTTCATCACCCCGTCCTCGGAATCGCTGCTTTTTACCAGATTGACTAAGGAGGCGGCGATCACATGGGGCAGATGGGAGATGGCGGCGGTCACGTAATCGTGCTCTTCGTAAGGTAAGGTGAGCGGAATCGCGCCGATTGTCTCCACCAGAGTCCGATATGCTTCTACCTTTTCGGAAGAAACTTCCTCAGAGGGGGTCAGAATATAGTAGGCGTTCTCCAAAAGGGACGCCTTGGCATTCTGGTAGCCGAAACGCTCGGAGCCCGCCATGGGGTGACCGCCGATAAACTGCTTTTGTAACTGCAGTTCTTCAATCTGCTTATGAATGCCGGTCTTGACACTCCCCACGTCCGTCAGAATGGTGTTGGGGGAGAGATGGGGCTTCAGTGCCAGCAGATTCGCTACATTGCGGGAAACCGGCGCGCACAAAAAGATATAGTCGCAGTTCCCGAAAGAATCGTCAACGGCAGGGCAGATCTGGTTGATCACCTGTTCTTTGACGGCGAGATTAAGAGACTCTGTATGGATATCGTAGGCGATAAGGCGGGCATTGGGAAATTGGTGCCTGACCGCTTTGGCGATGGAGCCGCCGATCAGCCCGAGCCCGATAAAACCGCAGGTGAGTGTGTTCATAAAAGCAGTACCTTTCGTGTGTTTGATTTCCGCGAGTAATGAGCCAAGCGGCTGCGAAGCAGACATTTGGCGAATACCGCGAGGGACAGTCCCCGCAGCTTGCTGAGGGGACTGTCTATCGTTCTAAAGATACCACAAAACGGGAGGGAAAGCAAGGAAGCGGGACGGCTTGCTTTTTTTCTGAGACATGGCATACTGTATCTAAAAGTAGCGACGAAAACGTCATAAGTTTGAGGCGGCTGATTTTTATTCGGAGGAGAGAAGAATGTTGAAAACGATTGAAACCATTGATATCGTCGGGCTTGGTGCGCTCGGTGTGATGTATGCGGATTTTTTTACGAAAAAACTGGGAAAAGAAAAAGTGCGTGTGCTGGCGGACAAGGATAGAATTGAGCGGTATCAGAAAGAACGGATTACCTTTAACGGTGAGGTATGCGATTTTCAGTACTGTGACGCTGCAAAGGAGGACAGACCGTCCGAGCTGATGCTTTTTGCGGTCAAATACGGCGCGCTGGAAACGGCTATGGAAGAAAATGCGCATCTGGTTGGAGAGCATACAGTTCTGATGTCCGTATTGAACGGTATCCGCAGTGAGGACGATCTGGGACAGAGATTCGGACGTGGGAAGGTAGTGCACTGTATTGCTCAGAAAATGGCGGCTATGAAAGAGGGAAACGCCGCGTCCTGCACAAATAAGGGAGAACTAGCGGTCGGCGTTCTCGACGGTGGCAGGTCGGAAAATCTGGCGGCGGTTAAGGATTTTTTTGACAGGACGGGATTTACATATTCCTGCCCGGCGGATATGCGCCATGCGATGTGGGGAAAGCTTCTGTGCAACGTGGGCGTGAACCAGACGGTATCTCTCTTTGCGGGGACATATCGGAGCGTTCAACAGGAGGGCGAAGCGCGGGAAATGATGAAAGCGGCAATGCGGGAGACAATCCTTGTGGCGAACGCGGAGGGTGTGGATCTGTGTGAGAAAGACCTGGCGGAATGGGTTTTGGTCATAGACGGACTGAACCCGGACGGGGAGCCTTCCATGCGGCAGGACAGCAAGGCGGGCAGAAAGACAGAGGTGGCGCTTTTTGCAGGAACTGTATGCGAATTAGGGAAAAAGCACAGCATAGCTACGCCTGTAAATGACCTGTTCTTAGAAAAATTTCAAAAATAGGATTGCCAAAAGCAGACAATCTGTGCAGAATGTATAATTAGTTGTTGAAATTGTTCTGAAAATTTAGTAAAATGTATTTACAACTTGGTGCCATGCATGGGACATGACAATGCAGACGGACAGTCTTCCACAGAACGGCTGTATTGCCATGATTTTATATGGTCCTGATTTGTAAAAAAAGAACAACAGAATTGGAGGGTTACAGGGCATGAATGTTTACACGACGGATAAGATTCGTAATGTGGTTTTGCTTGGGCATGGGGGATGCGGCAAGACCAGTCTGGTGGAGGCGATGGCTTACCTTTCCGGCATCACGTCCAGAATGGGCAAGATAGATGACGGAAATACGGTGAGTGATTTCGGTAAGGAGGAGCAGAAGCGCCATATTTCCATCGCTACGTCTGTTGTTCCGATCGAGTGGGAAGGCACGAAGATCAATGTGCTGGATTCCCCCGGATTTTTTGACTTCGTGGGAGAAGTGGAAGAGGCCGTCAGTGCAGCGGACGCGGCGATTATCGTTGTTTCCGGCAAGGCAGGCGTGGAAGTCGGCACGGAGAAAGCGTGGGAGATCTGTGAGAAATATAAGCTGCCCCGCTTTGTGTTTGTGACGGATATGGATATTGACAACGCTTCCTTTAGACAGGTTGTGGAGGATATGACGGAAAAGTATGGGAAGAAAATCGCTCCCTTCCATCTGCCGATCCGTGAGAACGAAAAATTTGTGGGATATATCAATGTGATCACCGAGCAGGCGTACCGTTGGGAAGGCAAGGAAGTGGTGGAGTGCGAGATGCCCGAGTACAGCAAGGCAAACCTGCAGCTGTGCCGTGATACGCTGATGGAGGCAGTTGCCGAGACGAGCGAAGATTTCATGGAACGCTATTTTAACGGCGATACCTTCTCTGAGGCGGAGATCCGCGCGGCCCTTCGCACAAACGTGATGGACGGCAGCATTGTACCCATGTCCATGGGCTCCAACGTGCTTTGTCAGGGTGTGTTCACATTGCTTGACGATATCGTGAAATATATGCCAAGTCCGGAGAATCGGGAGATTGCGGGCGTTGACTTAAAGACCAACGAGATTTTCCAGGCGAATTTTGATTTTTCCAAGGCGAAGTCGGCTTATATTTTTAAGACCATTGTCGATCCTTTTATCGGTAAATATTCGCTGATTAAGGTGTGTTCCGGCGTGTTCAAGAGCGACGATATGATCTACAACGACGAGAAGGAAGTGGAAGAGAAGATCAGCAAGCTCTATGTGATGCAGGGCAGCAAGCCGATTGAGGTCAAGGAGCTTCACGCGGGCGATATTGGCGCGATTGCGAAGCTGACGGCGGCGCGGACCGGCAATACCCTCTCCACGAAGGCGCGCATCATCCGTTACGGCAAGACGGAGATATCGACACCTTATACATACAAACGGTATAAGGCAAAGAATAAGGGCGATGTGGATAAGGTTTCCCAGGCGCTGCAGAAGATGCGCCATGAGGATCAGACGCTCCAGGTGGTCAACGACGCGGAGAACAAGCAGTCCCTGCTTTACGGCATGGGCGATCTGCATCTGGATGTGGTTGTCAGCCGTCTCCTTAATGAATACAAGGTGGAGATCGAGCTCACCGAGCCGAAGATCGCGTATAAGGAGACCATCCGCAAGAAATCCGATGTGGAGCACAAGTATAAAAAGCAGTCCGGCGGCCACGGCCAGTACGGGCATGTAAAGATGCGCTTTGAGGCATCCGGCGATCTGGAGACGCCGTTTGTGTTCGAGCAGGAAGTGGTGGGCGGTGCTGTGCCGAAGAATTACTTCCCGGCGGTAGAGAAGGGCTTGCAGGATTCTGTACAGGCAGGGCCTCTGGCGGCGTACCCTGTGGTTGGTGTGAAAGCGGTTCTCTACGACGGTTCCTATCATCCGGTGGACTCCTCCGAGATGGCCTTCAAGATGGCGACGATTCAGGCATTCAAGAAGGGCTTTATGGAGGCAGGACCGGTGCTCCTTGAGCCGATTGCAAACTTGCAGGTGACGGTACCCGATTCTTATACGGGCGATGTGATGGGCGATCTGAATAAGAGAAGAGGCAGAGTGCTCGGGATGAATCCCGCAGGGGACGGTAAGACCGTGGTTGAGGCGGATATCCCGGTGGCATGCCTGAGCGGCTACTGCACCGATCTTCGCTCTATGACCGGGGGACGCGGCACTTACAAGTATGAGTTCGCGAGATACGAGCAGGCTCCCAGCGATGTGCAGGAGAAGGAAGTGGCGGCGAGAGCGAAGGCCGTTGCGGAGGCGAACGTTGACGCATAACAGATAGTTGCGGTATGATGGCGGATATCCTTTCGGTTTCGTAAAAGGATATCCGCTTTTTATGCATAGGCCCACATATGGAAAGTTTGCTGTTTCGCAGCACGCGGGCCGCGCGGCGAGTAGGGGAAGAAGAATCTTCCCTACTCGATTGAGTAGGAGTTTTATCATGTTTATGGAAGGTAAATTTTTGAGAAGAGCGGCGGTCGGTCTTTTCTTTTTTCTGTGTCTCGGACAGGGGCTTATTGTCCATGCAGGAGAGTCGATTTTTGAAAAGGACGGGGAGGTTTATCTGATCCAGTCCGCGCAGGACATGCGCACGCTGGCGCTTTTGGTGAACGGAAACAAGGAGGTGGAGCCGGGGGTGGCGGCTCACAGCGCGTCTTATCGGCTGACCCGCGATATTGATCTTACGCCTTATTGCAAAGGAGAGACGGGGTGGGAACCTATAGGGTGCGGGCGTGATGCGGGAGAGGACGAAACGAGAGAATTTAACGGCACCTTTGACGGCGGAAACCATGTGGTGACGGGACTCTATATCAACTTACCAGACGGGGAAGATCAAGGTTTGTTTGGGACAAGGACATATCTGCCTGAGGGGCGGGACAGTGCGGCATATCGGGAATGCGGGCGCACCGTGATCAAAAATCTCTATATCAAAGACTGTGACATTACGGGCGGGTTGCATGTCGGCGGCGTCATGGGCGGCATGACGCTTACGAGCGGTCTGCAGAGCGGGGGAGATTTGTTGATTGAAAACTGCCATGTGACGGGGAAGATTGTCGGTTTTGACTCGGCAGGCGGTATCACGGGCGCGGCTTCCGCCGTGGAAAACTGCAGTTTTACGGGTACGGTGAACGCATACAGTGCGATGGGTGGTATCGCGGGAGTCGCCTATTACATCCGTGGGTGCGCTGTACATGCTGACATAGAGAGCGATTTTGACAGAACAGGCAACGGTGATGCGGGCGGTGTCGGCGGAGTGGCCGTCTGTGTGCGGGACAGCTATATGACCGGCGCCGTGACAGGGGCTGACAATATCGGCGGCATTACAGGCAGGGGCTCTTGCCTGGCAGGCTGCTATGCGAGTGCGGATGTAACAGGAGACAATTATACGGGAGAGCTGCTCGGCCGTCCCCAGGAATTCTCGCTGGATGGGGGATTCCTGCCGGAAGGCGCGTCCGGCGGTGTGGAAATGCAAAACTGCCTGACAGGCGGGGCGGACATCACGGACTTTCAGAAATTTATGGAAGAAGCAGGGCAGGACATGTGGTTCTGTGCGACTGATCACGCATACCCCAATCTTTTCTGGGAGAAGGAGAGCAGATTCGGTTATGCGCCCACTGTCATGGTGCAGGAGGGAGACAGCCTGTGGAAGATTGCGGATCAGGTGTACGGGGACGGACATTTCTGGAAGCATATTTATGAGGAGAACCGGGAGTGTATCGGCAGAGACGCGAGTCTGCTCAATGCGGGGATGAATCTGGAAATCACGGTGAACGCGTCGCAGGCGGACTATGCGGCGAAGGGAAATATCCGGGAGCAGGAGAAAGCATTTCTGGAGGAAGGGCGAAAGAGGGGGATAGCGCAGGCAAAGTTAAAGCGCTTTTTCCGCAGACTGCTTGCAGATGACTTGTGGAACGGCGTAGTGTGGAGGTGGGAAGGTGCGTCGAAGGATTACCACAGGCAGATTAACGACTGGGTGATTGCCGACTTGGACGGAAACGGACAGACGGACATGGTTGTGATGGCGGGGGAGGGGCGTGTGTTTGTTCCCGGTGAAATTTGGCTCTACTTCAATGGGGAACCGGCTTATGTCCTGAAGGATGAAAGCGATTTTTACGAGGAGCATTTCTGTTTTGGCTCGACTTTTTGGGAAGAGCCACTTATGGCGGATTTGGACAACGACGGTAGGATGGAGCTGCTGTTTGCGGCGGGCAACGGCGGCAACGGTGGACCGGGCGGCCGGTACAACTGTCTGTACCGGCGTGTAGGGCACGAGTGGACGGAATGTCTGGAGGAGCTTCCCAATGACGGTGGGGAATTGATGGGAGATGAGATTGAGCTGCATATAGATGTAGTATGTATCGGCGTGGACCGCTATGAGGCATACTGCCCCTATCTGGACGAGCGCATAGAATTTGACGGATGGAATGTTCGGGAAATAGGGGAAAACGAGTATGGACGCGCGGGCGGCGCAAACGTCAGAGGTTTTTTTGACTTCGAGCGTGTCACGTATCAGGGAAAGAATGCTCTTAAGTGCCGGGAGTATCTGAGCGGCGAAGGCGGAAACGCGCACGGCGTCGGCGAGGCGGTGTTTATCCTTGCCTGGGACGCGGACGGTGTGTGCCGTGTGGCGGACTGGTGGGTGGAGGGCTGGAAGTAGAGAATCGCTCTGCATGGGGCTGCACATAAAGAAGAGGAGCAGGCTATCCAATCTGCTCCTCTTCTCGTTAACAACATAAAATTTTACTTTCGGGTATGCAATGGTTATCCCCACTTGTTGCCCGTCTCTTTCACGCCGCTCACGCTGCCGCCGTATCCTTCCCATACAACGGGTTTTTTGTCGCCGGTGCAGTTTTCTATTGTGACGCCTTTTACATGGGCGTTCAACTGTCCGAGAATCTGAATGGTTCCCTTGGCATTTCCCTTAAATCTGGAATTGGATATGGTTACATTGCTGCAGGTTCTGTTTTTGTTTGGCTCAATGTCGATGCCGTACTGCGGGTCTGCACCGCTTGCATAGTTAAATTCGCAGTTGTTGACCGTAACATTGTTCACATCCGTGATGGACAGATTGTTTCGGCGGTTGTGATGGAGGTTACAGTTGGTAATAGTTACACCGTTGCTGCTTTTGTTTGGACCGTCATAGAAGCCCAGATATATGCCGTCGCCCCAGCATTGGGAAATATCAACACTGTCGATGGAGATATTCGTAGAACCGGCTACATAAATCCCATGTCCCCACTCGCCGCCGCTTCCTTTGTGATCCCTGCGCTCGCCAATGATCTGCCCGCCGGAAACGCTGACGCTGTCGCGGCCGGTGATGTTGATTACCTGATAATTCTTCTTGCTGTTAGGAATAGCAACTAACAATGTGCTGGACGACATAACAAGCTTTTGGTTGGTAGTCAGGACGATGCCGCCAAACTTATAGTTTCCAAGGGAATCATTGCCGCCTGCTGTCGCGTCAATATGGTACACGCCCGCAGGAATGTACAGCGTCACCTCACGCACATGCGTATCGTCACCCCACTCATAATCCCGCAGCATTTTGTTAATGTATGGCGTGTCGTCGGTGCAGCCGGGATCCTGCTCGTAGATAAGAACATTAGAACCTTCCGGCTTTTTTTCAGTCGGGTCTACCGCGACGGCATAGCACTGTTGTGTAAAGCTCTTCTTGCCGGAGGTATATACGGCCTTGATAATGGCGGCGCCCGCCTTTTTCATGGTGAGCAGTCCGTTTCCGTCAACGGATACCGCATCCGAATTGTTGCTTTCCCATTTGAGTTTATTTTTATCCTGCGTGGGTGCAAATTCTATGTGAAGCTGGTATGTGTTTCCAATGTCTTCTTTGATCGTATGACCGGCTTCTAAAAGAACCGGGGCGTCGATGACAGTAACTTTACATTGCGCCTTTTTCCCGCTATCCTGTGCGGTTGCCGTGATCGTTACGCTGCCTTCTTTTTTCAGTGTCAGGACGGCGGAAGCGCTTACGGTTTTGGGGGCATCAGCTAAGCCTTGGGCGGCGTTGTCAGGCGTCTCCTCTACGGAAACGATATTGTTGTTAGAGCTTGTCCAGACCACGGTCGGATTTGCGATCGCTTCACCGGTTTCCGCCGTAAGTGTGGCCGTCAGGGTTCTCTTTCCTTCGTCCGGCTCGGCAAGGGAGAAGGAGAGGCTGGTTTTGTCCAAAGCGATTCCCTTCACATGGTTAATCAGATATTTCTTCTTTTGAATCTTAAAGGAATAGGTTTTGGTTCCGCCATAGTCCCCGATACCGTGCAGGGTGACCTTTGCAGTGCCGGCTTTCACGTTGTTTGTGTATCCGATAATTTCGTAGCAGGAACTTGTTATTTCATTCTGCTTTTTCTTCGCGTCGGCATTGTTGGCATATATATGAATATCCCTCTTATCATTGTTTTGGTTTAACAGGACTTCCTCCCCTGTATATTCCTGCGGGTCGATAACCACTTTTAAGACGCTGATATTCTTTGCAAAAATTCGATACGACCCTTTGATGACAGAGCCTTCGTAACAGCCGAGTCCTGTTACGGTGACTTCGACGGTAGTGCCCGCTGGGGGAGACTGCTCCTGCGTATGGCTGTAGGTGAAGTTCTTGTCATAATCTTTCCCGGCCGTCAGCTTTTTGCCGTTCCCATCCTTGACCGTGACAGTCGATTTCCATTTGTTCGGCTTATCGCTGTACGGTTTATCCGGAACAGTGATGGCACACTTACTGATATCGCCGTTTGTCACCATGAGAGACAATGTCCGAACATATCCCTTGTAATTGCCTTTTCCCGTGATTTCACAGGTCATGGGTGTGCCGGGTGTCCTGTTGTCTTTGCACTTTATGGTATAGTCAGTCTTATTCTTGAGAACGGTATAGTCCGCGTCCTTTAAAATAAGCTCGGGCACAGCGCCGTCCTTCTGGTAGGCTATTTCATAAGTCCCGTTCTTATCGGTCACATTTTTCCCAGGGAAAATTTTGATGCCGGTATTATTCGGTGTGATGGTATAGGACAGCCGAAGCGTGCCTCTGTACCTGCCTTTTCCCGTAAAGGTGGCGGTCACTTTTCCAGCTTTTTTGGCATTGCCGTATTTGACGGTGTAGTCGGTTCCCTCCGTAAGCGATGTATTCTCGTAGACTAACAACGCGGGGCCGCTCTGGAATATGCCGCCATTTTTATCCACTGTTTTTTGCGAGAAGAGAATGCTGTCTTTCCAGTCTGTGCCCGGGGCAGCGTCCCTAAGCTGTCTGTCGCCCACCAGCTTTAACGTGATTTTTTTGCAGCCGCTATAACCGGCAGTTTTTCCGGCGGCACTGGGAGATAACATCACATAAGCGCCCACTGTTCCGGAAGCATAGACATCATGGTCGTACAGTGTTTCAGACAGAACCTGTCCGCCTATTTTGACTTCGGTAATATGTATATCCGATTTTTTCAGCGGCTCGCCACGGTATTCGTACTGTTTTTGGTCAAGCTTCACGGATGCGGAATTGAAATTCAGTTTTTTATCCTTCAGAACAACAAGCTGCATGGGGAAAGAGCCGGTAAAATTCCCCGTTCCGTTCACCGTATAAGAGTAAACTTTGTTCGAGTCATAGAGATCACCGTTTTTATAGTCGGTTGGCAAAGGTGTCATATCCTTACCCGGAGTCGAATAATCACAGACGAAATCCTTCTTAATCGCCAGTTTTTTCTTCCCGTAGGTCAGAACGGGAGCGGGAATGTTCAGTTTTTTGCTGTAATTGACAGTCTGCTCGTAAGCCGGTGAAACCTTGGGTGTATTGTAAATATCAATTTCGTTGATATCTAACGGTCTAATCGTATAGTACAGAGTCACGCTGCCCTGATACTGGCCTTTCAGCTTAATCGTTACGCTGGGCGCCTTGGCAGAATTCCATGCGGCGGCGTTGACATTATTTTTGTAAGTCAGGGTGTAATCTGTCTTTTCTTTCAACAGAGTATTTTTGTGATAGACACGGAAGCTTTGCGTGATTTTCTGCCCGCTGTAGACAAGATCATCGCTTTCTTTTACAAAACCTGCCACCCGGATATCTCCGGAGAGGTCGAGAAGCTTATCATTGTCGGGACTGGTTTTATCATGCACGACGTCAACGATAGCGGATGCCGTGATCCCCTGACAGGACGCCGTGATTCTGGCGAATCCTTCCGCGGAGGCTGTGATCGTGGCGGTTCCGTTTCCGTCGGTTTTCACAGTGGCGACGGTTTCATCGCTGCTTTCCCATACAATATCGGCCTGTGTCATGGCTGGTTCCGTTTTGGCGGTAATTTGCAGGGTATCTTTGGGCGACATGGTAATTTGCTCTTTTTCGGCAAGGATGTTATCCGCGTCTGCCGTGGTGCCTTTATACAGAGATAAGCTGCCGTCCCACGGTTTCTCCAGCGGTGGCAGGTCACTGTTTTCGGCGGCATCGTTTTCGGCGGACATAATAAGCGACTCCGCGCTGGTGTTTTCGGAGACTGTGGAAGGGTCTGTCCCGGCATCTTCTGAGTCCGTGTCTTCCGGGGTATCTGCAACGTCGTCTTCATCCGCGGACGGTGTATCGCTCACGGCAAGATCGTTTCCGGAAAGTGAGTCGTCAGTAATATTGACGTTGTTTTCGGAAACGGAAGAATTTTCCGAGACGGAAGAAGTCTCCTCGTGATCCGAAGCGATTTCTTCCCTGTCGGTGGGAGTTTCCGTTGTCTGTTCCCTGTCGGTGTCAGAGTTATTTTGGGGCACAAAAGGTACGGTGGCCGCTGCATAGAAGTTTTCGGCTCTCCCGTTTTCCGTTTCCGGGTAATAGGCGGCCCGGATATAGTAGTCAAAGTATTCAGACGTATTTGATGTTTCGCAGTTTTCACCGTCATTGACATGAGAAAAGGCTTCTGTGGGAGAGAGCAGGATCATCTGTGCATACGCACTTTCTTCATCGGTAATTTCTTCCATGACAAAGAAAGGCGAAGAAGCGGCGTCCTCAAAGCCGTTCCAGTCATCCGCCTTATTCAAAAGGTTTGTACTGCCGGGCTCCAGTCCCTTTTCGCCGCGGAGAATGCTCCACTCCAATGTGCCGGCCTCTTTGTATTCGGTTGCTTTTTCTATGTCATAATTGACAAATAAAATCAGATTTTCCGCCGTCTCAAAAGAGAGCGGAAGATCATAGGAAAAGGCGTCGTCATCCGTAGAGGGAAGCGTTTCGCCTTCGGGAATCTGTCCGATATGTAAGGCAGGTAATGTTACTTCTGTGTCGGTTTCTTCCGTGCCGTCTGTCTTGTCGGTTTCAACGGCTTCATCCGCGTCCGGCAGGGCATCCGATTCTTCCGAAGAAATATTTTCCCCATAGGAGTCAGGGAGAGAGCCGTTATCCTCATTTTCTTCGGCTTCATTTTCCGGCGACTCATCAGAAATCGTATTATTTTCGGAGATTGTGTTCTCCGCGTTCGTGCTGCTCTCCGTGGCGAGCGCCGTCAGTCCGCCGCAGTCGCCAAGAGCGACCGCCATGGCAAGAATTGCCGCAAGCCATCTGTTTCTGTTCCGTATCATCATGGTTCCTCCTCATTTGCGTGTATAACTTTCCGGCTGGAGTTTCGTTTGTGAATATAACGCCTTATTTTGCAAAAATACTCAACACTATTATAACAACAATTGAAGGGAAGAGGCAAGAGTAATCCATGGTAATTGCTGGGAGGAACGGGTTTTCGTTATGCGTGTGCATAGTAACGGTTTTTCATGGAATTTTGCACGAACCAGACATTGACAGCATTTCCGTATCTGTGTTATAGTGAACATGCTTAAATATAACAAAGTATTTGATTGCAGAAAGGTGGCTTTGGCGTGGGAATTATTATTCGTTGTGCACGCACCCGTTATCAGGGGCAGTAAAAAGCAGAGAATATCGTCTCATGTAGATGGGATTTTTTTGCGTGCGAATAATAGTTGCCGGATTGCCGATTTGAGAGACAGATATGATGCAGTCATATTTGTCTAGTCCGTCTGATTGCAGCGTTTAGCGGGAAGATTCTGTTTGCAGGGTCTGTCCTGCTTTTTTACTGCCTTTTTATTAGGGGAATGGATTTGCCGAAGGCGAATCGAGGTGTACAGGATAAAAAGGAGGCACGCTATGCAGAAGAACAGGAGACAGGCAGGCTATGACTATACAAAACAGGTATCGGATTCCCAGAATTTTCTGACGGATTCCAAAGTGATTCAGAGGATTATCCGTCCGGCGGATATACAGAAGGAGGATACGGTGCTGGAGATCGGCACCGGAAAAGGGCATCTGACGGAAGCCCTTTGTAAAAGAGCGGGAAAAGTATGCTCGGTGGAAATCGACAGAAAGCTTTTTGAGAGCGCAAAAAAGCGGTTGTCAAAATTTGACAATGCGGAGTTGATTCCGGGAGATTTTATGAAATATCGTCTGCCGGAAAGAGGGGATTACAAGGTGTTTGCAAACATCCCGTTTTTCCTGACGACACAGATTGTTGAGAAACTGACGGGAGGGACAAATCCGCCGTCTGATATGTGGCTTGTGATGGAGAAGGGGGCGGCAAAACGGTTCATGGGATTGCCGCGGGAAACGAAGAAGTCTCTGGCGCTTAAGGTGCGGTGGGAGATGAAGATCGTGTACCATTTCCGCAGGGAGGATTTTCATCCGAAGCCTTCCGTGGACTCTGTTCTGGTATATTTTTCAAAGAAGGAGGTTCCCGATCTGGGCGAAAAGGAATACCGGGCATTTCAGAAGTTCGTCGAGCAGGGGATGAAATGCGGTGTCACAGGAAAAGGCGGACTGCTGACTAAAAGGCAGGCGTCGGCGGCTTTAAAACGGGCGGGGCTGTATTACACTTACGATGACGGCGTCACGCTTTACATCCAGTGGCTCTGCCTGTTTCGATGCTATCAGGATATGAGGGGGAGAAAGTCGTAAAACAATTTTCACCAGCCGATTTCTACAGCCCGGCTGGTGAAAATGTAAATTACAATTTAAATTTTCCGACTTCCGATTCAAGCTGTCCGGCAATTTCTCTGTTGCCCTCGGCTTCACATTTGATGTTCTCCATGCTTACAGTCATGTCGGAAGCCATTTCCGTGACACCGACAATGCCTTTTGTGCTTTCTGCGACTGCTATATTGACGGCATCAACGGCTTCTTTTATGCTGTCTATATTACTATTCAGCCGCATACTTTCGTCTGCAAACTCACTCATCGTTTCACTGAGGCGGCCGACATCATTCTTATAATTTATGCTGTTGTCAAGCAGCTGCTCGTACCCTGCCATAGCGGTTTCGTTCATAAAGCGGATCATCTGTTCCGATTCGCTTGCCAGTTCGTTTACCGCATGAATGACCTCCTGGCTGACCCGCTGGATACCTTCAGCCGCTCGTGCAGAATTGTCGGCAAGAGAGCCGATTTCACTGGCCACGACGGCAAATCCCTTTCCCGCTTCGCCTGCTCTTGCCGCTTCGATACTTGCGTTGAGGGAAAGCAGGCTTGTCTGATCGGTAATATTGATGATTTCGTTTGTCAGCGTGTCGATCTGTTCCACTGCTTTGGAGCGTTCAATTCGCTCACTCATATTTTTCGACATTTCCGCAGCCTGTTTTGCTGCGTCAGTTCTGCCTCTTTGAGCCGATTCATAAATAGACTGCACTTTTTCGGTGATCTTGGCTGCGGAATCCCGCTCATTGGAAGCCTTTGCGGAAATGCTTCCAATGCTGTTCATGATATGTGAGACGGACTCATCGACCTGGTGCAGAGAGGCGCTGGTTTCCTCCATGGCGGCGCTCATTTCCTCCATGGTAGCGGAGATATCTGAAATATTGTCTTTGGCGCTGACAAGGCTATCCGCGATGGCCCCGGTGGATGTTCCGAGTTCTGTGGAGTTGGCGGAGATATGTAGCATAATTCCACGTATATATTCGAGCAGCGTATTGATATTTCCGGCGATCAGCTCCAGTTCGTCGCCGGAAGTGATATCCAGGTACTGCGTCAGGTCGCCCTCATTGTGCACCAGATCGTAGATTTTATGGTCAACTTTTTTCAGGCTCCGCATAATGCGGTTTACGATCAAGTTGATGATTATAAGGGCAAGAATCAGGCAGATGCCTGAGATCTGGAAGATGCTGTTGCGCGCGCCCTCAATCCGTCCTGCCACATAGGATGCGTCATAGTCGCAGCCGAGCACGGCAACCACTTTGCCGGCACTGTCCTTAATCGGGAGATAGGCGGAGATCAGGGTGCCGTCCTCAGTCTCATCTATGTAATCCTGCACGTAATCCTGACCGTTAAATACATCGGCAAATTCTGCGTATTCCCCGTCAAACGGATCTCCGGGGCTGTTTTGTCCCGCGCTGTCGTCCGTGTCGATCCCATAGTAGAGCCGTGAGTTGTCATCCGTGTGCAGGGTATACAGATAGGCGATGCCGCAGAGACTTTGGATCTGTCTGAGGGCGGACAGATTAATCTGATATTCTTCCGTGTTTTCATAACCTGTTCCGATACTGGCGAGGGAATCCCCGTCCACCGCGAATCCGGCAATGGAAGCCGCCATCTGCGCTTCCTCCACACCCAGCTGAATCATGCCGGTCTTGATGCGGATGTAGGAATTGACTCCTATGACCGCGCACATGACAATAATCAGAATTGTGGCAGGAATCAATATTTTCCAACGGATGCTGAGTCGTCTCACTTTTGTTTTCACAGAATAGCCCTTCTTTCTTTGCGTTTTGTTTAGCATATATTTCATTATTGAATACATCACAAAAATATTATACGCTTGCATAAAGTAAAAATCAATGTATTTATCAATAACAAAATTACGCATAATCGGTTACGGACAGACCGGGGAGAAATGTAAATTGGGCAGTGGGAGTGCAGGAGAACGAGAACTATAGTATTCCTGAAAAACGGAGTTGGATTTAATTGAGTACTGACATCAAAAGATTTAGTTGCCTGTAAAAAACAATTAATATATAATGTAGTAACGTAGATAAAATCTGGAAAACGCAATGCTGGAATGGTAAAATATATTTACTGGATTAAGAAATATAAAAGGTATAGAAATGGGAGTATAATTTTTGTACATATGAAACTAAATGATATTGCAACTGGGCAGAAAATCCATAACCATATTCGCAGAAAAATCCATAAATCTTTGATCATCATTTTGCTTATTTTTGCAGTGATTTTATTTGTGTCTGCTTTTATTGATTTGAATGAGGGTGCCCGAAGCAGCGTCTATAGCGTCATCAATGAAGACACAAGACGGCTGATCTCTGATAAAATAGAAAAATTTTATGATATGCTTATAACGATTTCCACTATTCTGGCGGCGACAGTCATCTTTTTTTACAGCGTTCAGGATAATAGAAGAGAAGGTATTCCACACAGGGCCATTCTGGCGTATTCTTTTGGATCGTATGCAATTCCGGTTTTTTTCTTTTTGTCTATCATTATTTTGCCGATGGGCTTCTGGCTGTTTCATTTTGATATGAAAGCAACGTTTATGGTATGTACAGTTTTTTCCTTTGCATCCCAAGTGTCAATAATGGCACTTATCTTGTTTTCGACTTCTTTTACATATGGTTTGCGTGTAATCCGCAATGCAGAAATCAGGCAGTATAGGATGCTGTGTGAGAATAAGGGTGGGAATAATAGTGAACTGGAAAGCAATCCCCAGTTTATCTGGACATATTTGTTACATCATCTGGAACAGGTGGTTACGAGTGAGGAACTGATTGCTGATAAAATGATGCTGGTGAGAGAATTGCTGAAAACTCCGTACCATAAAAAACAGAAGGGGTGGCGTACAAGGAGAAAGAATAGAGACGGGTGCGTAAACGATATGTTGAAGCTTTGTCTGGAAAAAAACAGCCCGGAAAGAATCTATGAGTTTTACTACGGAAATTTGTCTGCGGTCATGCAATATCTGAGCAGGAAAGAACATAATTCGGAACGGGATAAAATTTATCTTGTGCTTTATGAATTTCTGGATAGTATGAAGCGACTGTATGAAATGGTAAAAAAATCGGAAAGCGGGTTTCAGGCAGGTGCCAGCGCTAATTATATGATGACGGTGTCGGGGCTGATGAACGCGGTTCTGGACAGCGAAACGCCGGATGCGGAAGTGGTCTGTAATTATATTTTAAACAAATGTATCAGTGATCATGAAATGCGTGAAAAACAGATCGGACTGTATTTTCTGTTTCAGGAATATTTATACCGAACCCGTATCGAGGGAAAGGAGGCTGACAGAACAATACCTATACAATATATAGGGCAGATTAATGGTGTGGCTGAGTGGCGCATGAAAGATGAGGATGAAGAAATTTATTTCGATTTCTGGCAGATATGGATGAACTGGACAAGCCTTTCGGAGAAAAGCCGGATGGATTATTTCAGAAATGCGATAGCGGCATTGCGGGGTGAAAATTATTATGCCGGTCTGGTCAGTCATATTATGCTGTGGATAAAAATTGTGGGGAAAATGACAAATGAAAATCAGGGTAATTCAGTTAATGAATAATTTTTTCAGGGATGAAAACGGTACTGCTACGGATAAAGAAAAAGCATTGGGGATGTATTGTACTTTTGGATACTTTGATGCGCTGGAGGTAAAAGAGGGCAAAAATTTTTCTGATACGGAAAAGAGCATAATTTGGGAAGAAATCGAAGAAGTGGCTGTAAATACACTGGATGGGACATGTAGCAGACGCAATTTGGTGTGTATGACTGATGAGGACGAAAAAGATGAAAGATTTTGGAAAAACGCCAGACATTTTCCATATTTATTTGTTTCTCTGATAAGAATGAAACATGACCGGGAAGATATGGACACGATACACAAGGTTATGGATGAACTCAGAGACGATGATAAAGTCATAGCCTATTTCTGTTATAATCATAGCGAATTAGTGCTTGCAAAACTTGAAAAAAGTTATATAAAAGGCATGTGTTTTGTGCTGGAGATGCGTGAAAAATTAAAGTCCCTTAATATACACAGTATTTTTTCGGTTAAGGAAGAGATCATAAAATCGGAGGAAAAAATTCAGGAAGAAATAGAAGGAGAAGAGGTTGCTGTACAATTAAGAATGATGATTAAAAGAGATCAGGAAATAGAGGGTTTTTTACAGCGGCTTTGGGATACGTTGTTTGTAGACGAAATACGCGCGAAAACGAAAGGGGCAAAGGAATGTTTTGAAAAATACTATACACTGGGAAGCAACGATATGGTGATCAGAATAGGACAGATCAGCATGCATAAACTGTTAGCATGCTATAGTATGGGAAACCTGCTGACACATACGAATGAACAGTTTGCAAAGGCTGTTTACAATATCCAGACAGAGATTCTTGTAGAAGGGGAGCAGATCAAATATGGAAAAACTATGGATACCGGAAAAACTGGAGAGCCTGAAGCGACTGCGTGACAAATGTGGGGATAAAGAAATTGCCCTGGTCAGATATATCGGCTGCATGATAAGAATGCTGAATGGCCTGGCGCAGATGGAATACTCGCAGTTCCACTTCTATGAAAGACAGATACTGTGGAATGCATCTGAGATATTTACACTGCAATTCATAGAACAGGTGGAAGTGGCCAGGCGGGAGAGGGATGTACAGGAGAAGCGGGCATTCATCGATGATATAGAGAATGCTGTGGATCGAATGACTGGAGTTTATAAAAATGTAATAGACAGTACGGCAAATTCAGACAGGCAGATCCTGTCCAGCATTTCGATTGATACAAGTATCTATGAATTATCGCCGAAAATCTGTGCATTCTATTCTATGATTCTTAACAGGCTGGTTAAAATGTTTGAGGGAGATAATGCCGAATATGCCTTTGTACTGCATCCGACATTGAAAAACAATACTGAGACTCAGATTATGTTTGAACGCCGTAAAGAATCCGGTAAAGTAGTTATTATATATATTTCTGAAAGCATCATTGAAATGTTTGATGTGGTTTCCGTGTTCATACTGCATGAAGCATTTCATGTACTGACAAAAGCAGAGCGAAGGCGCAAATTCCGTATCCGGAAATTTGTAACGCTGATGCTTTCCGGGATGCGGCAGGAACTGTTTCATAATGTGAAATTCGATGAGGACACGAATCGAAATAAGGTGATTGGAGATGAGCTGTTTGGTAAATTTTTCTTTGACATTAAGAACGAAGCGCTCCAGTGGAACGAAAAGGAAGTGGACAGCAGGGAATTTTATGGTAGAAATATAAGACAGTGGGTGAATGGATACTTTAGGAAAAGCCTGATAAATATAAATGGATCCCTTGAAAAATGGGTAAGGGAGACCATGGCGGGAAAGTTTTCCGGAAAGAGTTACAAAGATTTTTATAAAGAATGCGAGAAAGAAAATCGAATTATAAATCAGATTCAACATAATTTATCAGACATCATGACGAAAAATACGACATTGTCATTGTCGGATCATTTTTTGTTTATATTTAGGGAAATCTATGCGGATATTGCGTGTATTTTGACTCTGCAAATGGATCCCGGTGAATACGAGAAAGCATTTCTGGAATCTAAACAGTTTTATTCAGATGAGTGGAACTATTATGACAGTACACGGACGGTCAGGAATTATATTGTAGCATTGACTGTTGCGGCGCATATGCCTGCGGAAAAGGGTGGTTTATGGAAGGAGTATGCAAACAGATTGTCAGAAAGTCTGAAAAAAGAGAGACTGCGCAGATATTTTGCGGGCGGGGAAAATGCAGATAGCGGTTTATTTTGCGAAAAAGACTTGGCATTTTCCAAATCATGTGTTATTCTTGATATAACTTATCAAATGAGAAGGGCTTTGCTTGAATATGCGAATGAGTGCGCAATTGCACTTAGCGCGCGGCTGGAATCTATTGAGGAGATTCCGTCATTCCGTAATTTTATGTCTGATGTCCGAAACAGAGAAAAAAGAGAATGGATCTTGAAGAAGATTATGATTGGGGATTTCGGAAAAATATTTTAACAGATGTTTCTTTATATGTTTACGGTATACGCGCTATAGTCAGTTCTTAATAATAGGACTGCCATTTATTGTCAATAGTCCTCTTTTTATTTACGAAAAGTAAAGGATCATTCCTAATATATAAATAGTATTTTTGGAATTTAACACGGTGGTTTGCAGGGCGATGAATCGGATATGGCAGAGGGGATTCAGAGGGTTGTCTGTGCTAAATTTTTATGCTGATAGGAAATGATTGTTTATTTTTACATACCTATATAATAGGTATGCCGAGTAAAAGGAGGGAACATTATGAAAACGGTAGTGGAAAATGAAGCTGGTTTGGATAGACATTATGCATTATCGGTGGAAACGGAGTATCCTGCTTTAAATGATTTTAGTCAGGGACGTAGTTGTTTCTATGATTATGGGGCAAAAAGTCTCGTAGAGTTTTCAGGCTTTGTTGATCAGGGAGACAGCGTGTTTATTAATGAAGTTGAGAAGTGTTTTAGCTAATTGAAACTATAAGGAAGATAGCGGGAGGCTGCGCCAGAAGATGGCGCAGTTTTTTTATGCACACGGGCACCCAAAGGAAATATGTCAGCTAAGGCTGACGGGTGCCCGGCGCGCGAGTAGGGGAAGATGGCTCTTTCCCTACTCGATTTGCATTCAGGGATTCGCTGTCAGCAGTGGAGGGATTTTATATTCGCTGTAAAAAATGTAAAAAGATAGAAATATAGTTGAAAATAATGTAAAATATAGAAAAAATACACTGTAATTAATGGCGAAAATATAAGTTTTTGTTGTAAATAATGTAGTTAGACGATATAATGAGTAGAATAATGGAAGAGAAACTGCGTGAAAGGCGTGATTTCATGAAACGTTTCGCCATGGATTGGCTTAAACAGTGGAAAAGCAGAGAGAATAAGAAGCCTGTTATTGTGGAGGGGGTCTTGGGAGCGGGAAAGACCTGGCTTATAAGGAAGTTTGGAGAAACAGAGTATGGGGCTTCGGTTTATGTTGATTTTCAATTAGGTGATGACAGGATCAACAGGCTGTTTGCGGAAAGTTTGGATATAGGATGTCTGGTGTCCGGGCTGGAGATTTATTCTGGCAAAAGGATCAGACCTTCAGAAACTTTAATTATTCTTGACAATATACAGGCAATGCCAAATGCGTTGGCAAGTCTGAGATGTTTCAGCGAGGCTCTACAGGATTATCATGTTATTTGTGCCAGTTCATTATTAGACATTGTATCTGTGCATGATCTTACACCCTCGCTTGTGGGAAAAGTAGAAATTTTAAGACTGTACCCCATGTCTTTCCAAGAATTTTTCCTGGCGATGGAAAAGGAAGAGCACTTAAAAAATTTCCTGATAAAAAGTAATTTTAAAATGACTGATATTTTCAGACAGCACTATGTCGATGCACTGAAATATTACTTTTTTGTTGGGGGTATGCCGGAAGCAGTTCTTCGGTTTGTCGAAAGTAGGAACTTAGACTATGTGAAGGAGGCGCAGAAGCATATTCTTGAAGAATATAATCATTTTTTTATAAGCTATGCACCGTCTGCATTTTATACGAAAGTCTGTGGGGTCTGGGAAAGCATTCCAAACCAATTAAGGAAGGAGAATAAAAAATTTTTCTATGATCTTTTACAGGAAGGCGGAAGGGCAAAATTTTTTGAAGAAGCGATTGCGTGGCTAAGCGATTACGGATTTGTGTATAAAGTTAACCGTGTTACGGTGCCGCAGATGCCATTGAACGATTTTGATAGCTCTAAAGTATTTAAACTTTTTATGACAGATATTGGACTTCTTGCGTGTATGCTTGGCATGCATGAGGATAGTGTTTCTGACGGAAATGTGTTATTTGATGCATTTGACGGTGTGATGACGGAACAATATGTTTTTCAGCAGCTTGTGGCGGTTTCGGGCCGGGATTTGTATTATTATGCAAATGAAAGATCGGCTTGTGAAATCAGCTGTCTGATTATTGACGGAAGGGGAGCAATACCAGTGGATGTCATTACAAAAATAAACTTAAAGGATAAAAGACTCCAGACTTACATGGAAAAATTCAACCCTGTTAAAGCGGTGCAGATATCGCTGGCTGATTATCACATGAATGAACAGATGTTACAGTTACCGCTTTATGCGGTGGAAAAAATAACGGCAGAGTTGCGTGTATAAGACAGCTGTCCGTAGTATACTGAGGGGATTTTCATATAGGGTGATTTTCATATAGTAAGAAAAATGTTGACAAATCCGACAAGTATAATAAAATGAAAAGAGTATGAAAAAATCGTTATAATTGTGGCGGTCAGGCTGTGTCCTGCCGCAGATTTCAGATAAAGAAAAGCCGTATGCGGCGGGAAAGGATTGGGCAGTAACATGGCAGAAGTGTACAATCACAGAGAAGTGGAGACAAAATGGCAGAAGATCTGGGACGACGAGAAGGCTTTCCAGACGTCGGAGGATTACTCCAAACCGAAATATTACGCGCTGGTGGAGTTTCCTTACCCCTCGGGGCAGGGGCTTCATGTGGGACATCCGCGTCCCTACACGGCGCTTGACATTGTGGCGAGAAAGAGAAGGATGCAGGGCTACAACGTGCTCTATCCCATGGGCTGGGACGCGTTCGGGCTTCCCACGGAAAACTATGCGATCAAGAACCACATTCACCCGAAGATCGTGACGCAGAACAACGTGGCGCGTTTTAAGAGCCAGCTCCATTCCCTTGGCTACTCTTTTGACTGGGAGAGGGAGGTCAACACCACGGATCCCAATTATTATAAGTGGACACAGTGGATTTTCCTGAAACTGTTCAAGGCGGGGCTTGCCTACAAGTCAGAGATGCCGATCAACTGGTGTACTTCCTGCAAAGTGGGGCTTGCCAACGAGGAAGTGGTGAACGGCGTCTGCGAGCGCTGCGGCGCGGAGGTGGTCCGCAAGGTAAAGAGCCAGTGGATGTTAAAGATCACGGAGTACGCGGACAAGTTGATCGAAGGGCTTGATACGGTGGACTATGTGGAGCGCGTCAAGGTTTCCCAGAAGAACTGGATCGGCAAGTCCATGGGCGCGGAGGTGGACTTTTCCATCAAGGATAAGGAGGATAAGCTGCGCGTCTACACGACCCGCTGCGACACCCTGTTTGGCGCGACCTACATGGTGGTGTCCCCGGAGCATCCGATCATTGACAAATATAAGGACGAGCTGAAAAACTGGGACGACATCTGCGCTTACCGTGAGCAGGCGGCGAGAAAGTCCGACTTCGAGCGGGCGGAGCTTGCGAAGGAGAAAACCGGCGTGCGCATCGATGGCATGTCCGCGGTGAACCCGGTGAACGGCAAGGAGATCCCGATCTATATTTCCGACTATGTGCTGATGAGCTACGGCACGGGCGCGATCATGGCGGTGCCGGCGCACGATGAGAGAGACTGGGAGTTCGCGAAGAAATTCGGCCTGCCCATTATCGAGGTGGTTGCGGGCGGAAAGGACGTGCAGGAGGAAGTGTACACGGACGTGGCGGAGGGCACGCTTGTGAACTCGGATTTCCTGAACGGACTCTCTGTGGCGGACGCCAAGGAGAAAATGATTGCTTTTCTGGAGGAGAAGGGCGTCGGCTGTGCCAAGACAAACTTTAAGCTGCGCGACTGGGTATTCTCCAGACAGCGTTACTGGGGCGAGCCGATTCCCATTGTAGAGTGTGAGAAATGCGGTTTTGTGCCGCTTGACGAGAGTGAACTGCCTCTGGAGCTTCCCGAGGTGGAGAGCTATATGCCGACCGACACGGGCGAGTCGCCTCTGGCGGCTATGACTGACTGGGTCAATACCACCTGTCCCTGCTGCGGCGGGCCGGCGAAGCGGGAGACGGATACCATGCCCCAGTGGGCGGGATCGTCGTGGTATTTCCTGCGCTACACAGACCCGAAGAATGAGAACGCGCTGGCGAGCAAGGAGGCGCTTGACTACTGGATGCCCGTGGACTGGTACAACGGCGGTATGGAGCACACGACTTTGCATCTGCTGTATTCCCGGTTCTGGCACAAGTTCCTCTATGACCAGAAGGTAGTACCCTGCCCGGAGCCTTACGCGAAGCGGACGTCCCACGGCATGATTCTGGGGTTGAATCCCCACTGTTTCTCGAATCTTCCGGCGGCGGAGCAGGAGGCGCTCCTTAAGGAGCACGGCAGCGAGAAGGCGGCGAGGCAGGCGCTGAAAGAAAAGTACGGCGAGATGGCGGAGCACCCGGTGGTGAAGATGTCCAAGTCTCTCGGCAATGTGGTGAATCCCGACGATATCGTGACAGACTACGGCGCGGACACGCTTCGGACATACGAGATGTTCATCGGCGCGTTCGAGCTGAGCGCGGGCTGGAGCGAGGACGGCGTGAAGGGATGCCGCAGGTTCCTCGAGAGAGTGTGGAAACTGCAGGATATCCTGACAGACGACATGGATTACTCCAAGGATATGGAGATCAGGATGCACCAGACCATCAAGAAAGTCAGCAGCGATTTTGAAAATCTGAAATACAATACGGCGATTGCGGCAATGATGACCCTTGTCAATGAATTTTATAAGAAGAATGCGGTGACGAAGGGCGAATTTAAGACGCTTCTCGCCCTGCTGAACCCGGTGGCGCCGCATATCACAGAAGAGCTGTGGCAGGCGGCAGGCTTTGCGGGCAGGGTTTACCAGACCGAATGGCCTTCCTATGAGGAAGCTAAGACCGTGGAGTCCACGGTGGAGATCATGGTGCAGATCAATGGCAAAAACCGTGCAACCTTGAATATCGGCAAGGACGATCCGAAGGATGAGGTGATCGCGAAGGCGAAAGAGGCAATCGCAGATAAGCTGACGGGAACGATTGTGAAGGAGATTTATGTGCCCGGCAGACTGGTGAATATCGTGCAGAAATAAGAAATGCAGGGGCGCATTTGAACTTCAGTCTGAGGTTTTAGGCACGAGATGTATCACAAGGGAGGGACAACATGACTGTGCTATCTATACTGCTGACGGCGCTCACGGTTTCTTCCCATGTGATGACAGCGGCATATAACGGTGTCCCTGTGCAGAGTGAGCTGGTGCAGTTGGCTGTCATGCTTCCGCAGGATGACATCTGCAGCATGTATCTCGACAGGGGCAAGGTGGAAGATTACAATGGGGACGGCGTACCGGAAGTGTATCTGACAGCGGGCGGCGGCTGGCATTATCTGGTGTGCTACACACTGGACGGCGGGATGCACACGGTGGAAGATCTGGAACCGTGGGCGTGGTCGAGTGATCTGTGTCACACCGCGGACGGGCATCTGGTGCTGTATACATGGCCCCATACCACGGGGACGGACGGAAATTACAACCATCGAATTTATGAGTGGACAGAGGATGGGTGGTGTCTGAAGGAGGATCTGTGGAGCGAGCCGGACGAATGCGACTTTGACGGCACGGTTTTGAGTTGTACCTATTTTTACGCGGAGACAGCGGCGGATCCGTTCCCGTACAGCGACAAGGAGGCGGAAGAGATACCGCTCACAAAGGAAGCATATGAACAGAAGATAAAAGACCTCGGGGAGATGACTTCTGTTTTTGAGGACGGGCTCGTATGGGGCTGGGATTTCTGGCAGGAAAATGATTATGAAGACGAGTCTGTGGGATATGGCATTTGCAGGGAGATTCAGGAAGAGGTATTGAACTGGCAGTAACGGATGTGTGATATCATGTTGTGATATGGGCAGGCGCGGTTCCTTTCAGAGCAGGGCGGAGTTTACTATGTTTGTTGATTATCATGTACATACAGATTACAGCGACGATTCCGACTATCCCATGGAGGATGTGGTGAGAGACGCCATCCGGCTTGGGATGGACGAAATCTGTTTTACGGATCACGTGGACTATGGGGCGAAGGTGGACTGGGACAGCGGAGTAGAGATTCCCTATTGCAATGGTCTTGCCATGGTGAACGTGGATTATCCGGCTTATGTGGAGGAAATCCGGCGTCTGCGCGACCAGTACGCAGACCGGCTTTCCGTTAAAATGGGTCTGGAGTTCGGGATGCAGAAACACACGATCCCACAGTTTGAAGCCTTGTACCAAAGATACCCTTTTGACTTTATTATTTTGTCGGTTCATCAGATCGAGGATAAAGGTTTCTGGTCGCAGGAATTTCAGCAGGGACGGACCCAGAAAGAATACAATGAGCGATATTATGAGGAGCTTCTGTATCTGGTAAAGCATTACCAGAATTACAGTGTGCTGGGGCATCCGGACTTGGTTTTGAGATATGATAAACTGGGCATGTATCCTTTCCGCTATGTGAAGCATTATGTGGAGGAAATTCTTGCGGAGGTTATAAAGAATGGAAAGGGCATTGAGATCAATACCTCTTCCCACCGATACGGGCTTACCGATTCCACCCCCTCGCGGGAAATCCTCACGATGTATCATGACATGGGAGGAGAAATCCTGACGCTCGGCAGCGACAGCCATGCGCCGGCGCATCTCGGAACGTATATGGAGGAGTCGAAAAGGCTGCTAAAAGAGATTGGTTTTCAGCATTTTTGCACGTATGAAAAAATGCAGCCGTTTTTCCACGCACTATAATGGTACCATAAGAAAAGGCCGGAGTCATAGAGTGAAAAGAACTTCTAAAACTCAGCAGCAGAGGCTGCTTCGTTAAGAAGTTCTATGTTTCACTCAGGAGAATGCCTTCGGCTTTCTTTCATTCTGCGGTCTATTTTTTTCGCATCCGCATCATTTTATCTATGGTTGCGGCCTCCTCCGGCGAGGATTCCCTTTTGATGACGGCGACGATTGTCTCGATTTCCTCATTGGTAAAAGTAATGTGATCCGCCTGTCCCCTCTTGGCGACCGCCATCAGGAAAGGCAGCATCTGCTCCCGTTTCAGACCGCGGCTCTCAAAGACGAGCGCCTGCAAAAATTCCAGTTTCGCCTTGTCAATTCCGGCGAGGGACGGGTCGTTCATCCATTCATTGTTCATGGAAAACCTCCAATGGTTTATTCATTGTCGTTTGAAAACGATTGCTGTTGAAACATTTCGTACATTTCTCTCTGCTCTGGGGTGAGCATATTCATCAGCATGGAAAGCATAGGAGAACCGGAAGCGGCAAATCCGTCGGGGGAGCCTCCGGCGTTTTCGGAACTGGCTGCGGTGTCCCCGGACGGATCTGACCCGGACAGCGGATTCCCAAACAGGGAATCCATATTCATGTCGGGGAAAATTTCCTGCATGGCATTCATGGTCTGGGTCATTTCCTGTACAGTCTCCAACGTCTGCAGCATGTTCTGTATCTGCTCCAACTGCCGGATCTCTTCCGGGGTGGAGTAGAGACACAATTCTTTGCAGAGCTTTTTCAGATCGGGCTTTTCTGGCTGGGACAGTCCGCATCCGCTGAGTGCGGAAGTGTGTCTTTTTGTGAGATTCATCGTATATTGCAATTCCATATACTTGATATAAACGGCCAGATGCTTTTGCATGGAAGGTTCTATGTAGGGGAGAAGAACCTTTAGTTTCTGGATCTGGTTGGTTGTATATAAGGCATCGAATGCCATAACATTTGACGCGTCTTCTCTTTTTTCTGCCATAAGCTATGCCTTTCTGATGCCATTTTTCTCTACAGTATATGACGCACAAAAGAAAAATAGTTACTTCTCAAGCCCGCACCATGCACCTGCTGCATGGTGTCGGAACCAGCGCCGGTGCATTCATCGTTGCAATTCACATAAATTAATGCGAAATCTGGAGTAGGTGTGAATTGTAACGAAAAATAGCCGCCTGTCAGAGCGGCCCGCCGCAGGAAAAGAACACTGCGGCGGAACTCTGTTTCAGATGTGTGTGATAGATGTGATGGTGTAAAGATTAGTTGTTGCAGCAGCAGGATAACAGGATCAGAATCCAGATCCATGAGCAGCAGTTGTTGTCGTTGCCGCCAAAAAGACCGTTGCCGCCGAAGAAGCCGCCGCCACAGCCGCAGCCATCGCCGTTACCGCCGCAGCAGGATAACAGGATCAGAATCCAGATCCATGAACCGCATCCGTTGTTAGCAGGGGCGGGTGTATTGCATCCGCAATGTGTTGCTGTAAGATCACTCATGTTAGTGTCCTCCAAATGTTAGTTATGGTTTATCTTATGTGAGAGGGGTGATTTGGTGCCTGTGAAAAAAAGATAATATTTTCATCGGTGAAACTTTTGGCACGGGTGATTCGTATTACAATCAGAAGATAAAAAGAAAAAGACGGCATCCTTTGCAACGATGTGAAACAGGATGCGGCGGCGGGAGGGACACGGAAATGCAAGTGAGCGGATTCGGAGCGGCAAACTATCAGATCGGTGGATATACGGCGGGAAAAACGGAAAAGAACGTGCCACAGAGCCGGTTTTTGGAGGCGGTGTCGGAGCAGATACCGCAGAAGGAACGGAATTATGACGAGGAAGCTTTTGCGAGTGTGGGAGTGAACGCGCCGGAGGAAGTGAAACAGGCGTGGATGGAGGCGGCGAAGGAAACTGGGACGAACGGTCTCGGCATCGGGAATAACGGCATGATGAAGCATATTTCCCAGATGATGATAGAGCGCGTGGAGCGAGGATGGAACGGCGGCAACCCGAATGACATTCTGGGGAGCAGCGTGCAGTCCGCGCTCCGGGCCGCGAAGCAGGCGCTCTATGATCTGGATCATCCCCTTGCGGCAGGACATACAAGAAGCATCGAAGTACAGCGCTGTCGTGCACAGGAAAGGAAGTTCTATCTGGCGTTTGTGGAACGTCTGGAGCGGTTGTGAACCGATTTTTACATTTCTTAAAATTGAAAATGTTAAGCGAACAGAGTCATCGGGTTACTGGTGGCTCTGTTTTCATAGAAAGGAAGGGCTTGAAACGTATGTTCGGTTGTGGTAAGATATCTATATGTCTGAAATCATAGGGAAAGATAACAGAACAGAGGGCGGGCGGATCCGCAGAGCGGACATATGTCTGATGGCATTTTTCCTGCTTCTGGCGCTTGGAAGCTTTGCATGGGCTGCCTTGAGCCGGAAGGAAGGGCAGTCTTTGCGGATATCCTGCGACGGAGAGGTTATTGAGGAAGTGGCTCTGGCACAGAGGGAACGACATGACCAGGCGGCGGCGCGTGGGAGCGCATCGGAGACAGCCCGCTATTGTCTGCTTCTTTATGTGAACGGGCGCGCCTCCTGTGAGTGGTATGGGGAAAGACCGGACCTTGCGGCAGCGGTTCCGGAAGGAAACAGTTACAATCTGCTGGCTGTTTCCGGGGCACAAGTATGGATGGAAGCCGCCGACTGCCGGGACCAGATCTGCGTGCATCACATACCCATTGCGGGCGGCGGGGAGAGTATTATCTGCCTGCCGCATAAACTTGCGGTGGAAATTGTGGGCGGGGCGGATACGGAAACGCCGGATGGAATGGCAAAGGCGGAGGAAACGGAGGGAGAAACGGGATCGGACAATGGTACGTTTCGGAATGGAGGCGGCTATGAGACGGACGGCTGAACTGGGTTTTATGCTGGCTCTGTCGCTGATTCTGTCCTATGTGGAATCCTTGATTCCCTTTTCCTTCGGTATACCGGGAATCAAGCTGGGACTGCCCAACCTGATTGTGCTGTTGTTGCTGTACGGTGAGGCGGACAGGCGGACTGCCAGTGCCGGGAATACGCCGCGGGCGGAAACGTTGACGGAAAAACAGACCCGGCATACGGAAGATGGGTGCGGGGCGCCGTCTGTGAGCTTTTTGACAGAGGGAGAGCGGGAGGCGATTCTGGTGAACGGTCTGCGGATTGTCCTGTCAGGCTTTCTGTTCAGTAACCTTTACGCCATTCTGTACGCCCTTGCTGGGGCGGCGTTCAGCTTTTTTGCCATGAGTCTGGGCAGGAGAACAAAGCGCTTTTCCATGGTGGGGGTGAGCGTGTTTGGCGGCGTGTTTCACAATGTGGGGCAGCTTCTGGTGGCGATGGCGGTGGTGGAGACGGTTGCCGTTGCCTATTATGCGCCCTTTTTGATTGTGGCCGGCACAGTGACGGGGGCGGTTCTCGGGATTGCGGGGATGTCGCTTCTGCCTTATCTGCGACGGCTTGAAAGGGAAGGAGAACAGGGAAAAATTTGAGATATACAGAAAGGAAATGGAAGGCATGTACGCATACATAAAGGGAACGCTGGCGGAGATTGCGGAGGACGCGGTCGTTGTGGAGGCGGGAGGGATCGGTTATAACATCAGGGTTTCCACCGCCACGGCGGCGCTTCTGCCGGGCGTGGGGGGCGAGGTGAAAATATATACCTACACGCTTGTCAGGGAGGACGCGTTTGCCCTTTTCGGGTTTCTGACAAGGGATGATCTGGAGATTTTTAAGAAGCTGATCGCGGTAAGCGGGATCGGTCCCAAGGGCGGGCTTGCGATCCTCTCGGTGATGGGCGCGGATGATCTGCGGTTCGCCGTTATGGCGGGGGACGCGAAGGCGATCGCCAAGGCGCCGGGGATCGGTGCGAAGACGGCGGAGCGGGTGATTCTGGAACTGCGGGATAAGATTTCCCTTGAGGATACCCTGAAGGGGCTTGGCGAGCCGGTGAGCGCTTCGGGGTCCGTCGCGGCAGGGTCACAGGGCGGTGACAATCTGATGAAGCGTGAGGCGATCGAGGCGCTTGTGGCGCTCGGCTATTCCGCTTCCGACGCCACCGCTGCGGTGAAGAAGGTGGAGATCACGGAGGATGCCACATCGGAGACGATCTTAAAACTTGCGCTGAAACATATTTTCTAACAGTTCAGCCAGACCGAGTTTGTCGGACAAATCATGCTTGCATGAATTTGGCAGACAAATGATGGTCTGAGGGAACGCCCGTATATGAGCAAAAATGAGCTGCGAAGCAGCGGAGAGTGCCGAAGGCACGGTTTTGCGAATGGGTGTGGGCTGAACGCATTGGAGGAAAACACATTGATTTTTGGAAAACACATTAACCGCTATTATATCAAGCATGCACCGCTTTTGCTTGTGGGCATTGCGGCGCTTGTTTTTGTGGACTACTTCCAGCTGATCCTGCCGGAACTTTACCGTATCGTGGTAAACGGCATGAACGGCAGTCTTGTGGAAGTGGGCGGGGAGCTTGTGCCCTTTACCATGGATGTGCTGTTAAACGAAGTGTGCCGGCGCGCCATCGTGGTGATTCTCGTGATGGTGGTGGGGCGCTTTCTCTGGCGCGTCAGTTTTTACGGGGCGGCGATCAAGGTGGAAACCGACCTGCGCAACCACATGTTTGATCATTGCAAGAATCTCTCGCAGGAATATTTTCAGGTGAACAAGGTCGGCAATCTGATGAGCCTGTTTACCAACGATCTGGACACCATACAGGAGTGTTTCGGGGACGGTATTCTTATGTTTGCCGACGCGCTGTTTCTGGGGCTGCTCGCCTTCTTTAAAATGTGGAACATGGATAGGCGGCTGACGGGGCTTTCCATGATTCCCATGGTGATTCTTTTTCTGATCGGTACGGTTTTATTCAAGGCGATGAAGGCGAAATGGGAGGTCAGGCAGGAGGCGTTTTCCAGACTGTCCGATTTTTCACAGGAAAACTTTTCGGGCATCGCGGTGATCAAAGCTTTTGTGAAAGAATATCTGGAACTGAAAGAATTTGAGAAACTGAACCGGGAAAACGAGGATATCAACGTGGCTTACACCCGGATTTCCATGCTGCTCGATTGTCTGACGTTTCTGCTTGTGGAGTCGGTGATCTGCGTGATCCTCGGGTACGGCGGCTATCTGGTTTACTGCGGCAGGTTTGATGCAGGGCAGCTTATGGAATATATCGTCTACTTTAATTCCATTATCTGGCCGGTCATGGCGGTGTCCATGCTGATTGAGAAGACGTCCAGAGGAAAGGCGTCCTTAAAACGCATCAGCGAGCTTCTGGATGCCGAGATCACGGTGAAAGACAGGGAGGATGTGACGCAGTTGCGCGATATGAAGGGGGAGATCGAGTTCAGGCACCTTACCTTCCGCTATCCCGACGGGGAGACGGACGCGCTGAAGGACGTCTCCTTTACCATTCACGCGGGAGAGAGCGTGGGCGTGGTGGGCAGAACCGGCTCCGGGAAGACCATTCTTGTGGATCTGATCCTGCGCGCCTACAATGTGCCGGACGGCACGCTCTTTATCGACGGGCACGACGTGAACACGGTTTCCATCCGCTCTGTGCGGGAGGGGTGTTCCTATGTGCCGCAGGACAATTTCCTCTTTTCCGATACCATTGAAAACAATATTTCCTTTGCGGTGGATGAAGTGGACGATGCGCTGGTGGAGCGGGCGGCGAAGCTGTCCGACGTGCATGACGACATCGTGGATTTTACAGCCGGGTACCGGACGGTGCTGGGCGAGCGGGGCGTGACGGTCTCCGGCGGACAGAAACAGCGGATTTCCATTGCCCGTGCGCTGATCAAGGAGTCGGCGATATTGATTTTGGACGATTCCGTTTCGGCGGTGGATATGAAAACCGAAAAAATCATACTGAAAAACCTTCTGGAAAACAGAAGGGGCAGGACAACGATACTGATTGCCCACAGAATCTCCACAGTGGAGCATATGGATAAAATTATCTTTATAGATGAGGGGCGAGTCCGCGCGGTGGGCAGCCATGAAACCCTCTATGAGAACTGTGCGGATTACCGGCACATGGTCGATCTGCAGCGCATGGAGGAGGAAGAAGGAGGTGAGGCAGATGTATGAGTATTATCCGCTGATTGTCGTGGGAGCGATCGTCGGGCTGTTTTCCCTAGTCCTCTTGATCGCTTACCTGACAGTAAAAGATAAAAAGCAGACGATGGGTTTTGAGAGGCAGATCGGCGACAGAGAGATTATGGGGCGTCTTTTGCATTACGCCAGACCGTATCTGCCGCGGTTTCTTCTGGTGGGCGTCGTCATGCTGCTTACCATCGCCTACGATGTGGTTTCCCCCTTCATCATCGGACGGATTGAGGAGATCGTCGCGGGAGATTTTGAGATGCCGCAGATTTACCGGGCGATGGCGGTCTATGTGAGCATTCTGATCGTCTCTATGGTGTGCGCGTACATACAGGCGGTGGTGCTGCAAAAGACGGGACAGCGGATTATTTCCGTTATGAGGGAAGACTTGTTTGTGAAGATCGAGAGCCTTTCCCACGAGCAGCTAAACGAGATACCCGTCGGCAAACTGGTGACCCGCGTGACCAACGACACCAACGCGATCTCCATGATGTTTACCAATTTGCTTGTCAATTTTGTAAAAAATATATTCGTGATCGTGGGTGTTTTCGCGGCTATGCTTGTGTTAAGCTATGAGCTGACGCTGATGATCCTCTGCTTTGTGCCTTTTATCGTGCTGTTTACGGTGATTTTCCGCAAGTTTTCCAGACGCGCTTACCGCAAGGTGAAGGACTGCACCACGGATATCAACACCTATCTGTCCGAGAATCTTTCGGGCATCAAGATCACCCAGATTTTTAACCGGGAGGAGGCGAAGATGCAGGACTTCCGGGAAAAGAGCAATGCGCTGGGGCGGGCAAAACAGGAGCAGATACTGGTGTTTGGCATTTTCCGCCCACTGGTGTATATGCTCTACGTCAGTTCCATTCTATGCCTGCTGTATCTGGGCGGCAGAGGGTATCTGGAAAAGCAGGTGTTTATGGGACAGGTGATCACGAGCGGTATGCTGGTGTCTTTCTATATGTATATTTCCAAGTTTTTTAACCCGATCCAGAATCTGGCGGAGCAGTTTAACTGGCTGCAGTCGGCGCTTGCCTCGGCGGAAAAAGTGTTTACGGTCATGGATCTGGAGCCGCACATTCAGGATGCGCCGGACGCGGTGGAGCTGGAGACGGTGAGGGGTGAGATCGAGTTTCGGGACGTGTGGTTTTCCTATGTGGAGGGAGAGTGGGTGTTAAAGGGCGTTTCCTTCCATGTGATGCCGAAGGAGACGGTTGCCTTCGTCGGTTCCACAGGTTCCGGCAAGACCACGATCCTGTCGCTCCTTTGCAGGAATTATGAGTTCCAGAAAGGGGAAATCCTCATAGACGGGATCGACATACGAAAGATCAAAATTGCTTCCCTGCGCAGGCATTTCGGGCAGATGCTGCAGGATGTGTTCCTGTTTTCGGGGACCATCCGCAGCAATATCGCGCTGCGGGCGGAACATATTTCCGACGAGGAGATCAGGGAGGCGTGCCGCTATGTGAACGCGAATTATTTCATTGACAAACTGGAAAAGGGTCTGGATGAGGAAGTGCGGGAGAGAGGAAACAATTTTTCGGCGGGACAGAGGCAGCTTTTGTCTTTTGCGCGCACGATTGTGCATAAGCCGTCAGTCATGATTCTGGACGAAGCCACGGCAAATATTGACACAGAGACGGAGCTTCTCATCCAAAACTCATTGGAAAAGATGCAGAATATCGGCACCATGCTGATGGTGGCGCACAGGCTGTCCACGATTCAGAACGCAGACAGGATCATCGTGCTTTCCCACGGGAAAATCCGGGAGCAGGGCACCCATCAGGAGCTTCTGGAGCTGCGCGGGAAATACTACCGGCTGTACCACTTGCAGTTCAGACGGGAGGAGATGGCGCGGGAGAGCGGAAATGTGAGTTGACATGAAAAAGCTGCCCGGACGAAACGGTGACGAGTCTGCCGGGCAGGAATAGGGTGGTGCGTTAGGTTTGGGTGGGATTTGCCGTTTCCTCCGCTTCTGCGTCCTCCGCCGCATACTGCTCCAACAGGCGCATACCTGCGGTCTCTGTCACAGGAAGCGAGAATACCACGGATTTTGCCTTGGTGGTGAGTCCCGCCTCATCCATGACGGCGCGCATGATGGCGTTTTTCTGTTCCTTTTTGACAACGATAAAGATGATTTCCTTTTCGGAGGCGAGGGTGACGCCGAGGAATTTGTCGGCGCTCTCCATGCCGGTGCCCTTGGCGTGGATCACCGTGCCGCCGCCCGCCTGCATTTTTCTGGCGGCGTCCATAATCATTTCGGTGTAGCCCTGATTGGCAATGATGACTAAAAGTTCGTATTTGGTATCCTTCAAAACTGTTTCCTCCCCATTTTCAAAGGTTTCTTCCCCCGTCAGGAAACGGAGCTGACGAAGACCGCCGATGCTGGCAAGCGGAATAATGAACGCGACGCCTGAGCCGGGTATGTCGATACGCATTTCCCGTTCCAGACCGCTTTTCAGTTTTTTCCATGTCTTTCTTGTGACGATGGAGAAGATCACCGCTTTTTCCGTACCGTCCAGACCGAAATAGTCCATCAGCTCGTTGGTGGCGGTTCCGCCTCCGAGGGTGATGAAGTTGACCGGGACGTTGTTTCTGTCGTAAAATGCCGCAAATTCCTTCGTGCGGTCCCTTGTGATGATGGCTGTCATCATATACAGTTCACTCATGGATATCCTCCGTTTTTATATGCGCAGACCCCGGCGCGGCGGGCAAAAGGTTTTCTGCCTGCCAGATCAAAGTTCGATAATAACATCTTCCGCCTCGGATGTAACCGCAGGCACCAGTCCTGCAAGCTGCCCGGCGAGCCGGCGTTTCTTTCTGCCGGATGCTTTCTGCCGCTGCGACAGCAGTCCGAGAAGCTGGATGGTGATAAGCGGCGTCATGGCAACCATCGCCACAATGCCGAAGGCGTCCGTCACGATACTGCCGCCGACAGCGCCGCACGCACCCTGCGCGAGAGGGAGCAGAAACGCCGCGGTCATGGGGCCGGAGGCAACGCCGCCGGAGTCAAAGGCGATGGCGGTATAGATTTTCGGTACGAAGAAAGAGATACCGAGGGCAAAGGCATATCCGGGAATCAGAAACCACATGACGGAGATGCCGGTCAGCACGCGAAGCATGGCGATCCCAAGGGATATGGCGACGCCCACGGAGAGACAGGTCCCCATGGAGCCTGCGGAGATGGCGCCGTCGGTGATTTCTTCCACCTGTTTGTTCAGCACGTAGACGGCAGGCTCTGCCTTTACGATAAAGAAGCCCATCACCATGGCGATCGGGATCAAAAACCACGGGTTGGAGGAAGAGCCGAGTATCTGCCCCAGATAGTTTCCGGCGGGCATAAAGCCGACATTTACACCTGTCATAAACAGAACCAGTCCGATGTATGTGTAGGCGAGACCGATCAGCATTTTCGACAGGGTACGTCTGGAAAGCTTCAGCACGGCAAGCTGGAACAGTCCGAAAAAGAGTACGATAGGAAAGAGGGAGACCGCAATCTCCGCTATGTAGGTAGGAAATCCCTGATGGAACAGCGACCACAGCTCCACGGAAGTATCTACGGAGGGAATGACCGGCGGCACATAGCTGCTCTCGCCGGGGTGATAGATCATGCCGAGGATCAGGACGGACACGATGGGACCGATGGAACAGAGCGCCACCAGACCGAAACTGTCGTCCGCGGCATGGCGGTCGTTACGGATGGCAGCGACGCCCACGCCGAGCGCCATAATGAAGGGTACCGTCATGGGACCAGTGGTCACACCGCCGGAATCGAAAGCAATGCTTAAAAAATCATCCGGCACGAAAAGAGCCAGAACAAAGACCAGTATATAAAAGAAGATAAGCAGAGGCGGCAGGGGGATGCGAAACAGCATACGAAGCAGGGCGATGACCAGAAAGAGAGCCACGCCGCCTGCCACCGCGCCGATCAGGATACCGTTCGGGATGGAGGGCACCTGTCCGGCAAGTACCTGCAGATCCGGCTCGGACACGGTGATGATAAAACCCAGAAGGAAAGAAAGGAAAACGATAACGCTGAGTTTTTTACTTTTTGTCATGCAGGTGCCGACCTTTTCACCCATGGGAGACATGGCGAGTTCCGCGCCCAGCGTGAAAAACATCATGCCAAGAATCAGAAGAACGGCGCCGATCAGAAAGCAGAGAAGAATGCTGGGAGAGATCGGAGCCACGGAAAAGCACAAAAAGAGCACGATGACAATGATTGGAAGCACAGCCACCAACGCCTCGCGCAGTTTTTCGATCAGTTTTCCCCGTAATATTTTTCCTGCCTGCAAAAAAACACCCCATTTACAATTTACAGATGGATAGATGATAGTCAAGCGTCTGTTTCAATATATGTGTCTATTATATTATAATGAATTGCTCTGTTTGACAAGGGCAGAAAAGTGACGAACTTGCGAAGCGGGTGGGAAAATGCTATGATTAGAGTGAAAAGAACTTCTAAAACTCAGCAGCAGAGGCTGCTTCGTTAAGAAGTTCTATGTTTCACTCAGGAGAATGCCTGAAATGCGGCATTCTCCGCATTGATCTGAGATTCCGCGAAGCGGAATCATGGCGGTTAGCGTGAGAAGTACTTCCAAAAATTAGGTTGTGATATGGAGAAAACGATGCCAAACAGAATGATCGAGACAAATCTGATAGAGGAAGATATCAAAATAGAGGGATCCCTGCGTCCGCAGAATCTTGTTGACTATATTGGTCAAGAAAAGGTGAAAAACAATCTCAAGGTTTACATTGAGGCGGCGAAGCAGAGGGGGGACGCGCTGGATCATGTGCTGTTTTACGGGCCGCCCGGACTGGGCAAGACGACACTTGCGGGCATTATCGCCAACGAGATGGGCGTGCACATGAAAGTCACCAGCGGTCCGGCGATTGAGAAACCGGGTGAGATGGCGGCGATCCTCAACAATCTGCAGGAGGGCGACCTGCTCTTTGTGGACGAGATCCACAGGCTGAATCGGCAGGTGGAGGAAGTGTTGTATCCCGCCATGGAGGATTACGCCATTGACATTATGATCGGCAAAGGTCCCACGGCGCGTTCCATCCGTCTGGATCTGCCCCATTTTACGCTGGTGGGGGCGACGACTAGGGCAGGGCTTCTGACCGCGCCGCTCAGAGACCGGTTTGGCATGATTCACAGGCTGGAGTTTTACACGGTGAAGGAGCTGACGGTGATTATCAGACAGTCTGCGAAAAAGCTGGGGGTTGAGATTGACGAGAAGGGCGCTGTGGAGCTGGCGAGAAGAAGCCGGGGAACGCCGCGTCTTGCCAACCGCATTCTGAAACGGGTGCGGGATTTTGCGCAGGTAAAGTACGACGGGGTGATCACGGAGGAGGTTGCCAGGGTTGCGCTTGATCTGATGGATGTGGATAAAATGGGATTGGATCATGTGGATAGGAACATTCTGATCACCATGATGGAGAAGTTTAAGGGCGGTCCGGTGGGGCTTGATACGCTGGCGGCGGCCATCGGGGAGGATGCAGGAACGATTGAAGACGTGTATGAGCCTTATCTCATTCAAAACGGTTTTTTAAACCGCACGCCGCGGGGAAGGATGGTCACCGATCTTGCCTATCGGCATTTTGGGCTTGAAATTCCGTCTTAAGGCGGCTATAATAAATGTGATACTTTATGTAAAAGCGTTGGAGGGGCGCTCCTATGTCAACAAAAACAGATACGGAAGTGATCATTGCCGGTAAAGTTTTCACTCTGAGCGGTTATGAGAGTGAGGAATACTTGCAGAAGGTGGCGTCCTACATAAACAATAAAATAGCCGAGTACAACAAGATTGACAGTTTCAGACGGCAGCCGATGGATACCCAGAATGTGCTGCTGCAGCTCAATATAGCGGACGACTATTTTAAGGCGAAGAAGCAGATCAGTATTCTGGAAGAAGATTTGAAAAGTAAGAACGATGAGGTGTATGCGCTGAAGCATGATTTGATCGCGGCGCAGATGAAGCTGGAGAGTACTGAGAAGAGTGTCAAGAGTCTCCAGAAAGAAGCGAACGAGAATGCGAAGCAGATCGTCCGCATGGAGACGGAGCTCAAGGAGCGCAAAGGAAAATAACAGAATAACAATTGAGTAGGAAAGCGTTATCTTTCCCTACTCATGACCGTGCGGCCCGCATGCTGTGAAACAGCAAACTTTCATATGAGGGCCTGCGCATAAAAAGTAAGGAGCAGATCCGAGGGTCTGCTCCTTTTGTAAGAGGAGCAGACAGTATGGGCAAGCGGGTGGAGCTGCTTGCCCCGGCGGGAAGTTATGAGGGCTTTCTGGGTGCGGTAAATGCCGGGGCGGATGCGGTATATCTGGGCGGACAACAGTTTGGCGCCAGAGCATATGCGGACAATTTCACGGAGGAGGAGATTGTCCGCGCGCTCCGTGTTGCCCATTTTTATGGAAAGAAAATTTATCTGACAGTAAATACGCTTCTGAAAGAGCGGGAGATGGCGTCTCTTGACGAGTATCTGACACCTTTTTATGAGGCGGGGCTCGACGGTGTAATCGTGCAGGATTTTGGGGTTTTCTGCCATATCAGAGAGCATTTTCCGGGACTGCCCCTGCATGTGAGCACCCAGATGACGGTGACAGGCGTGCGCGGGGCCGCGCTTTTGAAGGAACAGGGAGCGGTCCGCATTGTGCCAGCCAGAGAGCTTTCTCTGGAGGAAGTGAAGAAAATCCGAAGGGCGACGGGCGTGGAGGTGGAGTGCTTTATCCACGGCGCCATGTGCTATTCCTATTCAGGACAGTGCCTGTTCAGCAGTATTCTTGGGGGAAGGAGCGGCAATCGGGGCCGCTGCGCCCAGCCGTGCCGTCTGCCCTACGAGATTTATGATGGAAAAAGGCGGCTTTCCGGGAGCGGTTATCCTCTAAGCCTGAAAGATATGTGCACCTTGGCGTATCTGCCGGCGCTTCTGGAGGCGGGAATCGACTCCTTCAAGATTGAGGGGCGGATGAAGCGGCCGGAGTATGCGGCGGGTGTCACGGCGGTATACCGCAAATATATGGATCTGTACGAGAGGAAAGGGGCGGCGGGGTATCGGGTGGAGCAGGAGGATATGGACAGGCTTAAGAGCCTCTATATCCGCAGCGAGATTCAGTCAGGCTACTACGAGCGGCACAACGGAAGAGAGATGGTCACGATAGAAAAGCCCGGCTACGAAGGCTGTGACGAGTCGCTGCTCTCGGAAATACGGGAGACATATATCAGGGAACCGGAGAAAATGCCGGTGCGGATGCGTGCGGTGGTGAAAGCGGGCGAGCCGCTGCGGCTGTGCATGGAAGCAGACGGCAGATTATCGCAGCAGCAAAGCGGTGATGCGGGAGCGGCATGTTTTGAGGCGACGGATCTGTCAGCGCGGCAGGACGGTGATGCGGCGGAGGAGAGAAGATGTGGGGAGACGGCGCGCGCCAAGGCGGAAGTTACAGGGGAGATCGTACAGCCCGCGAAAAACGCGCCTTTGACCGTGGAGGAAGTCAGAAGGCGGCTCTGCAAGACGGGGGAAAGCCTTCTGGCGGTGACGGACTGCGAGGTTTGCATGGAGGGCGCCTGCTTTGTGCCTGTCAGAGCCTTGAACGAGCTGCGGCGGAATGGGGTGGAAGCTTTCGAGTCGGCTGTGGCCGGGAGACGGGGGAGCGGCGGCAGGCAGCCAAAAACGGCTGGTGTAGATTTTTTCGTGCAGCAGATGCTTTCGGGACATGAGAAAGTGTCTGAAATTGAGAAAAAGAATAATCGACCGAGTCAGTCAAATACAAAGGCGGCACATACTATGTCTGCTGCAGAAAACGCAAGGATAGAGTTGCAGGTGACAGAAACAACGGTAGAAAAGTCTGTGACAGAGAAGAACGCGAAAGGGAAAACTGCGGCGGATCCCCCCGCAGTTGATGTGACAGTCAGCACCCGGGAACAGCTTCGGGCAGTTCTCGCATGGGGCGGCTGCAGACGGATTTATATCGACAGCGACCTTTTTTCTGCGTCTTATGAGGAAATTATGGCGATGGCGGAGGAAGCCGTACAGCGGTCGGACGCTGGGGACATGCCCTGCTTTTATCTGGCGCTTCCCTGTATTCTGCGGGAGCGGGACGAGGCATATCTGCGGCGGCTGGCAGAGCTGCTGGAACAGGCGGGGGCTTTTGTGCATGGATTTCTCATGCGCAATCTTGAGAGTCTGGCATGGGCGTGGAAGGTTCGTAGGGTGCGGGAGCTGTCGGGTGAACAGGCAGGCGGCAGGACGGTATACGAACTCGTGCCGGATGCGGGACTATACTGCTTTAACGCGGATGCGTTGGAGTTTTTCCAGGGCTTTGCTGAGGAGATCACGCTTCCCTATGAATTGAATGCGGGGGAGGCGGCTCATCTGGCCCGGGCGGCCGGGGAGCGTGGAATGCGAACAAGCCTGATCGCCTACAGCCGGATTCCCATGATGCTTACAGCCAACTGTCTGCGAAAGACGGCTGGAGACTGCGGCAAGGGGGAGGGCGTGAAACGGCAGCTTTTGCTGAAGGATCGTCGTGGCGAAACATTTCCTGTGGAGATAAACTGTGAACACTGTTATAATGTCATATATAACTGCGTTCCCTACTCCCTGCACGGCGCAAAAAAGGAGCGGGAGCGAATCGATGCGGATGCGCTGCGCTATGATTTTACTTCGGAGGACGGGGTACAGTGTACAAAAATTTTAGAGGGGGATTTTCCCTTTTCAGATTATACGACAGGGCATTGTAAACGGGGTATAGAGTGAAAAGAACTTCTAAAACTCAGCAGCAGAGGCTGCTTCGTTAAGAAGTTCTATGTTTCACTCAGGAGAATGCCTGAAATACGGCATTCTCCGCATAGATTTGAGATTCCGCGAAGCGGAATCATGGAGGTTAGAGTGAAAAGAACTTCTAAAGCTCAGCAGCAATGGCTGCTTCGTTAAGAAGTTCTAGATTTGCTTCGCAAATCACTTTCACTCAGGAGAATGCCTGAAATGCGGCATTCTCCGCATTGATTTGAGTCACAGCTAAGCTGTGACATGGCGGTTAGAGTGAAAAGCGGCATTCTCCGCACTTGCATGAAATTAAGGTGGGTATGATGGAGCTGTATATCACAGAGCTTTCTAAATATTTTATCACTTTATTTATCGCCTGCTATACGCTGGAGTGTTTTCTCGTGTTTCGGTTTCAGGAGGAGGAACGGCGCAAAGCAGGGTACTTCCGCCAGAACATCTGGATGTTTCTGGTGCATTTTTCGTGCTTTCTTGTGATCTGCTTTGAGACGGGGAAGATCGAGTACCTGCTCTTTTATGTGTTGCAGCAGATTCTTCTTTTTTCTACGGTCATGCTTTTCCGCATGATCTATCCGAAGGGGAATCTTCTGATTATCAACAATATGTGTATGCTTTTGAGTATTGGTTTTGTGATTCTCACAAGGCTTTCCTATGAGCGGGCGATCAAACAATTTTTTATTGTGACGACATCTATTATCATCGGTATGGCGGTTCCCTTTTTTATCCGCAATCTGAAATTTTTAAAGAGCCTGACTTGGGTCTATGCGGGCGCAGGTATTGCGGCTCTCGGTGTGGTGTTGATTCTGGGAGCGGTCACTTACGGTTCGAAGATATCTTATTCTCTGGCGGGAATCACTTTCCAGCCCTCGGAGTTTGTGAAGATCTTGTTTGTATTTTTCCTGGCAAGCGCTTTCAGTGAAGAGTGGGACTTCCTGCGGGTGGCGGTGACGGCGGCGCTGGCGGGCGCCCATGTGCTGATTCTGGTGGCCTCCAAGGATCTGGGGAGCGCGCTGATTTTCTTTGTGGTCTATGTTCTCATGGTATTTATTGCCACGGGCAGATGGATTTATCTGTTTCTGGGAGCGGCTGGCGGCGCAGGGGCGGCGGTCGTTGCTTTTCGTATGTTCTCCCATGTGCAGGTACGTGTACAGGCGTGGCGTGACCCGTTCAGCTGCATTGACGACGCAGGGTTCCAGATTACCCAGTCGCTGTTCGGCATCAGCAGCGGCGGATGGTTCGGCCTCGGACTTTTTCGGGGAAATCCCACCTCGATCCCGCTGGTGGAGGCGGATTTTGTCTTCTCAGCGGTGGCTGAGGAGCTGGGTATTCTCTTTTCCATGTGTCTGCTTCTGATCTGTATCAGCAGTTTTATCATGTGCATGAACATTGCTTTGAAGCTGCAGAACCGATTTTACAGGCTGATTGCTTTCGGGCTTGGTGTGACATATATTTTCCAGGTGTTTTTGACGGTAGGAGGGGGAACTAAGTTTATCCCCATGACGGGTGTGACGCTGCCTTTTATCAGTTATGGCGGCAGTTCGGTATTGACTACACTGGTCATGTTTTTTATCATAGAAGGACTTTATATTATCAGGCGGGACGAAGGAGACAGACGTGCCAAGAACAGAAAACGAAAAAACAGCAGAGAGAAGAGAGAGCGGAGAGCGGGAGACGAACCGCAGGACGGGGAAGACGAAGAGGAAGCGTAACCGACAGATCATGACGGTCACCTGGTTTTTTGTTGGACTGTTTTTTGTGATGATGGGTTATACGTGCCACTATGCGGTCACCCACAGGCAGACGCTGATGAATAACAGTTACAATACGAGGCAGGAGATTCTCGTTGCCCAGAACAGCAGGGGTACGATCTACGCGGCAGGCGGCCAGATTCTTGCGGAGACGGCAACGGACGCGGAGGGGAAGGAGATCCGGGTGTACCCTTATGCCAATATGTTTTCACACGCGGTTGGCTATGCCTCCAACGGCAAGTTCGGCATAGAGGCGCAGGCAAATTATTATCTGATCAACTCCAATACCAGACTGTCGCAGAAAGTGGCAAGCGATGTGGCTGGAGAAAAGTATCCCGGAGACAGTGTGATCACTACGCTGGACGTGGACTTACAGCAGATTGCTTATGATTCCCTTGGCATGTACAGTGGCGCGGTGATCGTATCGGAGCCGTCCACGGGGCGGATTTTAGCTATGGTGTCCAAACCTGACTTTGATCCGAATGAAATTGATGCCATATGGGACGGGCTGATCGCCGACAAGGAGAGCAGCGTTTTGTTAAACCGGGTGACGCAGGGGCTGTACCCGCCCGGCTCCACCTTTAAGATCGTGACGGCGCTGGAATATATCAGGGAAAATGTTGACTCGTTTGATCAATTCAGATTCCAGTGCGGCGGCAGCTTCTCCCACGGGGAGGAGAAGATCAACTGTTATCATGGCACGGCGCACGGAAGCGAGGATTTCTCCAAAGCCTTCGCGAAATCATGCAATTCCGCTTTCGCCAGTATCGGGCTTTCCCTTGACCGGGAGAAATTCGGCGATACGCTGGATGAGCTGTTGTTTAACCGGGAACTGAAGGTGGATTTCGCTTACAACCAGAGCAGACTTGTCATAGATGCAGATACAACCGACGCGGATGTGATGCAGGCGGCCATCGGACAGGGAACCACGCAGATGACGCCCCTGCAGCTCAATATGATTACCTGCGCCATCGCAAACGGCGGCACGCTGATGAAGCCCTATCTTTTAGAGCGGGTGGAAACAAGCGAAAAGACGGTGGTCAAACAGTTTTCCCCGGGCTCCTACAAGCGGCTTATGAGCGAGGAGGAGGCGCGGATTATGACGGAACTGATGGAGGAAGTGGTAAAGAGCGGCACGGGCACCAAGCTTTCCGGGCTCTCCTACACGGCGGCAGGAAAGACCGGCTCAGCGGAGTACAATAAAGTCAAGACGGACTCCCACGCATGGTTTACGGGGTTCGCCCCGGTGGAGGATCCGCAGGTGTGCGTGACGATCATCATAGAAGGGGCGGGCAGCGGCGGCGACTACGCCGTGCCCATTGCGAAGCGGATTCTGGACGCCTGTTTTGAGGAGTGAAGCGGGCGGCTTTTAGAAGATAGCCGTTATGGTAAGTTCCGGCTTCGAGGAAAGGTCGACGAGCTTTCCGTCTTTCCGTTTTAAGAGCGGCCTCGCCAGATTATCCTTATTGATCGTATAAACCGACGCCTCCTCATCGTTGCTTAAGCGCACCATAAAGCCGAGCTGGGTGGCAGCGATGTGGTAGAGGATGGGCTGCAGGATGGCTTTCTCGTATTTTTCATAGCCTTCCCGCTCAAAGTTTTCGATGACCTGGAAGGGATGAAGGGGCTGTCTATAGGTGCGGGCGGAGGTCATGGCCTCGTAGGCGTCTATGACGGCTATGTATTTGGCGAAGACGTCAATCTTGTCGCCCTTAAGCTTCGAGGGATAGCCGGAACCGTCGCAGCGCTCATGATGTTGGAGCGTAGCTTTGATGACGTTCTCATTGATTTCGGGCTGGTCTTTTAACAGATCAAAGCCCAGCATGGTGTGTGTTTTCAGCTTGGTGTATTCCAGATCCGTCAGCTTCTCGGATTTCCAGAGAAGCTCCTGCGGAAGCTTCAGCTTTCCTATGTCGTAGAAAAAGGCGCATTGAATCAGCAGGAGCACCTCTTCCTGAGAGAGCCCCCACCACGTACCGAATACGCCGGCGAGCAGGGCAGAATTGAGACAGTGGGCGTGGGTCATGGTTTCCTCCCTCGGCAGCATGTTGTACAGGAAATCGAGGAGCGACTCCCCGGTTTTGGCGCATGCCGCGATTTTCAGATAAATATCCTGAAGCTGGCTGGTGCTTTTCCAGACGCCGGTCTCGACGAAGCGGTTCATGAGTTTGGCATAGATGGGCATACAGTTGTTGTAGGTGAGCTGGAAGGTTTGAAATTCTTTGCTCAGGCGCACCTTTTCAAAATGGGTGGTGGCAAAGTCAATATCTTCCTTCACGGTGACGCAGATGATGGAGTGGCGCTCCAGTTTTTTCAACACCTTTTTATCCACCACGGTGTCCTTCGGAACGATCAGCTCATTCTGGTAGCTGTAGATATCTTCGCCGATTATCATGCCTTCTTCCAGTGTCATGCGGGCTACATCTTTCATTAAGAAAACCTCCGTTTCCGTGGGAAGCGCGCAATGAGCTGCGCAGATTCCCATATGTAGTAGTAAAATACTTTACATGTAAGAATAATATACATATTTAGTATAAAACTTCTGTCTGAGAAGTCAATTGTTTCGCCCAATTTGGCGCAGAATGTATGAAAAGCGGTATGGATTGTATCAAAACGCAGATTTCACTGAGAAAATGGTGAGAAAATAGGTAACAGTATGAGAAAGTGTAAAGGTTGAGAAGAAAGAAGGGCGGACAATATGAGTATTTGCGATACGTGCAGCAACTATCAGTACGACGAGGATTACGAGTATTATGTTTGTATGATTGATCTGGATGAGGACGATATGAGCCGGTTTTTGCAGGGCGGCAGCTTTGCCTGTTCGTTTTATCAGCGCGACGACGAGTATGCGGTGGTGAGAAAGCAGATGTGAGGCGCGCGGGAAATTTTTCTGTCTTATTCAGGGGAAGTGTGGTAAACTGATTGCATGAACTTTTATAAAAACCTCTATATTGGGGATACTGTAAAAAAGCCTGAAAAGGCCATAAGAAAGCTGAAACGCCATAAAAAGCAGCCATGGCTCTATGTGATTGCCTACGACAAGGAGACGGACAGGCTTGCGGTGTACCACAGTCTGATGCTTTTACAGTGGTACTACAAGGAAAATCCGCCCGCCTGCATTGTCGGTCTGGCAAATGGCCGGGAGGAGGCTTTTGAGGTGATTGAACGGATTGCGAAGGAATCGCTTGACTCTATTGGTCAAGTGCGGCTTGTAACGTATCTTTCCGGGATTGACCCGGAGAACTTTCAAAAAAGGGAACCCGAGACTGCGGATCACCTGAAACCGGACACTTGGAGATGAAATGCTACATATTTTGCTGCTAATTTTAAAGATTATAGGGATTGTGCTTCTGTGCATTCTGGGTCTGCTGCTTCTGGGAATTGCCTGCGCGCTCTTTGTGCCCGTCCGCTATCGGATTGAGGCGGTGCGCAGGGAGGGGGAAGGTGAGCCGCCTGTCGTCGTCACGGTGAAGGTCACCTGGCTTTTGCATTTTGTCAATGTGCTGGTTCGTTTTAACGGGAGTCTGTCCGCGCGGGCTCGTCTTTTGTTCATCACGGTTTTCCGGCTGCCGAAAAAGGAAAAGCGCGGCTGCAGGGATAAAACAGACGGGAAGAAGCGAAGGAAAGAGGAGGCGCGGGAGCCGGATCAGCCAAAGGGCGGGGAAACGGAGCGGAAAGCCGCTGAAACGACGGTAACTGCGCACAGAAAAGAAGCAGAAAAGACGCCGGAGGAGGAAGGAAACGGGAAAACAGTAGAAGAACGAAATGTCGAAATACAACAAACCGGAAAAGGGAGGATGTCCGCCGAAGCCGCGGAGGGCGATGAAAGAGAGGCCGCTCGGGAAGGCGACGCGGAATCCGACAAAAAGCCCGGATTTTTGGACAAGCTGCGCACGGTTCCTGATATCCTGCGGCGCATTTTTGCTAAAATTAAGGACATCTTTGAAAATATACAGTACACAATCCAAAATATCTGTGATAAAATAAGATCTGTATTGGATAATATAGTGTATTACAGGGGTGTGATAGAAGGGGAGACGTTTCAGCGCTCCTATGCTCTTTGTAAGAAAGAACTTCGTGCGATCGTGAAAAGCCTGAAACCGAACAAGTTTGAGGCGGCGTTTGTGGTCGGTACGGACGATCCGGCGTCGACAGGGGAGATTCTGGCTGTCTGCGGCATGTTGTACCCGATTCTTGGCCCGCAGGTGAATGTGGTCGGGGATTTTGAGAGAAAACGCCTGGAGGGACGCGTATTTATCAAGGGAAAGCTGCGGCTTTTTACTTTTATCCGGGTGGCGGTGCGGATTTACTTTAATAAGGATATAAGGAAACTGTACGGTTTGTTGAAAAAGGAGGCAGTATAAATGGCTGAAAATAATTTTAGCGGTGTAATCGAGTCTCTGATGAAGGGCATGAATGCCGTGATCGGAACGAAGACGGTGGTGGGCGATGCCACACAGGTTGGGGATACTATCATCCTGCCTTTGGTGGATGTAAGCTTCGGCGTGGGCGCAGGCGCCAGTGCAGGAGATAAGAAAAACGGCGGAGGCGGCGGTTTTTCCGCGAAGATGACCCCCAGCGCGGTGCTTGTGATTAAAAACGGCACTACCAAGCTTGTCAATATCAAGAATCAGGATACGGTCACCAAGGTACTTGATATGATTCCGGATATTGTGGAGAAATTTACATCCCCCAAGGAGGAGATGCTGGCCGATGACAAGGCTGTGGATATCGCTTTTCCGGAGGGAAAAGAGGAGTAATAGGAAATTTGTGTATCCGATCCGATAAGAAAACATGCACCTGTCTGATGTGGCTGCATATCGTATCATAAGAGCATAAAACAGGGAGCGGCCCATGAAAAAAATGATTGGATTTGTGGCGATTTGTGTCGCGGCAGGAATGCTCATCATGCTTTTTCTGGTGAATCGTTTTCTTGGGCTTCTGTTAATTATCCTGCTTTTGCTGATCGGGTACAGTTTTTTCTGCTGTTAGGAATTGTTAAAAATTGAGGATTACGATGGAAAACATGGAACAAATACTTCTTGAAAAAGAGCAGACGGAAAAGGTTTTGCAGGAATTAAAGGCGTGGCTGTTTAAAGAGAATATCAGAATCATGATGGCTTCCGCGGAGTTAGAAGAAAAGCAGGAGAAGTTTGAACAGGAGAAAGACCAGTTTAAAGAGGAAATGAAGGGTCTGAACCGGAAAATGAATGCGGAGCAGGAGAGGATTCGGAAGGACAGTCGTCTCGTGGATGAAAAACTGGAGATCATTAAGGACGGATTCCGGAAACTGGATATGGACCGCAGAAGGCTTGACAAAGAGTGGGCAAGGCTTGCGGCGGAGAAGGAGCTCATGGAAGAGCACGGCCTTTATGATGTTTACACGGAGACAAGCGTCTTTTTCCGGGGCGTTAAAAATATTCTGACGCTCAAGAAGCGGTATAAGGACCTGACAAAGATTTTCCATCCGGACAACCTGGCAGGGGACACGGAGATCATCCAGCGGATCAACAGGGAGTATGATCATCTGAAAAGGGAATATGAGAAATATAAGCAGGCGTAGGGTGCGCCTGCTATTTTTCTATCATCAGAGAATTAAATTTGTGAAAAAGAAAAAGAGTCGGACATTACCGACTCTTTCTTTCAAACTATGTTTTACAAAATAAACTTATGCGCGCTCTACAGCGCCGGATCTCAGACAGCGAGTGCACACATGCAGCCGCTTGTTTCCGCCATTCACCTTGCACTTTACATTCTGAATGTTGGAATTCCAGATTCTGTTGGATCTTCTATGAGAATGGCTGACGTTATTTCCGAAATGAGCGCCCTTACCACAAATATCACATTTAGCCATTTTCGCACCTCCTAACGAATTGAGAATTATTTTTTTAATATCGTACCGAGGTCGCGAAGCGATCCTCGTAATCGAACGTGTTCGATTTTTGCAACATTTGTATAATAGCAGAAAGTGGAAGAGAATGCAAGTATAAATTGCAGAAATTTTTTCGGTTTCTTTTTTTATGATATCGGGGTATAATGTTATTATTAGGTTTGCGAGTCATAAAAGAGGATTAGGAGGTAGTCTATGAAAGTCTCTTCAATGGATACCCATATGGGAAACATTTCGATCGATCAGGAAGTGATCGCGCAGTTTGCGGGAAATGCCGCGATGGAGTGTTTCGGTGTGGTCGGTATGGCGAGCATGAGCGTCAGGGACGGGCTGGTTAAACTTTTGAAAAAGGACAGCATGACGCGCGGTATACAGGTTCTTTTGAACAACAATAAGCTCACCATCAATTTTCATATTATTGTGTCCTACGGCGTAAGTATTCTGGCGGTGGCGGATAATCTGATCGACAGTGTGAAATATAAAGTAGAGGAGTTCGCCGGAATAGAAGTGGAAAAGATCAATATTTTTGTAGAAGGTGTGAGAGTAATTGATTAGAGGGAGGATCAAATAAGTGGATTCAAATACGATAGATGCCGGCCTGATGGCCAGAATGTTTTTGGCCGGAGCGAAAAATCTTGAGAGCAAAAAAGAGTGGATCAATGAGTTGAACGTGTTCCCCGTGCCGGACGGCGATACGGGCACGAATATGACGATGACGATTATGGCGGCAGCCAGAGAGGTGTCCGCCCTTTATGATATGGGGGATATCGACATGACATCCCTTTGTAAAGCGATCTCCTCCGGATCCTTAAGAGGGGCGAGAGGAAACTCGGGCGTTATTTTGTCCCAGCTTTTTCGCGGCTTTACGAAAGGCGTGAAAGAATGTCAGGACATCACGGTTCCCGTACTTGCAGCTGCCTTTGAGAAGGCGGTGGAGACGGCTTACAAGGCAGTTATGAAGCCCAAGGAGGGCACCATTCTCACGGTAGCCAAGGGCGGCGCAGCCAAGGCGAGAGAGCTTGCAGATGCGGGCGTTACGGATATGTCTGATTTTCTTGGGCAGGTGATTGCCCACGCGGACGAGGTGCTTTTGCAGACGCCGGAGCTTTTGCCGGTGTTAAAGCAGGCAGGCGTGGTTGACTCGGGCGGTCAAGGGCTGATGCAGGTGTTGAAGGGCGCTTATGACGCTTATCTCGGGAAAGAGATCGACCTGACGGTGGAGAAGACAGCGGCGGCGGTTCCCGATCAGGCGGCTGGGGCGGCAGGCTACGAGGCGCAGGCGAACGCAGAGATCAAATTCGGCTATTGCACCGAGTTTATCATCATGTTAAACAAGGTGTTTAATATCAAGACAGAGATGGATTTTAAGGCGTATCTGGAGTCCATCGGAGATTCCATTGTAGTGGTTGCGGACGAGGACGTGGTAAAGGTGCACGTACATACCAATGATCCCGGTCTGGCGATTCAGAAGGCATTAAAGTACGGTGCGCTCTCCAATATGAAAATTGACAATATGCGGCTTGAACATCAGGAAAAGCTGTTCCGCATGTCCAAACAGGAGGAAAAACCTGTCGAGGAGGATGATCTGCCGGGGCCGAAGAAGGATGTAGGCTTTATTGCGGTCTCCGTGGGGGATGGCATAGCGGAGATCTTTAAGGGGCTGGGCGTCGATTATATTATCGAAGGCGGTCAGACCATGAATCCAAGCACGGAAGACATGTTAAACGCGATCGACAAGGTGAACGCGGACACGATCTTCATCCTGCCGAACAACAAAAATATCATTCTGGCGGCCAATCAGGCGCAGTCCCTCGTGAAAGACAAGAAAATTGTTGTGATTCCTACCAAAACCGTTCCGCAGGGCATCACGGCGGTGATCAATTATGTGCCGGGCTTGTCGGCTGAGGAGAACGCGGAGACTATGGTCTCGGAGATGAAGGCGGTTGCCACGGGGCAGGTTACCTACGCGGTGCGTGATACAAACATCGACGGGCAGGAGATCAGGCAAGGAGATTTCATGGGGCTTGGCGATCACGGTATTCTTTCCGTGGGAACGGCGATTTCTTCGGTGGCGCTCAATATGGTAGGCGCCATGATGACGGAGGAGAAGGAGCTGATCAGCATTTACTACGGCGAAGAGATCGCGGAGGAGGACGCCGGGAAGCTGCGTGAACAGATCGGGGAGAGGTATCCCGACTGCGACATCGAACTGCAGTACGGCGGACAGCCGATTTACTACTATATCATTTCGGCGGAATAAGCGGACATTTATGGATATCAGGACTTTGAAGGGCGTCGGTGAAAAAACCGCCGCCCTCTTTGAAAAATTGCATGTATATACGGCGGAGGAGCTGGTATCCTATTACCCTAGGGATTATGAGCAGTTTTCGGATCCGGTTCCTCTGGATCAGGCGCCCGTCGAGGAGATCATTGCGGTGGAAGGGCGTCTTCCCGGCAATGTGGCGACGAGACATGTGAGAGGACTTTCCGTCACTACCTTTGAGGTGTCCTGTGAGGGCGGAAGCCTCCATATGACCTATTTTAACATGCCCTATCTGAAAAACAGCCTGAAGCGCGGACAGCCCTATATTTTCAGGGGGTGTCTGCACCGCAGGAAAGACAGGTATGTGATGGAGCAGGCGCGGATTTACAAGCCGGAGGAGTACGGGAAACTGACGGACTGTATGCAGCCCCGCTATGCCACCACAAAAGGGCTGACCAACAATGCCATCACAAAAGCGGTAAAGCAGGCGATCAGTCTGGTGGATCTGTCAGATGACCCTCTCCCCGAAAGAATCCGGGCGGCGGAAGGGTTTCCGTCCTATCGGGAGGCGGTGGAGCAGATGCATTTCCCCACCGGGAGGGAGACGCTTCTCGCCGCCAGAAGAAGGCTTGTGTTTGACGAGTTTTTCCGCTTTATCCTGACGCTTCGCAGGATGCGGGAGTCCAACGAGCGGATGAGGAGTGTGCGCCCTATGATTGAGGTGGCGCAGACAGAGCGGTTGATTGAGGCGCTGCCTTACCGGCTGACGAAGGCCCAACAGAAGGTGTGGACGGAAATTAGGTCGGATCTGACTTCCGAATATGCCATGAACAGGCTGGTGCAGGGGGATGTGGGATCCGGCAAGACGATCTTAGCGTTTCTTTCCCTGATCATGTGCGCAGCCAACGGCTTTCAGGGCGCCTTGATGGCCCCAACGGAAGTGCTGGCCAGACAACATTATGAGAGTTTGCAGAAATTAAATAAGGAACACGGCTTGCAGCTTCATCCCGTTCTTTTGACCGGATCGGTCACTGCAAAGGACAGGCGGGAAATCTATGCGAAGATCGAGAGCGGGGAGGCGGATATCGTGATCGGCACCCACGCCTTGATTCAGGAGAAGGTGGCTTACAAAAGCCTTTCCCTTGTCATCACGGACGAACAGCACCGCTTCGGGGTGAGACAGCGGGAAACGCTGGCGGAGAAGGGCGGTATACGTTCTGAGACGGAAAGTACCGTTTCTGAGGCGGGCGGTGCGGCTGTCAGGACGGGAGATGCTTCGCGCAACGGGGAGTCGGCGGTTCATGTACTCGTTATGAGCGCGACACCCATCCCCCGGACGCTGGCCATCATTTTGTACGGGGATCTGCAGATTTCCGTGCTGGACGAGCTGCCGGCGGACAGACTGCCCATCAAAAACTGCGTGGTGAATACGTCCTATCGGAATACCGCCTATAAATTTATTGAGAAGGAAGTGGCGCAAGGCCGTCAGGTCTATGTGATCTGTCCCATGGTGGAAGAGGGAGAAGAGCAGGAGCTGGAGGACGTGGCTTCCTACGCGAAGAAGCTTAGGAGCGCGGTATCTCCGGCCATACGTATAGAGACGCTGCACGGCAGGATGCGCCCGGCGGAGAAAACGCGTATTATGGAGGCTTTTGAGGCACATCATATTGACGTGCTTGTGTCCACCACGGTGATTGAGGTAGGGATCAACGTGCCGAACGCTACGGTAATGCTTGTGGAGAACGCGGAGCGGTTCGGGCTGGCCCAGCTTCACCAGCTCAGAGGCCGGGTGGGGCGCGGCGACAAGCAGTCCTATTGTATCTTTATCAGCAAATCGGAACGGCCGGAGACGATGGAACGTCTGAAAATCCTGAATGAATCAAACGACGGCTTCTATATCGCCGGCAAGGATCTGGCGCTTCGGGGACCGGGAGACCTTTTCGGGATCAGACAGAGCGGGGATCTGCAGTTTGCGCTGGGAGATATCTATCGTGATGCGGCCGTTCTGCAGAACGCAAGCGAGTGGGCTGACAGAGTGCTTGCCGAGGATGCGGCGCTTTCCGGGGAAGAGTACGCGGCGCTTAAGAGATCGCTGACTCTGCAGGGGATAAATGAGGTTGACTTTAGGAGTATCTGACGTTACACTGAGTGGGAGAACAGAGTGAGAAGTTCTTCTAAAGACGTCCCGCCATAGGACGGGACGCCAAGAAGAACTAAGTCTCACTCGGGAGAATGCTAAAAAGCAGCATTTTCCGCAATGGAAAGAGGATGATTATGGATAAGAAAATCGCAGTTGTGACAGACAGTAACAGCGGCATTACGCAGTCTCAGGCGAAGGAGATGGGGCTTTATGTGCTTCCTATGCCGTTTATGATCAATGAGGAGACCTTTTTTGAGGATATCACGCTGACGCAGGAGCAGTTTTATGAACGGCTTGCCGAGAATGCGAATGTGATTACAAGCCAGCCCAGCCCGGAGGCGGTGATGAAGCTCTGGGACGAACTGCTGGAAACCTATGATGAGATTGTGCATATACCCATGTCCAGCGGCCTGAGCGGTTCCTGCCAGAGCGCGCGTATGCTGGCGGAGAACTATGACGGCAGGGTGCAGGTGGTCAACAACCAGCGGATATCCGTGACACAGAGGCAGTCGGCGCTTGACGCGCTTGTCTTAATCGAGCGGGGGATGGATGCCGCCGCGATCCGGGAATTTCTGGAGGAGGATAAGTTCAATTCCAGCATTTACATCATGCTGGATACGCTGTACTATCTGAAAAAGGGCGGCAGGATCACACCTGCGGCGGCCGCGCTCGGCACGATTTTAAGGCTAAAGCCCGTCTTGCAGATTCAGGGTGAGAAGCTGGATGCGTTTGCAAAGGCAAGGACAGTCTCTCAGGGTAAGACGATTATGATAAACGCGATCAAGGCGGACATGGAGAAACGATTCGGCGGTGTTTCGGCCGACAATATCTGGCTGCAGATCGCCTACACTTATGACAGAACGGCGGCGGAGCAGTTTAAGGAGCAGGTGCTGCAGGCGTTTCCGGGCTTTGACGTGCACATGGATCCGCTTTCTTTGAGCATCGCCTGTCATATCGGACCGGGATCGCTTGCGCTGGCATGTTCCAAGAAAATTTAAACGTCAGGGACATAAAAAAGAAACGAGTACCCCGCTTGCACTAAAAGCTGTACGGTAAAAAACTCATTTCTTTATTCGATTATATGATGGGAAGGAAAAAAGTCAAGAGAAAATGTATGATGAAATGGATATAAATGTGAGTACATCCGCCAAAGAGCGGGAGCGGCAGGAAGAATACATTGAAAAATGCCGCGTATATGTCTCGGCCTTTCAGGTGGAGCACGGACGGTTTCCGAAGGCCTGCGTGGTGACTTTCGGCTGTCAGATGAACACCGAACCCGAGACAACACAACGCAGCATAAATAAAGGATTTTGCAAACGCCAACCGCGAAAGCGGCGGGCGTTTTTCCTTGCGTGAAAAAATTTTAATATATTACATAATATGTATTGATATATTGCGCAATATGTGATATGTTATAATTATCGAAAGGGAAATAAACCACACGGCAGGTCGGGAAACCGCAAGCCACACAAAGAAAGGCGGGAAAATATGGAAAAAGTAGGAAACGAAGCGATAGAAAAAATGAGTGAATATGATGCGGCGGTAAGAATAGCAATATATTCAAGAAAGGTCGGCGAACTTTCGGAAAAACAGAGTAGAGACGGCGACAAAAACGGAGAACTGCAAAACAAAATAGACAGAATACAAAGTAAAATAGACGAAATGTTAGAAATGATATTAGAGAAGCAGACAGAGAGAAACAGAAAGGAAGCGGGGGCGGGAGCATGAAGAAGAAGGACGAAGCGACGGCAGCAGGGCAGGAGAAGCCCGTATTCAACCAAATAGCATACCAAAACGATTTTAACCGTAAAAAGTACGACCGAATAAATTTAGTTATGCCAAAGGGCAAAAAAGAGCGCTTGAAGGCGGCGGCAGCTGCAGCGGGACAAAGCGTGAATGAATTTATCAACGCGGCGATCGACAGGGAATTAAACAGCGGAGAAGGGGCAGCAGAATAGGGGGCGAATTATGGGGGTAGGTATTTTATGTTTGATCGGAGCGGGGACGGTATTTTATTTCGCTATTTGTATCGAAGAAATTATAATGGAGAAATTGACGGGCGAGGGTATTATAAAATCATTGTGCAGAACATTAGAAGAATGCAAAAAAAATAAGCGGACAGCAGGCGACGGGAAACCGTCGTTTTTTCTTTATGAAAAAAATTATACATATTACATAATATGCGTTGACATATTGCGCAATATGTGATATAGTATAATTACCGAAAGGAAATAAACCACACACAAATAAAAAGAAAGGCGGGAAAAGAAATGAAGTTAAAAAAATTAGGTTACAGAGAAAGAAAGGTAGAAACAAGGGAACTCACGATTGCAGAATTAAAATTATCTATCATTGAAGCATATGTCAATAAAGGGGTTAAGGAAGTACAGATAATAGATATTACGAGCGGCGACACAATAACTTTTAACTCGATCGAAGACGTAGCCAGAAACGAATGGAGCGGGAGTTGTAAAATAGAACTTATAAACCTACCGCACGCATACGGAACGAAAGAAAAAACAAAAGCAATAATAATTTTTCAAGAAGCGGAAGAAGAAAGCGACAAAGTTATAGCATAAACCACACACGGCGGGCAACACGCCCGCCGAACCGAACGAAAGGTGGGAAACATGACGATATTCAAAGAAAATAAAAAGACGGGCTTACAATGCGGGATAAATGATAACGGAGAATTATTTTTGGGAGACGCAAAGAGTGGATATAATTTAAGGGACACAGAAAAAAATCGAGAATGGATAAAAGCCGATTTCGATTATTACAACGAAGAAAGAGGAGAGCGAACATGAAGAAGCAGGAAGAAAAGGGGCGTCACGGGCGCGTAGGGGCGGCAAATAGCCGCCTTTTTCTTTTGCGCCTATATTTTTACTACGAGTATATAAAACGCGCGTCAAGCCCGTTCTGGAACACGATAGCAGACACCCGCGCCTGCTTTATCTCTATACGGTCAATGATCTTTTGAACAAAGCCCCTCAAAGTCTCATTGCCGACTAAGGGTGCAAAATCAGAATAAACGACAGGATCGCCGGATTGGATTTGGTAAGACAGTAGAAATTCAGACGCGCTTGTCACGAATGATAATTCGGACACGGTCTCGAACGCACTTTCTTCCTTGTCGGCTATTTCATTGTTTAGGCGCGTCAAATCTTCCTCAAGCCGTGCCCGCGTGGTTATATATTCCCGCTCATTCATTACTTGATCGTCGAATAGATACGCTTTTTTAAGGCGTTCCAATGCCCGCTCGATCTTTGCGGCTTCGCTTCGTTTCTTCTCGATCATGGCGGCGTTATCGTCCCGTTTCTTTTCAAGCGGGGCAGGGATGAAAGAAGAGCTGCCGCGTGATATACCGCGCAGGGCGTCAAAAATTTGGCGAAGCGATACCGCGTCCATCTGCAGAACGTCCGAAAAGGCGTCGCCCTGCAAAAGCCGCTTTTCCGTTTCATCAATTCCCGCGTCTGCATATTCACGCCGCGCAGATGATACCGCAACGAGGTTTGCGACGAAGTTAAACACAAACGCCCCGATCACGACGTCGGATGCGCCCGGGGCTTCACAGGCGCGGTATGTGCGGCGGGAAGTGCAGATATAAAGAGACGGTACAAAACCGTTAAGTCGCGGTTTATCAAGACGGGAAACTTGAAAACCTGCGCCACAGTCGGCACAACGAAGGACACCCGCGAAAACGTGGGTATGCTTTTTCTTATGCGGGTTAAGGCTCGTTTGGGACTTCGCGCCGTTCTCTTTTATAATGGCGTTTACAAGTTCCCACAATTCGGGGTCAACAAGCGGCGGGAAGACGGCAGGAATATAAACGACCTCATCTTCCGGCTTTTTCGTTCCGCGTGCGGAACCACGATAATTATATCTGTAATCGCCTTTGTTCATGGGATTTTTTAAGAAATTCAAAATTGTGGTAGTCGTCCATTTCCCGCCCCGCTTCGTCTGGATATCGTTGTCATAACAGAAATCACGGACTTTTGCGGTTGATCTGGTCTCAGAATACACGCGGTAGAGTGTACGCGCTTGTTCCGCTTCGTCCGGGTCGTGCTCGGGCGACTCTGTATCGGCGTTCCACTTCCAGCCAAAAGGCATACGCGCCCCGTTCCATTTGCCATCTTGCGCCCGCCCGATCATAACGCCCGTTACGCGTTCACTTGTCAATTTCCGCTCCAATTCCGCAAATACAAGTATGATCTTCAGGACAGCTTCGCCGATCGCGGAAGATGTGTCGAATTGCTCATTTAAGGAAATGAACGTTGTACGGTTTGCCTTGAAATCATCATACATCAAGGAAAAATCAACGAGGTTTCGGGAAATGCGGTCGATTTTATAAACGAGGACGCGCGCCACCTTGCCCGCCTTGACCTTTTTCATCATTCTTTGAAATGCGGGGCGGTCGGTATTCTTTCCCGATTTGCCCGCGTCTTCAAATATTTCTATTTCGTCGGGGGATATATGCAGGACGTGAACGCAATAGTTTTTCAATTCCTTTTTCTGAAATGGTAAAGAGTCTTTGTCGATCTGATACCCCGTCGAAACGCGCACATATAGAGCAGTTATTCGCCCGTCGGGGCTTTTCCCGCCTTTTTCTGTTTTCATTGTGGTTTATTCCTTTCTCTAAGAAAGGGCATAAAAAAATAAGCCCTTTTAAATAACGTGGGCTTATGATATAATAACGCTTGTTCGGAGTGTTATTACAATTCAGCCCGCGGGGTGAATGGTAACAATCTATGTAAAACGCTTCACGGCTGCAACCGTGGGGCGTTTTATTCTCTAAAGTTATATTTTATGATATTTCCGCGTCGTTTTATCCGACGCTTTTGTTTTCTTTTTTCGCTTCCGCTGCCTGATCTGCATTAACAGCACGCAAAGCAAGGGTTTTGTCGAGATCGTCGGCGACTCGGTAACATTTTATAAGAATTTCTTCGTCTTTCGTAATATGTAAATCTTTCTTTTTTGGATTGTAGTATTCTATTTCGGTCACTTCGTCCCTTGCCATACTATCCATTGTTACACCGAAAAAATCGCATAATTTTTTAAAAGTAGATAGTTTGATATTATCATAACTTTGTTTATAGAAGTTTAAAATTGTAGTGTACGGAATGTCGCTCAATTCAGACAGTTTATGCTTATTTATCTTATTTATGTATAATAAATAATCTAGTTTTTCTAAAAAGGTCAATGGTCTCACCTCCTTCCTACTTTCACATTGTAAGGTAAATATAATTATGTGTCAAGAAGAAAAGTACCTTGCAAAGATAAAAATGAAATTAAAGAAAAATAATACACCTTGCAAGGTAAAAAAGTGTTGACTATACACATTGCAAGGTGTATTATAATTTAAAAATACCTTGCAAGGTGTATTTTGGAAAGGAGACAAGCATAATGGCAAAAATATTTTTCTTGACGACAATCATATGCGGGACAGGGTGGGGAGTTGCACATTTTTTACTTATGACGATGATTTGCTATGTAAAAAGAAAAAACGAAATCCCGACAAAGAAAGATTTAAAGGATTGCGCAGAATTTATTTTGCGTCGCTATTTTAAAGTTGAGAAGTGACAAGGGAAGAAATAATTGCAGATGCAACATCAGATAAAAGCGGTATTGACAAAGAACCTATTTTACTACATTTATCTTTTGCTTTTTCCCAAACAGATAATTCACGGACATTATTAAGAAATTGGTGACCGTCCCATGTAATATCATTGACAACAAAACGCAAAATAGAACGATCGTCAGATTCCACTATAACAGCGTCAATAAATCCCGCTTCTTTTAACATGATTACAGAATAGTTTATATCATTCTCGTCGAACGTTTTTAAAGAAGAATACAGGGATTGAGGACGAAGGCTTTGACCATAAGGAATTTTTTCCAGTTCAAGCAGGACAGAACGGATACAATCAACATTTAATTTCATAAAAAGCACCACCTTTCAAGAAAAATATTACCACAAGGGGAAGAAAACGGCAATAAAAACAAACATCATAAAGAAAGGAGAAATCACGATGTATAAGAATTTGTTAGAAATCTTAAACAAAAAGAAAATCACAATGAAAGCCTATGCCGAATTTTTGGGCGTATCAGAAAAGACGGTTCAAAACAAAGTTTACGGTAGGTCTGAATTTACGTTAAGCGAAGCAATAAAGACATGCTCTTTCATTGCTACAGAATACAAACTTGACTTCGTTTTTGAACGCGAAGACGTAGCGGCAGGAACGGCGCAGAATGCGGGAGCATTGGCGGCTGTTACTGCTTAATAATGCGGCAAACTGAAAGGAGCGGCTGAGCATGAAAACGAAAGAAAAGAAAGCCGCTGCAATGTTGCAGAAAATTGCAAGCGGCGAAATTCCGATCGGCACGGCGACGGTATTTACCTATAAAAACCCGCTGCCGCCAAAGGAAGAAGCAGACACGCAGTTTGCAGAATTTACTAAACGGGTCTATTTAAGATCGGCAAGACGTAAGGGTGCAATTTGTTGATCGTGAATAGATACGGACGCAACGCCGATAATGTTTCTTCGCTTGCATTGAGTTCATAACGCAGAGCAAGGAAAGCGCAATCAATAGAAACTGCAAAAAGATATTCTTCGCGCTTAGTCAATGGCTTGCGGTGCGTCAGCTTAAAACCAACGGAAGCGACAAGATCGGCGGCGGTCACTGCTTAATGATGCGACATCGAAGAAAGGAGCGAAAGCATGACAAAAAAGGAAAACGAAGAAAGAAAAGAAATAGAAATACCCGACACATGGGTCGACTTCCTCATGTGTCCATTGGGTGTTTTAGTGGGGGCATTATTGGAATTGCTTGTTGAATTTCTTTCAAGGTAGCAATGAATGAAGACGCGGAAAAACATAGGTCAATATATATCCGCTTGCAAGACCGAGAAGAAAGGTTATTACACGTTCGCGGGTTTTTACAAGTTTCACATAGCTGAAATCTTTTAGAAAATTCAAGCCGCCATCTGTAATTTTGGCAGAAATAACATTGCCGTCCATACGGGCAGAGAGATAATCAAGTCTTTGCAATTCGGATAATCGGGAGTTAAGGGCAGAAAACCCATTCTTGCGAAAATAACTATGTTTGAGTAATTCCGTAGAAGTAACAATAGAGCCACTTTTTAAGTATTTAAGAGTTTTATATATTGCACAATCATTCATAAAAAAGACCGCCTTTCGTTTTTCTTTTCATCATATCACAAAGGCGGAAGCAGGGACAAGCAGAAAGGAGCGGGAGAGTATGAGCAATAGCAAAGAAATACAGAAAAATCTACGCAAAAACACGACTAAAGCGCATGAAATCGCAAAAATGGCTTGCAATGAGTCGGAAACATACGGCGGCGCACTTGCGTTATTGCAGTTAGCGGCGTCTATGATCGAATGGCAGCGCGACAGGGAAAAGCCCACGGCGGGAGAATACCCGCGCGACAGATACGGGCGCGAAATCAAAGAATAACCGCCCACGGCGGCAACCGTAGGCGGCGAAAATTAGGGTTTTGCCGTTACTGATACGCCACAAATTAGATCATGAAATTGTGGCGCGTGAGAAATGAAAAGATCGTAAAATTCAGATTCGCCCATTACTTCGTCTTTGCATAACCCGCAATAAACGGCATAAGCAGCGGCGACAATTTGGGTCAAATAGTCGCCACTCATTTTATCATCATTCATAACCCGCGCCCCTTTCCTTAGTATTCCGACGAAATCGGTAAAACCATTATAAGGGATAAGGGCAGCAGGGACAAGCATAAACCACACACAGAAAGGAACGGGAAAAATGAACAAACAGAGAAGAAAAAGGATTGAAGAAGCGGTCACACTGATCGAACAGGCAAAGGAGATCATCGAAGAAGTAAAGGACGACGAAGAAGAAGCGTTTGAGAACTTACCAGAAAGTTTACAGAACGGGGAGCGCGGCGAAGCGATGCAGACGGCAGTCGATAACATGGAAACGGCTTTCGGAGAACTCGAAGAAGCGGTCAGCAGCTTAGAGGAAGCGGCAGAGTAAAGACGGGCAGCAGGAAGAAAGAGAGGGACGCAGAGTGTTAGAGATTGTAAGCAGCGATTTTCTGAAAGCGGTTAATTATTTGAAAGATAACTACCCGATCGAAGAAAAATTGACCGTTCACGTCGCAGAGGGTTACGACACAATAGAAACACCAACAGGAAAAGGCTTCGGGGTATTTGTTCCCGAAACGTCGGAAATCTTCATTGCGGGAGATATGCCCGAGAAAGAAGAAAATTTAATAAAAGTGTTTGCACATGAGTTCAAACATTTTTTACAGTGGCGGGACGAAAAGCCGTTCGACGAAGCGGAAGCGGACGCGTTCGCGGAAGAAATCTATAAAAAGATCAAGCGGCAGCAGGAGAAAACGGAAGCGAGAAAGCAGATTGACGAATGTATAGAAGCGTGTATTGATTGCGACGGAATAGCAACGATAAATAAAAATTGTAGTAATTGCGGCGTTATGTCAAAGCTAAGAGACGCAGGAATCAGAGCGAGAGAAGAAAGGCAGAAAATAAGACAGGAATAAACCACGCGCCACGGGCGCAGAAAGGAAAAGGCGGGAACATGGAAAGAGTAAAAAGCGATCTCGAAAATGAAATAGCCGCGATCTTCAAAAAGAACACGAAAAAAGGCAGGGAAAACGAAGTCGCGGGCGTTATCAATGGCGTTATGAGTGAGTATTTCAGACAGTTAGAGACAGGGAATTGGTCGGAAAAATACCCGACTACGGGATATATACAGAGGGAAGAAAACAAAGACGCAGCATCGAACATTATAAACGGCTTTTTATGGGCTATGGACGCGGCGGGGCTGATAAGCGATAAAAAACGGGAAGAAATGCAAAAGCGGCTTTCAGAATTACGTTTCCCGAAAGAAGACACGGAATATTACAAAGGACTGGAACGCGAAGCAGCGGCAGCAGGACACACGGAACAATGAAATATATAGCGAGTTTTAGCGGCGGCAAAGATAGCACGGCAACCGTAATTTTAGCACATGAACATAAAGAACCGTTAGACATTATCGTATTTTCCGAGGTTATGTTTGATGAAAACACAAGCGGCGAACTTCCAGAACAAATTGACTTTGTAAAAAATATAGCGTTTCCGTTGTTTGAAAAATGGGGATATAAAACGCGTATTCTTCATTCGGGCAAAAGCTACATGGATACTTTTAACCATATAGTAACGAGGGGGAAAACGAAAGGAAAAAGAAAAGGATTTGTAATGTCAGGACATTGCGACGTACAGAGAGATTGCAAGCTAAAGGCGATAAGTGATTTTTTAAAGCAGATTGACGGCGATTTTATACAGTACATAGGAATAGCAAAGGACGAACAAAGACGCCTTGAAAGGTTACGAGGTACAAACAAAATCTCATTGCTTGAAAAATACGGATATACCGAAGAAATGGCATTTAATTTATGCAGACAATACGGTTTATTATCACCGACTTATGAATTTTCAAAGAGGGGGGGTTGTTGGTTTTGCCCGAACGCAAGAAAAAAGGAATTGCGGCATATACGGGACAATCACAAAGACTTGTGGAGAAAACTTCTTGATTTGGAAAAAGGGAGTAGTAAAGACAATATGGCGGGCTATATTTGGAACACGTTGGAAAAGAAAAGTATTCAAAGCGTAGAAGAACAATTCAGACAGGAAGACGCGCAGATAACAATATTTGATTACTTAAAAACAGCAAATAAAAAAGAAAGTGAGGACTAAACAATGGGACTTATGGACGCATTTGTAGCAGACGCAAAGGCAGAATTTAAGGTCGGCGACATCTATGACATTTTGAGGGTAGCGGCAAGCAATGAGAAGACGGCGCAGTTTTTAAAGAACGCGATCGAGTGCGAAGTACCGTATAACTACATACGGGAAGTAATCACGGGAAAAAAGGAAGAAAAGAAAGAATTTGACGGAATACGCGTCGAGATACCAAGCAGCATTTTGAACGAGATCGCAGAAGAAGCAAAAAAAGCGGCAAGGGAAGCGGAGGCACGGGTAGAACTTGCGGCGCAGGGCGAACCGAATCCCGACGAGGGGATAAAAGATTGTGCCCCCGAAAATATATCTTGCGAAGAATGCCCGAATAAAGAATTTTGCGACGAACGCGCCCGCGATATTGCAGGAATGGCAGACGAACCGAGCGAAGAAGAAAGCGAGGGCGGGGAAGAATGACAAAACAACCTTATACATACGGGCTTTTATTGCCGACACTTTCCCCTGCTGCAAAGATCGCAGTTTATGAAGACGCGCAAATGGGATTCGACGAACTTTATAAAGGGACGGCGATTAAATCAAGAGATCGCGACGATCTGCTTTCCCGCGAGGTTAAGCATATAGGCATAAACGAGCGGAACAAATTAAAAGACGGCGATCGCCCTTTACTCGAAATCTTCGTACAGTAGCGGCAGCGCGGAAAGGTAAACCACATTGAAAGTGATTGATCTGTTAAAGATTTGCAAGGGTGCGCCGTATGTGCGAATTATCGCAGGAAACAGGGACGGCGAGATATTGGCGGGCGGTTATGCCGCGACTTTTGATCTGATCGGGCTAAATTCAGAACTTACGCCGTATTATGACGCGCTTGTGCTTGAATTTTTCGCACGGTTCGAGGTACGGCATAAAAAATATAGCGAGTTGGGGCTATTGCCGCCATATCGCGCCGATATAACGGCACAATATGAGTTTTCGGACATTAAGCAAACTTTATACTATGACATTGTCGTAGAGGGATAGAAAGGGCAGCAGATGAAAAAAGCAGGGCGCGGAAAGCGTAAACGGGAATTTGAAAACATAGCGGGCTTTTTGGTATTTGAAAAGCGGGCGTATTTTTCGGACTATCTCGAAAACGAAGTCGGGGCAAAATGGCAAACGATAAAGCGCACGTTATACGACGCGGGCTACACAGCGGCGGCGGTCAATGAATACCGCGACGGGCTGCTTTCAGATTTTCGGGCGTTATGCCGCGCCCACGGCTTCACAGAATACATATAAAGGCGGGAAAGAATGAGCGAACGAAAAGAAATAACAAAAATGCTTTCCATGTATACGGAAAATCACATAAACCCAAATAACGACCCGCGTATATATTACGCGAAAGAAGTCACGTTTGATTATGCAACGACTCACGCCGTCCGCATAGATTATATGAAATTCAAGCCCGTAAATAATACCGTTTCGGGAATTGAAAAAGGCGACTTTTATTGCTACGAGGTAAAGTCGACGGAAGACGACTTCAATTCGGGGCATGGGTTAAATTTCATAGGAGACTATAACTACATCGTCACAACGGGGGAAACATACGAGAAAATCAAAAACAAATTGCCGCACTATGTAGGCGTTTTGATACCGAGTGAAAACCCGTGGCGGTATTTGGAGTCAGTAAGGAAAGCGAAGCGAAAAGACAGAGATCGCCCGTTATCGGAAATGCTTTTAATGATGTACCGATCGGCGCAGCGTGAACTATACAAAAAAGAAAATGAAGAATAGGGGGCAAATATGGCAAACGTAGCAGCAGAAGAAATTATAAAGCTGATCGACAAAGAATTGGCAGCAGAAACCAACGAGTCTTTAATCGTGCTTCGCAAGGAAATAGACGAAGCGGGGGAAAGAATGACCGAGATAGAGCAATACACGACGGAATTATGGCAGGGGATAGAGGAAAACCCCGAAACAGTAAGAAAACGTTATTCTGAAATGTACGCGTCGGCGACGCAGCTTGCAATAGAAGCGGTGCAGATCGCGGCAATGGCAAGAAAGGGTATTATTTCAAGTTTTGAAATCACATTCACAGCAAATAAAGGGGGCGGGGACGCATGACAGGGCAGCAGGACGGCGCGAAAACGTCGCATAGGTCGCGCCTTGAAGCGGAATTATTAAAAATCGGGATAAGGACGGACGAAGACTTGCGCGAAGCAATCCGAAATTTGCCGCCGCTTTCAATCGGCATTATGACCGACCCGATCGTAACAACACAAAGAAAGGGGGTCGGCGTTTATGGCTGATATGCAGGGAAACAAGATTTTTGCGGTCGACTTCGACGGGACATTATCGCAGGGCGTACCGTTTCCCGAGATCGGAGAAGCAAACAAGCCGCTTTTTGAAATGCTGATAAAGGAAAAAGAAAAAGGGTCGCGCGTTATTCTTTATACTTGCAGGACGGGGGGCGATCTGAAACGGGCAATAGTATTTTGTCACGAAAACGGGCTTTACTTCGATACGGTAAACGAGAATTTACCCGAATTGATAGAAGCATACGGCGGCGATACCCGAAAGATCAACGCCGATTATTACATAGACGACAAAAACTTATATTTCCCGACCGTGCGGGCGAATATGTGGCAACCCGACGACGATGTGAAAGGGATAGGAGAAAGCGCGGGGCAATATGCGGATATGCCAACACTCGCGCCGCTTGCATAAAAAGGAAAAGAAAAACCGCCGTAAGGCGGGAAACCAAAACGGCGGTCTTTCAAAATAAACCACAAAAGCATTATAGCAGAAAGGACGCGAAAATGCAAAGCAATAATTTCCAAAAACGCAAATATTACACGGAAGCGGAAGCGGCCGCCCGCGCGGAAGAAATCGCCGCCAAAAAGTTGGCGGGTATTATAGATAAATGCGACAGGCTTATGCAAGGTTTTCTTTTGGCAAATTCAGTAAATAGCGCATTACATAAACAGCTTACAAAAGCGGAAGAAAGCGCGGAGAAAATGACGCGGGTGGCGATATGCTACGAAGAAACATATAACCGACTACCCGCCGAAATGCAGGAAGAATTTAAAAGAATAAATAGCGAGGTAATGAAAGAGTATGCAATATAACGTTGAAAGGCGAAGACGCGAAAATATACGCAGGAAGCGGCGCAGGGCGCGGCAGATACGGCGGCGCGTATGCTTGACGGCTGCTTGCATAATTGCGGGAGTGATCGCAGTCGTAGCGCGGACAGGCACACGGGCGGCAGACATTAACGCTTGCACGCAGACAGAAACAGGCGCGGCAACGGTCGCCGCTTCCAATGCTCAAAATATCGCCCCGATCTTACATATTGAGGACACGCAGGAAGAAGCGGCGGCAGCAGTACCGCACGAACCTGTTTTCGTATGCTTGCCCGTTCCAATGAGCGAAGAAGAGCAGCGGATTGTATTTGATATATGCACAGATAACGGAGTCGCCTTTTCTTTCGTTATGGCGATCATAGGAGAAGAAAGCGAGTTCGACAAAGAAGCACGGAGCGAAACAGGCGATAGCGGATATATGCAAATAAACGATTGCAACGCCGAGGAATTGGAGCGGCGCGGCTATGCGGACTTATACGACACGGCGCAGAACGTAGGCGCGGGCGTTTCTATTCTTCGTGATCTGTTTGATAAATACGAGGGAGAAACGCACAGGGTTTTAATGGCGTACAACATGGGAGAAAGACGCGCGTCCGAATTGTGGGCGCAGGGCATAGAAACGTCGGAGTATTCCCGCGAAATAGTGGAGCGCGAAGCGGAATATAGCCGATTTATGGACGAACAGAAAGGCGGGAAATCATGGATAGATTAACAAACAAAGAACTATATAACGGGATAGTATGCTTTACAAAATGCGCACAAACAAACTGCACTGAAAAATGCGGATTTTGCGAAGTACCAAAAGAAGCAGCGGAAAAGTTAAAAGAATACGAGGACTTAGAGGAAAAAGGCATATTATTAAAACTTCCTTGCGAGTTCGGAAGCACAGTATATGTAAAAATGCAATTCGGGGGATATGCCAAAGCAGAGGTAAGAGATTTTATATATTTCCATTCGTGCGGGTTTTGCGTCGTGGTAACGTCGGACAAGTTCGACAAACAGAATATACCGTTTTCGGAGTTCGGGAAAACAATATTTTTGAACAATCCCGAAGACGAACAGAAAGGGCAGGAAGTAGAGAAAATGAAAAAAGTAAAAATTGAACTTCCTATAAGAACGTATAGCGAGAAAATAGCAAGCGTTATTTTATATGCGGATATGGACGTAGATTTGATTGGAGAAAACAGAGTGAAAACGATATTGCCGCCGAAGATAACGGTCGTCGGAGAAAGCGAAGCGGCAGCAGGGGAAGAAACATAAAAGCAGTTTCTTCTTATTATATGCAAACAGAAAGGCGGCGACCTTGTAATGGGTATTAAGAAGTCGTAAATATTATGCAATATGTAAGAAAGATATATATATTATGCAATATGTAAGGGAGTAAGAATGAAGTATATATATTGTGTAATATGTTAGAGGGTAAGGCGGCAGTATGGGGAAGAAGAAAAAGCTATATGACGACTACGATTACGAAGAAGCGTACAACAAACAGAGGTTGAAGTTGGAAGAATGGGAAGCGGAGCAGATCGCAAAGCAAGGGAAGCATTGCGCAGCATATCGGACAACCACAACGGAAGCGGGAAAACAAATTGAGGTTGATATATACCCGTCTTTTAATTCCCGTCACGATATGCCACGAACAAAGAGGAAACGGGAAAGCAGACCGTCACAGAAGAACCTAAACGAGAAACGGGCGCGTCGCTATCTGAATAACTTAGCGGCGGCAAATTTCGGAAAAGGGGATTTATGGGGGACATTCACATATAGGGCAGGGGAAGAACCCGCAAGCGTAGAAGATGCAGAAAGGATTTTCGGGAATTTCATAAAACGAATAAACAGGCGAAGAAAAAAACAGGGAAAACCGAACCTGCTTTACATATACGTCACAGAATGGAGCGACGACCCACAAAAAGGGATAAGGGTACATCATCACATGATCTTTAGCGGCGATTGCGACCGCGACGAGATAGAAAAATTATGGTATCACGGCGACAGGACAGAGACAAAGCGTCTTGCGCCCGACCCCGACACGCATATAACGGGGCTTGTGAATTATATCACGAAAGACCCGAAAGGACATAAACGGTGGAAATCATCAAAGGGATTGAAAAAGCCGACAGTAACGCGAAGCTATTCAAAGTTTAGCAGGGCAAAAGTCCGCAATATGGCTTTCGATCACGCATTACTTGAAAAAGAGTTAAAAGCGAAATATAAAAACGCCCGCTTCATCGACGCAAGCGTTTTCGTGAATGAAGTAAACGGCGGTTTTTATATATATGCCCGCATGGTGCGGGATTGAAAAAACATAAACCACACAGCGAAAGGAGAAACAAAAAATGTTGACAATCACAACGAACAAAGACGAGGTAGCGGGAATTGTAGCGGGAGCGATCAAAGAAAAGCCCTTGCCGCTTTCCGATTTTTGGGAAAAGCGCATACTTAACCTTTTAGGTTTTTCGGACACAGACCGACGCGAGATCATTCACAATTTACGCGAAGACCGAAAGGGAACAACCGACGCAAGGCGCGAAGTACGCTTCACGGCGGGCGGTGCGGCAACGGTGCGCATTATGGCAACGTTTAAGATCGGGCGCATCAATCCCGAAGCGGCAGAAACCTTTATTTTGACGATCGTCGAAATTTTGGAAGCGACAGGGCTTGAAGCGATCGGGGCAGCAGAACCCGAAAAGATAGACGGCGAGGTCGTAGAAGAAGCGGACGCGGCAGCAGGGCAGGGCGTGAAACTTGCGCCAGTCGTTCGGACAGTATCGGAGCATACGGGGATTTGTAGATATTGCGGACAAATTCGCATGATAACCGCGCCCGACGGATTGAGCGGGGAAGACTATAACGAGTTAGCGACGGAAGAATGCGAGTGTAACGAAGCACAGATACAGAGAAACCGACGCGCCAAAATGGAAGCGGCGGGCTTATGGGCGAAGAATATCTTTTCACAGAATAACGGACAATTACAGCTTATGCTTTGCGCTATCCGCGCCACGTTCGACGGAAGCGTGGACTATGCAACAATCAAGATCGGCAAGAACACGCACAAAGTAGACGTCGACGGCGACGGCATGATACGCATTAAAACGGCATACCGCGACAGTAACGAAGAAACATTTTAACAGGGGGTGCGCAGCGTTGGGGCGGTATTATTTGGACGCAGACGAAAAAAGAATAGTGCGGTCGCTGATACGCCTTGAAGACAAACGCAGACGCGGGAAACTGAAACGGCGGGCGACGGCTTTTGACCGAAAGGTACAAACGGCAATAGAGCGGGCAGAAAGCGACGTTGATTTAGGCGGGGCGCAGGGGAAACCACGCGACGAACTATTGGCAAAGATACGCGATCACATAGTCACTAATACACCGTGGGAGCGTATCGGCGACACATATTGTAGTCGCGGCACGTTCTACACATACGCACGCCGTTATCAATTTCTTATAGCCCGAAACATTGGATTGATCGAGGAAAGCAGGGACAAGCAGGGGGGCGCGTAAGGCATGGCGAAAGAATATGCAAAAGACTTTTATAACTCTAAAGCGTGGAAGAAGACACGCAATGCCTATTATCTTTATAGGCGCGGACAGTGTGAGCGTTGCGCCCGTGAGTTTGAAGCGGGCAAGCGCAGTCTTGAAGATATAAACGCGGGCGCGATCGTTCATCACAAAGAATACATAACGCCCGACAATCTTCACGACCCGACGATTGCTTTATGTTTTGATAATCTCGAATTGCTTTGCGAAGAACACCACAACAAAGAACATAAAAGCAAGCCGAAACGATACAGATTTGATGAAAAAGGGCGCGTTATCAAAGTATAATTTTATTTCACGAAAAAAATAATTTGAAATGCGAAAATATATTACATATTGCGCAAATATAGCAGGGTACACCCCCGGGGGTCGGCAAAAATAACGCCGCAAGAGAACCGAGGGAGTGCCATAAAAAAAACGCTACGCGTGCGCGTGCGCGTAAGGGGGTCTATGGGAAATGGCAAAAAAAGAAGATAATAACGAGAACATAGGCGGGAATGACGGAACATTGAAAGAGTTACGCGAACTTTTGGCGATCTATGAGAATATCCCGAAAGAAAGACGGGCGGCTCTGATTGAAGCGGCGAAACGGGAAGCGGCGGGCGACATACTGACCGATGAAAACATCGAAGCGGAAAAAAAGACTTTGCTTCGTTTCTTTTCGGGAGTAAAGGACAACCGAAAAAAGAAGCTGATCGCCCGAAAGGTAAACGAGGTCGCTTTTCAAGCGGTCACGATACGACAAGCAAAAAAAAGCCTTATCGTAGACGGCCTGCAAGCCGAGGTAGTGAACGGAAAACAGCATTACCCGAAAGAAAACCCCGCAGTCGCGATATATGACAAGTATTGCCGCGCTTATCAATCGAACATCGACAAGCTGATCGAACTTTTACCACCAAAAGAAGAAAAGGCAAAGTCGGCTTTAGCGTCCATGCGCGACGATATAGAAAAGGATTGACGGAGATATGGGAAAAATGGCAGCAGGAAAAAACGCGGGCGGCAGCAGTATCGCAGACAATTATATTTTCGAGTATTACGACGCGATCAAGGCGGGCAGGGTGCGCGTCGGTAAGAACATCAAGAAAATATATAAAATTTTAACGGACGGCATTAAAAGCGGGGAATATATCTACAAAGACAAAAAGGCGAAAAAGGCAATACGCTTTATTGAAAACTTTTGCCACCATTCCGAGGGGCGGTCGGACTTGCTAAAGTTGGAGTTATGGCAAAAGGCTATTGTTTCGGCAATCTTCGGGATAATAGACCCCGCGACAGGGTATCGGCAGTTTCGGGAAGTGTTTCTTTTAGTCGCAAGAAAAAACGGAAAGACACTTTTTGCCGCCGCAATCATGGCATACATGGCATACATAGACGGGGAATACGGCGCGAAATTATATTGCCTTGCGCCAAAACTCGATCAAGCCGACCTATGCTTCGACGCGTTTTATCAGATCGTACAGTCGGAAGAAGAACTTGACCGCATAACGAAAAAGCGGCGGGCAGATATTTATATCAAAGAATTTAATACCACGATCAAAAAGATCGCCTTTAACTCGAAAAAGTCGGACGGGTTCAACCCGCATTTTGTGTTAAATGACGAGATGGAAGCGTGGAACGGCGATCAAGGATTGAAGCAATACGAGGTTATGACGTCCGCGATCGGCAGCAGGCGGCAACCCGTGATATTATCCACATCAACGGCGGGATATATCAACGACGGAGTCTTCGACGAACTTGTGCGCAGATCAACGGCATTTCTGAAAGGGCGCAGCGAGGAAAAACGGCTTTTGCCGTTTCTCTACACAGTGGACGACCCCGAACTATGGGACACCCGCGAGGAATTGGAGAAATCCAACCCCAATTTAGATATATCCGTATCATGGGAATTTTACAAAGAGCAAATAGCGATCGCCCACGCTTCCTTGCCGAAAAAAGCGGAGTTTTTAACAAAGTATTGCAACATAAAACAAAATTCATCGGTCGCATGGCTTGAATTTGCGGACGTAGAAAAAGCGGTCGGGAAAGATGAACACGGCGAACCCGTGCGGCTATCCCTTGAAGATTTTCGCGGGTGCTATTGCGTGGGCGGTATCGACTTGTCACGCACGACAGACCTGACAGCGGCTTGTATCATCATAGAGCGCGGCGGCATAAATTACGTTTTTTGTAATTTTTATATGCCCGCCGAAAGGTACAAGATCGCAATAAACGAAGAAAACAGACCTTACAATATTTTCCTTGAAAAAGGCTTTTTGCACTTGTCGGGCGACCATGTTGTTGATTATAAAGACGTGCATAAATGGTTTTTGGATTTAGTGAAAGTATATAAGATTTTACCGTTAAAAGTGGGCTATGACCGTTATATGGCTGATTATCTCATACAGGAAATGAAAGAAGACGGCTTTCACATGGACGACGTATATCAAGGCACGAATTTAACGCCCGTACTTCACAATTTCGAGGGCGATCTAAAGGACGGACGCTACAACATCGGGGACAACGCCCTTTTACAGTCGCATTTATTAAACGTGGCAATAGACGTAAACTTGAAAGACAGCAGAATGAAACCCGTAAAAATTGAGAAGCGGGAACACATCGATGGAGCGGCGGCGATCTTCGACGCTTTAGCGGTAAAAATGAAATTTCACGACGAAGTCGGCAGACAATTAAAAAATGAGCATAAACCCGCATAAATGGCGGCTTTGATACGCTTTAGAAACGTCCGAAAGTTTGGCACAATCGGACGTTTTTTATATGTAATATGTATTCAGAATGAGCAAAGAAAGGGGCGCGGGCGTTGGGTATCATAAAAGATTTGTTGAATTTAAGACGCTATAAATTTGCGCCTGTTTTTGCCTTTCGCGGAGAATATCAAGGGTCAAGCGACCTTTATTCTTCCGACGTGGTGGGAAGCATTGCGCACGCGATCGGGTCGAATTTGGGAAAATTAACGCCGCAGGTCGTGAGAAAAGACGGCAGCGGGCTAACCGTGAAAGACGATTATCTTTCGCGGCTTTTGTCGCTTCGTTGGTCGGCAGAAATAACGCCCTTTGACGGGCTTTACAAAATGGCGTCCGATCTGGTCTATAAATCGAATGCCTTTGCGGTCATATTCTATACCGCAGACTTTTCAAAGGTGCAATCAATCGTTCCCGTGACAGTGCGGTCTTTCCGCATCTGGGAAGATGAGGAAACGGGCGTTATTTATTTTCGGTTCGTGTGGGACTACGACGGAAAAGAATATACATTGCCGTATCAATCAGTTATCCACATCAAAAGCCGCTACAACAAAAAGCGGTTTTTAGGAACGCCGCCCGACGCACAGCTAAAAACAACGCTTGAACTTTTAGACACCACGGGCGAAAACTTGCGAAATACCGTAAGAAATAGCGCAAATCTGAAAGGATATTTGCAATACAAAAACCTTTCAAACGAAGAAGATTTGAAAAAGAAAGTACGGGAGTTTCAAGACGCATACATGACAGCGGAAAACGACGGCGGCATAGCGGGTCTTGACTCAACTATGGAATTTCACGAAGTAACACAGAAAACGCCGATTATTCCCGTCGCACAATCGCAGTTTTTACGCGAAAACATATACCGTTACTACAACCTCAACGAGAAGATATTAAACGGGTCGTATACAGAAAGCGAATGGAACGCGTTTTATGAAGCGGTTATTGAACCGATCGCAATACAGCTTTCGCTTGAATTTACGTTCAAGCTATTGTCGGAACGGGAACGCGGTTTCGGAAACAAAATTATATTTACCGCCAACCGCTTACAGTATGCCACATTACAGACACGCGTCACGTTGGGGGCGCAGCTATTCGATCGGGGCATTATCACAATAAACGAATACCGCGAAATGATGTATTTTGAACCGATCGAAGACGGCGACGTGCGCATGGTATCGCTGAACTATGTAAAAGTGGACGATCAAAGCATTTATCAGATCGGCGAAGATAACGGCGGCGGGCAGCAGGACGGAGAAAACGAGGGAAACGGAAACGGCGACACGGCAGCAGGAGCGCAGAACAGACGAAAGCTGATTGCGTTATATATTCCGACAGTAAAGGCAACAAAGGGGGTGTGAATGTGCCTAAAATATTAAATTGTTTCGAGATCAAAAACGAAACCGAACAGAGCGCGGACTTGTATTTTTACGGCGACATTGTTTCGGACTGGTGGGGAGCGTGGGACGAAGCGGATCAGTACCCCGACGCGGTCAAAAACTTTTTGGCGGCGCAGGAGGGCAAAGACTTAAATATATACATCAACAGCGGCGGCGGTTCGGTTTTTGCGGGTATCGCAATATACAACATGATTAAACGCCACGCGGCAAAGAACAAAGTACAAGTGATCGTTGACGGGTTGGCGGGGTCTATCGCTTCGGTAATAGCGTTTGCAGGAAGCGAACCGCCCAAAATACCGTCCAACGCCTTTTTGATGATCCATAACCCGTGGACGAGCAGCGAGGGAAACGCCGCCGATCTTCGCAAAATGGCAGACGCGTTAGACGAAGTAGCGGTCGGAATGATGAACATATACGACAAGCATTTGCGTGAGGGAGTAACCGCAGAAGACGTAAAAAAACTTATGGACGCGGAAAGTTGGCTAAACGGAGAACAGGCGGCGAAGTATTTCGACATCGAGGTCACGGACGCGGTAGAGATCGCCGCCGCTTGCGGCGACTATATCTTAAACAGTGCGGATAAATCAAAAGTGCCGAAAGGACTTTTTGAGAAGAAACAACCGCAGGGGGCAGAAAAGCCGAACGCGGACGAGGAAAAAGCAAAACGCGAAACGGCAAAAGCCCGCGACGCGGTTATGCGCAGTTATATAAAAATGATTACACAATAAGAAAGGGGTAAAAAACGATGAAGCATGAAGATTTAATCAAAATGAGCGTGAAAGAACTCGAAAAACACGTCGCGGGGCTTGTGGAAAAAAGCAAGACGGCAGAGGGCGACGCACTCGCGGCGATCGTCGCAGAGGTTGAGGACGCAAAGGCGATTATCGAGGACGCAAAGGCACGCGCCCGCCTTGCGGGTATGGCGGCAGCAGCAGAACCCGACGAGGGAGACGGAGACGAGGGAAAGCAGGGAGAGAGCGGCGAGGGAAACAACAAGATCAAAGCGTTTGAGAAACGCGGACAGGCGATCAAAGACGGAAAAGCGGTCAAGTTTTCCGCGCGGGCAGTTTCGACCCGTGTAAAAGCGGCTTTGTCCGTATCGCAGACCGCACCCGTAACCCATACGGCAACCGATGTAAAGCCGACATTTAACAACGTTTCTTCACTGATCGACCGCGTCAAAGCGGTATCGTTAAGCGGCGGTGAAACATACGAGCGGGGATTTGTAAAAGGCTACGGAGACGGCGCGGGAGTGACCGCAGAGGGCAAGGACTACAACGCAACCGAACCCGTATTCGGCTATGTAACAATCGAAAAACAGAAGATCACGGCATACACGGAAGAACCCGAGGAAATGGCAAAATTGCCGTCCGCAGATTATGACGGCGTTGTAGAAGAAAGTGTAACCCGCGCGGTGCGCCGCTACATTTCCCGTCAAATCCTTATCGGGGACGGCAGCACAAACAAGATCAAGGGAATTTTCTACAATCCCACAAAAGCGGCAGATGATGTTATCGACCGCACGAAAGATATTGAGTTAGACAAGATCGACGATGGCACGCTTGACGAGATCATCTACTCATACGGCGGCGACGAAGACGTGGAAGCGATCGCAACACTTATTCTCAATAAGGCAGACTTAAAGGCGTTTGCAAAGTTGCGGGATAAGCAGGGGCGCAAGGTTTATACAATCGTCAACAACGGCAACACGGGAACGATCGACGGCGTTCCGTTTATCATCAATTCGGCTTGCGCGGCAGTATCGGCAACAGCAACCGAAGACGCGCCCTACGCTATGGCTTACGGCGTGCTTGACAATTACGAACTTGCGATTTTTTCCGACATCGACACCCGCAAGAGCGAAGACTACAAATTCAAGTCGGGGCAGATCGCGTATAGAGCGTCAATCTTTATCGGCGGCGCAGTTGTGGCATATAACGGCTTTGTCCGCGTAAAGAGGAAAGCGGCGGCAGCAGGAGCGGGCGCGTAAGATCACAGGGGGCAAGGGATAAATGACAAAAGCGGAGTTATTGGGCGCGGCAAAATTAAGAGTGAGAAAAACGGCAAAAGACGGGCTTGACGCAGACGTAAAAAGGCTTATCGAAGCGGCGTTGTCCGATTTGGAAAGAATCGGCGTTCATTCTTCATGGCTTGCCGCGCCGTCCGACCCGCTTATCATTGAAGCAGTCTTGTCTTATGTGAAAGCAAATTACAGTATTTCGGGAAATTACGAAACGCTGATCGGCATTTACAACATGGTTTTGACAAAAATCAAGATCGTATCGAAGTATAGAGCCGAAATGCCGCCAGAGGACGACGCGGCAGCAGACGACACGGAGAGCAGCGAAAGCACAGACACAAATTTAACACTTGTAAGCGTTGGAAGCAGCGCGGAAGAAGACGTAAGGACGGCGGTCTTTGCCGAAGTAGACCCCGTGGGGCGTGACGAGTACGAAGCGGCGGGGCAGAAGGGCATGAAAGCGGAATATAAATTCACGGTTTGGGCGGCTGAATACGACGGGCAGGAAGAAGTCGAGTATAACGGGCGGCGGCTTTCCATTTATCGGACATACGGCGCACGGGAAGACGACAGGATCGAACTTTACGCAGCGGAAAGGGCGGGAAATGGTAGTTAGTATTGCATACGACCAACTTGCGGAAGCGTTGCAAAAGCAGCTTTCGGAATATAGCACGGCATTAACGGAAGAATTAAACGCGGCTTACAAGGAACTTGCAGACGCAGGGGTGGACGAATTGAAACGGGTATACCCGTACCACGACCGCACGGGGCAATATTCAAAGAATTTCGCCGTAAAACAGCGGAAGAACGCGCAAAGCGTAGTCGGGGCGCAAAGTTACACGATACACAACAAAAAACGTTATCAGATCACGCACCTACTAGAACACGGACACTTAACAAGGGACGGCAAGCGGAAAACGCAGGCTTTCCCGCATTGGGAAGAAGCAGAACAAAAGATTGAGCGTGAAGCGGTAAAAAGGATTGAAGAAGCGGTCAGAACCGCAAGCAATCAAGACTAAGGGGGCGCAATATGCCAACATTCGACGAGATCATAAAACGGGCGGCGGCGTTGGGCTACCCGATAGCAGAAAATGAGTTCACAGTAACGAAACAGAACCCCGCGCCGACATTGCCTTTCGCGTGTTATTCACGCGTTGAGCGTTTCACAGGGTCGGACGACGCGGTGCGGATAAAAACCACGGACGGGGCTATTGAATTTTACACAGACAGGAAGCCAAGCGCGGCAGATTTGGAGAAGATCGCGGAATTTGAAAAAAAAGTATTTTTCGATGTGGACTATACCAAAAGTCAGAACTTTATACGCGACGAGAATATGACGCAAACGGCTTTTGATTTTACGATCAAAGAAAAAGTAAGAAAGGGGTAAAAGATGAAAGCAGAGGCAGAAAGAATTATTTTAGGCTCGGGCTATATTCATGTTCAAACGTTCGCAAAAGGACAGGCGATACCGAATCCCGAGGATTTTTGCACAGACGAAACGCTTTTCGCCTATATCAAGGGCGGCGCAACGCTCGAATATGCGCCCGAGTTTTACGAAGCTAAAGACGATATGGGAAATGTTGCAAAGGCGGTTGTAACAAGCGAAGAAGCGACGTTAAAGTCGGGAATTATGACGTTTACGGGAAACACGCTTGCGAAGTTGTGCGATACGGCGCGGGTATCGGAGCGTGAAAGCACGGTAAAAGGGAAGAAATACCGCATTGTAAAGGTTGGCGGCGCGGAAAACGCAAAGGGCGCAAAATATGTGATCTGTTTCCACCATATCGACAAGGTAGACGGCGACATTTACTTAATGATTATCGGGCAGAATCAGGCGGGATTTTCCTTATCGTTTGCCAAAGATACCGAAACGGTTGTTGACGCAGAGTTTCACGCGCTGCCTATGGACGACGAGGGGACACTTATCGTATACACGGAAGAAATCGTCGAAGCAAGCGCGGACAGCGGGCAGCAGGGCGGCAACGAGAGCGGCAGCACAGGCGGCACAGGCGGCGCAGGAAGCGACGAAACGGGCGGCAATGGAGAAGAACAGGCAGGAAGTTAAAACGCCGCCATATAGCCCGAATAAACCACGACAAACAGTAGCGGCGGGGCGGGCAGAGAGAAACCCGCGCCGCCGTTAGTTTTTCAAAGAAAGACGCGAAAGGAGTCATAACATGGCTAATGTATCATTTGATTTTAACAAAATTAAGAGATCGTTTTTCAACGTAACTTTAAAAGACGGGCGCAAATTGCAGGTAAAAATGCCGATGAAGAAAACCTTCGACAAATTATCGGCGTTACAGAATTTGGATCAGAACGAAGTGGAAATAAATGACGTAATGGACACATACGGCGCATTGTGCGCGGAAACGTTGTCCCACAATTTGAACAAAGAAACGGTAACAACCGAATATATGGTCGGCAATTACGACATTGAGGAAATGACGGAGTTTATAAAGCAGTTTTATATTTTTGTGGGCGGGGTAACGGAAGACCCAAACTAAAGCTGCCCTACTACGCAGGGGGCGAAAAACAAAAATATTATTACAAACCAGAAACCGAAAGCGAACATTTAGTCATTTCTTATACGGGGCTGAATTATTGGCAGGTAGAAGAAATGGACTTTGACGAATATCTTTTCTTCGTCCGCGAAGCGTATATTTTCAACCTAAATCAGACCGAGGACGGGCGAAAATACCTTGAAAACTGTTGGAGAATGACACAGACGAAATCAGACAGAAACGCGTTACGGGATAAGTTCGGGAAAGGCGCGAAACATGGGAAATAATATCAAGGGAATAACGATAGAGATCGGCGGGTCAACACAAAAACTTGACCAAGCGTTAAAGGGAAACGAAAAGACCGCTAAATCGCTGCAGGAACAGCTAAAAGCGGTAAACACAGCCCTTAAACTCGACCCGACAAACATGGAAGCGGCGAGGAAAAAGCAGGAATTACTATCTGACGCGGTAGAGAATACAAAAGAGAAATTAACGACCCTAAAGGAAGCGCAGGAAAAGGCGAAAGAAGCGTTTGACAAGGGGGAAATGAGCGCGGAACAATACCGCGCAATAGAAACGGAGATAATTAGTACCGAAAACGAGTTAAAACGCCTAGAAGATGAATTAAAGAACGTACACGGCGCAGCGGACGCGGTCGGGGCAAAATTCGAGGAAATCGGCGGGAAAGTTTCGGGAATTGGCGAAAAAGTTTCGGCGGTCGGCGATAAAATTTCGAGCGCAGGGGAAAAGTTGCTGCCAGTAACGGCAGCTATAACGGCGGTCGGCGGGGCTTCGGTCGGGGCAGCTATGGACTTCGAGGACGCAATAGCAAAACTGTCAACTATTGCAGACACATCAGAAAAAACAGGCGTTCCGATTGAAAAGTTAGAGGAACAAATAAAAAACCTTTCAGATCAAACAGGAATCAGTGCGTCAGAAATCGCCGACAATGTGTATAACGCCATATCGGCAGGGCAGGAAACAGGCGACGCGGTAAATTTTGTTTCAAACGCAACCAAACTCGCAACGGCAGGATTTGCAGACAGCGGTGCGTCGCTTGATTTACTTACAACAATTATGAACGCATACGGAATGAGCGCGGAAGAAGTAGCGCACGTTTCTGACGTTCTTATAAATACACAGAATTTAGGAAAAACAACCGTTGCGGAATTGTCGTCAGCAATGGGTAAAGTAATACCAACGGCGAACGCGTCCAGTGTATCTCTTGAAAATTTGGCGGCGGGCTATTCCATTATGACAGCGAACGGAATAGCGACAGCAGAAAGCACAACGTACATGAACAGTATGTTGAATGAACTTTCTAAATCGGGAACAACAGCAAGCGACACAATCAAAGAAAAAACAGGAAAATCATTTCAAGAGTTAATGCAGGGCGGGGCATCACTTGCAGATGTGCTTGCAATTTTGCAGGAAGAAGCGGAAGCGAACGGGTTAGCAATGGGGGATATGTTCGGAAGCGCAGAAGCGGGGAAAGCCGCGCTTGTGCTTTTGAAAGACGGAGCGGATGGGTTTAACGAAACGCTTGACAGTATGCAGAATTGCACAGGCGCGACAGACGAAGCATTCGGGAAACTCGACACAACTTCGAGATCAATAAAAATCGCTCTAAATGAATTAAAAAATACAGCTATTGAGCTAGGGGCGACAATACTCGAAATGGTTATGCCGTATGTGCAGCAGATACTTGAAAAGGTAAAAACCTTCACAACTTGGTTTAAAAATTTAGATGATAGCCAAAAGCAACTAATTGTAAAGATCGGCGCACTTGTAGCAGCACTTGCGCCCGCGCTGATTATGAGCGGTAAATTTATTTCGGGAATAGGAAAACTAACAAGCGGATTCGGCGGGCTTATATCAAAAATCGGCGGCGTTATTCCGAAATTGGGCGGGTTAAAAGGTGCAATCGCGGCGATCGCTTCCCCCGTAGGAATTGTCGTCGCGGCAATCGGCGCACTTGTGGCGGCGTTTGTGTATTTCTACAAGACGAACGATGAATTTAGGGAAAAAGTCAATAGTGCCGTCGAGAAGGTCAAAGAGTCCTTCCAGTCGATGATCGAAAAAGTAAAACCGCTGCTCGAACAATTCAAAGTAGCTTTCGACAATCTAATGATCGCGTTACAACCCGTTTTTCAGTTTATCATAGACGGAATTTTGAAAATCGTAGACGGGATAATGGCAGCAATGCCGTCTATCATCAGCGCAATAACAAACGCGGTCGATTTTGTGACAAATATCGTAAACGCCGTAATAGCGTTACTTCACGGCGACTTTGACGGTTTTTTCTCATACATAAGCGCAGCGCTTCAAAACGCGGTCGACTTCGTTATGAATATCTTAACGGCGTTAGGAACGTTTCTTTCTTCGTTATTTTCGGGGATCTGGGAAACGATCGTCGGAATTTTTCAAGGGGTCGGACAATGGTTTTCTGATCGGTTTAATGAAGCATACACGGGAATTTGCAATATTTTTTCCACAATCGGTCAGTGGTTTGCCGCGCGTTGGATGGACATACAGAACGCCCTTGCTACCGTGGCGACGTGGTTCGGCACGATGTTCACAAACGCAGTAACGGCAGTACATAATGCCTTTTCCGCAATCGGTCAATGGTTCGGGGCAAGATGGACAGAAATAAAAAACGTGTTTTCGACCGTGGCTTCGTTCTTCCGGGAAAAATTTAATGCGGCGGCAGCAGCAGTAAAAAACGCGTTTTCGTCAATTCCGCAGTTCTTTTCTGATTTGTGGCAGAAAATAACGGCGATTTTCGTAGACGCAGGGCAAAAGGTAGCAGACGGCGTTATGGGCGCATTCAAATCCGCCTGCAATGCGGTATTCGGTACGATCGAGAATATCGTAAACGGGTTCGTAGATGCAATAAACAGCGTTATAGGAGTGATTAACGAAATCCCCGGCGTAAGCATCGGGAATTTGTCGGGCGTATCACTCCCGAGACTTGCAAAAGGCGGCGTATTGAGCAGGGGACAGGCAATCGTTGGAGAAGCGGGCGCGGAACTTCTCACAATTACGGGTGGCAGGGCGATCGTAACGCCGCTATCAGACAAAAACAGAAGTGAAACGCTGTCGGCAGCAGGAGCGAAGCAGGGCGGCGACTTTATACAGAATATCAGCATACAAAGCCCGAAAGAATTATCGCCCTATGAAATTGCGCGGCAGACAAGAAACCAGACACAAAACATGGTATTAAGGATGCGGAGGGCAAGGGCATAAATGAGCGCAGACAGGACAGTTTATTGCAGAAATGAAGACGGGGTCGAAGTTTATTTCGATTATGGAGAAGAAAGCCCGTTCTTTCTGGAAAAGATCGACGGGGTTATGAAAGTATCAAACAAAGTAACCTCGTCAGAAAATACCATGATCGACGGGGAAACATACCAAGGAAGCGTGACAAAGGCAAGAAATATCGTCATTACGGCGCATATTTCAGAAAACCACGTTTACAACAGGAACTTGCTTTATAAATGCTTCAAGCCCAAAACAAGCGGGCTTTTAACCTATGTCGAAGAAGACGAACGGCGAGTCATTAACTACATAGTCGAAGACGTGGACGTAGACCCCGATGGCGTTATAAGGTACGCCACCATTTCACTGAAATGTCACGACCCGTTTTTCAAAGACGAGGAAGACACAATCGTTACTATGGCGGGGTGGCGTCCGTGCTTCGAGTGGGCGCATGAATTTAAGGAAGAAAAAGAGCCATTCGGGGAGCGCGTCGCAGAAATCACAAAAGCAATCGAAAACGACAGCGCAGCGGATTATATAGGTATAGAAATTTTGATTGAAGCAACGGGCGCGGTCGTAAATCCCGCGATATACCACGCAGAGCAGGGCGAATATATCAAGATCGGGACGGAAGACACACCGCTTGTACTCGGAAGCGGCGAAGCGGTGCGCATTACGACGCACACAGACAAAAAGGACGTTTATCTGATAAAGGACGGGGAAGAAACAGAAATAAATCAATATTTAGACGAAGGGTCGGACTTTATTCAGCTAGTGCATGGGAAGAATACACTTACATACGCCGCCGACAGCGGGCGCGATTACATGAATGTGACGATAACATATCGTTTTCAGTATTTGGGGGTCTGATATGGAAATACGGGTGTATAACGCGGATTTGTACCGCATCGGGCAGATCGAAAACCAGACGTCTATCCAGTGGACGAGGAAATTCTTTGAAGCGGGCGATTTTGAGATACACGCGCCGATTACAGAAAAAAATCTTAAATTATTCAAAGAAAATAACATCGTAAGCATTAAAGGCGCAAAAGAAGCGGGCGTGATCGAGGATATAGAAAAAGAGGAAAGCGACATAAAAAGCGAGATTACCATAAAGGGACGCTTCCTTTCTTCCTATTGTGACAGACGCGTTATAGAAGGAACGGTAAACTATGACAACGCAAAAATCGAAAACGTAATGCGGGAACTGTTTACGATGTGCAATAAAATACCGCTTGTGGAGTTGGGGGAATTACACGGATTTGACCCGACAATATCCTTTCAAGCAACATACAGAAACCTGCAGACGGTACTAAACAAAATAGCAAAATACGGGCTGATCGGTTACAGATTTACCCCGGATTTTGACAAACACAGAATCATATTCGATACCATGCAGGGCACAGATCACAGTTACGCGCAGAATGAAAATAAGCGAGTGATTTTCACGGAGGGCTACAACAACCTAACAAACGCAAAATACAGATACAACAACCAAGCATTAAAAACGGTTGCGATCGTGGGCGGGCAGGGAGAGGGCGCGGAAAGGGAAATTGTAAAAGTAGGAAGCGGCAGCGGGCTAAATCTTCGCGAAATATTCGTAGACGCGCGGGACATATCACCAGATGGGCTGACGAAGGAGCAGTACAGAGCGGCATTATACCAACGCGGAGAAGAAGCATTGAATGAAGCGAGGGCAGCCGAAAGCATGGAAAGCGAAATAGACCCGAAAACGAATTTTACATACAAAGAAGACTATGATCTGGGCGACATTGTAACTGTTAAGAAAAAAGGGTGGGGACTTTATACACACCAACGTATAACGGCAGTAAAAGAAGTTTATGAGTACGGCGGGGGCTTCATAGTGCCAACCTTGGGAGACCCGCTGCCCGAGACGATGGATTGGGGGGAATGATAAAAATGGCTGACAATCACGCATACTTTTACAACTCGAAGAACGGAGACAGGGTTTACAACGCGGACAGCATGACGGATTGGCTGCGCCCGTTCTTTGTAACGGGAGTATTCAACGGAGAATTGCAGGTCACGGCTAACGATGATATGACCGTAACGGTTGCGGGCGGGTATTGCAACATTGGGGGAAAGGTCAAAAATTTCATAAGTGCGACAAAAATAGACCTTGAAACAGCAAGCGGAACACTCGACCGAATAGACACGGTCATATTGCGGCGAAACGATACCGAACGCGATATTCAGATCATCGTACAGACGGGCGGTTATTCATCGAACCCGTCGCCGTCGCCGCTTGTGCGGCAGGGCGCATATTACGATTTGAAACTTGCGGAAATATACGTCGCAGCGGGCACGATACGCATTACACAGGCAGAAATTACGGATACGCGGATGGATAAGGACGCGTGCGGGTGGGTTTGCTCCACAATGAAAGAAATTGACTTTACACAGATTACGGCACAGTTTAACGCGTACTTCGCGCAGTATCAAGGGAAAATAACGGCGCAGTTCAAAACATACGTCGCATATATGACAAACTTAGAACAGCAGGGCGACGCGGCGTATCAATCCATGCTTTCAACGTTTTTCGATTATGCAAGGGCGCAGGAAACGCGTTTTGATGATCTGTACGAAGAAATGCGTGATCTGATTGGTGAAGCGGCAGCGGCACAGTTGCAAAACCAGATTGACGATATCAACGCCAAGATCGGGACGGCAATAGAAGACCTTGCGACAAAACTTGTCTTAATCAACGACACAAAGGAAGATATAACGGGGCAGAAATTCACAATCATAAACACAGATACGGGGAAAAGCACGGTTTATGAATATACGGACGGTGAAAAGGTGCATTTGACGGAACACGGAGACTACACAATTTCGCCGCAAAATGAAAAGTATAGCGTGATTCCGGATACGTTCAGAATAGATCACACCACGACAACGGAAACGCTTGATTTTAATATCTGCACAGTAAACGGCTACGCATACGTCGGCGGCTATGTCGGCGGCTATGTGGCAAGCGGGAACAATTAAACCAAATACAAAGAAAGGGGCAGAACATGCGAAATTTTCCGAAGAACTTAAAAACAAAAGAAGACATTTATAATTGTCTCGAAATGGTAAGGGCGGGAGAGCTCCGCGCGGCAGACCTTACGAAAGCGATCAATAAAATTAAAAATCAGAACTACATAAACGCCGAAATAACGGGCGTATCGGAAGACCGCAAGACCGTAACGACCCGCTATCTTGCGGAAGTGGAAGAGGGCAGCAGGGCAAAGGTCGGGGCGGCGGTTGTAACCGTAAAGGCGGTCACGCATGGAGAAAGCGAACCCGACGAACAGGGAAAGACAAGCCCTGTTTCGTCTGATATTACCGTATCAAAAGCGGTTGCAAAGGGTGCGAAGACGTTCGCGCTTGAAAAGATACCGTCCGTCTATGACAAATACGGGGCAACAGAAAGCGAACTTAACGCAATTCTGGACGAACTTGCGGAATAAGCGAAAGGAGAGACGAAAAAATGGCTAAATTTTTCTTGTATGACGAGAGCATGACAAGCGCAAAAGCGAAGATCACCACAAAGAAACTCGCCACAATGGGCGATATAGTGGCACCCGAAAAGGCGTTCATATACGCAGACGGAAAAGACGCACCAAACACGCTTCATATCATGGGCGGGCTGCTTTTGGCGGTCGGAAATTCAATTTTTGAAACGATCGCAACGACCGTTACGGCGGCAGACCTTGACAGCGGGGCGGCGTTTGAGATCGGGACGGACTATTGCGTGTATATTTGCGACCCCACAAACGGCGACGAGACGGTGGACAGCGACGAACTTTTCAAAATTTCAAAATCATCAACCTATCCGAGTGGTTACACAGCGGCAAATTCCCGCAAAATCGGCGGCTTTCACTACGGGGTTGTGCGGCGCGTGAATGAACACGGAAATCCCGTGAACAGCAGCGGAGCGGAGCGCGGCAGCGGTTGGGAAAGCTGTGTTTATAACGGAATTTTGCCTAATTCCGTATGGACGGTATTACACCGCCCGAAATGCGATCCGGAGGGCATGTGTTACATCGGCGGCGGCTTATGGGGCGACATTTACCTTTCGAGTGATGACGGAGCGGATGGGCTGCAATCCGCATACGGAGAAAACCCGATCACGGGAACGGAGGGGCTTGATTGGTATATTGCAAACGAAAAAGCCCGACGCGTCGGGAAACGCTTGCCGTCCTACGCCGAATTTTGCCAAGCTGCTTTCGGATCGCCGGAGGGTACGGGCGCAAACAATACATACGCATGGAGCGCAACGGGAAACAAAGCGCGCGCAAAATGCGGGTCGGTAAAAAATGCGGTTAGTGCGGTTAATATCCGCGATCTTGTGGGTAATGTTTGGAAATGGTGCGACGAATTTTGTTTAGACCCGACGACATCGGCATGGGGCAGGAAGGACGTTTTAGGTGCAGGACACGGGAACGCGTATATTACGAGCGATACTGCGCTTCACTCGTTCCTTTGCGGCGGAGATTGGAACGGCGGTGACGACGGCGGCGACCGATCCGTGGAATGCCGCTATCACCCGTGGCAAATCGACTGGCACTTCGGCGTCTGGTGCGTGTGCGATTCACAGTAAGCGTCTGGGCGGCGACGAAAGCCGAACGCACAGATGATCGTGCGGAAGGGAGCGGGAAGACACAAGGCGGTCAAAGACTGGCACAATCGAGCGTTTTTATATTTTAGTATTAGTATAGAAGTACGTAAAAGAAAGGATATAAACCAATGAATAACCTTATTTCATTAACACCGCAGGACATCATAAACGGTATTCTTGCAGTATGTGCTGCAATATCCGTTATAGCAGGAGCGGCGGCGGTTATTGTCAAAATTGTTGTGAGAGCAAAAAGCCCGAACAAGGCGCAGGACGAGAAAATAGCAGCCCTTGAAGATGAAGTCGAGAAGATAAAAGAGGAAATGAGGGAAAATGAAAAAAAACTCGACAGACGCTTTAGTGCGGACAAAAGCCGTCTTGACAGCATAGACGAAGCGAACGCGGTCACGCAAACGGCTATCCTTGCGCTATTATCCCACGCAATAAACGGGAACGACAAGGAAGCATTACAGCGGGCGAAAGCAGACCTTGAAACATACTTGACGCACCGACCGCACAAAGAAAGAGGGTAAAAACGGTAATGGCAGGGCACAGGCGGCGCAGGGGCGCAAAAAAAAGAAAATTGGAAACATCAAAAGCCCTTTTATATGTTTCGGACGGAATAACGGGTATATGCACGGTCGCGGTGATTATTGCCGTTTTCGTGCTTAAAGACACAAGCCCGCTTGAATATCTTATAACCGCAGCCTATGGATTGTCGGCAGCTTCCCACGGTTTCTACTACTGGAAAGCAAAAGCGGAAAATTTGCAGAAATTCGGACGCGCGGACGAGATCACGGAAAACGCGGATGATTTTTCAGAGTAACAAGAGTCTATAAAAAAAGAAAAGAGGTGCAGAACATGACGGTAACATTATTTGCAACAATCCTTACGATCGGGGCGGTCGCGAATGCGCTGCTTACGGAAGCAATCAAAAAAGCGTATGAGAACGCGGGAAAAACATACAGCCCGAACATGGTCGCGCTGATCGATGCGGCAGTAATCGGCGGTTTAGGCACGGCGGCGGTCTATATGCTTTTGGGCGTGCCGTGGAGCGTAAACAATATCATTTGCTTATGTATTATGATAGCGGCGGTTTGGGTTGCTTCCATGATCGGATACGACAAAGTCTTGCAGTTGGCGCAGCAGATTGAAAGAATAAAGCCGGTCGCAGGGGAAAACACGGCAGAAAAGAAAGAAGGTGCGAAGAATGGCAACGAAAGCGCAGATTAAAGACTTTATCGCACAGATCGCGCCGATTGCGCAGGAAGCGCACAAAGAGTTAGGGAAAGTCCTTCCTTCCGTCGCGGTCGGCATGGCGTGCGTTGAATGTGGGTACGGAACGGCGGGAAGCTGCAGGCATCATTCCTATTTGGGGCATAAGGTAGGCAGCGGGAAGACCGCGACAAAGTATTGGGGCGGGAAGTTCTTCACAAGCAAGACAAGCGAAGAATACACAGTCGGGGTACATACGACAATCAACGCGGCTTTCCGTGCCTACGACAGCATGAAACAGTGTGTATTTAATTTCTATGAGTTATTAAATACAAGCATCTATAAAGGCGTAGAAGCAGGCACGGACTACAAGACACAAATGCAGCAGATCAAGACGGCAGGATATATGACAAGTTCGACTGAGGTAAGCAGCGTAATTTCTATCATTGAAAAATACGGACTTACCATGTGGGACAACCTCGACGCGCCCGCCCTCGCTATGCCAAAGCCGATCCCCGTGTTATACACGGTAGGCAGGACGTACACACTTAAAAGCAATATGTACGTCCGCGCAGAGCCGCGCGGAAGAAAGAAAACGCTTGCGGAACTTACCGCAGACGGAAGAAAACACGCGTACAAAGACGGAGCGGGCGCGGCATTGCTGAAAAAAGGTACGGAAGTAACCGTGAAGGATGTGAAAATGGGAAAAGACGGGTCGGTGTGGGTCGAAATCCCGTCGGGCTATATATGCGCCGCAAACGGAGCCGGAACGGCTTATATTGCATGATCGAACGCACTTTGCCGGGACCCGTGCGGCAGGAATAAATATACTTTTGGTCTTAATACGGGGAAATATCATAGAAAAGAAAGCGGGCTTGTTTTTGACTTGTGCCGCTTTCTTCTTATTGCAAATTGCTACGAAATCAATTATTATAATATGAGCTTATAAAAAGCAAAGAGGGCGAAGGAATGACGAGAAATGAGGAAATAGAAAAAATCATAGAACAAATAGATATGGAAGCAGACCCGCCAACCGAAGAACCGTTGAGAGAGTATTATTATATAAAAAAATGCCGTGAGATTGTAAAAAAGAAGTCGGAAGAATTTGGGCGTCCGTTATATGCGTGTTCGGTGTGCATGGGTTGTCAGATGAATGCCCGGGATTCCGAGAAGCTCTCCGGCATTCTTGCGCAGGCGGGCTACGAGCTGACCGATGCGGAGGAGGAGGCGGATTTTGTCATCTACAACACCTGTACCGTGAGGGACAACGCCAACCAAAGGGTATATGGGCGGCTGGGCTTCTTAAACAGCCTGAAAAAGAAGAAACCTCATCTCAAAATCGCGCTCTGCGGCTGTATGATGCAGGAGCAGGCGGTCATTGAAAAGATACAGAAAAGCTATCGGTTTGTGGATTTGATCTTCGGCACCCACAACCTTTTTCAGTTTGCGGAGCTTCTCTCTAGGACGCTGGCCTCCGAGGATATGATTGTGGATATCCGGGAGGAGACGGACAAAATCGTGGAAAATCTGCCGGTAAAGCGCAAGTACAGCTATAAGTCCGGCGTGAACATTATGTTTGGCTGCAATAATTTTTGCAGCTATTGTATCGTGCCCTATGTGCGCGGGCGGGAGAGAAGCAGGGAACCGAAGGATATTCTGCGGGAGATTGAAGCGCTTGTGGAGGATGGCGTGGCGGAAATCATGCTGCTTGGGCAGAATGTCAACTCCTACGGGAAGAATCTGAAGCCCCCGATAACTTTTGCCGAACTATTGCGGGAGGTGGAAAAGATCGAGGGACTGCGGCGTATCCGATTTATGACTTCCCATCCCAAGGATCTGTCGGACGAGCTGATCGAGGTGATGAGACGTTCCACTAAAATATGTCGTCATCTTCATCTACCCCTGCAGGCTGGCTCTGACCGCATCCTGCAGGCTATGAACAGGCGTTACACGAAGGCGCAGTATCTGGCGCTGGTGGATAAGCTGAAGGCCGCCATTCCCGATATCGCGATCACCACGGATCTGATCGTGGGCTTTCCGGGGGAGACGCCGGAGGACGTGGAGGAGACCATCGACGTGGTGAGGAAGGTACAGTTCGACAACGCCTTCACCTTCATCTATTCTCCGCGGACAGGCACTCCAGCGGCGGCCATGGAGAACCAGGTACCGGAGAAAATTGTACACGAGGGATTTGACAGGCTCCTCGCCGTGGTGCAGGAGACGGCGAAGGCGCGGGCCGCGCTTTGGGAGGGAAAAGTTATGGAGGCCCTTGTGGAAGAGGTGAACGAGCAGGATCCGGCCTTTGTCACTGGGCGGCTTGGCAATAACATGCTGGTTCACTTCAAGGCGGACAGGCGGCTTGTCGGCAAATTTGTTATGGTGGTGCTGGACACCTGTCACGGCTTTTATTATACGGGACGCATGGTTGACTGGCTGGGTCAAACCAAGCATACAAGATTAGGAAAGATGGTTGATAACCAATGGCTGAATTGACACCAATGATGCAGCAGTACCTCGATACAAAGAAGGAGTATGAGGACTGCATCCTATTTTACAGACTGGGAGATTTTTACGAAATGTTCTTTGAGGACGCGCTGACGGCCTCCAAAGAGCTGGAGATTACACTGACGGGAAAAAGCTGCGGGCAGGAGGAGCGCGCGCCCATGTGCGGCGTTCCCTATCACGCGGTGGACACTTATCTGAACAAGCTGGTTTCCAAAGGCTACAAGGTGGCGATCTGCGAACAGGTAGAGGATCCCAAAAGTGCGAAAGGTATCGTAAAGCGGGAAGTCATCCGGGTTGTGACGCCGGGGACGAACCTGAATATACAGGCGCTGGATGACAGCAAAAACAATTACCTGCTCTGCGTCGCTTATTTTCCCGGAAAGATCGGATTGTCGGTGGCGGACGTCACCACGGGGGACTACTACCTGACAGAAGTGGAGGATATCCGCAGGCTGCAGGATGAAATCAACAAGTACGCTCCCTCGGAGGTGATCTGCAACGAACAGTTCTTCGTCAGCGGCTATGATATCGAGGACTTGAAAAGTCGGCTGAACGTGTCTGTCTATTCCTTGTCCCCTCATTATTTCGACGAGGAGGGCTGTAAAAAAACGCTGATGCGGCATTTCCGGGTGAATACGCTGAAAGGGTTGGGAATTGAGGATTTCCCCGTAGGAATCACTGCGGCGGGAGCGCTGCTTACGTATCTTTACGAGACGCAAAAGACCTCCCTTTCCCATATGACGCATATCTATCCTTATCTGAGCACCAAATACATGCTTTTGGACAGCTCCACAAGACGAAATCTGGAACTTCTTGAGACGCTGCGGGAGAAACAGAAAAAAGGTTCTCTTCTCGGCGTGCTCGACCGCACAAAAACGGCGCTCGGCGGACGGCTTCTGCGCAAGTACATAGAACAGCCTCTCATTGACAGAGAGCGGATCGAAAAGCGGCTTAATGCGGTGGAGGAGCTTTGTAGACGGAGCGTTGACCGCGAGGAGCTGCGGGAGTATCTTCATGCCATCTATGATCTGGAGAGGCTTCTCGGCAGGGTTAGTTACAAGACGGCCAATCCACGGGATCTGATCGCGCTGCGCAATTCTCTGGCCATGCTGCCTTCTCTGCGGACGGTGCTGGCCGATTTTGAAGCGCCGCTTTTAAAAGAAATCCTTGAACATATGGATCCGCTTGAGGATATCCATAAGCTGATTGACGACGCGATTACGGAGGAGCCGCCCATTGCCGTCAGGGAGGGCGGTATCATCAGGGAGGGATTTAACGGGACGATAGATTCCCTGAAAAAAGCAAAAACCGACGGGAAAAAGTGGCTGGCGCAGCTTGAGGAGGAAGACCGGGAGCGCACAGGCATCAGAAATTTGCGCATCAAGTACAATAAGGTTTTCGGCTACTATTTCGAAGTGACCAATTCCTACCGTGATCAGGTGCCGGAGGACTATGTGCGCAAGCAGACGCTGGCCAACGCGGAGCGGTATACGACCCCTAAATTGAAGGAGCTGGAGGATTCCATCCTGAACGCGGAGGATAAACTCTTTACACTGGAATACGACCTGTTCTGTGAGATCAGGGAGGCCATCGCCGGGGAGGTGGAACGGATTCAAAAAACCGCCCGCTCCGTGGCTCGGCTGGACGTGTTCACCTCATTGGCCTTTGTGGCGGAGCAGAACCATTATGTGCGCCCCGCGCTCAATGAAAAGGGCGTGATTGATATCAAAGAGGGGCGGCACCCCGTGGTGGAGCAGATGATCCAGAACGACATGTTCATTGCAAACGACACTCATCTGGACGATAAGAAGCACTGTATTGCGGTCATTACAGGCCCCAATATGGCGGGAAAATCCACCTATATGCGGCAGGTGGCTCTGATTGTGCTGATGACCCAGATCGGCTCCTTTGTGCCTGCAAAACAGGCGAATATCGGCATTGTGGACAGGATTTTCACCAGAGTCGGCGCCTCCGATGATCTGGCGAGCGGGCAGTCCACGTTTATGGTGGAGATGAACGAGGTGGCAAATATTTTACGAAACGCCACGCCGGACAGCCTGTTGGTACTCGATGAGATCGGGCGCGGCACATCCACCTTTGACGGCCTGAGTATCGCCTGGGCGGTGATCGAGCATATCAGCAACAGGCGGATTCTCGGCGCCAAGACGCTGTTCGCCACCCATTACCACGAGCTGACCGAGCTGGAAGGCAAGATGGACAATGTAAACAACTACTGCATTGCAGTCAAGGAGAAGGGGGACGACATCGTATTCCTCAGAAAGATCGTGAAGGGCGGGGCCGATAAGAGCTACGGCATCCAGGTGGCAAAGCTGGCGGGTGTGCCCGACATGGTGATCGACCGGGCGAAAGAGATCGTGGAGCAGTTAAGCGATAACGATATCACCGAGAAGGTGCAGAGCATCGAGATCGACAGGGGAAAGAGCGAGAAGAAAAAGAGCGTCAGGTACGACGAGGTGGATCTGGAGCAGATTTCCCTGTTTGACACCGTGACGGACGAGGATGTGATACAGGAGTTGAAAGAGATCGACGTGAGCAATCTGACGCCGGTGGACGCGCTGAATACACTTTACCGGCTGCAAAACAGGTTGAAAAACAGGTGGGGAACGTGAGAAGAACTTCTAACGCTCACAGCATAGGCTGTTTCGCGAAGAAGTTCTAAATCTCACGTCAGAGAATGCTTGAAAAACAGCATTCTCCGAGCGAACGAGGAGGAAAAGTGGCGAAAATAAACATACTCGACAACCAGACCATAGACAAGATCGCCGCCGGGGAGGTGGTGGAGCGGCCGGCCAGCGTGGTGAAGGAGCTGGTGGAGAACGCCATCGACGCGGGGGCAGATGCCATTACGGTGGAGATCAAGGACGGCGGCACGAGTCTGATCCGGGTGACGGACAACGGCGGCGGTATCGAGAAATCACAGGTGGAGAACGCTTTTTTGCGTCATGCCACCAGCAAAATTTCCTCCGCAGATGATTTGACCAAATTGGTCAGCCTTGGATTCCGGGGGGAGGCGCTGGCCAGCATCGCGGCGGTGGCCCAGGTGGAGCTGATTACCAAGACACCGGAGGAACTGACGGGGGTGCGGTTTCTGATCGAGGGCGGCTTGGAGAAGGAGCGGGAGGAGATCGGCGCGCCGGGCGGCACGACTTTACTTGTGCGGAACCTCTTTTACAATACGCCGCCCCGGAAAAAGTTCTTAAAACAGCCCCGGACGGAAGGTTCCTATGTGGCGGATCTGATGGAGCACCTGGCCATGTCCAACCCGCGGGTGTCTTTTAAGTTTCTGTTAAACGGACAGAATAAATTCTATACGACAGGCAGCGGTGATCTGCGGGAGATTGTTTATCGCATTTATGGGAAAGATATCGCGGATGCGCTCATGGATTTTCATTGCGGTCATGGCGGGATGACGGTGACAGGGCTTTTGGGGAAGCCGGTGATCAACCGGGCAAACCGCTCTTACGAGATTTTTTATATCAACGGCAGGTATGTCCGCAGCACCTTAATCAGCAAGGCGGTGGAGGAGGGATATCGGGAATACTTAATGCAGCATAAATTTCCCTTCTGTATCCTGCATTTTCAGATCGATACGGAGAAGATCGACGTGAATGTCCACCCCTCCAAGATGGAGGTGCGGATCGCGGACGCGCCGGACTTTTACGAGACGGTGCGGGCGGCTGTGGAGGAAGCGCTTAAAGGCAGGGAGATGATTCCCGAGGTAAGCCTGTCTGAACCTGAGAAAACAAAAGAAAAAGCGGCTGGGGGAAGCGGCGGACGGGCGAGAGAGACGGCGCCGGAGCCCTTCGAGAAAAGAAGGATTGCGCGTGTCCATGAGGCAGTAGACGGCGTTATGCCGGGACAGCCGGCTCCGGCTGTGGTGGAAATGCCGTTTCCGGAAGTGGCGGGAGAACCGGAACAGGCGGCGTCCATCCGCGCGATCTATGAGAAGAGCCGCCCGGCGGAGGCGAACGTCCTCAGACAGACGACGGCCTATCACGCAGACGGGGGGACGCGTGCTCTGCGCGGAGAAGCTGCAGAAGACCGGAAGAATCCGGCGTTTCAGTCCGTATCGGCGGCACAGACAACGCCGCCAGAGGCAGATGCCGGTATGCAGAAAACGGCGCCCACGGCACAGGAAATGCCGCCGGAGACTGATGACGGGGAAAACGCCAGTTTTCGAACCGTAGAATCAGAGTCACAGATGCCGGCGGGAAAGCCGGAACAGATGACGATGTTCGACGATAAGCTTCTCTCCGCGAAGGCGAAGGAGCAGTACGAGATCATCGGGCAGCTCTTCGAGACATACTGGCTGATTTCCTATCAGGATAAGCTTTTGATCGTAGACCAGCACGCCGCCCACGAAAAGGTGCGGTATGAGCGGCTGATGCGGCGCTTCAGGGAAAAGGAGATTGTCTCCCAGAGCATCAATCCGCCCATGATCGTGACATTAAACAATCAGGAGAGGGAGTGTCTCCAAAGCCACATGGAGGATTTCGAGGCGCTGGGGTTTGCGATCGAGGAGTTTGGCGGGAACGACTATGCGATCCGGGGCATTCCGCTGGATCTGTACGGTTTTGCCGAGGGGGAGTTTTTCTATGAGGTACTGGATGAGCTGTCAGCCGAGGCGGTGACGGGAACGCCGGAGAGCATACGAAACCGTATTGCCACCATGGCATGTAAGGCGGCGGTTAAGGGCAATATGCGCATGAGCCGACAGGAGATGGAAGCGCTGATCGACGAACTTCTGACATTGGATAACCCCTATAACTGTCCCCACGGCAGACCGACGATTATTTCCATGAGTAAGCAGGAGATTGAAAAGAAATTTAAACGAATTGTGTGAGAAACGCGAAAAGTACTTCTAAAACTCAGCAGCAGAGGCTGCTTCGTTAAGAAGTACTAAGTTTCGCGTAAGAGAATGCCGGAAAGCGGCATTCTCCGCATGGAGGTGAATAGAGTGGAAACGACAAAGCGCCCGCTGGTTATTTTGACGGGGCCTACGGCGGTGGGGAAGACCGCCCTTTCCATCGCGCTTGCCAAGGCCATTGGCGGAGAGATTATCTCCGCCGATTCCATGCAGGTATACCGTCGCATGGACATCGGCTCTGCCAAGATTACGCGGGAGGAAATGGACGGCGTGCCCCATCATCTGATCGATGTGCTGGAGCCGGAGCAGGAGTTTAATGTGGTGGTGTTTCAAAAGCTGGCGAAACAGGCGGCGGAAGAAATTTACAGCCGGGGGCATATCCCCATTGTTGCGGGCGGCACCGGATTTTATATTCAGGCCCTTGTCTATGACATTGATTTTACGGAAAATGATGAGGACACGGCGCTTCGGCAGTCTTTGGAGGAGCAGGCCTGCAGGGAGGGCCCGGAGGCGCTTTTTGAACGGCTTCGCGCCGTAGATCCGGAGTCCTGCGAAAGCATCCATGCACACAATATAAAACGGGTGATCCGCGCCATTGAGTTTTACGAGAAGACGGGAAAAAAGATATCCGACCATAACAGGGAACAGAGACAGAACACGTCCCCCTACAACTTTGCTTATTTTGTCCTGAATGACAACAGAGAACGCATTTATGAACGGATTAACGAGAGAGTAGATCAGATGATGGCACAGGGGCTGGAGGAGGAAGTGCGCGCTCTGTGGGAGTCTGGATGCCGCAGGGACATGGTTTCCATGCAGGGGCTCGGCTACAAGGAGATGCTGGCCTATCTGGAAGGGGAAATCTCTCGGGAGGAGGCTGTATACCTGATAAAACGGGACACCAGGCACTTTGCGAAAAGACAGCTCACCTGGTTTCGACGCGAAAAAGAGGTAATTTGGATTGAAAAAAACGTTTTTGACTATGATAGTCAAAAAATATTGGATTTTATGCAGGATTTCCTGCGCGAAAAAGGAATTATCCTGTAACAATATGTAAAATGCCGATGAAATATAGGATTTTCCGGGGGATGGTTCGACAAAATGACGAAATTACGATTTGATAGACTGTGTTATTTGAAATAAATATTGTTATTGAACGAAAAATCATTATGTTTATTGCTGTCAGGATATGAAAATTTGGGCGGCGGCGGGATGAAAAGCAGGAAGATGCAGGGAAATAAATGCGTGAAAACCTTGATTCTGCGAGGGTTTCAGCAGGGCTGACGCAAAATCGGCCCGAAATGGTGTGCAAAATAGACAAAGGCAGAAAAGCCGCCTGCGGCCGGGATGGCAAGAAAAATCTGAGACAGAAGAGGAAAGGAAATACAGCGTATGAAAACGGATATAAAAGAACTGTACAGCTGGTTTGGTATTTCGGAGAAAGTGTATCAATTTGGGGAGGAGATCCTTGACGCGCTTGCGCCGCGCTTCGCACAGATTGACGAAACCGCGGAGTACAACCAGCTTAAAGTGATATGGGCGATGCAGGAGGCGAGTGTCAGTGAGGCGTGCCTTCTGGGAACTACGGGGTACGGATATAATGATCTGGGACGGGATACGCTGGAAAGCGTGTATGCGGACGTATTTCGGACAGAGGACGCGCTGGTGCGCCCCCAGATCACCTGCGGCACCCATGCGCTGGCCCTTGCGCTTTCAAGCAATCTGCGTCCCGGCGACGAGCTTTTGTCCCCGGTGGGAAAGCCCTACGATACCTTGGAGGAGGTGATCGGCATCCGTCCCTCCAGAGGCTCCCTTGCGGAGTACGGCATCTCTTACAGACAGGTGGATCTTCTGCCGGACGGTGGTTTTGACTTTGAGGGCATCCGCAGCGCCATAAACGAAAAGACCCGGCTTGTCACCATCCAGAGATCGAAGGGCTACCAGACGAGGCCGACCCTGTCCGTGGCGCGTATTGGAGAGCTGATCGCCTTTGTGAAGCAGGTGAAGCCGGATGTGCTCGTGATGGTGGACAACTGTTACGGGGAGTTTGTGGAGACGACGGAGCCCTCGGAAGTGGGAGCGGACATGGTGGTCGGTTCCCTCATCAAGAATCCGGGCGGCGGCCTTGCGCCCATCGGCGGCTATATTGCGGGAAAAGCGGAATGTATCGAGAACGCGGCCTGCCGTCTGACCTCCCCGGGACTGGCGAAAGAGGTGGGCGCCTCGCTGGGCATTCTTCCCGCCTTTTATCAGGGACTGTTTCTTGCGCCCACGGTGACGGCTTCCGCCTTAAAAGGCGCCATCTTTGCGGCGAATATCTACGAGAGACTGGGCTTTGCCGTGGTGCCGGACGGATCGGAGAGCCGCCACGACATCATTCAGGCTGTGACCTTTGGCTCCCCGGAGGGCGTATGCGCCTTCTGCGAGGGCATTCAGGCCGCGGCTCCGGTGGACAGTTTTGTGAAACCTGAGCCGTGGGACATGCCCGGCTATGACTCCAAAGTCATTATGGCGGCGGGGGCGTTTGTTTCCGGCTCCTCCATCGAACTTTCCGCCGACGGCCCCATCGCACCGCCCTACGCGGTCTATTTTCAGGGTGGTCTGACCTTCCCCCACGCGAAGCTGGGTATTCTAAAGAGCCTGCAGAATCTGGTGGAACGCGGGATTGTGACAGTTTAAGTTCTGCATACGCCGTTTGTAAAGTTGCGCTAACGCGCATTTCGCGGCTTTGCTCATAAGACGGCGTTCCCTCAGACCGTCAGAGAGCCGATAAATTTGTGCAAGCACAATTTCCCGTCTCTATAACGGTCTGGCTGAACTGTTGAAAAATTTTGTGTACATCAAATTCCGATTGTGTTAAAATGGGCGTTGGGGAAAGGAGATTTTATTTTTTATGCGCAAAAATAACTGGGCCTGCTTCCTGCTGATTCTGGCGGGAATCGTGATCGGCGGCTTTATCGGAAGCCTGTTTCCTTCCACCTGGTTGAACTACGGGCAGTCCTTCGGCCTGTCGCAGCCTATGGTACTGGATCTGGGCATCTTGAGCGTCACTTTTGGTTTGTCCATTAAGATCACGATCGCAAGCATTTTAGGGATCGCTCTGGCGATCATTATATACCGCATGATCTGACCGTCCTTTTGGAGAGAAGCTGTCGGGAAAGAGACTGCATGAAAACAGCAAAGTGTGAGAACAATGAGTATTACAGGCAGCAAAATCTTCCATTTGAGAAATTTGCCGCCTTCGGAAGCGAGAGTCTGACCGACTCGGAGCTTCTGGCAATCCTCCTTCGGACGGGGACAAAAGGCGTCAGCGCGAGGGAGCTTGGCGAGCGGGTGCTTGCCCGTACAGCCGGATACGGAAACGGTCTTTTGGGGCTGTATCACATATCCGTGAAAGAGCTGCAGAAAATAGAAGGCATCGGTGAGGTTAAGGCAGTTCAGCTCAAAGCCATCGCTGAATTTGCAAAGAGAATGGCACGAGCGAAGGCGAAGAGCGGGCTTTCCTTCCACGATCCTTATTCTGTTGCGGACTATTACATGGAGCGGTTCCGCCATGAGAGCGTGGAGCATATTCTGCTCTTGTTTCTGGATTCCGGTTACCATCTGATCGGAGAGGAAATTCTCTCCAAGGGGACGGTAAACGCTTCCCTCCTGTCACCCAGGGAGGTGTTTGTTCAGGCGTTTCGAAACGGTGCGGCAGGCATTATGCTTCTGCATAACCACCCCGGCGGGAACCCAGCACCGAGCGAGAATGACCTGCAGGTCACGGAACGGATCGGACGGACGGGAGCGCTCACTGATATTCCTCTGATTGACCATATCATTCTGGGAGACAACAATTATTTCAGCTTTCGGGAGAGCGGATTGCTGACGGACATGTCAGAGGGTGAAGAGAAGTTCTAAATTTCAACAGAAAGAAAGAGGGGTACATTTACCTTGGCAAACAACGCATTTGGGATCGACCTTGGCACCAGCAACATCAAAATTTATAACCGCGCGGATGATGACGTTTTTGTGGAAAAAAACATGATCGCCATCGAGAATAAGAAGACGCTTTTCGCATACGGCGACGCGGCGTTCGAGATGTACGAGAAGGCGCCAAGCAACATAAGCATCACCTATCCTCTGAGTAATGGTGTGATTGCGGACATCCAAAATATGGAGACGCTGGTCAAATATTTTTTAAGCGGCATGATGAGAAATAATGTTCGCCCTGCCGATTATTACATCGCGGTTCCGTGGGACGTGACCGAGGTGGAGAAACGCGCTTTCAAGGATTTGATCAAAGAGTCCAACGTAAAGGCCAGGAAGGTTATGGTAGTGGATAAGGCTGTGGCGGACGGTCTGGGACTGGGGATTGACGTGAAAAATTCTCAGGGCGTTCTTGTGGTCAACGTGGGCTTTGATACTACGGAGATCTCCATTCTTTCCCTTGGAGGCATTGTCCTCAGCCGTCTGATCAAGGTGGGCGGACGCAAATTCGACGAGGCGATCAAGGCGGCGATCCGCCGCGAGTACAGCCTGATTATCGGTGGCAAGACGGCAGAAGTCGTAAAGACATCCCTTCTTGATCTGGAGGACCAGAGGATGGGGGCAGTCGTCTACGGCAGGGATATCGTGACGGGACTTCCTGTGGAGAGGGAGATTCCCACCGCTCTTGTGGACGAGTGCCTGATTGAGCATTTTAATTCGATTATTGACAATATTAAGGTGATTCTGGAGCGCACACCGCCGGAGCTGGCAGCGGATATCTATCGCCACGGTATTTATCTGACGGGCGGCGCTTCCCAGGTGAGCAAGCTGGCGCAGCTTATGAGCAAGGGCACGGGTCTGCAGGTGAACGTCTCCGAAAACCCGGTAACCAGCGTAGCGCTCGGGCTTGGAAAGATCATCAAGGAAGAAAATTATAAATCGGTTGCCTACGCGATAGAAGGAATGAGTAAATGAGTCCAGTCGTCAAAAGAAAAGGAGAGAAATTTACATTACCCGGTAAATATCTCCTTTTTATTTTAACAATCCTCTGCACGGCTATGGTGCTGCTGACCTTTAACACAAAAATATTCAGCGGGCCTTTGTCTGCCATTGCGGGATATATTGTAGTTCCCTTCGAGGAGGGGATCAGTGTGGTGGGAAGCTGGCTTTCCGGCCGCTCGGAGGAGCTTGTGCAGATCAGGGAGCTTCTTGCGCAGAACGAGCAGCTCAAGGCGCAGGTGGATGAGCTGACCATCGAGAATACCAGACTCCAGCAGGATCGCTATGAGCTGAACAACTTGCGGGAGCTGTACAGTCTGGACGCTCAGTACGACGAGTACGAGAAGACAGGCGCGCGCATTATTGCCAGAGATTCCGGCAACTGGTTTTACTCCTTTGTGATCAATAAGGGGGCCAGCGACGGCATTGCCGTGGACATGAACGTGATGGCCGGGAGCGGCCTTGTGGGGCGCGTGGTGGACGTGGGGCCCAACTGGGCGAAGGTGAAGTCCATCATTGCGGACGATTCCAACGTGAGCGCCATGGTGCTCGCCAGCGCTGACCGCATGGTCGTCTCCGGGAACCTGAAGCTTTACGCATCAGGTGTTATTGAATTCGGGCAGCTCGTGGACAGCGACGATGTGGTGGTGGAGGGAGATAAGGTGGTTACCTCCGACATCAGCGACAAGTATCTGCCGGGCATCCTGATCGGTTATATCAACACGATCAATCAGGATGCGAACAATCTGACCAAATCCGGATACATAACCCCGGCGGTAGATTTTGAGCATCTGGAGGAGGTTTTGGTGATCCGGCAGTTGAAACAGAACGTTCAGACGGAGGATTAATGTGAAACGTGGCATTATTACCGCATTAATGATTTTCATATGTTTCCTGCTGCAGTGTACGGTTTTCCGCGCGCTGGCTTTTGGAGGGATTGTGCCCAATCTGCTGATTGTGCTGACGGCTTCCTTCGGCTTTATGCGGGGGGAGAAGACGGGGCTTCTGATCGGGTTTTTCTGCGGTCTGCTGGTGGATATTTTCTTTGCCAGTGTGATCGGGTTTTACGCGCTGCTTTATATGTACATCGGGTATATGAACGGCAAGTTTGCGCAGATTTTTTATCCACAGGACATCAAACTGCCGGTGGCGCTTATTCTGTGCAGTGATTTTCTGTATGGTATTGGGTGTTATGTTATTTTGTTTCTGCTGCGGGGGCGTTTTGAATTTACATATTATCTCCTGCACATTATTTTACCGGAAATTGTGTACACCATTGCGGTTACTTTGCTTTTATATCCGCTCATTCTCTGGATCAACACAGGGCTTGAGCGCAGCGAACTGAGGAGCGGAAAGAAGTTTGTTTGAGGAACTTTTAGAGCATTTTAAAGAAAATTTTATGAATATGGTCACCTCCCGGCTTCTCGTGCTGATGCTTGTGATTGCCGGCATGGGAGGGTATCTGATTTACTGGATATTTCAGCTTCAAATCGTGAACGGGGAGCAGTATTACAACGATTTTCAGTTACAGATCAGGAAGGAGAGGACGCTTCCCGCGACCAGAGGCAATATTTTAGACCGGGACGGCAACCTTTTGGCCTACAATGAACTGGCCTACTCCGTCACGATCGAGGATGTGTACGAGTCCGGACGGGGGAAAAATGCGAAGCTGAACAATACGATCCGCAGACTGATTACCATGATTGAGGAGAACGGCGACCATGTGATCAGCGATTTTCATATTGAACTGAACAAGAGCGGGCGGTATGTGTACAATGTGGAGGGCGCGCAGCTTCTGCGTTTTCTGGCGGATATTTACGGTTACGCGTCCGCGGATGATTTGAAGGAGCGTGAGAAGGCCGCCGCACCCGAGGATGTGATCAAATATCTGTGCGGGACAAGCCGTTACGGCATCGGCGATTATACGGACGACGAGGATTCTGACAGCTTTGTGGAGGGGCTTGGCTTTTCCAAAGAGGAGGTATTGAAGATCATCACGATCCGCTATGCCATGAGCGCCAACAGTTACCAGCGCTACATTGCCACCACGGTGGCGGAAAATGTATCGCAGGAGACGGTGGCTGTCATCATGGAGAATGCGGACAGTCTGGACGGCGTGGCGATTGCCGAGGGGACGATCCGCAAATACAACGAGAGTATCTACTACGCGCAGGTGATCGGCTACACGGGCCGGGTGGCCCAGGAAGAGTTGCAGGAGCTGCAGGCGCAGGACCCCTCCTACGATTTGAACGATACTGTCGGAAAATCCGGGATTGAAGCCTCCATGGAGATGGAGCTGCAGGGGAAAAAGGGTTCCGAAACCGTGTATGTGGATAATATGGGTAAGGTGGTGGAGACAAGCGACAGAGTGGAGCCGGCGGCGGGCAATGATATTGTGCTGACGCTGGACACCGGGCTGCAGAAAGCCTGTTATCACATTCTGGAATCCAAACTGGCAGCGATTCTTCTGAATAAGATAGAGAATATCAAAGAATATACACCCCCGGAGGGGGGAAGCGGCGGGAATATTCCCATTCCCATCTACGATGTGTATTACGCCTGCATCAACAACAATGTGATTGACACCACCCACTTTACCTCTGAGTATGCGGGGGATACGGAAAAAGTCGTACAGGAGGCTTATCTGGACAAAAAGGCGCGCGTTTTTGCTACGCTGGAGGACGAGCTGACAGTAAGCTGTACCCCTTACGAGGCGCTGACGGAGGAGTATCAGGTCTATGAGAGTTACGTGGCGTCTACTCTGTATGACAGGGATATTCTGATGGAGGATGTGGTGGATAAAAATGACGCCACTTACATCGCATGGACGAAGGATGAAGTGATCAGTTTAAACGAGTATCTGAATTATGCCATCGCGCAGAACTGGATCAATGTCTCCAAGCTGGACATAGATTCGCGGTATTCTGATTCCGTGGAGATTTATCATAAGATTCTGGAATATATTTTCGAGGCGCTTGATCAGGATCTGGATTTTGATAAAAAGATTTACCGATACATGATCCTGAACGATGAGATTTCCGGACGGCAGATCTGCGAGCTTTTGATGGAGCAGTATGTGGTGGAGCCGACCGAGGAGGAAATCGCGCAGTTTCGGGCCGGGGCGGTGACGCCTTACGCTTTCATGCGCAACCGTATCGAGCAGCTTGACTTGACGCCGGCGCAGCTGGCACTTGACCCTTACTCCGGCTCCATTGTTGTCACGGATGTGAACACGGGGGATGTACTGGCCATCGCCTCCTACCCGAGCTATGACAATAACCGGATGGCGAACGGCGTAGACGCGGCATATTTCGCAAGTCTGAGAAACGATCTGTCCAGTCCGATGTTAAACTACGCGACACAGCAGCGGACGGCGCCGGGATCCACTTTCAAGCCTGTTTCCGCCACGGCCGGGCTTCTGGAGGGGGTAATTACCTTGACGGATACCATTACCTGTGCCGGTATTTATGACAAAATTTATCCGCCGGCCCGATGTCATATTTATCCCGGTGCCCACGGTTCCTTAAATGTAACGGGAGGTATTCGCTATTCTTGTAACGCTTATTTCTATGAGGTTGGCTACCGTCTTGGAACTGTGGGAGATACTTACAATGACAGTGTGGGTCTAAACAAACTCGCCAAGTATGCGGATATGTACGGCCTTTCGGAAACCTCTGGCATTGAGATTGAGGAGTATGCGCCGGGCGTATCCGATCTGGACGCGGTTCGTTCCGCCATCGGCCACGGCACGAACAACTACACCACGGCCGGACTTGCGCGATATGTTACAACCGTTGCCAACAGCGGAACATGCTATAATTTAACTCTGGTAGACAAGGTGGAAGACCAGAATGGCAGTCTCATTCGGGAGAATGAAGCTACGGTCCGAAACCGGATCGATATGGATCCGGCGTATTGGGATGCGATCCATACAGGGATGCGCGGTGTGGTGGAAAACAAAAGGTATTTTTCTGATCTGGATGTGGATGTGGCGGGTAAGACCGGTACGGCGCAGGAGAGCAGAAACCGCCCGAACCACGCGCTTTTTATCAGCTATGCGCCCTATGCGGCACCGGAGATATCTGTGACAGTGCGTGTAGCAAACGGTTATACATCCGATTATGCGGCGCAGATCGCCAAGGACGTATATGCGTACTATTACGGGTTGAAAGAGGAAGAAGAGATTATTACCGGTACGGCAGGCGAGCTTGCTGGCGGCGAAATAAACGCCGATTGATGATAGGAAATGTAAGGATAGAGGTGTGTATATGAAAAATGCAGTGATTATCAAGAGTTTTCCAAACGGGCTTTCCATCTTTTTAGACAGCGAGCTTCCTTTTTCGCAGCTTCTGGAGGAAATTGCAATGAAATTCAGCGAGTCAGCCAATTTCTTTAAGGATGCCAGCATGGTGCTCTCCTTTGAGGGCAGAGTGCTTTCTGACCAGGAGGAGCGGCAGATCGTGGACGTCATATCAGCCAATTCCCGGTTGAAGATTGTCTGTATTATGGGGAAGGACGAGGAGACGGAGCGGAACTTTGTCAAGGCTCTGCAGCAGCTTTCCTTCCATCAGGAGGTGATGGAGAACGCGGGACAGTTCTATAAGGGAACCCTAAAGGACGGTCAGATTCTGGAGACGGAGAACAGCATCATTGTGCTGGGGGACGTCTATCCGGGCGCGTGCATCATATCCAGCAAGGATATCGTGGTGCTGGGCGGTCTATACGGACAAGCCTACGCCGGCGGAAACGGCGAGGACGGACATTTTGTGGTAGCGCTTGAAATGTCGCCGGAGAAGTTAAAGATCGGCGATTTCAAATACAAAACATCAGAGAAACAGAGCAAGTGGTCGATCAAACCGAAGATTCAGCCGAAAATTGCTTATGTGAACGACGCCAGAGTTTTTATTGAGCCGATTACCAAAGAATTACTGAATGATCTGCCTTTCTAAAGTTCAGCCATGCTCTGTAAAAACGGCCAAATCATGCTCGCATGAATGAGCCATTTTTACAGAGCATGAGCGGAGCGCCATCTCATGAGCAAAGTTAACTGCGTAAGCAGTGGGAAAGCGTCGCAGGCGCCTTCGCGAATGGCGCGGGCTGAACGAGGTGGGCGGAGAGTTTGGTAGACGATAACAATTCATCAATGGAGGACTTGCTATGAGTGAAGTGATTGTCGTCACGTCAGGGAAAGGCGGGGTGGGAAAGACCACCACCTCAGCAAACGTCGGAACAGGTCTGGCAGCCATGGGGAAGAAGGTCATTCTGATCGACACGGATATCGGCCTTCGGAATCTGGATGTGGTGATGGGACTGGAGAACCGGATTGTATACAATCTGGTGGATGTGGTGGAGGGAAACTGCCGCATCAAACAGGCGATTATACGGGATAAACGTTACCCGACCCTGTTTCTCCTGCCGTCGGCACAGACAAAGGATAAAAGCGCGGTCAATCCCTCTCAGATGGTGCGCATGATCAGTCATCTGCGGGATCAGTTTGACTATATCATTCTGGACTGCCCGGCAGGGATTGAACAGGGGTTTCAGAACGCCATAGCGGGCGCGGACAGGGCGCTTGTAGTGACGACACCGGAGGTCTCCGCGATCCGGGATGCGGATCGGATCATCGGCCTTCTGGAAGCCAATGAAATACATAGGATGGATCTGATTATCAACAGGATCAGACAGGACATGATAAGAAGAGGCGATATGATGTCCTCGGAGGATGTGGTGGATATTTTGTCGCTGCCCCTGATTGGAAGGGTGCCGGATGATGAAAATGTGGTGATTGCCACAAATCAGGGAGAACCGTTAGTCGGAAGCAATACACTGGCGGGAAAGGCATACCAGAATATCTGTTACCGGATCATAGGCGAGGAGGTTCCCTTTATGGACTTTGACAAGGGTGTCTCGTTTTGGACGAAGGTGACGGGTATTTTCCATAAAGGTTAGGGGGGATCAGCGTGTTTAAAAATCTGTTGAAACGGAAAAGCTCCAGACAAATAGCCAAAGACCGGCTGAAAATACTGCTTATCTCCGACAGGGTCAACTGTTCGCAGGAGATGATGGAAATGATTAAGAACGATATCGCCAAGGTGATATCCAAGTACATGAAGATAGACGCCGAGAGCATGGAGATCCAGATTACGCAGACAAACGGCAAAGGACACGGGATCAAAAATCCGACGCTCTACGCGAATATACCGATTTTAGATCTAAAACAATAACAAATCGAGCAAAGCTCGATTGCGAGATTTGCCTACGGCAAACTCGGCAGAAAAAGCAGGTCAATAACAACGTTCGACAGCGAGATTTGCCTGCGGCAAACTCGGCAGGAGAAAATGTGAAATGTTGAAACATTACCACATCAGGGACTATGATTTCAAATTGATTATTTTGGTGGTGGCGCTCACGGCGGTGGGTGTTCTTGCCATCGGCAGCGCCAAGGAATCTTTGCAATCCAGGCAGATTGCCGGAGCTGTTTTCGGATTTTTCTTAATGCTGGTTTTGTCCCTGTTTGATTATACGGTAATCCTTCGGTTTTATTGGATTATGTATGCGGTGAATCTTGCCCTCCTGTATCTGGTGAGGGCGATCGGCGTGAGGGTTGCCGGCGCCCAGCGGTGGCTGAATCTCTTCGGCATCCAGTTTCAGCCCTCGGAGACGGCCAAGATTCTGTTGATTTTATTTTTTGCACAGTTTATCATGAAACATAAGGAGGAGATGGGGACATTTAAGATTGTCGCAAGCTGTGTGGCTCTGTTTGTCCCTTCGATCGTTCTGATTCTCAGTCAGCCGGATTTGTCCACCAGCATTATGGTGGTGATTCTTTTCTGCGTGGTGATGTTTGTAGGCGGTGTGAGCTGGAAATACGTGATTCTTGCGGTTTCCGTGGCAGTACCGGCCTTTATCATCGCGCTGACGCTGATTTTGCAGCCGGAACAGGAGATCATCAACGATTTCCAGCAGAGGCGTATCCTGGCATGGCTTTATCCTGACGAATACTCCGATACGGAGGCATACCAGCAGAATAATTCCATGATGGCAATCGGTTCAGGAATGCTTTACGGAAAAGGTTACAACACAAATGAAATCAGCTCTGTGAAAAACGGAAATTTCATTGCTGAGGTGGAAACAGACTTTATTTATGCGGTGATTGGCGAAGAATTTGGCTTCGTTGGCGGCTGTGTGGTAATTGTGTTATTGATTTTCATCTCATTTGAATGTATTATGGTAGCTAGGAAGGCAAAAGATCTGGCGGGCACGATCATCGCGGCGGGGGTTGCGGCGCTGGTCGGCTTTCAGGGGATGCTGAATATTGCGGTGGCTACCGGCGCAAGTCCGAATACGGGTATTCCGCTTCCGTTTGTCAGTTATGGGCTGACTTCGGTTGTCAGTCTCTATATCGGAATCGGATTTGTGCTGAATATACGGCTGCAATGCAAAAACGACAGGGGTGTTAGCAAATGAATATCGCGTTGATCGCACATGATGCAAAGAAAAAACTGATGCAGAATTTCTGTATCGCTTATCGGGGAATTTTGAGCAAAAATGAGCTTTATGCCACGGGGACGACCGGAAGGCTGATTGAGGAGGTGACCAATCTGACCATCCACAAGTATCTGGCCGGGCATCTGGGCGGGGCACAGCAGATCGGAGCGCAGATCGAGCACAACCAGATTGATCTTGTTATTTTTCTGAGAGACCCGCTCTATCCGAAGTCACACGAGCCGGATGTCAACAATGTGGTTATGCTCTGTGACAGGCATAATATTCCGCTGGCTACCAATCTGGCGTCTGCGGAGCTTTTGATTAAATCACTCGACAGAGGAGACATGGAGTGGCGTGAGATGTACAAATAACAAATCGAGCTTCGCTCGATTACGAGGGCTGGCTTTGCCAGCCTCGGAAAATGACGAAAGCTTAAGTTTTGTTCGATTGCGAGATTTGCCTTCGGTAAACTCGGTGAAAACGGGAAAAATATGTGTGCTTCTGGTTGCGGCAGCTCTCGCCCTTACGGGGTGCGGGAGCGCGAAGTATGACATGCCTTACGAAGAGCAGGGGAGTGTCAGCAGCTATCAGCTAATTAATATTGCGAACCGGGAGACGATAGAGCCCTTTGCAAAGGATCTGTGTGTGACAGCGGGTGATGTGACGGCGGGCGGTCCGGATTTGCAGCAGGTTGGGGCAGCCGCACTCTTTGACACGAAGAATCTGGAAACGCTGTATGCGAAAAATGCGCACAACCAGATGAATCCTGCCAGTCTGACGAAAGTGATGACCGCGCTTGTGGCTTTGAAGTACGGCTCTCCGGACGATATCTACACTGCCTCGGAAAATGTGTTAATCACGGAGTCCGGCGCCGTTTTGTGCGGCATAAAACCGGGAGATCGGATGACGCTGGATCAGGCGGTTCACGCGCTGTTAATCGCGTCGGGCAACGATGTCGCCGTTCTGATTGCAGAGGGAGTTTCCGCTTCCGTGAACGGCACTTCCGGTTCCGTGGAGGAATTTGTGGAGCTTATGAATCAGGAAGCGCAGGCGATCGGGGCGACGAACTGTCATTTTATGAATCCCAACGGTCTGACCCAGGAAGGGCATTATGTGACGGCTTATGACCTTTATTTGGTTTTTCAGGAAGCTTTAAAATATGAGCTTTTTAACCAGATTATTCAAATGAACTCCTACAGTACTGTTTACACGGCGGCGGACGGCTCCGAAAAGACGCTGGAGATCGAAAATTCCAATCTCTTTCTGCGGGGGACGTATGAGCCGCCTGCGAATGTGACGGTAGTGGGCGGAAAAACAGGCACAACCAACGCGGCGGGGCATTGTCTGGTTCTGCTTGTGAGAAGCAGCAGCGGGACGCCTTACATCTCCGTGATTCTGAAGGACGAGTCGCGGGAAGGGCTGTATGGGGATATGGGCGCGCTGCTTGGAATCATCAAATAAGGTAGTTGTTTTTTCGGGGGAGTTCCTGTATAATTGACAGTAAGATCATACAATCATTGTATGGTGTGTTTCGGGCAGTAAATAATAATATACGCTAGGAGGGTATTGACATGGTTCAGTTTATTGTAGGAAGGGAAGGAAAAGGAAAGACCAAGCATTTATTAGATAAAGTAAATACGGAAATCAAGGATGCACAGGGCAATGTGGTGTATCTGGACAAGAGCACGAAACATATGTTTGAACTGAACAACAAGATCCGGCTCATTGACGTGCCGGAGTATCTGGTGACGGACAGCGACGAATTTATTGGTTTTATCTGCGGTATCATCTCGCAGGATCACGATTTGCAGAAAATGTATTTTGACAGCTTTTTAAAGATTGCCTGCGTGGAGGCGGACGAGCTTGAGAAGGTGATTGAAAAAATTGAGAAGATCAGCGAGAAGTTCCATGTTGATTTCGTGATCAGCGTATCCCGTGATGAGAGCGAACTTCCCGAGAATATGCGTAAAAACGTTATTGTTTCCCTCTGATATGTACATAAACATGATATAAAAATAATAAAACCTCGGAGGCGTTTCCGGGGTTTTCATTTTGTACGCGCATAAGCAGACTTATGATGAGGCGCAAGACATCCGGAGGAGGACTGCTCTGCGCGGATCGTAGTGAAACGGAGACCGCGAACGAGAGATGCGAAGCATTTCGAGTCTCTGCTTATGAGTCGGTAATGGAGAATATCTAGTGGCTGATAATCGAAATAATAAGATAACAAAATACAGGAGGCCCGTCAATCTGAACATCGGCATGGTGGTTTTTGCCGTGATACTTGTCTATGTGGTGATCTGTGTCATCATGTACTTTCGGACAGATCACATTGTCCGCTACAGTGTGCAGGAGGGGTCTCTCACCTCAAACAGCATTTACAAGGGGATCGCTCTCAGAACAGAACAGATTGTGACCGGACAGGACGCAGGTTACGTGAACTATTTTGCGAGAGAAGGGGAACGCATTGCGGTGGGCGATCTGGTATATACGGTAGATGAGACGGGGAGGCTGTCCGACTATATCAAGGCGGGGGCTAACGGGGAAAACTCCCTTTCCGACAGTGATTTGTCCGAGCTGAAAACGGATATCACCACTTTTATGCACGGCTTTGACAGAAAGAACTTTGATGATGTCTATAATTTCCGTCATAATATGGAGAGTATAGCGATCAAGCTGGCAAACTATAATATTCTTGAAAATGCGGACGCGCTAAACGACGCTTCGGGTACGGTGCTTATCAATTATCGGTATGCGGCAAAGAGCGGCATTGTGCTCTATTCTACGGACGGCTACGAGGAGTTAAAGCTGGAGGACATGTCGTCGGCGCTGTTTGACGAGGAAAACTATGAGCGAAAGTATCTGGTGAACAACGGACTGATTGCCGCAGGAGAGCCGGTCTACAAGCTGGCCACGTCGGAGGACTGGTCTATTGTGATTCCGGTGGAGAAAGAGCTGGCGGATCAGCTTCTGGAAAAGGAGTACGTGGAGGTACGGTTTTTGAAGAACCAGTATACGGCCTGGGGACAGGTGTCGGTTTACACCAATGAGGCGGGAGAAACCTTTGCGGCCCTCACCTTTACCAACTCCATGATTACCTTCTGTTCGGATCGCTTTATTGATATTGAACTGCTTCTGGAGGAGGAGAAAGGGCTGAAGATACCCAATTCCGCTATTGTGCAGAAAGAATTTTTCATCGTACCGAAGGCTTATGTAACGAGGGGCGGCAATAACGGCGGCGACGGCGTGCTCCTCGAGACCTACAATGAGGAGGGCGAGGCCACCACGCAGTTTGTGGAGACAGAGATATACGAGGAGACGGAGACGGACTATTATCTGGATAATTCCACACTCCGGGCAGGAAATTACATTGTCATGCCGGAGACCGGGGAAAAATATGCTGTCAGCAAAACGGGCTCCCTGCAGGGTGTCTATAATATCAACAAGGGGTATGCGGATTTCAAGCAGATCAGTATTTTGTACGAAAATGAGGAGTATTCCGTGGTGAAGTCAAATACCACCTACGGGCTGAGCGTATACGATTATATCGTGCTGAATGCGGATATGGTGAAGGATAATGAATTTATTTACGAATAGAGTGAAAAGAACTTCTAAAACTCAGCAGCAGAGGCTGCTTCGTTAAGAAGTTCTAGGAGTTGCTTCGCAACTCCGTTTCACGCAGGAGAATGCCTGAAATGCGGCATTCTCCGCATTGATTTTAGATTCCGCTCTGCGGAATCATGGCGGTTAGAGTGAGAAGAGGACTGGAGCAAATATGGACATAAAAGAAAATCTTAACATAGTCAGAAAAAAAATCGAGGCGGCCTGTGCGGCGTGCGGCAGAGAGACGGGCGAAGTAAAGTTGATTGCGGTGAGCAAGACAAAACCGCTTTCCATGCTGGAGGAGGCGTATTCTGACGGCTGTCGTGATTTTGGGGAAAACAAAGTGCAGGAGCTTGTGGATAAGTATGAGGCTATGCCGAAGGATATCCGCTGGCATATGATCGGGCATCTGCAGCGCAATAAGGTGAAATATATTGTAGACAAGGTCTTTCTGATTCACAGCGTGGATTCCCTGCGACTTGCGCAGGAGATCGAGAAGGAGGCGGCGAAAAAGGGAGTATGCGTCAATATCCTTGTGGAAGTGAATGTGGCGCAGGAGGAGAGCAAGTTCGGCACGACGGCTTCGGAGGCAGCCTTTCTGGTGGAGGAAATCGCAAAATTACCCCATATCAGGATCAAAGGATTGATGACCATAGCTCCTTATGTAGAGGATTCGGAAGAAAACAGACGATATTTTGCAAAATTAAAGCAAATTTATGTTGACATAATACATAAAAACATTGATAATGTTTTTATGGAGGAACTTTCAATGGGTATGACCGGAGACTACGAAGTCGCGATAACAGAGGGCGCGACCTACATCAGAGTCGGAACGGGCATTTTTGGAGAAAGAGAATACACGGTAATTTAGTATACATAAAGATACGCGAATAAGCAGGGTCAGAAGGTTGACGAAGCCGACATCATGCTTGCATGAATGGGTGCTTCGGTAGACTTATGATGGGCAACGCGAATGAGAAATGCGGAGCATTTCGAATCTGCTTATTCGAGGCAGAGAAAGCTTAACTAATATATGGAGGATTTTACAGATGGGTGTTATGGACAAGTTTATCAGCGCCATGAAATTGAGCGAGGATGAGGACGACGGATACTACGACGACGATTTCTATGATGATGAACCCGAGCCGATGCGCAAACCCGCTTCCGGCAAGGATATGGATAACGCGGAGGATGATAAGGTCAGAAAGATCACGCCGAAGGTAACGCCTCTGAGACAGACGAAAAAGATGGGCTCCGGCATGGAGGTCTGTGTGATTAAGCCGACTACGGTGGAGGATGCAAGAGAGATTACGGAAACGCTTCTGGCGAATCGGACGGTGGTTTTGAATTTGGAAGGGCTGGATGTGGATATTGCTCAGCGGATCATCGATTTTACGTCGGGTTCCTGCTTTGCGATTTCGGGAAACCTACAGAAGATATCCCATTACATTTTCATTATTACGCCGGCCAGCGTAGATATATCCGGCGACTTTCAGGATATCCTGTCAGGCTCCTTCGATGTGCCGATAGACAAAAGATATTAAAAATCGAGCGCGCTGGCGCTCGATTTTTTATGAGGAGGAAAAGCACGATGGCGAACCGAATGACAATCAATTACGAGAAAAAGCCCTGCTATGACATTATTTTTACAGGAGATTTCAGTCTGCTGGCGGAAGAACTGGCAGATTTTGGGGTGTCAGAGCGGAAGGCGGCCCTGATCTGTGACAGCAACACGGAGAAGCTGTTTGGACGGGAAGTCGTGGAGATACTGGAAAAGTGCTGCAAAAAGGTGATTCTGCACGCGTTTCCCGCCGGGGAGGCGAACAAGACACTGGATACGGTGAAGGAAATCTACCGGCATCTGATTGAGGAAAAATTTGACCGCAAGGATTTCCTTATCGCCCTTGGCGGCGGCGTGGTGGGCGATATCACGGGCTACGCCGCCGCCACTTATATGCGCGGCGTTGATTTTATCCAGATTCCCACCACTCTGATTGCCCAGTCGGACAGCAGCATCGGTGGAAAGACCGGTGTTGATTTTGACGGATACAAAAACATGGTGGGGGCGTTTTACATGCCGAAACTCGTCTATATGAATGTGGGAACGCTTAAAAAGCTGGATGACAGGCAGTTTTATGCGGGATTTGCCGAGGTGATGAAGCATGGGCTGATCAAGGACGCGCTGTTTTATGAGTGGCTGCTCGATCATATGTATGAGATTCATGACCGGGATACAGAGGTACTTCTGGAGATGGTAATGAAAAGCTGCGGTGTGAAAAAACTTGTGGTGGAGAAAGACCCGAAAGAACAGGGCGACCGCGCTCTTCTCAATTTCGGGCACACCATCGGACACGCGATTGAGAAAGCAAAGAATTTCGAGATGGTGCACGGAGAATGTATCGCGCTCGGTATGGTGGCGGCGGCGTATATTTCGTGGAAACGGGAGAATATTTCCATGGAGGAGTATTATGAAGTGCGGGACATGTTTGTGCCCTTTAACCTGCCGATCAGTATCGATGACATAAATCCGGAGGAGATTCTTTCATTGACCAAGTCGGACAAAAAAATGGAGGCAGGGCAGATTAAGTTTGTTCTTCTCAAAAAAGTCGGCAAGGCTTATGTGGACAGAACCGTTACGGATGCGGAAATTCTGGATGCGGTGAAAGAGATTTATTTTAGTGATGAGGATATGCGGGAATGAGTCTGAAAAAGAAATTTTTTCTGTTTCTGGATCTGCTTATGATTGCCGGGCTGATCGCCTTCGATCAGTACACCAAACAGTGGGCGAAGGTTTATCTTAAGGATAAACCAGCCTACAACCTGATTAACGGTATTCTGGAACTGAATTATCTGGAAAACCAGGGCGCAGCCTTTGGGATGCTGCCGAACCAGAAGGTGTTTTTTGTCTTTGTGGCGTTTGTCATTCTGTTTGTGGTGGGTTATGTGCTCATAAAGACACCGGATCATAAGAAATATACGATTCTGCACATTTTGTTCAGCCTGATCGTGGCGGGATCCATTGGGAATATGATAGATCGGGTAAGTTATGATTACGTTGTGGATTTTATTTATATTGTGCGGCTTAATTTTCCGATTTTTAACGTGGCGGATATCTACACGACGGTCTCTGCCGTCGTGCTTCTCTTTTTGCTTCTGTTTGTTTATAAGGAGAAGGATCTGTACTTTATCAGTTTTAAGCAGAAGCGTTTTAGGGAGTTAAAATAACAGCGCAAGAAGAACTTCTAAATCACTCGCAGCAAAGGCTGCTTCGTGAAGAAGTTCTAAGTCTTGCGCAGGAGAATGCCTAAAAAGCGGCATTCTCCGCAATGGCTTTGTTGAACGGTTATGAAAGGATTGCCAACGGCATATGGAGAGGTTCAGCTATCAGATCGGGGTGGGGGAGGACGGAGAGCGTCTTGACAAGTGGCTTTGCGACGCGGTTCCGGACCTTTCCCGTTCTTATATTCAGAAGTGTATCAAGGAGGGGCAGGTCATGGTAAACGATCTGCCCTGCAAGGCAAATTACCGGCTGCGTGTGGACGACGAGGTGCTTTTTCAGATTCCGGAGGCGGTGGAGCCTTCCGTGGAGGCGGAAGACATCCCGCTTTCTATTCTCTATGAGGATGCGGATGTGCTGGTGGTGGATAAGCCCAAGGGCATGGTCGTGCATCCTGCGCCCGGACATTACAGCGGGACACTGGTCAACGCGGTCCTGTACCACTGTAAGGGGCAGCTTTCCGGCATTAACGGCGTACTGCGTCCGGGCATCGTGCACCGGATCGACAGGGACACGACAGGTTCCCTCATTGTCTGTAAAAACGACGCGGCGCACAGGGCAGTTGCGGCGCAGTTAAAGGAACATACACTGAATCGGAGCTACCGCGCCATTGTGCACGGGGTGATAGAAGAGAACGGGGGGACAGTATGTGCGCCCATCGGCAGGGACGAAAAGGACAGAAAGCGGATGGCGGTCAATGAGAAGAACGGAAAAGAGGCTGTCACCCATTATAAGGTGCTGGAACGCTTCCAGGATTACACTTATATTGAGTGCCGTCTGGAGACGGGGCGCACCCACCAGATCCGGGTACACATGACATCCATCGGGCATCCGCTTCTGGGGGATGAGGTTTACGGGGCGAGAAAGACGGCTTTTCATCTGGAAGGACAGACGCTCCATGCATATTGTCTTGGATTTATGCATCCCGTAAACGGGGCATATATAGAGGTGAAAGCGCCTCTTCCAGCGTATTTTTCGCATCTGCTTACGGTTCTCTGAATAAAATAATTATAAACAAATAATGAATAAACTGTTAAAATATCTTGAAATAGCAGTCGTAAAATGGTACTATAAAAGACGTGGATTTTGTTAAAATCTGAGGGAATATGAAATATACGAGACAGAACATCATAGATATTTTATTAAAGAGCTATGTGGCTTATTACAACATAACGGATTTCGGGACTGAGAGGGAACCGCTACGGGCGCTGTGTGAGTATTACGAACACGCCGAGAAGTACATGGTTTCCAAAAAGGTTTCGCTCTGGTCGGCGGACAGCGAAGAGTTTATCTATCTCTTTGACGTGCCGCGCCTTACGCTGGAACTTTTTGAAGCCTGTAAGAAAACAGCTTACGAGGATGGCATGGGCCGTCTGCACATCGGTCCGGGTCATATGTATTCCTATATTACTCCCATCATTGTCTGTGACACCTGTGACGAGGAGGCAATAAAGGCGTTAAAGAAGTGTCACATTTACAAAAGTTTTCGATTTTCGCTTCACGGCTGGATGGACTTTCATGCGGCGGCGGTCATTGGGGATAGTGACCGGATTGAAAGCAACCGTGCCGGACGTTCGACTGCGAAAATTTTGAAAAAAGTATTATATTCCAAAAAAAGAAAGGGAGAGTTTGTATGAATTCATTGTTATTATTAATCGTCTGTATTGCAATTCTTATCCTTGGGTACATATTCTACGGCGGATGGCTTTGCAAGCAGTGGGGTGTGGGTGACAGCAAGAAACCGACCCCTGCGCATGAGATGGAAGACGGTGTGGACTATGTTCCCGCTAAGGCGCCCGTGCTGATGGGCCACCACTTCTCATCCATTGCGGGTGCAGGTCCGATTACCGGTCCTATTGGCGCTGCTATGTTCGGCTGGGTTCCCGTTGTGCTCTGGATCCTTGTCGGCGGTATCTTCTTCGGCGGCGTCCATGACTTTGGTGCGCTCTTTGCATCCATCCGTCATAAAGGACAGTCCATCGGTGAGATCATTTCCACCAACATGAGTAAGAGAGCGAAGATGCTGTTTACCATTTTTGCTTATCTGACACTGATCCTTGTGGTTGCCGCATTCGCATCCATCGTGGCGACTACCTTCGGCGCAGTGGTGGACGAAGCGGGCGCAATTGATCAGGCAGCCTCCGCGACAAACGCATCTGTCGCTATGGTATCCCTGCTGTTTATCGTAATCGCTATTGTTTTTGGTTTCATGGTTTACCGCCGCAACGCATCCATGGCTGTCTCCACGATTCTCGGTGTGGTTGCCATCGCAATCTGTATGGTGATCGGTATGAATTTCCATCCGATTTACCTGACCACGAATACATGGATGATCATTGTAGGTATCTATATCGCCATCGCATCCGTGACGCCGGTATGGATTCTGCTGCAGCCCCGTGACTATTTGAGTTCCTTCCTGCTTTACGCGATGCTTGCGGTAGCGCTGGTAGGAGTGGTCATTTCCCATGCGGGTATGGGCGGTGCTGACGGTCTTGCCGCTTTCAACGGCTTTGCAGTTGACAACGGCAACGGTATGCAGTATCTGTTCCCTGTGCTCTTTACCACAGTTGCATGTGGTGCGATTTCCGGCTTCCACTCTCTGGTATCTTCGGGAACCACCTCCAAGCAGCTTGACAAGGAGACGGACGCGAAGCCCATCGCTTACGGCGGTATGCTTCTTGAGTGTGTACTGGCTGTGATTACCGTATGTGCGATCAACTTCGCATACAAGAACGGCATCACCGCAGGCGCAACGGCAATCTTTGCGGGCGGTATTTCCCAGATGTACAGCGGTTTCGGGGAGGGTGCAGTTAAAATTCTGAACACCCTGCTGGTGCTGACTTACTCCGCATTCTGCCTGACTTCCCTGGATACGGCAACCCGTCTGGCGCGGTTTATGTTCCAGGAGTTCTTCCTTGAGCCCGGTCAGACTGTGGACGATATTAAGGAAGGCTGGAAGAAGACGCTGGTGAATCCTTATGTGGCTACCATTATCACGGTAATTCTCGGCATCGCGCTCGGTATGACCGGCTACTCCAAGATCTGGGGTCTGTTTGGTGCGGCGAACCAGCTCCTTGCAGGTATCGGTCTGCTGGCAGTCGCTACATGGCTTGGCAATGTGGGCAAGAACAACAAGATGTTCCTGTTCCCGATGGGCTTTATGATCATCGTTACCATCTGCTCCCTGTGTGTGACCGTTAAGAATCAGATCGGTATCATTTCCGCAGGCGGCGCAGACTGGGGTCCATACGCACAGGCTGTTTTGGGCGTTCTGCTGATTGTGCTGGCTATCTTCCTTGTAATCGAGGGTATCCAGACGTTATCCAAGCAGAAGAAGAAAGCATAATGTGAGAAGTACTTCTAAAACTCAGCAGCAAAAGCTGCATCGCAAAGTCAGCAAAGCTGACTTGGAAGTACTAAGTCTCACATAGGAGAATGCCAAAATGCGGCATTCTCCACACAGATTTAGTTTTACGGGAGGGCAGAAGTTTCTGCCCTCTTTTTCGTTGAGTAAATCACTCTATTATTTTTCACTAGGCTGTGTTAGTGTTAAACTGTTGATTCCGTTTGAGAGAGGATATGAAAATCTTTCAACCTTGATTTGCGGGTATTTGCTTGACCCATGGAGGCAAAAATGACAAGGAAAGAACAAAAGGAAGCCAGAAGATTACAGATTATTCAAGCTACCTTGGATTTATTTGTGGAACGTGGATATTACGGAACCAAAACGAGCCAGATATCCAGACGGGCGGGCATTAGCGAAGGGCTTCTGTTTCATTATTTTCCGACAAAGGAAATCCTGTTGGAAGAGCTGGTCAATATCGGTCTGGAAGGAATGCGTATGCCTGAGCGGATTCGTGCGAAAAACGGTTTGGATTTTTTCTATCAATTTACCAAAATTCTATTTTCAGAGGTGGATAAAAATCCTTTTATCGCAAAAATGTTCGTATTTATGGGGCATGTCGTGTGGGCGGAGGATGTGCCGGAAAAATTGCGTAAGCTGGCGGCCTCAGTAGATACCATTGCCTTTTGTCAAAATTGGATAAAAGCAGGACAGAACGATGGAAGTATCCGGAAAGGGGACACTATGTCGCTGTCAAATATGTATTGGTGCTCCATACATGGGATTATGGTACAGTATGCGCTGCGATCTGACATTTCTCTGCCGGAACCCGGATGGGTGACAGATATGCTGCGGAATAACAGTGATCAAACCTGATCCGGCAGAATTTTAGGAGGGAGAAACGTGAGTGAAAAGAAAAAGAAGATTGTAATCGTTGGCGGAGGTATTGCAGGGTTGTCAGCAGGAATTTACGGCAGACTGGCAGGATATGATGTGGATATTTATGAGAAGAACCAGGTTGCGGGCGGACAGTGTATGGGATGGAACCGAAAGGGCTATCATATCGATAATTGTATTCACTGGTTGACCGGAACAAAAGAAGGAACTTCTCTGCGCGAGGTATGGGAAACTGTCGGCGCATTGGATGAAGACACAGAATTTGCAGACTGTGAAAGCTTTTATACGAGCATCAAAGGGGATTTTAAGGTAACCTTGTGGAAGGATTTAGAGAGGACGAAGGCGGAGCTTCTCCGATTGTCACCCGAGGATGAAACAGAAATAAAAAAATTTGTGGAATATGTAAAGTACGCAGTGGCATGTGAAGTGCCGACCGAAAAACCGATAGATGCCATGGGGATTGCCGACTATATCCGTATGGGAGCTTCGATGGCGGATGTACCAAAGGTGATGAAGGAATACGGTTCTATTGATTTGGAAGATATGTCTGAACGTTTTAAACATCCGGCGATAAAAGCGATGTTTACCGATTATCTGCCCAGGGAATATGCAGCAAGCTCACTTCTTGTATCCTATGCCAGTGTCGCATCCGGCAATGGAGAAATTCCGATGGGCGGTTCTCTGGCGATGGCGCAGCGTATGGCGAAACGGTTTCAGGATTTGGGTGGGCATTTATGCTGTGATGCGCCGGTTTCGCGGATTCTGATAGAAAAGGGAAAAGCGACAGGCATTGAAATAACCGATAAAAAAGTAGTGAAGGCTGATTATGTGATTTCGGCAGTCGATACGATGGAAATGTTTGAGCATTTAATCGGCAAAAAATATATGGATAAAAAATGGCGGTCCTGTTATGCGGACTGTGAGAAATATCCTCTTTTTACCGCCGTGCAGGCAGCATTTGCGGTGGAACGGGATGCCTATCACGAAAAGGGAACACTCTTTTTTGAATGCGCGCCGTTTGAGACAGGAGGAAAGAAGGTGGAGCGGATTTCGGTGAAAAGCTATGAATACGAGCCGGGATTTGCGCCGACCGGAAAAACGGTGCTTCAGGTAAATGTCCCCCAGTTTGACAGGGAATATTTATACTGGAAAGGGCTGACAAGGGAGGAATATAAGAAACAGAAAAAAGAGACGGTAAAGGCGATTGAGGAACGAGTGCTGACACAGTTCCCCGGACTGCAGGGACATATGGAATTTCTCGCCTGCTGGACACCGATGACTTATGAACGGTACTGCAATGCATACCACGGGGCGTATATGGGATTTATCACAAAGAAAGGCATGAAATCTTTTCGGGTGAAGGGGACTGTAAAAGGGATTAAAAACCTATATATTGCCAGCCAGTGGATTATGGCGCCGGGCGGGCTTCCAGTAGCAGTAACGGCGGGAAAGTTCGCTGTGTGGCGGATTGCCCGGAAGGATAAGAGAGAGATTCAGCAAAATCACAGTTTTTAGTCTTTGTTACTTGACTAAATTGTGCAAATTATATATAATATATACATCATAAACACATTTCATGTTGGAACAGGAAGCCGAAGGCTGAACTGTTATTAGGGGAGCGGCAGACAGCAGGGGATGTATAAGGACAGAAAGGGGATGTATATATGAATACGATTATTACAATAGGACGTCAATTTGGTTCCGGAGGACGTGAGATCGGGAAAAAGGTAGCGGAGCATTTCGGGATTAAATTTTACGATAAGGATTTGCTGACGAGGGCAGCGAAGGAGAGCGGGTTCTGTGAGGAAATGATCCAGAGCCACGACGAGCGTCCCACCAATTCCTTTCTTTACAATCTGGTGATGGACACCTATTCTTTCGGTTACAATTCTTCCTCCTTTGTGGATATGCCCATCAGCCACAAAGTATTTCTGGCGCAGTTCGACACGATCAAGAAGATTGCAAGCGAAGGTCCCTGTGTGATTGTGGGACGCTGTGCGGACTACGCATTGCACGACTACCAGAACTGCCTGCATATTTTCATCCACGGGGAAGAAAAGTGTAAGGTAAAGCGGATTATGGAGCGTTTCGAGGATATCAACACGGAGCAGAAGGCGCTCGATATGATGAACAAGAAGGATAAGCAGAGACAGAGCTATTACAACTACTATTCCTCCAAGAAGTGGGGGCGCGTGGACAGCTACGACCTTTCCATCAACAGCAGTATTCTGGGCATTGACGGGACGGTGAAGCTGATTACGCAGTTTGTGGAGGATTTTGAGAGCCGTTAGCAAATCGAGCTGAGCTCGATTACGAACTTCATTCGATTGCGAGTGCGTGCGCACTCGGTTCAGAGAAATGTTTTAGACTTTCCGTATATACTGAGGGAGCGGATCTGGTGTCCGCTCCCTTTGGCTGTCTTATTCGCCGCGTTCTCTGTAGTCCTCCGTGCTGTTATATTTTGTGACATAGGTCTGATAGCCGCTGTGCCTGTCGCGCAGTTCCCTGCGGGTCTTTACGCGGTCATAGGAGGCATGGAAATCCTTGACAGAGTTTAACTGCGCAGAGTGTTTCTTTCTCTTTCTCGCTGTATGGCGCATATAGAAAAAGATGAGAACCGCAATCAGGAGTGTAAAGAGAATGACACTTATCATGGTTCCCTCCTAGCTTTCCTTGGAACTGTCGGTTTTGCTTTTTGTCTTTAGGCTTGCATTTTTTGTCTTGCCGGATGATTTTTTCTTCACAGGCGGCACATATTCCGTGAACGCCATGGATTCCTCGATCCGTCCGACTGTCATATAGGGGGCGAGATCCGTCGGCAGGCTCTTTTTGTGCAGCACCCTGTTGACAAGAGACTTGACACCCGCATAGAACACTGCAAAGATCGGTACACCCACAATCATGCCAAGGACACCGAACAGGCCGCCGAAAATGGTGATGGAAAAGATAACCCAGAAGCCGGAAAGCCCCGTGGAGTCACCGAGAATCTTCGGACCGAGGATATTGCCGTCGAACTGCTGAAGCACGATAATCAGGATACCGAAGTAGAGCGCCTGTCTGGGATCCACCATCAGCACAAGAAGGGCGCTGGGAATGCCGCCGATCCACGGGCCAAAGAAGGGGATCACGTTAGTTACGCCGATAATCACGCTTACCAGAATTGCGTAAGGCGTGCCTATGATACTTGTACAGATAAAGCAGATAATGCCTATAATAATGGAGTCCACAATCTTGCCGCCGATGAAACCGATAAAGGTGCTGTGGACAAAACGGAAATTAGAGACGATCTCATTGCCAGCCTCACGGTCAAAAAGTGCGTAAACAATCTTTTTCGCTTGCCCGGCAAACTTTTCTTTGCTGCCCAGCAGATACACGGAAATGATAAAACCGATCACAAGGTTCCAAAGAGCCTTAAACACGCCGAGTACGCCAAGAGAAACATTTTTAAGTACTTCGTTGATGTGAGGCAGGAGATTTGTGTTTACATACTCCATCATTTTTGCGGAATACTGGTTGATCAGTGCGTCCACGGTTGCCTCCAGATCCGGATTATCCCTCAGCATCAGGAGCGCCCAATTCGAGAGATTGTTGACGTAAATGGGAAACTGAAAAATAATGCTCTGTATGCTGCGAACCACTTCGGGAAGAATCAGTGCAAACAGTTCGTATAATACCAGAAGGACGACCACCAACGTGGCAAGAATGGCGCATGCGCGCATGCGCTTTTTTACTTTCGGCGTTATGTCAATGTCAGCTTTTTTATAAAGCGGTTTCATAATCTTATTTTCAATGGCGTTTAAGATCGGTGTAAACAGGTAGGCAAGCACAAAGCCGTCGATGATCGGCATGGCGATGGTGATGAATTTTTCAAGTCCGCCCATAAAATTAGAGCGGTGGAAGAGGATATAGTAGAAGAGAATCGCTCCCGCCAGCGAGAGAAATCCCGTAACCCCCCAATATAGATATTTTTTGTCAAATTTGAACTTCATATGCAGAGCCTTTCTGTTAATATGTTAAATATAAATCCATTTATATATTTCTATTATAGCAATTTGAAGGTGGGGAGACAATACCAATCCCGGGCGGATCGCAAAAAAGTAGTGCAGAAAGAACGAATATTCTGTATAATGTAGAAGTCGCAAAGAAAAATTTTACTTTTCTGCGAGTGAGGTAGAAGTCGCGAATTTGTGATTGAAATAAGAAAAGGAAAACGCATACATGAACTTACAGCAGGTACTCAGCCTTACGAGAAGGGCTGTGGACGATTATCATATGATTGAGCCGGGGGACAGGATTGCGGTGGGAATATCCGGCGGCAAGGACAGCCTGACCCTGCTCTATGCCCTGCAGGGGCTGCGGCGGTTTTATCCTGCGCCCTTTGCACTTAGCGCGGTGACGGTGGATCTGGGCTTCGGGAATCTGGATTTATCCGAAATTGAGAAGCTGTGCCGGGAACTGGATGTGCCATATCATATTGTAAAAACCGATATCGGGAAAATTATCTTTGAGGACAGAAAGGAATCCAATCCCTGCTCCCTCTGCGCGAAGATGCGCAAGGGCGCGCTCAACGATGCTATGAAAGCCATTGGATGTAACAAGGTGGCCTATGCGCATCACAAAGACGACGTGGTGGAGACGATGATGATGTCGCTGATCTATGAGGGCAGATTCCACACCTTCCGCCCGGTGACCTATCTGGACCGCACGGAGATTACCGTGATCCGCCCCCTAATTTATATGAACGAGGCGGACGTGGTCGGCTTTGTGCGTAAAAATCAGGTTCCCGTGGTAAAGAGTCCCTGTCCGGCGGACGGGCACACCAAGCGGGAGACCGTGAAAAATCTCGTACAACAGATCAATCTGGAGGCGCCGGGTGTGAAGGAGCGCATGTTTACGGCGATTTTGAGCGGAAATATCGACGGCTGGGAGAAGCCGGAAAAGTGTGCAAAAACAGAGTCGTAAACGGATGCTATGATTTTCGGACTTGCAAAAAACGGTAAAATTTGTTTGTCAAAACGATGTAAATGGATCAATGCAACAGAGAAATGAGGATAAAGATGGCTGGGAAAAATCGAACTTACCATGAAAAGAGAGAAACCGAGTATGTCCTGCAGCTCCGCGGACTGCTGGAGGAACTGCCGCCCTATGCGCGGGATTATTTCCGGGCGATTGAGCAGAAGTCAAGTGCGAAGACAAGGATATCTTACGCCTATGATTTTCAGGTGTTTCTGCGCTTTTTGATCGAGAAAAACCCGGCTTTGAAAGACAAAAGCATGCGGGAAATTACGTTTGACGACCTGAACGCGCTGACTGCGCTCGACATAGAAGAATATCAGGAATATCTGAAATATTATGAGTCGGAAAACGGCGAACAGAAAAACGGGGCAAACAGCATTGCCAGAAAAATGTCGTCCCTGCGCAGCATGTTCGATTATTTCTTCAAAAAGGAACTGCTCGCCAAAAATGTAGCGATGCAGGTGGACATGCCGAAGATTCACGAGAAGGCAATCATCCACCTGGAACCCGACGAGGTGGCAATTTTTCTGGACAGTCTGGACACCTATGAAAAGGAACTTACGGGGAAGAAAAAAGATTTTTTTTTGAAAACAAAAGTGCGGGATATCGCCATCGTCACCCTGTTTCTGGGCACCGGCATCCGTGTTTCGGAGTGTGTAGGGCTTGACTTAAAGGATGTGAATTTCCGGGAAAACAGCATCCGCATTATCCGCAAGGGCGGCAACGAAGCGGTGCTCTATTTTGGGGATGAGGTGGAAAAGGCGCTGTCAGATTACATAGAGGGTCCCCGTGCCGCCATCGCCGCGCAGGCGCTTCCGGGGGAGGAGAACGCGCTTTTTTTCTCTCTGCAAAAAAAGCGGATCAGCGTACATGCGGTGGAGAATCTGGTGGAAAAGTACGCGAGGGAGTTTGTGCCACAGAAGAAAATTACGCCCCATAAGCTCCGCTCCACCTTCGGCACTTCCTTGTATCAGGAGACGGAGGATATTTATCTGGTGGCGGATGTGCTTGGACACTCGGATGTGGGAACGACGAGAAAGCACTATGCGGCGATCAAGGATCAGAACCGGCGGAAAGCGGCCCGCACCATCAAACTGCGGGACAGTTGAGTTCGAGTTACAACAAATGATGGTAGATGTGAGTGAAACCCTGTGTGGGTGCGGTTGACGGCGAATTTTCAGGCGAAAGGGAAACGGCCGGCGGCTGTTTTGGAGAAGCGGATGATACAGGAAAAGGTGCAGACGGAGCGTTTTTTTCCCGCTTTGCTGGAGGAATTGGTCACTCCTGCTTTTTTGGGGGATGTGCGCAAAAAATTTCATTTTAATGAGGGACAGCTCGCCGAAATCAGAGAAGTGGCGGAGGAAATGCTGCCTGTGTTGCGAAAGGAAGCTTTCTGGGCGAGGGCGGCTTATCCGTCGGAAAATTTAAGCTGTGCAGAAATCTCCGGCGCCAAAGAGGACGGTGCGCAGCCGGCGATGCCATGTTCTAAGTATGAAAAAGCAGCAATGTCCCTCGGGCATGGCGTGGATCTCTTGCAGGAAAACTACAGCGAAAAGGGGCTGCTTCTGCAAAGTTATATCGTTGAGGCACTGTCGGGTGAACTGCTGATGCGGGGGTATGATGCCTACAACAGATATGTTGCGGCACATACGGACAGGCATGTGGCGCGGTATCATTTTCCGGGCAGCGAGGAGGCGTTTTCCCTGGAGATGCTGCCTCAGCTGTTAAAAGATCTCACGCAGGAGATCACATGCAATGCAGCTTTCTGTATGGTTCCGAAAAAGAGTGTGGTATTTATCTCAGAGCTGACACAGGATGAAAGTGTGCGCTGTCAGGGGATTTGTGTCGGGTGCGGGAATGCGGCATGTCCGCACCGGGTCGAAGAAAATTTTCTTGTCAGAAAGAAGTTGGCGGATATGCCATTGACCTACGGATACAGCAGAATTTTTGGGATATAGTTGATTTCTTTGGAGCAGTTATGGCGAAGAAGCTAAAAGAAAGGGAACCGTAAGCAAGACAATAGGTTTGCTTCATCCGGATTTGTGTTGCCGCACAGTGGCAAAATGTTGGTTAGGATGAGAGATATATGAGATATATAAGGTAAGGATTATTGAAAAATAAAATGGAAAACTCATACCGTTTTTTTGAGAACAGTGAATGTCAGTATTTTCCCTGTCATAAGGGGCTGAAAGACTTTAACTGCCTGTTCTGTTATTGTCCGATGTATCTGCGTGAGAACTGTCCGGGGAATCCGGTCTATATCGAAAAGAATGATAAAAAGATAAAGGACTGCACAAACTGTACGTTTCCCCATCAGCCGGAAAACTATGATAAAATCATGCAGATACTGAAAACGTAGGCAATTATGGCGGATTCGGAGATAGACCGGGCTATATGACGATGATATAATATAACCGTTGAAACCCCTTCAACTATGAAATAAATGTGTATTTGTTTCATAGTTGGAAATACCGCTATCCAATTATATTAACCGCTCTCCTACATATCAATCCGTGTATTCCAGCCCAAAGTAATCCATATATACTTTAAATTGATCCTGTGCCGCCAGGCAGGTATCCAGCAAATATCCCGCCTCGTTTTCCCATTCGTTTAAACCACGGTAATAAAATTCTTTTAGATTATCGGTAATAATAAACGGTGTAATTCCATTTCTAAGACATTCTTTAAACATAATCAGTCGACCGATACGACCGTTTCCGTCCTGAAACGGATGTATCTTTTCAAATTCATAGTGAAATGCTATGATTTCCTGTAAGGTTTTTGATTTATGCAGATTGTAGGTTTGCAGTAACCTTTTCATCTCTTTGGAAACATCGGCTGGCTTTGTAGTTGGTCTGCCTCCCACCTCATTTTCAAAACGTTTGTAATCACCGACCGTAAACCATGTTTTTCTGCTATCAGAAGTTCCCGATTTCAAAATAGCATGAAGCTGTTTGATCAAAGATTCATTTAATTGATAATTGGCCGATTCTATGATCTGGTCAATGCAGTTAAAATGATTAACTGTCTCGACAATGTCATCTACATTTAGCGTTTTATCATGTATACCGATTGTGTTTGTCTCAAAAATATACCTAGTCTGGTCATGTGTAAGCCGGCTTCCCTCCATATGATTAGAATTGTATGTCAGTTCAATTTGTACCTTATGATAGATGCCGCCGGGAAGCTGTGATTCTTTTTCCAGTTTTAATCTGGTTAACAGGTTCTTTGATCCTTTCCCCGCTCGCTGTTTTCTTACCGGCTTTGCCGTTTGCATCGGGATTTTCCATGTTTTACCCTCCATAACCGCACCGGGTATTTTGCCTTCTGCGCAGTAATTCCGTACACTTCTCTCCGATACATTCCATTTTTCGGCTGCCATTCTGACACTCATATATTTCATTGGCATTTGACCTCTCATACATGTGTTATCGGAATTATTATACCATTATCGGCAAAATATATCCACATTTCCATGTAGAAATTCAGATTATATTTTGCCGATAAATGTCTCAGTAAAAAATATGGACCATAAAGGCTGACATATTCTCATTCGATGAAGGCACCGTCGCTATTCTGCCTTTTTCACAGGATGCCTGATCACCGTTTTCAGATTTTCCGGCTTGCATTTGCGCACGTCGCTCAGGTAAATCTCATGGTGGTGGCGCGTGCTGTCCATATCCGGAACAAATCCCTGTTCACGTGCAAAGGTGTCCATGGCATCTATAGTGACTGGTTCATCGTCATAAGGACCTACGTGCAAACACTGTACGCACAATCCCTCGTCATAGGTCAGAAATTCCACCTGGGAGAAGTCAGTGTCTTTCTTCGCAGAGGCTTCTGCTGATGCCCATGCAAATGCTTCCTTGGTTACAAATTCCGGCAGACGGATCATGGAAATCCACTCAAAATCCTCTTTTCTGGCATAATCAATACCGTGGCTTCCTTCCTGCCGCCATAGTCCCTCCAGAGGCGGCACGACAAAGTCAAAATACCCTTCCATTCGGTGATCGCCCTTTTTGCTCATTTTAATGGTGTAAGCGATTCCGTAAAGCAGGTTAATGGACTGCTTGTAGTCGCCGCCCTCCTCGTTGGGATTGCCTTTTCCGCGCACGGCAATAAAGTTCATGGGAGGCACGGTGACAAGAGCCGGTTTGTTTTTCGGGAGATAAAACTCTCTGTATTCTTTTTTATAATCAAATGCCATTTTTCATTTCCTTTCATATCTGTATGAGATAATACGCCTTTATGCCGGATGCCTTTGCTGCATGTGACGCGTTCTTTGCCTCAATTTTTTTACTGATCCAGCCCTACATAAATGTGAATCTCCGCATGATCTCCCATATCGTTGTTCTGGTATTCCTCAAAATCACACCTGAAAGCTCTGGTCAGATCCATCTGCCATATTGCCTGCCATGCCGCCGCGACCGCCTGCACCATATTGCCGTGCACAACAAATTTTGCATACCGGCCTGCAGGAATCCTGCAGACTGCAAATTCATTTCCGGCGGGCATTTCGGCCGCTTCACAGGCGACAAATGCGGTGTAATCGGCCTTTTCATCCCCGGCATAATCGGTGTAGATGCCAAGCGCCTTTGCGTTCGACTTTTTCGGTATGGAATCATATATGCCTTCGTTATAGAAGCGATTCCACAGGCCACCGATTACGGCGCTCATATCGGGTGAAGTATTATTGGTTCTGGCCGATACCCCTACCGCAATTTTTTCCTCCAACGTTACGATTTCATAATTCATAGTGATTCATCCTCTCTCTTTCCTCCGTCCATCAAAGTCTGTCTGCACGGATATTAGTGGCTGCAATTCACGTCAAAGTATCACAAGGTCATATGTTGATATGAATTGTAACGATGAACCCATGATAGCAGAGCAAACACGACAACTGTATGTCATGTTTCAGAGAAAGGTCTGTATTTCTGAGAAATTTCGTCCGCAAAACGTAAGACCTCCTGCCGCAGTTCCACAGGCTCCAAAAGCTCCGCTCCGCCGCCAAAGGAAGCTATCCAGCCAACCACGCTCTGTCTGTCAACAAATTCTCCGGAAAAAAGCAGCATACCGTCAGACAGGGCATGAAAACTTTCCGGGCCAAACTCTTCCACCAGCCGCCATTTAAAGGCAGGATCAATTTTTGCCGTGACCCGAAACTGCGGTGGAAAAATCTGCTTCGGATTTAAGGAAGGAAGAGAGACTGCCCGCTTTTCAAAAGATTCTCCCAGAGAAAGGTCTGTCATCCGCATCAGCTTAAACAGGCGAAACGCTTCTCTCCTCTCGCACCACCCCCAGAGATACCATCCAGCCCACTGGAAAATCAGGTCGTATGGCTCCACGGTCCGCATAGATTCTCCTTTTGGGGAATGGTAAGTAAAGGAAACCTTGTTTTCGGAAAGAATGGCGTTATGTAAAAGTTCAATCTTAGGGGATAAGGCAGATTTATACCATGAAGACAGATCAATCAGAATATGGGTATCCCCGGCCAAAAGGTTTGAGGCACCCGCTGAAAGCTTTTCCATAAGCTGTACATACTGATTCGTGCCGCTTACGCTGTCCAGACTCCGGAGCCCCGCAAGGAGTGCTTGCATATCACGTGTGGTAAACAGCGTGCGGTCTATTTTATAACCCTCCATGATGGAGACGCCGCCGTTTTGCCCCGGTTCCGTCACAAGAGGAATCCCCGCCATGCAGAGCGCCTCGATATCCCGGTTGATGGTGCGGCGGGAAACCTCGAACTTTTCCGCAAGGTATGGAGCGGTGACCTTCTCCTGCTGTAGCAGAATGGATAAAATGCCGATCATACGGTCAATTTTCATGGCGGTTCTCCCTCTAGGCTGTAGCATCACCCTCTTATAACACGCAGTTGAGGTTGGAATTACATGACAATAGTATAATCAACGTTGCATGATTTAACAACTATTTATTTATCACATCATAGTACGGCACAATCAGGTGCGCATCCGCATAGATCGCATCGCTTTTCAGGCTGTTGATCTGCATTACCTCACTGATATACTCGTAAATCGAGTCATAGTGCGCTTCGTCCATATAATCTTCCGCGATAGACCAGAGGGTGTCGCTGTTTGACACGACAATGCTCTTATAGTACTTAGCGGCTTCCTGTGAAGGGTCGTTCTTCGCGCTGGAACGGAATGAGCTGACGGCGATGGAGGTGGCGACAATCAGGCAGAAAGTCATCACAAACAGAAGGAAATTCTTTCTCATCTCACGTTTTCTTCGTATGCGGTTATTGCGGATTCTTCTCTCACTTCTGATATCCTGCGGCCTTCTTTGATACTGTGTCATAGCTCTGTTCATAAATAACACTCCTTTCCTTTTTCCTTCCAAAATATAATATGAGGATAAAATTAATTATTTTATTCGTATATGTCGTCATAAAGCAGAACAGATGTTGCGAACGGACGTTCTTTATACACGAATTATATCGAACGTGTTTTCGCTTGTCAATACTATTTTAATAAAAAATCGAACAAATTTTCTGAATATATGTTTGCTTTTTTCTTTTTTCTGTGTTATGATTGGTGTATGTAAAGCAAGCACAGCATTTGCTCGTTGCCCGCGGAAATATGTATCGGCTTGAAAAGCCTGAAGAAAGGATAAGGATTTTAAGTATGGCACAAGGAAAAATCACTGTAAAACAGCAGCAGATTCTTGATTATATTAAGGATGAAATTTTAAACAAAGGATATCCTCCGGCGGTCCGTGAGATCTGTGAGGCGGTCAACCTGAAATCTACTTCCTCCGTACATTCCCATTTGGAGACATTGGAGAAAAATGGCTATATTAGGAGAGATCCCACGAAGCCCCGTGCGATTGAAATTTGCGATGATAATTTCCAGATGGTACGCACGGAGATGGTTTCCCTGCCTGTGATCGGACAGGTCGCGGCGGGGCTGCCGATTCTCGCAGAGCAGAATATTGCCAGTTATTTTCCGGTTCCGGCAGACATGGTGCCGGGCGGAGAGTCCTTTGTACTTAAAGTAAAAGGCGATTCCATGGTTAATGTAGGAATTTACAGCGGCGACCAGATTTTTGTAAACTGCTGTCAAACAGCGTCAAACGGTGATACGGTGGTGGCGCTGATTGACGACTCGGCTACGGTGAAGACCTTTTATAAGGAGGATGGACATATCCGTCTGCAGCCCGAAAATGACTCTATGGAGCCGATTATTGTGGATGACTGCCAGATTCTTGGGAAGGTATTTGGCGTGTTTCGGCTTTATAAACATTGAGCGGGAGCGTAAACAGATTAATTGTGGGCTGTTTTGGCCCCACATGTGGCATTTGCTTTGAACCGGTAAAAGCATCAGGCTGTTGCAAATTTTGAACAATACAGAATGCTCTGAGCGAAAAACAGATCACTTTTTTGAGTGAATATCAGGATCGTTCAGAGCATTTTTTAACAGAAACAGGCGTATGCTCTCTTTTCTGTGCAGAAATTGAGAGGAAACGGGAACCGGAATTTTATATACTAAATTTGGCAGGAGGATTTGCGATATGGAATGGATTGAAAAATTGAATGAGGCTATAAACTATATGGAGGAACATTTGACGGATGAAATCGACTACGAACAGCTTGGCAAAATCGCCTGCTGTTCCTCGTATCATTTTCAGAGAATGTTTGCTTATATGGCCGGTGTTCCGCTGTCTGAATATATCCGAAGAAGAAAAATGTCGCTTGCGGCAGTTGATTTACAGGGAAAGGATATGAAAATTATCGATGTAGCGGGCAAATACGGCTACAACTCTCCTACTGCGTTTAACAGAGCCTTTCAATCTGTCCATGGCATTGCCCCATCCGCGGTGAGGAATGAGGGCGTTTCCGTAAAGTCCTTTCCGCCTGTCTCATTTAAAATAACAGTCAAAGGAGTGGAGGAAATGAACTATCGGATCGAGTCGAAGGAGGCATTCCGCGTTGTCGGAGTGTCAGTGCCATTGCAGAAGGATATTGAGGACAACTTTACGGTGATTCCATCGAAATGGCAGGAAATATCTATGAACGGAACATTGCAGAGACTGGCCGGCATGATGGATATGCCGCCTATGGGTGTGCTGGGTGTCAGCGTCTGCAATGACAAGGAGTCGTGGCGATACTATATAGCGGTTCCGACTTCAAAAGAAAAAGCGGATTTTGAGGAATATACCGTCCCGGCTGCCACATGGGCTGTCTTTCCGGGAGAAGGCACAAACCAGTCCATTCAGGAGCTGGAGCGGCGCATTGTGACGGAGTGGCTGCCCACATCCGGATATGAGTATGGTGATGCCCCGGACGTGGAGGTTTATCTGAATCCGGATCCGCAGAATGCAAAATATGAGGTCTGGATTCCTGTTGTAAAAAAATAATAAAAATAATCACTTTTCCCGAGAAGTTATTTCCAGCATAGCACTTTCACGATTCAGACATACTACATAGTGATCGTAACCGCACAGCTTTTGCGGCTGCGATGAACAATCAGTCTCTCATTTATTTTTCAGGGGTTGATGTCTTATGAAGGGGGAAGGGAAATGAGAAACAGAGCTTTAGACTGCCTTGCCCTGACAATTGCCATCATTGGCGCTATCAACTGGGGATTGATCGGACTTTTCAGCTTTGACCTTGTGGCATTTATTTTCGGTAACATGTCATGGTTTTCCAGAATCATTTACGCCCTGGTGGGTATCGCCGGACTGTATATCATCACATTTTATATGTACACGAACGGCAATATGGCAGAGTCAAACAAGGCATAGGTACGGACAGAGTAGAAACAGGCAAGAGAAAACAGCAACAAGTAAAACAGAACCGGCGGTATCCGATCAGGACACCCCGGTTCTGTTCTTTCCATATATTATTTGCTTTCAAGCGCCGCCTTATCCGTGGGCACACCATCCCGCCAGATCCGCTCCAGATCATAGAAGAGACGGTTCTCCCGATCAAAAATATGGATAATCACATCCTGAAAGTCCATCAGAATCCAGTTGGCGTTCTGGTAACCTTCCATCTGCCTTAAGTTTACGCCGGCTCTGCCGAGCACTTCAGACACATTGTCGGCCATAGCCTGTATCTGGCTTTTATTGCTGCCGTCCGCAATGATAAAATAGTCCGCAATGGTAGAAATTTCACTGATGTCAATGATGCGGATATCCTCCGCCTTTTTATCCTCCAGCGCGTCCACTGCCATAAGTGCTGTTTCTTTCGTGTTCATAACAAGTACCTGCCTTTCTCTGAATCATATTGTTAAGCGTCAAAATTGTTATAAACGATGCGCCGCTATCTTTTATAATACTGATATGTTCTGTTTGTCATATCATCCACCTGTCCATCTGTCGTTCGCAGATAGGTGAGCGTATCTGCCAGTATTTTTTCCAGGGCGCTGTCCAGATCCTGATAGGCGAGTCTTCGGATCAGACTCAGATCCTGATTCTGTTTCCGCCCGGGTTCAATATAGTCCGCAATATAGACAATTTTCTCCAGCCTGCTCATATCGGGCCGGCCCGTCGTGTGATAACGGATTGCGTTTAGTATATCCATATCCGTTATGCCATATTTACGCTCCGCCAGATAAGCGCCTGCCTTGGCGTGCAAAAGCGCGGTTGGATTGCTGCGCTCCACCGCAGTTACATTAAGATGCGCCTTTTCGCAGATGGCTACCAGCTCCGAACCGTGCATGGACTTGGCGCAATCGTGCAGCATACCGGCGATCATGGCCTTTTCCATATCCTCAGCGTGAGCCATCGCCAGAGCGGCGGCAGTGTAGGCTACCCCTAAGGTGTGGGTATATCGGCCGGTGGACAATTCCTTCTCCATCGCCCTGCGAAGTTTTTCCAGTTCTGTCTGATGATGACTTTGACTCATAGAAAGTTTTCCTTCCTTTTTTCACTTCTTTTCATAGAAACGCTTCTGCCGGATATACGCCTCCACAGCTTCCGGCAAAAGCCCCCGCAGGGACTCTCCCGTTCTCACCTTTTTCCGTATCTGTGTGGAGGATATGTCGATGCCGGCAAATTTCAGAATTTCGATAAAAGCGCCATATTTCTCACGCAGATATTTTGCCTGACTGCTTAAGCACTCCTGCAGGGTTTCGTGCTCCACAGACTGTCCAAAAGCTCCGCTCCCGGAAGTTCCCTGCGGCTGTGATACGCTTTCCGTCCGGACTGCCGCCAAAATTGTACAGTTCTGAAAAATGTACGCCGGGTTCTTCCATTTCTCCATGGCGTACAGGCTGTCCGCCCCCAAAATGAAATAATACGCCGCTTCCGGGTCTTTGGCCCGCAATTTCTGCAAGGTATCGCAGGTGTAGGTGTTTTTCCCCTGTGCCGCGTCAGAAGTCTCCAGCTTGGATAACTCAAAACCGGGCATGTCTTTGATGGCGAGTGTCGTCATCTCACAGCGCGCTTCTATTGGTAGAACCTCCCGCTGTTCTTTCATGTAGGGAACACCGCTTGGCATAAACAGCACTTTTTCCAGTGCAAACTGCTCTCTCGCTTTTTCTGCAATCGCCAGATGCCCGTTGTGAATGGGATTGAAGGTGCCTCCCATAATACCGATTCGTCTCATGCGGTTCCCCTTCTGCGCTTTTACTCTGTCATTTTGACTATACCAGTCATTTGCTGCTCCGATCAGCTATTCCCGCGGGACATTTCACCTGGGCAGCACGATCTTTGGATTCTTCTTATCCGGTTTGTAGAGGATGATCTTTTTGCCGATTACCTGTACCACCGTGGAATGGGTTCTCTCCGCCACCATATCGGCGATCATTCGCGGATCGTCCGCGCAGTTTTTTAAGACGGCGATCTTCAGAAGCTCCCTTGTGTTAAAAGCGTCAGCGATGGACTCTGTAAATTCCGGTGTCAGACTGGATTTTCCCACCTGAAAAATGGGGTCTATGCCGTTTGCCAGACTCTTTAAATGTGCTCTCTGCTTACTTGTCAATTCCATATCGTTAAATCTCCTTCTCCGTTTCCGAGTCTGCGGAGCAGATCCCGGGATCTGGCGCATCGTCTAATCACTTGTAGTAGTCAAAAGACAACCCATACATCCTCACAGTGCTGCCCTCCTCGATGCCGAGCGCCTCCAACTGCTCTAATATCCCCTGTTTGCGCATGAAATCCTGAAAGAATTTAAAGCCTTTCTCGGATTCCAGATTGGTGTAGGAAAGCATCTTCTCAATACGCGGTCCCTCCACGACATACTCGTCCGCTTCCTCGTCATACACCACGGTAAAGGGATCGTTTTCAATATCGAAATGGAACTCCGGGAAAAATTCTTGTTCAAAGGTCAGGGGTTTTTGCTCCTCCATCTCGCCCAAACGGTTATTAATCGCGTAGAGAAGCTCTCTGACACCCTTGCCGCTGATGGCGGAAATAGCGTAGACCGGAATGCCCCGGGGTTCAAATTCCGCCCTAATTTTCTCTACAGGATCGCTGCCATTCTCATAAATCATATCAATCTTGTTTGCTGCAATGATTTGTGGCCTTTCGGAAAGTGTCTTGTCATAGGTTTCAAGCTCCTTGTTGATGGCGTAAATATCGGCTATGGGATCGCGCCCCTCCGTGGAGGCCGCGTCCACGATATGCACGATCAGCCGTGTGCGCTCGATATGGCGCAGGAACTCATGCCCAAGCCCTACGCCCTCCGACGCGCCCTCGATCAGACCGGGAATATCTGCGATCACAAATCCTTTGGCGTCCTCCAGATCCACCACACCAAGGTTGGGATTTAAGGTGGTAAAGTGGTAGTTGGCGATTTTTGGTCTTGCGTTCGTCACCTTTGACAGAAAGGTAGATTTCCCCACATTGGGAAAGCCCACCAGCCCCACGTCGGCAATCACCTTAAGCTCAAGAAGCAGCTCCAGTTCTCTGGCCGGTCGGCCTGGTTGGGCATATTTTGGAGCCTGCATGGTGCTGGTGGCATAGTGCTGATTGCCGCTGCCGCCACGCCCTCCTTTCAGCAGAAGGAAACGCCTGTTGTCGCCGGACATATCCGTGATGACTTTGCCGCTCTCGGCCTCGCGGATCACCGTGCCCTCGGGTACTTTGATGACGATATCCTCGCCGTTTTTGCCGGCGCAGTTCTTCTTACCGCCCTCCTTACCGTTTTTCGCGCAGTATTTGCGGACATGACGAAAGTCCGTCAACGTGTTTAAACCCTCGTCAACCTCGAAGTAGACGCTGCCGCCGTTTCCGCCATCGCCGCCGTCTGGACCGCCGTTGGGTACATATTTTTCACGACGAAAGGAAACGTGACCGTCGCCCCCCTTGCCGCTTTTTACAATTATTTTTGCTCGATCTGTAAACATAATTTTTCTCCGTTATCAATCAAGTAGGGAAGATTTTTCTTCTCCTACTCGCTGCGCGCCTCATGCGCCGCTTTAGCGGCATATTTCCTCTGCATTGGGCTGCACATAAAAGAAAAGCTCCAAACATCAGTATGTTCGGAGCTGTCTTTTTAGCTTCTTACTTCTCTACCGGATAAACGGAAGCCTGCTTCTTATCTCTTCCCTTTCTCTCGAAGCGAAGAACACCGTCCACCAGAGCAAACAGCGTATCGTCTCCGCCTTTTCCTACGTTTACGCCGGGATGAATCTTGGTTCCACGCTGTCTGTATAAGATGTTGCCCGCCTTAACAAACTGACCGTCAGCTCTCTTCGCGCCTAATCTCTTGGACTCGGAATCGCGGCCGTTCTTGGTGGAGCCGACACCCTTCTTATGAGCAAAAAACTGAAGGTTCATATTTAACATGGTATTACACCTCCTTAAATGTCAATTTACAATGTTTTTTCCCGTACTGCGCTTCAATACGGCTCAGTCCGAGCGACAGAGAATCCATTAATACGACGGAAGTTTCAAGCAGAGACTGCCTCAAAAAAGAGCAGCTGATTCTGCCGGCTTCTTCATCCGTCTCCACCCGAATCGGTTCCTTTGTGATCTCATCAAGCGCATTCACTGTGTTTATCACCAAAACCGAAATGGCTGCACAGACAATATCCTGACCGTAGTCCGCATATGCCGCATGGCCATCGCACGTAAATTTTCGGTATTCTCCTGCCTTGCTTTTATAAATGGTAATCTCGGTCATTACGCGTTGATTTTGTCAATCTTGATCTGCGTATAGAGCTGTCTGTGACCATTTTTTTTGTGGTAGCCGGTTTTTCTCTTATACTTGTAAACGATGACTTTCTTGCCCTTACCCTGATCCGTAACGGTTCCGGTTACTGTCGCGTTCGCCACATCGCCTGCAACTTTGAGTTCTTTATCGCTGACTGCGATCACCTGATCGAAGGTAACGGTAGAACCAACCTCGACGTCAAGCTTTTCCACTCTGATCTCATCGCCCTCGGATACCTTGTACTGTTTTCCGCCTGTTGCAATGATTGCGTACATATCTGCACACCTCCTATTCATGAACCTATGTTCATTTACTCGCTAACTGTGGTGATGCCCAAAGGGCACACTTCTACCTCGTTATGCGGCACACTTAATTATCATATACAGATTATGCCGGTTTGTCAATCAATTTTTTCCTGATATCGCTGTTTTTTCCGGATTTTAGTATTTTATTTCATTTCGGTTCACGTTTTGCGCGGAACGTAAACAATGATTCCAGCTCTTCATCCGTATAATAAAAGAACAGAAGAACCGCAAGTATGGCTACTCCCACGGTAATATAAATGTCCGCCACATTGAATTTCGGGAAATCAATGGGTACGAAGTAAATAAAGTCCACCACATAGTGATTGCGGATCCGGTCGATCAGATTCCCGACCGCGCCGCTCAGGATGAGCAGCATACAAAACCGCATGGGCAGATAGCGCCGCCCCGTCGGAAGGGTAAGATATTTCCACATAAGCAGTAGAATGACAAGCGTTGTCAGGCAGATCAAAAGGGTCTGTCTGCCGGCAAAGGAACTGAAGGCGGCCCCTGTGTTCTCCAGATAGGAAAATTCCAGCACACGGCTGATAATCACAAAGGGTTCCTGCCCTTTCAGGCGGGAAACGGCAAGCTGTTTGGTGTACTGATCTGCAAGAAGCAGGCTGCATAGTGCAAGTAAGGACAAAATAAGATGCGGTTTCTTTACTTTCATAGCTAAAACGGAACGTTCCTTTCTCTTGAAATTACCAATACTTCACAGGATAATGACTGAATCAGTCAAGTAATTATCTGCCTTAAAAATGAAGGATTCCCTGCAAAAAAATATGCGGCGATCTGCGCGCGGGAGCTGAACTCTTCCGTCTCCAAAAGTTCCCGCACTTCCTCCTTCGTATAGAAATCTGCGGTAATCTGTTCATTTTCCGAAGTGTGATCCTCAAAATCCCCCTCCGCTTCCACGAAGGCAATCTGTGTTTTTACATCCGAAAAGGCGACAGCGGCAAAGGACGGCGGCAAAATGCTGTGAATTTTTTTGATATCAAGCCCCGTCTCCTCGTATAGCTCCCGCTGGATGCATTCTTCCAGGGATTCCCCCTCGTTGATCATGCCCGCGCAGAGATTGTATACAAATCGGTTGACGCCCATGCGAAATTCCCGCAGTAAAAGCATTTTTCCCTCATGAAACGCCACAATGGAGACGCCGCTGACATGACAGCCGATGGCCTCCGGCCCGGGAATCTCATGGCGGCTGACAATCTCATACTTTTTTTCACGCCCGGCCTTATTTCGGTAGGTCAATTCGTAGTTTTTTAAATATTTTCCGTCCTTTACCTTCTCCATATGTAAGAGTTCCATGTCAGTCAATTTCCTCTCTCTTTTATCACTATTTTTATCGGGAACGCCGCGGTCTGGTTTTTCAAAACCACTTTTACCGGCTTCGCAGCTGCTCCGCAAGGCTGGGTGCCACTTTCTTTCTTGTCAACTCCATCAGCCCGAGCGCGGTCATATCCAGCGCTCTTGTTGGAACGGGATCCCTTTTTAACAGGGTTCGCATATATTCTAACAGCTCCGTTTCATGCGCCTTGCTCTTTAGATTGATAAAGTCCACTAAGATCATGCCGGAAAGATTTCTTGCCCGCAGATGCACGGCAATCATCTCCGCCGCCTCCCTGTTGATGCGGTAAAACGTTTCCTCCTTATCTTTCCCGGTCTCATACTTTCCGGTGTTGACATCGATGGAAACCAGTGCCTCTGTCGGCTCGATTACCAGATAGCCGCCGGATTTCAGCCATACTTTTTTGTCGGTAAGCTCCTGCATACGCTGCTCCACGGAATACAGCTTATAGAGCGGCAGAAGGGAATCCTCGTAGAGACGCAGGGGAATATCCGCCCTTCGGCACGGTTCCAAAAGGGTATCGTACACCTCGGGCAGATCGGTGACAACCTCATCATACTCGCTGCGGTAGGCATTTTCCACAAAGGAAACATAATCCGGCTTATTCCGATACAGGCAGCTGTAGCAGGTGCGTGACGGCGCGGTTTCCAGAATATGCGCCAGCGTATCCGCCAGAGACCGTGCCTCCGCCAGAAGCGCCTCCTCCCGCTCCATGGCGTCTGCGTTTGTCCGCACAATCAGCCGGAAGCGTTCCGCAATCTGTGAAAGCTCCTCCAGTCCGCGAAAATGCGCCTGCTTCGCCGCATCCAGTTTGGCGGAAACCTGCACGCCGTCCTTGTATCCCTCTGGCTTTACGCCGATCACCGCATACTGTCCGGGCAGAGAAAGTCTGGTGGTCACGCCTGCAAGCTTTGTTTTCATCGGTTCTTTTGTGACCTGTACCGGCAGCTCGTCGCCGGCCTTTAAGCTGCCGTCCGGCTTACGGTTTAACACAAAAGCGGGGGCATCGTCGGTGATCGGAAGGAATGTCAGATATTTATTGCCCAAATCAACGAAAGCGGCGTTAATATTTTGGGAAATACTCTGTATTTTTCCAATGTAAATGTCTCCCACCGCCACAGACGCATCGTTCTGTGCGCGGGCGGAAAAAATCTGACTGCCCCTTAAAAGAAGGCTGAGGCGTCTGCCATGCAGTTTTATAATGAGAATCTTACCTTCTGAAGTCATGGAAGGGATGTCTCCTTTGCAGCTGTTATCGCGTATATTATAACAAATTATCTCTATTTCAACAAATGGAATAAAATAGTTCAAGGACTATGTTGCCATAGCCCTTGCATGTTGTCAATGTGTTTTCGTCAAACGAAAAACGACCTTATAGTTTATATCTCACCGCAGTTCCGTAGGCGATGACTTCCGCCGCACCCTGCATAATCGACGAAGACGCGTAGCGGATATTGATAATGGCATCGGCTTTCAGGGTTTCCGCCTCGTCCACCATGCGTTTGATCGCAATCTGCCTTGCCTGATTGAGCATTTCCGTGTATTCTTTCAATTCCCCGCCTACCAAAGTCTTGATGCCTGCCATGAAATCGCGTCCCACGTTTCTGCACTGGACGACGTTTCCCTTGACAATTCCCAATGTTTCCAGTTCTTTTCCTGTGATAAAATCAGTATTTACGAGCAGCATCCTCTTCTCCTCCTTCAATCTCCTTCATTCTCTGTAACAGCACGGCAACAATCGCCAGAATCATAACAACGGGAACCAGAATAAACAGTCCCGCCGCGAGAAAGGGCATGTCGTCAGCCAGATATGCCCAGATTGTAAAGGCAATGATCCCAACCATCAACAAAATAACCAGACCGGCGAAAATCATGGGCGCCAGCTTTTTTTGCAGAATGTCGTGCCTGTTTACATTTAAGAATTTTGTGCCTTCCTGTTCCATTTCAACCATCCTTTCCAAGTATTGGTCAGGAGAAAAGGCGGTATACTGGCATCCCTCTTCGCTCAGAAGCCGGCACAGGCGGGTGGTCTCTTCAAGGCTTGCCCGTTCCCTCTCCAATAGGATAACCTGTCTTTGCAGCGCGTCAGCAAGAAGCAGATCGCCCTTCTGGATCCTTCTGATCTCTTCAATGGGAAGGGAAAGCTTGCGAAGCATCTTGATCTTCTTCAGTTCGGTGACGTCCTCCTCGGAATAGTCGCGATATCCGTTTTCCATATTGCGCTTGGGACTTAAGAGCCCCTGCTGTTCATAGAAACGGATATTTTTCTTCGTGATGTCTACCTGCTGTTCCACTTCGTTGATTTTCATGCTGCATCCTCCTTGCCGAAACCGCCGGTTTTCTCCTGTCACGGACAGAATAAGGCTTCCACAAGGTGGAAGGTCAAGGGAAATTTGAAAAAAATTTAATTTTGTAAAAGAAGCGGCACGAGCTGTCTCGGTTCCCCCTCCTTTGCCAGATTGGTGTAGGTCTCCAGTCTCGTCACCTGAATGTCGGAGACTGGTATCTCACAGCCCGCAAAGGCGCAGAACTTTTCAAAAACCACCGTCGGTTTGATGTTGCCGCCGCTGCTGGCGTCCACGAGCATGTGGATCGCGCCGTCCTCCGCGCCGAGTTCATAGATGCCCTGCTTTAAGTCCAGCTCTATCACGCTTTTTTTCGTTTCTTTTGTATAAGGGATGTGATCCTGCGCGTAAAACTGTCTGAGTTTTTCTGACAGATCGTCAATGGGAAAGCAGCCCTCCTTCCTCTGCAGGCGGTAGGAAGCCGCAGCCACGCTTGCCATGGCGTTTTTCGTCTGGTCCGGCAGGACGTTCACGGCAAGCACTTCCACACCCTCCACCATAACCCGGTTCAGCGCGTCTTTCATATCCTCCGGCGCAGATATGGACAACACTTCCAGATCCATGTACTCTCCCAGGCTTTCAATACCCACACCGAGGGGCGCGGCAAAGGACATGATCTGATGAGGGCTGAACCCTTCCGAATATTTCACGTCAATGCCAGCCCGTCTGACCGCTTTCTGGAAAAAGCGCATCATGTCCAGATGTCCGATAAATTTCATGGCGCCGTATTTGGCGAATTTGATTCTGACTTTCATGCGGTTACCTCTTTTCTACGCTGCATATTACTCAGCTCTGCTGTAAAGTTTATAAGGCTGGATTCTCTGTACAGGGGTTCTTTTTCATTTCGACCTTTTCGCAACGCCTTTATATAACCATTCAAATATACAGTAAATTCATCAATTATTTTTGAGTAGTCCGTCTTAATACGCCGATACTGTGACTCGGGAATTTTCTTTGTCGCCTGCAGCTCTATGTATGAATCATTATTCACAATAAGCGCATAGCGGTAATCTAATCCGGCATTTTTCCTTTTTTCAGATGGAACGGCATGTCCGATTCTTCCGTATTTTCGGATTTCAGCGCCCAGATTATTCCTTAATGGAATATAAAATTTATATTCTGTCGACTCGATTTTCAAACATAAGTGCGTTCTTTTGGATTGTTTGGCAGCATTTCCCGTATCGAGCATTTTCTGGAAAGATGCGTTGGCTTTAAAGTATTCTTCCCGAATATAGCATAGCGTTGGCTCCATATGTTATCTCCATCACGTAAAAAAGGGAACATGGCTGTTCCCTTTATTGACAATCTCTTCAGCTTTTTTTAGACAGGTGCATCTGACGAACCCCTCACAATTTCTTCAGCTTTTTTTAGACAGGTACATCTGACGAACCCCTCAGCAGAAGTGATAACTTCTACTATCATAGTATATGCAAAATATATAAAAGTCAATTATTTTTCGCTTATTTTCTTTTAAGCGGCGTATTCATGTCTCATCTCTTATAACAGATCCCCACCCCGAACCGGTTCGCGCCGCAGCCCTGACACTGAACCTTACAGTTGGGGGAAACTGTCTGGTCTTTTGCCTTTTTCCACTCCCGCAACAGAAATTCCCTTGTCACGCCGCAGTCTATGAAATCCCACGGGAAGACCTCGTCGTCCATACGCTGTCTGGTAGTGTAAAAGCCGATATCCAAGCCGCACTCCTCAAAACTTTCCAACCACAGGTCGTTGTGGAAATACTCGCTCCATGAATCAAACATACAGCCCTTTTCATAAGCGCGGAGGATAACTTTGGACACACGGCGGTCGCCTCTGGCAAAGACGCCCTCTAAGACGCTCACATCCGCCTCATGCCAGTTGTATTTGATGCTCTTCTGGTTTAACTGGCTCATAATGCCTTTCTTCGTCAGATGCGCCTTGTCGAGAAATTCCTCCTTGGTGCACATGGGCGCCCACTGGAACGGTGTGAAAGGCTTGGGAATAAAGAAGGAAGTGCTGGTGACGATCTGCACTTTGCCGTTCACACGCCTGTCCTTCGGTACTGCCTCGAAGAAGGCTGCCGCGATCTTGTTGGAAAGGTCGCCGATCCCGAGAATATCTTCCTCCGTCTCCGTGGGAAGCCCCAGCATAAAATACAGCTTCACCCGCGTCCAGCCGCCCTCAAATGCCAGTGTGGCGCCGTTCAGGATGTCCTCCTCCGTCAGCCCTTTGTTGATGACATCCCGCAGCCGCTGGCTGCCCGCCTCCGGGGCAAAGGTCAGGCTGCTCTTCTTCACGTCCTGCACCTTGCTCATCACGTCAAGCGAAAAGGCGTCGATGCGCAGGGACGGCAGAGAGATATTGACGTGTTTCTGCCCGCACGCCTCGATCAGAAAGTCCAGAAGCTCATCCAGTCTGGAATAGTCGCTGGAACTTAAGGAGCTTAAAGAGATTTCCTCGTGTCCCGTATTTTTTAACATTTCTATCGCATATTCTTTCAGCTTGTCCGCATCGCGCTCCCGCACAGGCCGATAAATCTGGCCTGCCTGACAGAAGCGGCAGCCCCGGATACACCCCCGCTGAATTTCCAGAACGACCCGGTCCTGCGTCACCTTGATAAAAGGCACCACGGGTTTTAAGGGATAATAGACTTCCGTCACATCCGTTACGATCTCTTTTACGATCACGTCGGGGATATCCTCGTACTTTTTATGGCGTCCTGCAATCGTGCCGTCCTCATTGTACAGTTCCTCATAAAACTGCGGCACATAAATACCGGGAATTTTTGCCGCGCCGTGCAGGAAATCCTCTCTCGTGCCGCCGTTTCTTTTGTTTTCCAGATACCAGTCGAACAGCGGCCGATACTGTGTCTCCCCCTCGCCAATGTAGAACAGATCAAAGAAATCCGCGATCGGTTCCGGGTTATAGACGCAGGGACCGCCGCCGATCACAAGGGGCATGTCCTCCCCGCGATCTGTTGCCAGAAGCGGAATCTGGGAGAGCTCCAGCACCTGCAAAATATTGGTATAACACATCTCATACTGGATGGTGATGCCGAGAAAATCCATATTCTTTACGGGTTCCTGAGACTCCAGACAAAACAGGGGGATGGATTCCTTTCGCATGATCTGATCCAGATCCGCCCAAGGGGAATAGACACGCTCGCACCAGACGTCTTCCCAGTCGTTTAACATGCCGTAAAGAATCTGGATGCCCAGATGGGACATGCCGATCTCGTAGACGTCGGGAAAGCACATGGCAAAACGCAGGGCAGTTTTTTCCCTGTCCTTGATGACGGAATTGTATTCGTTTCCGATATAGCGGGCGGGTTTTTCCACCTGCATCAATATATCGTCGCGCAGCGCTAATTTTCTCATAAAAATGTACCTTGCCTTTTTGTAGTAAGTATATCAGACGAATCTAATCGTATTCTTCCACTATAAATTGAAAATCTTCGGTGGTTTCTATTTTTTTTAGGACGCGGCTTTTTACCCGCGCTACAAAAGTTTCCGCCGCCTTTTCAAACAGCCTGTTTCTAAGGAGACCGTCGGCGCACTGTATTTCAGGGGAATTTTATAAACGCTCATCTGTATGCTTCTCCTTCTGATTTCATCTGTCGCTCTTGTTACATTTCGCAGTCTCTGATCTTGTGAATTGTTTAACGTCATTATATTACCACAGACGCACATGCAATGCCATGATATTTTGTTTCAATTTTGCTGTCCAGCTTATGTATTTTTGCCTCCATGGGTCAAACGAACATGCTTGCATGCTCTTTACCCTTTGGGATCGGGGCAATGCCTGCAACGGAAAAATTTTTGACGCCCTAAATTCATATGGTAAATTCGATTTTTTATTGGAATAAATCCGCAAGCTCTTCCATCACGGCGTTTTCGCCGCCGTCGTACAGATGGAAACTGTCCGCCACGATCATGTCGTAGACGTCTCCCGTACTGTACGACAAAATCTTGCTGTCCCTCGTGTCGCAGAGCAGAAACCCTACAAACAGGAGCACGGAAAGAGCCATCCGATACTTAAATCCGCTTGTGGCGCTGCCCGGAATCCCATCGCCGTTCTCCGCATTTCCGTAACCGGGCATTCCTTCCTCCCCGGTAAGAAGTCCTTTCTCGTAGAGCGGCATGGGGCTTTCCTTCCCGTAAAGAATATGTTCCCGCTGTCTGAGTTTCAGCCGGTTTCCCAGATTTTCCTCCCTGATATGTCTTGCCAGCTCCATCCGTTTTTCTGGCGTCACTTTCTTTTCTGTCATTTATGTGTTCCTTTCTTCGTTCTGCGCCATGCGTTCTGCGCTTCACTGAAAATACTTCATTTTGTCCCTACATTTTATGAGAAATTGCGCAAAAAAAGAACGTACCCCAAAAGGTACGTCCTTCGTTATTCAACATATATTTCTAAAAATGACGTAATTTTTCCATGTGTATATTCACCCTCAATCAGACCAAACTCCGGATCATAATATTTATCATCATAAAGCAGCGTCCAATGTGTGTATCCCGCATCTGTGTGAACGGTCAGAATCGAATATTTGTAGGGAACAGGATTCTTCTTGGAAATCCGTTTGTTTCTTTCAGCGTGTCTGATGCCATAAAAATCAAGTATCTCTATCAGTTGACCGATACTCGTAGCTCCATCTGTTTTCATATCTTTAATTACTTCTTCAACACTTTTTCCAGTAATCATGGCAATACACGCCTGGCCACACGTTGAAAAAGTAGGCTGCATAATTAATTCCATGTATTTTACCTTCCATCAAAATATAGTCAATTACCGTTGCGCCAGCTCCGTGGTGATCTCCTCCCAAGTGATGTTTTTCTCCGCCATCAGAACCATCATGTGATATAAAAAATCCGAAATTTCGTACTTGATTTCGTTGGCGTTGGGATTCTTGGCGGCAATGACGATCTCCGTCGCTTCCTCGCCCAGCTTCTTCAGGATCTTGTCAATGCCCTTGTCGAAGAGATAATTTGTGTAGGAGCCTTCCTTGGGATGGATTTTTCTGTCCTTGATCACGTCGAACACCTGCTCAAACACCTTGAGAGGGTTCGTCTCCTCGTACTCCTTCGCCATAATCTCATTGAAGAAGCAGGAACGGGAGCCGGTATGGCACGCCGCGCCGATCTGGGATACCTTCGCCAGAATGGTATCCTTGTCACAGTCCGCCGTGAGAGATTTCACATACTGGAAATGACCGCTTGTCTCGCCTTTCACCCAAAGCTCGTCACGGCTTCTGCTGTAGTATGTCATTTTGCCCGTTTTCAGCGTCATATTGTACGCTTCCTCGTTCATATAGGCAACCATCAGCACTTCGTCGGTCTTATAATCCTGCACCACCACGGTCACATGCCCGTCGCTGTTCAGTTTAAAGTCCTCCCACGGGATCGCCGGCTCAAAAGTATTGACTGTGATATCGTTGTTCTGGCACAGCGCCTTGACAGCCAGAAGTTCCTTGGCGTTCTCGTTGATGGCATAGCCCGAAATACCGCAGATGTTGTCATTTGACAAAAGCTCCAGAATTTTGTCCAGCGAAACCTCCGGCACCGATGCAATCATGGGAAAGCGGGATATGGCGATGGACTCTTTCAGACAGGTTTCCTTTACGAGAATAATCTCGCTGATATACTCGTCAATGAGGTTTTCATTTCTCGTAATACTGTCGGCCTCCGTCACACAGGCCACGATCTTTTCCTTTCCGAACCGCTTCGATACCTCGGCGGTGATTTCAATGTTGCCCGGCTTGGAATAGTTGAGCGCCGCCTTCTTACAGCCAGCATAGAGCAGCTTTTTGATATCCTCTACGCGCTTCACGTTTCCCGCGCCAATCACGGGGATTTCCGCTTCGCTGCAGATGGCTTTGACGATATCCAGCGCTTCCTCGTGGGCGGCATCACCTTCGGACATGTCATAGACAATCAATTCGTCCGCATAGTTGTCACTGTAAAATTTCGCCAGTGCCACCGGGTTCGTGTCAATGATCGTGCTGTCCGAAAAACCCTTGACGGCGTCTCCTTTATATAAATAGATACAGGGGATAAATTTTTTGTACGTCATACTGCATGTTGCCCTTTCTCATTTCGTAAAAATTAAATTAAGCTTCCTTTCGTGCTGAGTACGCCTTTCACCCGCGGGTCATAAGCGCACGCTTCGTCTAACGCCTTGCCGAACGTTTTGAACATCGCCTCGATCATGTGGTGGGCGTTTCCGCCGCTCAGCATTTTCAGGTGCAGGTTCATGCCCGCGCTGTAGCTGACCGCATAGAAAAACTCCCGCACGAGTTCCGTGTCAAGCTCTCCCACCCGCTCTGTCTGGAAATCGCAGTCGAACACGAAATACGGTCTGCCGCACAGATCCACTGCGCACAGGCAGAGGGATTCGTCCATCGGCAGGATAAAGGAGCCGTAACGTCTGATGCCTGCCTTATCTCCCAACGCCTCTTTGATCGCCGTGCCGAGCACAATGCCCGCATCCTCCACCGTGTGGTGTCCGTCCACATGGAGATCGCCGTTGACTTGCATAGTCAAATCAAAAAATCCATGTCTGGAGAACCCTTCCAGCATATGGTCGAAGAAACCAATGCCGGTGTGCACGTCGCTTTTCCCCGCGCCGTCCAAAGTGAGGGACGCCTTGATCTGTGTTTCCTTTGTGTTCCGTTCTATCGTCGCTGTTCTTGACATAAAACTCTCCTTCTGACATTTTTCCTGCTATTTTATCACGAATCTTCATCCCACAGCATAGCCACGATATGGATCCGTGCGGAGAATGCCGCTTTTTGGGCATTCTCCTATGTGAGACTTCTCACATTTTGAAACCGCACCCGAATAGAATTCGCGTGGGCCGTCAGCCCCTCTTTTTCCGCAAACAGCTCGATATCCTTATGCGCCTGCTCCAGCGCTTCCCGCGAATAAGAAATCAGGCTGGTCTTTTTTATAAAGTCGTCCACGCTTAAGGGCGAGAAAAACCGCGCCGTGCCGTTTGTCGGCAGTATGTGGTTCGGTCCTGCATAGTAGTCTCCCAAAGGCTCCGAAGAGTATTCCCCGAGGAAAATCGCGCCCGCGTTTTTGATCTTTGTCATCACCTGATAGGGGTCTTTCGTCAGGATTTCCAAGTGTTCAGACGCGATGGCGTTCGCTGCCTCCACCGCGCTGTCCATGGAATCCGCCAGCAGGATATATCCGTAGTTATCCAAAGATTTTCGAATAATATCCGCCCGGGACAATTCCTGTAAAAAGCCCTCGATCTGCGCTTCCACCTCTTTTGCAAGGTTTTCGTCTGTGGTGATCAGGATCGCGCTTGCCAGCTCGTCATGCTCTGCCTGTGAGAGCAGATCCGCAGCCACATAGCGGGGATTTGCGGTCTCATCCGCAATCACAAGGATTTCGCTCGGTCCCGCGATGGAGTCGATGTTGACATAGCCAAAGCATGCCTTCTTCGCCAGAGCCACAAAGATATTGCCGGGCCCCGTGATCTTGTCCACTTTCGGGATACTCTCCGTGCCGAAAGCCATAGCGGCAATCGCCTGCGCGCCGCCCACCTTGTAGATTTCGTCAACGCCCGCGATTTTTGCCGCCACCAGCGTGCCGGGATTGACCATGCCGTCCGCGCCGGCGGGAGTCGTCATCACAATCCGCTCCACACCCGCCACCTTGGCGGGAATCACATTCATCAGAACGCTGCTGGGATAGGCCGCCTTGCCGCCCGGCACATAGACTCCGGAAACGGCGATCGGCAAAATGCGCTGTCCAAGAATGGAACCGTCGGGTTTGGTGTCAATCCAGCTGTTACGAAGCTGTTTCTGGTGGAAATCCCGGATATTTGCCGCCGATTTTTCCATCACGGCCACAAAGGCAGCGTCCGCCTCCGCAAAAGCTTTCTCAATTTCCGCATCTGTCACACGGATATTGTCTGCGGTGCAGTTCCATTTATCAAGCTGACTTGTATAGTCAAAAACTGCCTTGTCCCCTTTCTCACGGACATTCGCAATGATATCCGCCACCACGGACTCATACTGCCCGTAATTGTTGGGACTTCTCTTTAATAAACTGTCGAGAAGATCCCGCTGTGAATCCTTAGTCAAACGTACTGTTTTCATTTCCCTGTAAATTCTCCCATTCTGTAAGCTATTCCCGCAAGCAATGAGCCAAAATCATGTTTGCACAACCTTGACGACTGTTGCGAAATATTTCACTTTAAAAGTCGGTTCGCTTAGTTTACAATGCTGTAGTTTAAACGGACTGTGATAGACGCCGTCTTCTTTCTGGAGCTGGTGTCAAAATAGCCGCCGTAGCTGTACTCGGTGTTGCTGTTCTGTGCGGTGATCTGGAACACGCCCAGATTGGCGTTTAAAAGCTCTCCCACCGTCGCGCCGGTTCCCTGCGCCATCAGGTCAATCCTGTTTTTCGCATTCTCCGTTGCCTCTTTGATTAAATCAAGTTTTAATTCATCCAGCTTGGTATAGTAATACTCCGGTTCCTCGGAGGCAAACTGCACGCCCGACTCGATCAGCCCGGAGATATCCCGGGAAATTCCTTCGATCTTATCAATGTCCGTGGAGGTGATTGACACATTCTGGTAAAGATCGTAACCGTCGATGTAATCCCGTATTCGATCGCCATTTTCGTTGTACTCCGATTCCCAACGGGCATTGATGGTGACGGAGCTGAATACCATCTCTTCTTCCTTCACGCCGCTGTCCACCAGATATTTGCGGACGAGTTCCGCGTCCTTTTTGATGGAGCGGTACGCGTCCTGCGTGGTGGCCCCCTGCCCGGAGAAACTGCCCCGCCAAACGATCAAATCCGCCTCAAAATCACAGTTTGCGGAACCGGTTGCCGACAGCCCTTCGCTGCCGGATGTTTTCTTATAGTTTACAATATTCTGAGAAAAGATCGTGACGCAAGCAATAGCACAAGCCCCCGCGATCAATGCAATAATAATTCCTTTCCATTCTTTCATGCCAAACCCCTTTCTGTCATTCTCCATTGCTGCCATCCTTCCGAAGATAAATTTTATGGTTACAGATGGCTCTTCAGATCCGCGATCAGCTTCTTGATCCGTTCCGGCTCCATCTGCATACTCACCTGATTGACAATCATTCTCGCGGACAGCGGGCAGATTTCCTCCAACACCTCAAGTCCGTTTTCTTTCAACGTCGACCCGGTCTCCACGATATCCACAATTACATCGGCAAGCTTCACAATCGGGCCCAGCTCCACGGAACCGTTCAGCTTGATGATATCCACGGTCTGATGCTTTTTGTTATAAAAATAGTCTTTGGCGATATTGGGGTATTTGCTGGCGACCCGTATCATCTCGTGGTGCTGCAGAAGCTCTCTGGCTCCGGCCGGTCCGCAGACGCACATTCGGCATTTGCCGTAACCTAGATCGAGCACCTCATAGACGCGCCTGTTTTCCTCCATGATTGTGTCTTTGCCAACCACACCGATGTCCGCAGCGCCATACTCCACATAGGTAGGCACATCCGGTCCTTTTGACAGGAAAAATTTCAGTTTCAATTCTTCATTTACAAAAATCAGCTTGCGGGAATCCTTATCCTTCATCTCCTCACAGGTAATGCCGATTTTCTCTAGAAGTTCCATTGTTTTATTGGCAAGCCGCCCTTTCCCAAGGGCGAATGTCAGATATCTCTCTTCACTCATTTTCAAGTACGCTCTCTTTTCTCTATATTTATCTTATATGCAGAGAATCCCGCTTTTCAGATATTCCCTCGAGTGAGATTTAGTAATTCCAAGTCAGTTTCGCTGACTTGGTTCCTGCCCTATGGCGGGACGTCATTAGAATTACTTCTCACTCTGGGGAAGCAGTTCCACTTTCTTGCCGGACGACCGCATATGCTTAGCTTCCATCAGCTTTTCCATGAAGGTCTCTTCCGTATAATACAGTTTCACCGGCTCCTCTATTCCCGAAATGATCACATTCTGCCGTTCCATGGCGGCAAGAAGATCGTCCACGACAATCACAAAACCGATCGCCGCCGCTTCCTTGCCGAATCGTCCAAGCAGGCTGTCGTAACGCCCACCTTTCACAATCGCGTCGCCCACGCCGTAAGTGTAGCCCTTGAAAATGATGCCCGTATAGTAATTATACTTGCTGAGCATCCCAAGGTCAAAGGAAACATACTTTTCCACCCCGTAATCCACAAGCGTCCGATAAACCTTCTCAAGCCGCTCGATGGCGTGTTTGGACCGCTTGTTGGAGACCGCCTTTTTTGCATCCTCCAGAATGGAGACCGTCCCGAACAGGTCTCCCACTTTGAGGAGCAGTTCCTTGTCCTTTTTATGCACGCCGACGCGGTCCAGCAGTTCTTCTGCACCGAAATAGTTTTTGCCGGAAATAAACTCCCGAAGCTCCAGCTCCGTCTCCTCGTCGATCCCCGCCTCCGCGCAGATGCCTTTGAAATATTCCAGATTGCCGACGCTCAGCTGGAAATCGGACAGCCCCGCGTGGTAAAGCGCCTCGATCGTCATGGCGATCATCTCCGCGTCCGCCTGCACGGAGCCGTCGCCGATCAGCTCCGCCCCCATCTGGGTTACTTCCTTAAGCTTGCCCTGCAGCTGCGACGTGTTGGTAAAGGTGTTCCCCTGATAGCAGAAACGGATCGGCACGTCCTCGTCCATAAAATATTTGGCGGCGCACCTTGCGATGGACGGCGTAAAGTCCGGGCGCAGAACCAGCGTATTGCCCTCCTTGTCAAAGAACTTATAAAGCTCTCTGGACGGCGTCGTCCCCACTTCCTTTGAAAACACGTCGAAAAATTCAAAGGTCGGGGTCTGGATGTCCCGGTAGCCGTAGCCCGTGATCTTTTCATGCAGAAGGCGCTCCACCACCGTCTTTTTCGCCTTCTCCTCCCCGTAAATATCCCGCACGCCCTCCGGCGTATGTACTAATTTTTTGCTCATATACTCCTCGTTTCCTGCCTTTATTTTGCTGATTTCGTCCCTCATGCTATAAACGAAAGCGCCAACGCTTTACTGCTTTAAAGTGCTAATTCGCTAATTCATTAGCAAGTCAAACTCATTACACTATACGCTGTTTTCCTATGTTTGTCAATCAGTAAATCTCTTCCCATATCAATTCTTCTGCAAGAGGCGTCTCGTATCCTTGCAGGGCAGACCGGTACGCTTCTTCGGAAATTTCACTTCCAGTTTGACCATTTTGAAAATATGTATATACGGCTTTCTCTCCTGTCAAATCGGCAGCAATATAAAAACGATCAACTAATTCCGGCGTTACGCCGTCATTTCCTATTTTATAGATTTCAATGCATATTTCCCTTTGAGGCAGAGAGTGAACGACCTCAATCACACCGTCTCCATGCAGCGAGAAATTCGTCCGTCCGCCTAATTCCATATTGGGGAAAAGGGAAACCACCTTGTTTCCGTCAAAGCCGTACAAATCATAATTCCAAGGGGCAAAAGCGGGATTCGACACACCGATGCCGTCTTGTTCACCGGCAATGACCAGCTCCTCTGTCCCGTTTCCGTCTATATCATAGAACGCATAGAAGATACCCTGCCGGTGGTTGCGGATTTCTTCGCCGATATCCTCCCCGAAATGACTCTCATAGTCGTCAGAATCCAGATAATCCATGTAAAAGTCATGTTGCACCATGTCCCGGTACTGCGCAAGCACATCCTCATAGACAGCCGTTTTGTCGGCTGGCGTTTCCGGCTGATCCGTTATGTCCGTTTCTTCTGTCATATCTGTATCAGCCCCATTTTCTTCTGTTACGCTGTTTTCATCTGCCGCAGCTCTGTTCTCTGTTTCTTCTGTCTCATTTTCCGTTCGCGTATCCGTCTGCACCGCATTTTCATCCGTATCCGTAATAGGCTCTATCTGCAGCTTTTCCGTGGCATCGCCGGTATCAGTGCCGCAACCCGCAAGTAAGAGTGCCGCTGATAGGATGATCGCAGCAGATATATATTTTTTCGCTCTTTTCATAATTTTACCTCATTTTGCTGTTTCCTGCTCATAATCAGTTTGTAGCAGGCGCCGCGCAGACACAAATCCAGCGATTGAAAATGTTGATTTTTAACCTTACTCCGTCCATTCATCGCCTTCGCATCTGCAAATGAAGTCAAAGTGCATACTGTCAAAATGGTCATACGGATAGTCCTCTCCATCCTGACTTAAGACCAACCCGTCGCAGTCCATCCTCTCATTGATATAGGCGAGGGTATCGTGAATGCCGCATATTCTTGCATTTTGAACCATGCCCGCCACGATCTCTTTTTGTTCCGGCGTCAAAGAACCGAGAAACTGGTTGACTTCCCTGTTGTCCTCGATCTGCGGATAGCCGGTTCCCCTGATCCATGCTGCTTCCACAGCGTCCTTCCTCTCAGCCAGCCCGTCAATAAACGCTTTGTATTGTTCCAAACCCTTACTCATATCCCGTTTCCTCCCGATCGTTCTTATATACTTCCAATGCGGAGAATGCCGTATTTCAGGCATTCTCCTATGCGAAACTTAGTACTTCTTGGCGTCCCGTCCTATGGCGGGACGTCTTTAGAAGTACTTTTCGCATTTCTCACGCTAACCGCCATGATTCCGCTCTGCGGAATCTCAAATCTGTGCGGAGAATGCCCGTGTTTTGGGCATTCTCCTGTGTGAGACATAGTACTTCCAAGTCAGCTTTGCTGACTTTGCGATGCAGCCATTGCTGCTGAGCTTTAGAAGTTCTTTTCACTCTATTCTACCCGGTCCTCCAGATCTTTCTGAATCATATCCAGATATGGCACCAGAATCCCGTGCTTCTTCGGCAGCACATATTCCGGGTTCAGCTCGTCAAAACGGAAACTCTTGCGTCCGCCCTCCTTCGCCCTGTCCCAGAAATAGCGAAGCATCTCATAGGGCAGATAGTAAAAGAGATCTTTGTGGGAATAATAAATAAGAAAGAACGCGATCCCTTTCTGCTTCTCAAACTGTCCCATAAATTCTACCTGATGTTCATGGATGTTTTGAAGCGCGAAGGTGTCAGCTGCGCATTCCTTGGCGTCAAAGCAGACGGGAATCCCCTGCACCGCGCCGATGTAATCCACCGTGCTCTTCTGGTCAAAGTAGGCGAGCGTGATATGGCGGCTGTCCTTGTCAATATTGATCGGGGTAATGGGTGTGGGCACCTTCTGGATCAGCGCAAGCCCGTTTTCCAAATATTTTTCATTTGTACGGTTGATCAGATCCTCCAAAGTGGAGCCGCGCAGCCCGCGGGAGTTCCATGTCGCCATCGCAATCCTCGTCCAAAACGTTTCGCACTTTCTTTCTTACATTAACCGCCATATCACAGCTAAGCTGTGACTCAAATCAATGCGGAGAATGCCGCATTTCAGGCATTCTCTGGCGTGAGACTTAGTACTTCCAAGTCAGCTTTGCTGACTTTGCGATGCAGCCTTTGCTGCTGAGCTTTAGAAGTACTTCTCACGCTATTATACATCCGCGGCAGGAAATTGGCAAGAACAAATGTTCTGACCTGAAACGCGTTCAAAAATTTTCGGCACTTCACAGATAAAGGTACGCCCGCCCAGATCCGCAAAGGGTTGGTCAAGCATGGGAAAAATCACCTTATAGGCGTGTAAAAGCTGTGACTTTACCCCGAACTTTCGGCGGTATTTCTCATTCCATGCCCTGTCCCCGTACTTGTAATCCCCCAAAAGAGGATGACCGATGCTCGCCAGATGCGCCCGAATCTGATGGGGCTTTCCCGTGATCAGCTCCACCTCCAGAAGCGTCTTATCCTGTTCTACACGAAGCGGTTTATACTTGGTCCGAATCAAAGAACCATTCCTGTCAGATGATTTTCTTTCCAACATCCTGCGGCCGTCTGACGATACGGATTGTTTCTCTGTCGCAGATTGTTTCGGGCTGCCGCCAGACATCCGCGAATCAGCGGGCTGTATCGTCACTTTGTTTTTCTTCTCATCCTTGACCAGATACCCCTCGATCATCTGTTCTTCCGTAATATGCCCTTTTACATAGAGCTGATAATATTTATGAAGGGTTCTGTCCTTTAAAATTGTGCTTAGAAGCTGCGCTCCCTGAAGCGTTTTCGCACAGAGCACCATACCGCTTGTGTTTCGGTCGAGCCGGTTGCAGACAGAAGGCTTATAAAAGGAAATATCTGACTCGGACAGATCCCCTTTTTCAAGAAGATAGCCGATCAGCCATTCATTCAGGGAAATATCTGTTTTTTCTGCTTTCTGAGACAGAATGCCCGCAGGTTTATCCGCAATTATTATATGATCGTTCTCAAAGATTACCTGAATATCCGGTAGTATTCTGTATGCCCGGCGGTATGCTGCACCGAATGCCGCATCCGCTATTCGCTCTGCTTTTTTACTGCGATCGGCTTTGTTTTCCACAGCATGATCTGCCCTTTGACCTGATTTATCTACAAAACCGGCCGCCACATCCGTCTCCTGACTGATAGAACTTTCATTTTCCATAAGTCGTCCGGATGTTTTTCCCATAAACTTATCAAGCGTCTCCTGCGCAAAAAAAATCTTCACACAGTCCCCAACAACAGTCTTCTCGCTGCCGTCCGCTTTCCTGTCATTCAGGGTGATATTCTTTTTTCGAAGCATTTTATGGAGAAAGCCGCTGCCCGCGTTTGGCAGAATCCGCTGCAGATACTTGTCAAACCGCTGTCCTGCTTCCCTGTCTGTGATAATCACCTGGTACATGGCAAATCTCCTTGTGGCACTTGCCAAAATGTCTGTATGCAATACTAAAATTGATGGATTCGCAGTAACTTTCTCAAATTTCTGCGGCAATTATAGCATACTCCTTTGTACTGCCGGTAACGGTCAAAAACGGGCAAAAACGTCTCAGATGGAAATATTATACAGCAAATTGATAATGCCTTCCCGATCTTTATGATCCGCCACCTGCACATCCGCCAACCGACTTAGTCGGTCAATATATTTACCTTCCTGAGAAAAGATATTAACCGTCACATTCTTGATGCCTTCCTGCACAAGCATCTGCCCCAGATGTTTTTCCGCTTCTCTGCAGTCGCAGGAAGGCTGCTCCGTGATACCGCAGAGCATATCTCCCTTCAATGCCATATGGCTTATCGGGTAATTCTTCTGGTAGGAAGTAAAATACATGTCATAAAACACGGTCATTGAATCGTCCCCATATGCCGCCACCTTTTCATGCAAAGCGCTGCTGCAGCCCTTCGCTCTCAAAAAGAGGATAAAGTTCACCGCACTCTTGCAGGCGGGCAGACAGCCCAGAACCGCCACGATGGTGAGCAGGTTTTTATTGGAACCGGTTCTTATGATTCCCGAGATATACAGGGCTGCGGAAATGGCAAAGAAAAGGAGCGTCCGCAGGGCCGTGTACTTTTTTCTGCTTGTTATATAGCCATAACTGCCTTTCGGCGTAAAAAACTGTTTCATTTCATCCCTCTTTCCCCTCGTCGAAACAGACTCAGACGTGCAGACATTTTATCGTAACAGTTATAGACCGGATTCAGTAACTATGAAGCCGGAGGCGAATAGTTACATTTCATCATCACATTCTGTACGCTCTGTGTGGAAAGATACAACAGCTTCACGGGCAGGCCGCAGATGGAGACGCTTTTTCCGATTTTACAGTCTTCGATCGCCTTCTTCACCACACAGGCGGTTTTTGCCATGGTGAGTTTTTTCAGAACGCCAAACCCGGACATGTCTTCGTAGGCATGAGCAAGAAACGGTGTGTTGACGGGGCCGGGACAGACGGCGGTCACGGTAATCCCCCGCCCCTTAAGCTCCTGTGAAAGCGCCCTGCTAAGCGAATACACATAGGCTTTGGAAGCGGCATAGACGGCAAATGCGCCTTGGGGGACAAAAGCTGCCCCGGAGGATACCTGTATCAGCTTGCTGCCGTTCTTCATATAGGGCAGGCACAGCATGGTCATGCGGGTCAGCGCCGTAATATTTAACTGGATCATGGCGTCGATTTCCTCTTTGTTCTGTCTGGCGAAAAGCTTGTGGCTGCCCACGCCCGCACAGTTGACCAGCACCGTAATCCTTGGATTCTGTATGGCAAGCACTTCCTCAAACTGTCTCAGGGCCGTTTCATCCGTCAGGTCAATCACGATAACCCGTGCTTTGATCCGCAGGGAGTCCGCCAGTTTTTCAAGCGGCTCCTTTCTGCGTGCAAGAAGCCAGATTTCATCCGTTCTGCCCAGACACTGATCCAGTTGTACGGCAAACTCCATCCCCATCCCGGAGGAAGCGCCCGTAATGACAGCTATATTCATATGCACCTCATGATTCCGAAATTTCTGCGGAGAATGCCGTTTTTCTGGCATTCTCACTTTCTTAGTGTACCACTTTTAGCAGTCATCCGCAAACAATTACTTTTTGACGAAAAAGAGAAATGACGGCCGGAAAAATCATATCAGATTTCACAAAATATTTTCTAAAAACCTATCATTTTTAGTAAATATGATGTATAATTTCTATAAATTGTAAAAAGGAGGAAATCGAATATGGCAAAAGAAATGATTGCAATGCTTCTTGCCGGCGGACAAGGCTCACGTCTGTATACGCTGACCGAGAAACTTGCAAAACCGGCTGTTCCATTCGGCGGAAAATACCGAATCATCGACTTTCCGCTGTCCAACTGTGTCAACTCAGGTATTGATACGGTAGGTATCCTGACCCAATATCAGCCGCTCGTGCTGAATGAATATATCGGCAACGGGCAGCCTTGGGATCTTGACCGTCTGTACGGAGGTGTCCATGTACTGCCGCCCTACCAGAAATCCGGCGGCTCTGACTGGTATAAAGGAACAGCAAACGCAATTTACCAGAACATATCGTTTATAGAGCGTTATGATCCGAAATATGTCATTATTCTTTCCGGTGACCAGATCTGTAAACAGGATTACAGTGATTTTCTGGAATTCCACAAGGCGAAAAACGCGGAATTCAGCGTTGCCGTCATGGAAGTTCCGTGGGAGGAGGCGCCCCGCTTTGGTCTCATGGTTGCAGACGAAAATGATAAGATCACGGAATTTCAGGAGAAACCGAAGAACCCCAAATCCAATCTCGCTTCTATGGGTATCTACATCTTTAACTGGGATATTCTGAAAAAGTATCTGGAGGAGGACGAGGCGGATCCGAACTCCGAAAATGACTTCGGTAATAACATCATTCCGAATCTGCTGCGCGATGACAGACAGATGTATGCATACCACTTTAACGGCTACTGGAAGGATGTGGGGACGATCCACTCCTTATGGGAAGCGAATATGGAGGTTCTGGACGCGGAACAGAGCGGTATCAACCTTTCCGACGAGAGCTGGAAGATTTACAGCCGCAACGTAGGCATGACCGGCCATAAGATCAGCGCAGGTGCAGTGGTAGAGAATACTATGGTTTCCGACGGCTGCCGGATCAAGGGTGAGGTGCGGCACTCGATCCTCTTCGCCGGAGTAAAGGTAGACGCAGGCGCGGTGGTGGAAGATGCAGTTGTCATGGGGCACACAACCATCAAATCCGGCGCGGTGGTGAAGCACTGTATCGTTTCGGAGAATGTGACGATCTGTGAAAATGCGGTGGTCGGCGCAATGCCTTCAGACAGTGAAGACGGCGTAGCAACTATCGGCACGGGTCTTACAATCGGTGAGGGCGCTGTCGTAGGCCCGAATGCCATCGTTAAAAATGATATGAAAGGCGGTGAAGAACAATGGTAAAATCAAATATAAGTGCACTCGGTATCATTTTCCCGAACAGTTACGACGCGCTGGTTCCTGAGCTGGTGAATGTGCGTCTGATGGCCTCCATTCCCTTCGCCAGCCGTTACCGCATTATTGACTTTATTTTATCCGGCATGACCAATTCCGGCATCGGAAATATTTCTGTGATCGTGAATAAAAACTACCACTCCCTGATGGATCATCTCGGTTCCGGTCGTGAGTGGGATCTGGTTCGCAAAAACGGCGGTTTACATATCTTCCCTCCCTTTGCGGAAAAAGAGGCGAAGCCCTATGTGGGACGCGCAAGCGCGCTGGCAAATATTCTTGATTTCCTGCGTGACGCCAAGGAAAAATACATTATCATGTCAGACACCAATATGGTAGTGAACTTTGATTTCCACGCCATGCTGCAGACACATATCGAGAACGAGGCGGATATGACACTCGCCTACTGTGAGCAGCCGATTCCAAGCGGATTTATCAACGCCAAAAACGATGGCAGAAGCTTCTATTATACTTTTGACATGGAAGGCGATCAGATTAAAAAGGTCTATATCAATTCCAAGGAGGACGGCGTCAAAAATCTCTCCATGAACATTTTCATCATCAACCGTGACCTTCTGGTTGAGATGGTGGACAGCGCTCTGCTGCGCGGACAGGAATTCTTCATGCGTGATGTGCTGATGCCGCAGATCAATAAGCTGAATGTGAAAGGCTACAAATATTCCGGCTATGTAGGGTTTATCTCGGATATGAAGAGTTATTTCGATGAAAATATGAAGCTGCTGGATGACTATAATCTGGACGCGCTCTTCTCCGGTTCTCCCGTCTACACAAAGATCCGGGGAGATCATCCGACACAGTATGTCAACGGCTCAAAAGTGCAGAACGTGATGGCGGCTGACGGCTGTATCATTGAGGGAGAAGTAGAAAACAGTGTGCTCTTCCGCGGTGTCAAAGTGGCAAAAGGCGCGACGGTAAAGAACTGTATTCTGATGCAGGATACCGTCGTGGAGGCAGGTGCAAACATCGAATATCTGATTACCGACAAGGATGTTACGATCACAGCCGGAAAGGAAATGAAGGGAACGGATACCTTCCCGGTTTATATCGGAAAAGGCCAGACGGTATAAAACAAATCTTTAGGAAAGGTTCCGATTGCGAGTACTAGCGTACACTGTCAGAAAGAATGTATGTTATCTTGTGTAATTAATCATAAAATCCCGCAGATGATATGGTGTCTGCGGGATTTTTTGAGTTACTTTTTCTTCTTATGCACATTACGAATCGTTCTTTTCTTACGGACACCGTTGTCTTTGTGACTTTTCGGGCTGTCTGACCGCATATGTCCATTATCTGCACTCCTGCAATTTTCTTTCGAGCCGCTTTTGAAGCTTCCACACTCCCGTTTTCCGCTCTCCTGCCGGCTGCATCTGCCGGCACTTTCATTTCCCGGCTTCCTCGGCCGGATCAGGCATTTCCTGTCAAAACCGATCAGATCCTCCCGTCCGCCTTTCACAAGCGCTTCCCTGACCAGCTCGTAATTGTTGGGATTGCGGTACTGGATTAACGCCCGCTGCATCGCCTTTTCATGGGGATTGCGGCAGACATACACCTGCTTTCCGTCTCTCGGGTCGATGCCCGTATAGTACATAACCGTGGACACTGTGGAGGGCGTGGGATAAAAGTCCTGTACCTGCTCCGGCATATAACCGAGATCCCTCAGATATTCCGCCAGCGCAATGGCTTCCTTCAGGGTGGAACCCGGATGGGATGACATGAGATAAGGCACAAGGAACTGCTTTTTACCAAGCTGTTCGTTTAACTTTGTATATTTTTTGACAAACTTTTCGTACACTTCCTTCCGAGGTTTCCCGAGATATTGCAATACCCTGTCCGAGATATGTTCCGGCGCCACCTTAAGCTGACCGCTGACGTGATGCTCTACCAGCTCTCTGAAAAAAGAGTCGTCCGGATCCGCCATCAGATAATCAAAACGAATGCCGGAGCGGATAAAGACCTTTTTCACGCCGGGCAGTGCCCGAAGCTTTCGAAGAAGCGCAAGATAGTCACTGTGATCCACTTCCAGATTGGGACAGGGCTGCGGGAAAAGGCATTGTCTGTTTTTGCAGACGCCCTGCGACATCTGTTTCTGACAGGAAGGATGCCGGAAATTGGCGGTAGGCCCGCCCACGTCGTGGATATAACCTTTAAAATCCGGCTCCTTTATCATCAGCTGTGCTTCCCGCAAAATGGAGTCATGGCTTCTGACTTGTACCGTCCTGCCCTGATGAAAGGTCAGCGCACAGAAATTACACCCGCCAAAACACCCTCTGTTGCTGACAAGCGAGAATTTGATCTCCGAAATCGCGGGCACGCCGCCCGCCTCCTCATAGGAGGGATGGTAGGTGCGCATATAGGGAAGGTCATAAACGGCGTCCATCTCCTCCGTCGTAAGCGGCGGCTGGGGCGGGTTCTGTACCACATAAATGCCGTTTGGATATGGTTCCACCAGCGTTTTCCCCGTAAAGGGATCGGTACTGTTGTACTGGGTTCGAAAGCTTTCAGCATATTTCTCCGAGTGCGCTTTTATCTCCTCGTAGGAGGGCAGTGTAACCGAATCGTAAATGCCGTCGATATCCTTCGTTTTGTAGACCGTTCCCGAAATAAACGTAATATCCTTCACAGAGATGCCGCTGTCCAGAGCCTCCGCGATCTCCACAATGGACTTTTCCCCCATGCCGTAGGAAATCAAATCCGCCTGAGAGTCCAGCAATATTGAGCGTTTCAAGCTGTTTGACCAGTAGTCATAGTGCGCCATCCGCCTGAGGCTCGCCTCGATACCGCCAATAATCACCGGCACATCCTTGTATACCCGGCGAATCAGGTTGCCATAAACCACCGTGGCGTGATCCGGTCTTTTATATGGCTCGCCGCCCGGTGTGTAGGCATCTGTGGGTCTGCGCTTCCCGGAGACAAAATAGTGGTTCACCATGGAATCCATGTTGCCGCCCGACACAAGAAAGGCAAGTCTTGGCCGCCCCAACACCGTGATGCTGTTCTCATCCTTCCAATCCGGCTGGGGGATCATTCCTACGCTGTAACCGTGCGCCTCCAAAACTCTGCTGATTATGGCATGTCCGAAGGAAGGGTGATCCACATAGGCATCCCCGATCACATAGACGAAATCAAGCCGGTCTATGCCCTGCGCTTCCATATCTTGTTTTGTAATCGGTAGAAATCCCATCTTCTTCTCCCTCTAACCTTTTCCCCAAATATAAGAAATCCTACGGTGACTGCCGCAATGATAATCGCCTACACAATCAGAAAAATCCGCCTCATAACAGGACGCCCTCTTCTATCAATTCCCGAAAACCATAGGTATAATAATCCGCAAGCCTTCGCTTTTCCTCATCCTGATGCTCTGAATACGCGTCGTAGACGGCGCAGACCTGCATACCCGCCGCCTTTCCCGCCTGGATGCCCGGTATGATATCCTCGAACACAAGGCAGTTTTCCGGCGTGACGGCAAGCTCCCTCGCCACCGCCAGATAGATATCCGGCGCAGGTTTTCCCCTCTCCACCTCACATCCCGTCATAATACAGTCAAAGCAGGATTCCATCTGATGTGCCTGCACCACATTTTCCACAAGCTGCCTGGAATTGCTGGTGGCGATCCCTGCCTTGATGCCGTGCTCCCTGCAGTATGCCAGAAGCTCTCTGACGCCCGCTTTGACAGGCACCTCATTTGCGTACTTATCCCACGCCATGCGGTTCCAGTCCTCCTTGATGGTATCCAGATCGTCCGGCAGGGAAAAACGCTCTTTGAAATATGCCGCCGTCTCAGAAAAACTCATGCCCTCAATACATGCCTGCAGATTCTCCGGCAGAGGGATTCCGAATTTTCCCAGATATTCGATATCTATGGATCGCCAGATCCACATGGAATCCACCATGGAGCCGTCCAGATCAAAAATAACCGCTTCTATCATTCCGCAAGTTCCTTTCTTATCATTTCCTTCGTATTTTTGTCATGCCAACGCGTTTTTTCAGAATATATATGTACAGAACCGCCCGCATCTCCGGCGACTGCCAACGCCGAGACTGCCCACGATCCTGACATGGAGGAAAAAGTGAAAGATCACACAAAGCCATTGCTTTTTGTCCGCACACTGTCGAAAGACCTTTGGAGTCGTTTTGTCCGCTTTCTGTATATGGCCATCGGTGTTTACCTGATTTTCCTGCTCCTGCGCTATCCGGCGCTCTCCCTGCAGTATGCGCTTGCGGGACTGCATCTCTGGTTTGAAAAAATGATCCCCACGCTTCTGCCGTTTATGATTCTGTCAGGCATTTTGATTAACATGAACCTGACGGAAGGCTTTGTGCGCCTGTTTCATCCCGTTCTGCACTTTTTCTACGGCACCACGCCCAACGGTTCCTACACTCTGATTATGGGATTCCTCTGCGGCTTTCCCATGGGTGCGCGGATTGCCGGAGAATTATGCAGAACCGGGAGACTCTCCGTCCGGGAAGGGAACCGTCTGCTCGCCTTCTGCAATAACATCGGCCCGATTTATTTTCTGAGCTTTGTGGTAAGCACACTCTCTCTGGAACAGCCGCTTGTGCCTTTTCTCGTAATGTATGGCGTGCCGTTAGCATACGGACTTTTCGTGATGCGATTTCCCCTGCTATTTCCCATTTTTGCATCTGAGAGCCAGACGAGTATACGCGCATGTTCGTTTGACCGTCAAATCAAGATGAAAAAAGGTTCTTTAAACCGACTGACTAAGTCAGTCCATGCAGAATCATCTGCCATTGCAATGTCAGAGCAAAAGACACAGGCGGAAGGGCTTTTTGACGCCACCGATCACGCCGTCATCTCCGGACTAATCGGCATCGCGAAGCTGGGCGGTTATATGGTGTTTTTCAATCTGCTGAACATTCTTTTCGTTCCTTTCACCCGTCTGCCGGACACACTTTTGAAAGCCTATTACTGCATTCTGGAAATCACCGGCGGGATCGCGCGCTGCGGGTCACTTCATCCCTGTCTCGTGCTGGCTATGCTGCCTTTCGGTGGTTTTTCCTGCATCGCCCAAACCTACAGCATGATTCGGGGCACCAATTTGTCCATCCGCACCTATGTGTGTCATAAACTGGCGCAGACTGTTGTCACCGCTATCATCTATTGGCTGTGGAGACCGTTCTGACCCCGGCAGTCTTATCATTTTCGTCTGCCGTCATCGGCTTTATGTGCTGTTCTCTTTCTGCCTGCAGCCTTCAGTGGCGCCGTCTGCGCCGTCTGCGCTTTTTCCGCCGTTTTCCGTGCTTCCCGCTCCTTAAAATCAACGCCATGGACAGTGCAAGGCTGACCACCAGCAGGGCGCAGACTAGGCATACCATCAGAAAATATCGGATCGTGGGCTGCTTTTCTTCCTTTTTCCCCTTTTCCGTCGGTTCCCTATATCTCTTTGCCTGATTTTCCGCAGAGACGGCGTCCTGCTTCGCCTGTTCTTCTGCCTCGGCTTTTGCCGCCGCTGCAATGCGCTCCTGTTCAGCCAGCTCCGCCGCAATCTCCTCCTCGGTCTTATAGTCCATGGATGGCAGGGATACCAAATTGCTCTCCGTATACAGATCATAGCCGTTGTAGCCCCGCACCACGATCTGGGGTATGATATGAGGCGGCACGTTCATGGTAAAGGTGATGGTGTCCTGCGTCTTATCTCCCCAAGCCAGCCGCGGTAAATAGGTGTTCCCGCCGTCATAGCTGTAATCATAATACAGCATCCCGCTGTCATAGTCCACAGCGGACAGCTCCACCGTGATATCTCCCGTCTCCATCTCCTGATCCGTGACCTCGATCATGCAGATATCCGGCTCCGTCGTGTCGGGACGAACAACGCCGGAGGGAATCGGAATGTCCGGAACCGGATAATCGCTGTAATCCACGCCAAGGGCATCCGACCGCAGACGGAAATATTTGGCGGCTGATTCCGCATCCAACCTGCCGAACGTCTCCCACTGTTCCTTTCCCTCACAAAAAGGGCGGTCGTTTTCGTGATCCATATGACAGTGCTCAATCAACACGCAGGTCAGATCCTGTTCCACAGCATGACGTATGATGCCGTAGTAATCCGTCCCCTTTTTCCCAAGCCTTGTCTTGACACCCCTCGAGTACAGGCCCAGGTCTTCCAGCGCGCCGATCTCGATGTCGGCAAAGGCATATCCTTCGCTGTAATGCCTCCCAAAAGCGGACACCCAACATTCCGCCCCGAAAAGCGTGTTGTGTTCCTGAGCGAGATTATAGTGGAGGCAGAAGAGAAAATCCGCCTGCACCTCTTTGGCAAACGCCACCCGCTCCTCTAAAGAAAGCTTCCGATCGTCCTCCCTTGTCAGATAGACGGTGACATCCTCGTATTTCTCCAGCTCCTCCTTCATGACCTTGGCGGTGATCAGCGTCATGTCCTTCTCAATGAAGGAATCGTACATGCCGCCCTCCTCCTCGCCGCCGTGCCCGGGATCGATCACAACCACAAGCTTCTCCACCGGTAATTCCTCAATCCCTTCCCCTGCATCGGAAGGCGCGGGGGAAGGCTCCGTCTCAGCCGTATTTTCTGCCGCTCTTACATCGGGAAGCATATCCCCGTCAATGCAGACAGATATTCCCCTGATCAGGCACAAGGAAATACAGAGACAAAGTGACCAAACCGCCACCCGTCGCAAGGATTCCACTATGTTGTTTATATGCAGGCAAGGCCTGAGACGATTCTTCATAAGCTAACCACCATGATTCCGCTCTGCGGAATCTCAAATCTATGCGGAGAATGCCGTATTTCAGGCATTCTCCTGAGTGAAACGGAGTTGCGAAGCAACTCCTAGAACTTCTTAACGAAGCAGCCTCTGCTGCTGAGTTTTAGAAGTTCTTTTCACTCTATTTTCCAGATTTTACGAATAGAATAAGCCGGCTTCATAGGGAAACCGGCCCACCTGCTTTTTTCAATACACCACCTATTTTTCCGCACTCATATCTCCATTACATCAGATCCAGCTCCGGCCCGGGCTCAGCTTCCCCCTCAGCCTCCTTAAGCATTTTTTCTACCTCCACAGGACGCAGCTCTGCGCGGTTCGCCTTCACAATCTCATTGTAGCCGCTGATCGTATTAAAGAAACTCTCATAATGCTCCGTAGCCGCCGTAAGCGTGGTTGTCATGGCGTTTTCCAGATTGGAGAGCATTTCGTCAAGATACTGCATGGCGGAAGTTTTGACGCCGTTGGCCTCCATGGTCGCGTTGTTCAGGATCTCCTGCGCCTGCGTGGTCGCCATGCGCACCACTTCGTTTGCCTGCGCGTAAGCCTGCTGCATGATCTCGTGCTCGTTAATCAGCTCTGTGGTCTGCACCGTCGCGTCCTTGATGAGCGCCTCCGCCTTCGTGCGGGCATCATTCAGGATCGCCTCCTTGTTGGAGATGATCTTCTGGTAGCGCTTGATCTCATCCGGGGTCTTCATGCGAAGTTCCCGCAGAAGCTCGTCAATCTCTTCTTTATTTACGATAATATTGGTCTTGGAAAGCGGCTGGAATTTACAGCCGTCAATATAGTCCTCAATCTCATCGATCAGTTGTTCAATTCTACTGCTCATTGCCTGCTCCTATCTCTTATATCCGTATTTTTGATAGATCAACCGCCCGACAAAATCGGGCACGCACTCGGAGATATCCCCGTTAAAGCTTGCAATTTCCTTGACGGTGGAAGAACTTAAGTATGCGTATTCGAGACTGGTCGTCAAAAACACCGTATCCAATTTTCCATCGGAAAACTTGCGGTTTGTCTGCGCGATCTGCAGCTCGTATTCAAAATCGGTAATAGCGCGCAGCCCTCTGATCGCCACATGGATATTTTTTTCGGCGGCATAATCAATCAACAAACCGCTGAAAGAATCAATCGTTACATTGGGAAGATCACGGGTCGCTTCCTTTAACATTTTAACACGTTCTTCCACAGAAAACAATGGAGTCTTTGTTTTATTGTTCAGGACACTGACCGTCAACTCGTCAAAAATTTCAGAGGCACGCCTGATAATGTCCAGATGTCCGTAGGTCACCGGGTCAAAGCTTCCCGGATAAATTGCTGCCTTCATAGCAAGCCCTCACACTTTTATCACAAGAGATGTATCGCTCAACCGAAACTCATGATACCATATTAAAACAATTTTGCCTAAATGTCTTTACTTATTTTTCATTTTTTTGTATTTTTATGAAAAAAAACTGCGAAGTCTTACATTTTACGACAAAAAACATGACGATTCGTCTTGTAACGCTTCTCCTTTTCCACAGAAAATCCCAAGCTTTCCAGAACGGAAATGTCGGTGCGCAGGGAAGTCTCGATCACAATCAGGGTATTTTCCGTCACCCACGGAAGCTCCCTTAATACCGCCAGCACGCGATCTTCGTGTCCGCAGTCGTAAGGAGGATCCATAAAGACGATATCCGCCTCCTTCTCGTGAATCCCATAGAGGGCTGAAAGCACATCCGTCTTTACAATCGTCGCCCGCTCCGCAAGGTGGGTAAACTGTAAGTTTTCCTGAATGCACGAAAGCGCCCGCTTTTCATTTTCCACAAAATAGGCATGTCTTGCACCACGGCTTAAGGCTTCGATACCGATGCCGCCGCTGCCGCTGAACAGATCCACGAACAGCGCGCCGCCAAGGTATGGCTGCAACATATTAAAAAGGGTCTCTTTGATCCGGTCCGTGGTTGGTCTGGTATCCATCCCCTCCGGCGCTTTCAAACGAAGGCTTCTCGCTGTTCCCGCTATCACTCTCATTGTTTTTCCTCACTCTCACGTCCGACTTTCCTGTTTGCAGCCGCCTCTGCGGCGCAAGACTTTACCTCACTGCATGTATCAGACTCTCACCTTCACACCCTTGCTGTCCCGGTGCCCAAGCTTGATTTTATTCAATTCCAGTGTGCGGTCGCCATACTCGATCGACTGCTCCACGGCATTTTGTGAATAATAGACGGCCTCAATCTCGTCTTTGGCGGAAAGCTTCATACCCCGCACGCCGATTGCGCCCTTCTTCTTCTCGGGAATCTCCTCCACGGGAAAGCGCAGGAAATAGCCTGCTTTGGACTGCAAAATCATGTTTCGCTGCTCCCTAAATGCCGTCACGCTTACCACCTCGTCGCCGTCCGCCAGCTTTGTGGCCGCCACAGTGCGCTTGGCCACGTCGAACTCACCGCCGTCCACCACCTTGAGCATCGCCTGTTTCGTGGCAAAAATGACACGGTAGAGATTTAAATCGCTCTGGCTTGCGGCGTAGACAATGGACTCCTTCGCGGAGTCAAAATTGCTCACGTTGTCGATCGGCACACCCTTATCCCGGAACTTTCCGAAGGGTAAATCCATAACCTTCACAGTGTGAAGCTGCCCCGTGTTGGTAAACAGACAGACCTTTCCCGTATTTTTACAGACAAAGGCAAAACGGTTTTCCGCATCCGCCGCCTCCTTGTTGCGCTCGTAGGTGGCCGTGTCGATGGTCTTGGCGTAGCCGAAACGATCCATCAGAAAGACAATTTCCATCTCCTCCACCTTTTTCTCCACATAGACCGCTTCCTCGGCATTGGTGATCTGCGTCTTTCTTTTTCGCTTATATTTCTCCTTAATTTCGTCCAGCTCATTCATGATGACCTGCGCCATGGAGTCCCTTCTTGCCAAAATATCCTCATAGCGGTAAATATTCGCCATGGTGTCCTCGTGTTCATTGATGAGGGCCTCGATCTCCAGACCGATCAGCTTGTAGAGACGCATCTCGAGAATGGCGTTGGCCTGTTTCTCCGTAAACATAAGCTGCGACGCCATCACCTTGGACTCCCTGGACTTGAACTTGATGCCGTCGGTCTTTCCCTCCACCAGACAGGCTTTCGCCATGGCACGATCCTTGGATCCCCGTAAAATCTCGATAATCAGGTCGATCACGTTACATGCCTTGATGAGACCTTCCTGAATCTCTTTGCGCTCCAGTTCCTTCTCCAGCAGGTTCCGATACTTTCTCCCCGCCACCTCGTACTGGAAGTTGACGCTCTCCCGGATGATCGCCTTAAGCCCCATGGTTTCGGGACGGCCATCCGAGATAGCCAGCATATTGACCCCGAAAGTGTCCTCCAGACGGGTCTTTTTGTAGAGCATATTTTTAAAGTTCTCCACATCGGCATCCTTGCGCAGTTCAATTACAATGCGGATGCCCTCCTTGGAGGACTGGTTCGTGATATCCACGATATCCTGCGTCTTTTTCGTCTCCGCCAGAGCCGCCACATCCATCAGGAACTTGCCGATGTTCGCGCCGATCATGGTGTAGGGAATCTCGGTGATGACAAGGTTTGTCCTGCCGCCCTTGGCTTTTTCCACCTCCACCCTGCCCCGCAGCCTGATCTTCCCCATGCCTGTCTCGTAGATTTCCAGAAGCTCATCCTGATTGATGACGATGCCGCCCGTGGGGAAATCAGGCCCCTTCACGTAGCGCATCAGCTCTCTGGTCGTAATATTCTCATCCAGCATATAAGCCTTTGTGGCGTCGATCACCTCGGCAAGATTGTGGGGCGGAATATTTGTCGCCATACCCACCGCGATGCCTTCCGAGCCGTTTACCAGAAGGTTCGGAATCTTCACGGGAAGGACACTGGGCTCTTTCTCCGTCTCGTCAAAGTTGGGGATAAAATCCACCACATCCTTGTCCAGATCCGCCAGAAAGGCCTCCTGCGTGATCTGCTCGAGACGGGCCTCTGTGTAACGCATGGCCGCCGCGCCGTCGCCCTCGATATTGCCGAAGTTGCCGTGACCGTCGATCAGAGGCAGCCCCTTTTTAAAGTCCTGGGTCATCACCACCAGCGCCTCATAGATGGAGCTGTCGCCGTGGGGATGGTATTTACCCATGGTGTCGCCCACGATACGGGCCGATTTGCGGTAGGGCCTGTCGTAGCGGATGCCAAGCTCATGCATGTCGTAGAGCGTCCGCCGCTGCACCGGCTTTAGGCCGTCTCTGGCGTCCGGCAGAGCCCTTGCGATAATCACGCTCATGGCGTAGTCGATATAGGATTTCTGCATTACCTCGGAGTATTCCGTTTTAATGATTCTGTCGTCCATGTTTCTTCTCTCTCTTATATACTGTCATTTTATTCCCGCGAGCAACGGGCCAAGTGACTTTTTGATCTCCCAAAAGCTGTCAGATGTCCAGCTCCGCATCCTGCGCATTCTTGTAGATAAACGCCTTTCTGGGCGGCACCTCCGTGCCCATCAGCATCTCCGTCACCTCGCTGGCCATGCGGGCGTCCTCGATCTCCACCAGCTTTAAGAGCCTTTTGTCGGGATCAAGGGTCGTCTCCCAGAGCTGTTCGGCATCCATCTCGCCAAGACCCTTATACCGCTGTAACGTGAAGGGCCCTTTGTGCCGTTTCCGATACTTTTCCAGCGCCTTGTCGTCGTAGAGGTACTCTTCCGCCCCTTTGGATGGCATAGCTTTATACAAGGGCGGCATGGCGATATAGACATGTCCCTCGTAGATCAGTTCCGGCATAAAGCGATAGAATAAGGTGAGCAGCAATGTGGAAATATGCGCGCCGTCCACATCCGCATCGGCCATAATGATAATCTTGTCGTAGCGGAGCTTTGAAATGTCAAAGTCATTGCCGTAGCCTTCCGAAAAACCGCAGCCGAACGCGTTGATCATCGTCTTGATCTCGGCGTTTGCCAGCACCTTGTCGATGCTCGCCTTCTCCACGTTCAGGATCTTGCCGCGGATCGGCAGAATCGCCTGATACATGCGGTTTCTGGCAGTCTTGGCGCTGCCGCCCGCGGAGTCTCCCTCCACGATGAAGATTTCGCACTTAGAGGCATCTTTTGACTCGCAGTTGGCTAACTTCCCGTTGGAGTCGAAGGAGAACTTCTGTTTCGTCAGAAGATTGGTCTTCGCTTTCTCCTCGGTCTTGCGGATTTTCGCCGCCTTTTCCGCACAGCCGATAATGCTCTTTAAAGTTTCCAGATTGCGGTCGAAAAAGCGGACGATCTCGTCGCCTGTCACCTTGCTGACCACCTTCGCCGCGTCCTGATTGTCCAGCTTGGTCTTCGTCTGCCCCTCAAAGCGGGGATCGGGATGCTTGATGGAGACAACCGCCGTCATGCCGTTTCTCACATCCGCCCCGGTGAAATTCACGTCCTTTTCCTTTAAGATGTTAAGCCCTCTGGCGTAAGTGTTAATCACGTTTGTGAACATGGTCTTAAAGCCGGTCAGATGGGTGCCCCCCTCGGCGTTGTAGATATTATTACAAAAGCCCAGCACATTCTCGTGAAACTCATTCACGTACTGGAACGCGCACTCCACCGTGATGCCTTCCGCCTCGCCTTTAAAATAAATGACATCGTGGATGGCCTCCCGGCTCTTGTTCATATCCTTGATAAAGCCCACAATGCCTTCCGGCTCATGGTACTCGATATGTTCTGTTTCCGGGCCTCTCTTATCCTCATAGATAATCGTAAGCTCCGGGTTTAAGTAAGCGGTCTCGTGGAGGCGGCTCTTCACGTCGTCCTCCTTGAACCGGGTCTTGTCAAAGATGGTGTCGTCCGGCAGAAAGCTTATGGTAGTGCCTGACTCCCTTGTCTTTCCGACGACAGGGAGCAGCCCGCCCTTCAGTTCCATCGTGGGAACGCCGCGCTCATAGTGATCCTCATAGATCTGTCCGCCGGTCTTCACGGTCACATGGAGCCAGGCAGACAGGGCGTTTACCACCGAGGAGCCCACGCCGTGCAGGCCGCCGCTTGTCTTGTAGGCGTCATTGTCAAATTTGCCGCCCGCGTGAAGCGTGGTGAAAACAAGCCTTTCCGCGCTGATGCCCTTCTCATGCATCCCCACGGGAATACCGCGGCCGTTATCCGAAACGGTAGCGGAACCGTCCGCCTCCAGCGTCACCCTTATGGTGCTGCAGTAGCCCGCCAGATGCTCGTCCACCGCGTTGTCCATGATCTCATAGATCAGATGGTTTAATCCCTTGGTGGAGACGCTGCCGATGTACATGCCGGGCCGAACCCGGACCGCTTCCAATCCCTCCAGGACTGTGATGCTGGAGGCGTCGTATGTATTGTTATCTGTCTTTGCCATTTTCGTTTAACCTCACTTTGCAGTAAACTGACTGCGGAAAGAATTTTTCGACAAAAATCGCGCATTGCAGGATTTCCTTCATTTCCCCTCTGCCGGTGTACTGCCGTTGCTATGCGTAGCATACCATAAATCTGGTATTTTTGTAAAGAAAAAGTACCATATTATGGGGAATGCCCTATGCCTTTCCGGCTGCCGTCCGGCCTGTGCAGAGCAGGTTCAAAACTGCCGCACGCACCGTTTTGCAAGCCGTGCAGGAACAAAAATACGGTTTAAAAAGAATTGTTGCACTGTTATTAGCAAAATAGAGTGCTGTGCCGTCGTGTGCTCACTCCTCCACCCGGTACAGGTATTCGCGTCCCCGCTTCCCGTCCCTTCGCAGGATATCCAGATACATCAGAATCGGTACGGCATCTGCAGCCAGATCCCGCCTGATTCCCGCCGCCTTCGCAAAATCCGTAATCGTAAAAGGTTCCGCCAGGTCAATCGGCACAAACTGCATAAAATCCTCTGTCCGTTCCACTCGTATTTCGTCATAAAGGGAAAGGGGCATCCTGTCGTAGCGCGTAGAGCCTCGCTTTTTATTGCGGCTCCAGCCGTTTAAAAGCCGATACTCGTCCATGTCAATCAACGGAAAGGCGAAGGACAGGTGCGGATCCTTTAAAAAAGGTTTGATTCGATACAACTCCGCAAAGGCGTGGTAGGCGTTTCCCGTTACTGGAGATTTGTGCTTTTGGGAAAGCTCCCCGCTCTCCTCGTTCATCCAGATCAGCCATTTAAAATGGGGGATCGGAAACACAACCGTGACCGTATAAAGCGGCAGAAAGGCGGTGAGCTTCGGACGCAGCCTCCCGAAATTCCCGTTCTGTATCTCTATGATATGTCCATTTCTGTAAATATCTGCGATATATCCCTCCACAGGCACCTCATGGCAGTCCTCATCAGGTTCGTAGTAGAGCTTCATAACCGCGTGAACCGTCTTTTCCTGAAGCGTCCCAAAGCCATGGGGATCATTCTGTTTTAACAGCACCTTCAATTTTGCCTGTTCAAATGCATTCTTGTCCATAAAAGAAAGTATACCAGATATCGTGCGACCGAACAAGTGTTTTCTTCTTTGGAGGTATAAATCGTCCGAATACCGACACGGATTGACAGGGCGGGCGGTTTACAAATAAATAGATGAGGAGTATAATTAGGGTAAATTAATTGTGTACAAAACCTTACAAACAGGAATCCGGCTTATGAATACGAACCAATGGAAAACCCGCTTGAAAAAAGGCTTTAACAAATTAAAGGATGTTCTGACAGGCAAAACCCAGATTACAAACCGGCTGAAATTCCATGTACTGATCGGCTCCATCGCATCTGTACATGTTTTTTTGGTTGTCATTTTTGCTATTTTTCAAATTATGCCTTTATTCTATTTTAATATTTTCAGCGTACTTACCTATGCAGCATGTTTCTGGCTGATGTGGGGTGACCGGGAGCATTATCTGATGATTTATCTCATCACATACATAGAGGTTATTCTGCATTCTTTTGCCGCCACGATCTGTCTCGGTTGGAAATTCGGCTTTGCGCAGTATATCATCGCCATTATCCCTGTAGGTTTTTATATCTGCTACACCCTCGATATCAAACAAAAAAAATTTACATTAGCTACGGTGTCCGCCGTTTTTTCTGCTGTCGCATTTTTGGCATGTAAATTTCTCTCCTTCTTTGGAGAACCCCTTGTGGATATAGGCAATATTGCGCTGGAATTGTCTCTTTATGTGTTCAATTCCCTCTGCGCCTTTGTATTCCTGATCCTCTTCTCGCTTGTTTTCGTATTCGAAATGCAACTGTCAAGCAGCCAGCTCAAGCATCAGAACGCTATTTTGGATAAGCTGGCCAGCACAGATCCGCTGACGGGTCTTTACAACCGACGGAGCATGGATATCTTTCTCAATCAGGCTGTGGAATCGGCATCCAGTTTTGCCCTGATTATGTGTGATATTGATAATTTTAAGAAGGTAAACGATACTTATGGACACGATTTTGGAGATGTGGTATTAAAGGGAATTGCCAAAATCACCTCAGAGCAGGTAAGGGGGAAGGGGTATGTGTGCCGCTGGGGCGGAGAAGAAATTCTGATCCTGATCAACAACGCTTCGGAAGAAAGCTCCTTTCGCATCGCGGAAAATATACGCAGAAATGTGGCAAACCGTGTGTTTGAACTGAACGATAAGTGGATTCACTGTTCCCTCACGCTCGGCATCGCCCTCTATAACGGCAGTGAACCCGTGGAGGACACGATCACAAGAGCCGATTATAACCTCTACTGCGGAAAACGGAATGGAAAAAACGCTGTGGTTCTCTGAGCCTACAGCGTTTTTACATGGCGGTCTCCGTGTAGAATCCGCTCTCTATCCGACGCGTTAATCTGCGTCAGTTTTCCGTTTTTGTCATAATACGTTAACAGCGTGGAGTTTTTGGCGACAGACCGTCTGCCGTCCTCGGTAAGCAGGCTGATCACCTGCTCCAAATTCCCTGAGCGCAGATGCTTTCGGATTTTTTCATCCCGCTCCGCCTGTTTTGCCTCAAATTCCTCTTTCCTTTCCTGACCGCTTACGCCTTCCGCAGCTTCTTCCGCCGTCTTCGAAACGTCTGCGCCTGCAGACATTTCCTTCTTTTCCGTCTCTGTCGAGACTTCCGGCCTGGGAATCCCCTTCATCGCGTAATACTCTTCGGTATAGCGCTCCGCTTCCTCAGGCGTCACATCTTCGGAAACGACCTCCTGCGGCGGATCATTCCATACTTTGTAAAAGAACTTTCCCAGCGCCGCAAACAGGCTTTTCAAAATCGACAGCACACCGCCGAACAGTCCGTCGCCCGTGCTTTCGGATTTTGTGGCATGGCCCGTCGTCCGTTCCCGTTCGTCTGCACGGCTGCCGGACAGCTCCAGCTTAACGCCGCCCTGCGCCCTGATATCGACGCCGGGTTTCTGATGCAGTTTTTTGTCCTCGCCCTTCTCCTCTTTCTTTTTCGGAACGTCCTGTTCCTTCTGCCGGTCCAGGCTGAATTTCTCCTGACTTTCGGCATTTTTGGCAGGTTTTAATTGACTGTTATAGTCATAGGCGGGATTGTCGCCGTCACCGACCCTGTAGATCATAATTCTTATCCTTTTCTTAGAATTTCAGCTTTTCATTGATTTTGGCTATCTGCTTTTCGGCTTTTCTGATTACCTTTTCGTTATGTTCCTCCATATTCGATGATATAAAAACCGTCTGCCTTTACAATGAAATCCACTCTCATCACATAGATTGCGCCTGCGTGGTGTTGATATAGTTAACTAACCCTTCCGCCGCGATAATCTTCTGCATGAACTCGGGGAATGCCTGCCCCTGATAAGTCGTTCCTTTGGTCACGTCGGTGATCACGCCGGAATCGAAATCCACTTCCACCTCGTCTCCCGCCTCAATCGCGGCAGCCGCCTCGGGGCATTCCACGATAGGCAGCCCGATATTGATGGCGTTTCTGTAAAAGATACGGGCGAAGGTCTCCGCGATCACGCAGCTCACCCCTGCCGCCTTGATGGCGATGGGTGCGTGCTCTCTCGAAGAACCGCAGCCGAAATTCTTTGTGGCTACGATGATGTCGCCTTTGTTCACCTTATTGATAAATTCCTTGTCGATATCCTCCATACAATGGGTCGCCAGCTCCGCCGGGTCGGAGGAGTTTAAGTAGCGCGCGGGGATGATCACATCCGTATCCACATTGTCCCCATATTTAAATACTGTTCCTTTTGCAGCTTTCATGATTTTTCTTCCTTTCCGTTTCCGTCTTTATGATTCTTCTCAGATTTCTTCTCATCCTTACTGCAGGCTCTTGTCAGTTTCTCTGCCATTTTACAGAGCATCTCCACTGCTATCTGATTAGCGATTAGTCCCATGGGCAGATTCCTTTCCGGCGCAGCGCAGACTCAAAACCCTTCGGGTTTTTCGTTCGCGGGCTTTCGCCCTATGCATCCATCAGAACAATCGCTCAGGTGAGCAAGCTCCCCCGCGCTTATTCTGATGGATGCGCACTGCTCAATGCTTTCACGCAAGCTGGCAGGGACAGGAGATCTTCCCTGTCACCGCGCTTGCCGCCGCGACTGCGGGGCTTGCCAGATAAATCTCGGAATCCACATGTCCCATACGGCCCACAAAGTTGCGGTTCGTGGTGGACACGCAGCGCTCTCCCTCCGCGAGAATGCCCATGTAACCGCCAAGGCACGGCCCGCAGGTGGGGGTGCTGACGATCGCGCCCGCCTCGATAAAGGTCTTTAACAGCCCCTCCTCCATTGCCTGTAAATAGATCTTCTGTGTGGCGGGAATCACGATACAGCGCATTCCCGGTGCCACATGTCTGCCTTTCAGCACCTTCGCGGCAATCCGCAGATCGTCCAGTCTGCCGTTGGTGCAGGAGCCGATCACCACCTGATCGATCTTGATATCGTCCTTAATCTCGTCGATGGTCTTTGTGTTCTCCGGCAGATGGGGAAATGCCACCGTGGGACGGAGCGCGCCAAGGTCAATGGTGTACTCCTCGTCGTAGACCGCGTCGGCATCCGCCTCGTATATCTTGTATTCCCTCGTGCCATGCTCCTTCATGTAGGCGACGGCGAGATCATCCACCGGGAAAATCCCGTTCTTGCCGCCCGCCTCGATCGCCATGTTGGCGATGGTGAACCGATCGTCCATGGAAAGGTTCGCAATGCCGTCCCCGGTAAACTCCATGGATTTGTAGAGGGCACCGTCCACGCCGATCATGCCGATGATGTGCAGAATCACGTCCTTGCCGCTGACCCACTCCGCAGGCTTGCCCGTCAGATTAAATTTGATGGCGGCAGGCACCTTGAACCACGCCTTACCGGTAGCCATCCCGGCCGCCATATCCGTGCTGCCGACACCTGTGGAGAACGCGCCCAGCGCGCCGTATGTACAGGTGTGGGAGTCCGCGCCGATAATCACGTCGCCCGCCACGGTCAGACCCTGCTCCGGGAGAAGGGCGTGCTCGATGCCCATCTGTCCCACCTCAAAATAATTGGTGATCTCATTTCTCTTCGCAAATTCCCGCACACATTTACAGTGTTCCGCGGACTTGATATCCTTGTTGGGGACGAAATGATCCGGCACAAGGGCGATTTTGTCCTTGTTAAACACACCGTCCACCTTCATTTTTTCCATTTCGTGGATCGCCACGGGGCTTGTGATATCGTTGCCCAGCACCAGATCGAGATCCGCCTCGATGAGCTGCCCTGCCTCCACTTTATCCAGACCGGCGTGCGCCGCCAGAATTTTCTGTGTCATTGTCATTCCCATTGTCGTTCCTCCTTATATTCTCTCTGCGCTTACTGATTAGTGTACCACAATTCTATCCGGCCGTATAGATGCAATCCCACAGGGAACCGCCTGTTACTTTTTTACATCGGCATCAAGCAAAATTCCTGTGTTTTCTTGCATTATAATCCGCACAATGGTATAATTCAAATATATATAATTTATAAAACATATAATTATAATTTATAATTGAGGAGCAATTCTTATGAAAAACTTGGATAATCTCTCCCGATACAAAATCTTTCTTGCCGTCGCCGAATGCAAAAGCATCTCCAAAGCCGCCGCGCAATTATATATCTCCCAGCCCGCAGTCAGCATAACTGTCAAAAAACTGGAAGAAAATCTGAATACCACTCTCTTTTTTAGGAAATCAAAAGGGGTTGAACTGACAGAAAAGGGAAGGCAGCTATACGAAAACACGAAGAAAGCCTTTCAGATACTTCTGGATACGGAAGAACATCTCAAACACAGCCAGAACACCGGCTATCTGCGGATCGCCGCCAGCAATGTGCTGTGCAAGCATTTTCTTATGCCCTATCTCAAGGAATTTACGGGACGCTATCCCAACACGGACCTGTCCATTACCTGTACCTCCTCCATGACAGCCTGCTCCATGGTGGAACAGGGCAGCATAGACTTAGCGCTTGTGGCAAAACCCGAAAACCCGGGGACGGCAGTCTACCATTCTCTGGGCGTGATCGAATACATCTTCGTCTGCACCCCGGCATACCGGGATAAATTAAACTGCGGCAATGACCGGATATTTGAGCAGGGCAATATCATGCTGCTCGATCAGGACAATGTCTCCCGCAGACATCTGGACAATTACTATGCCCAGAATAAGATTACCCCGCTGCATATCCTCGAAGTAAACGAGATGGATCTGCTTATTGAGTTTGCAAAGATGGGGATCGGGGTATCCTGTGTCGTAAAGCAGTTCGTGGAACAGGAATTGCAGGAAGGCACTCTGATTGAAATTGCACTTTCCAAGCCCATATCCCCACGCGAAATCGGTTTTTTATACCATCTCATGCAGCCCGTGAATGAGAATATATTTCAATTTATAAACAGCAGCCCCCGGTAAGCCTTACAATGCTTTCCATGTCAGCAGCACCTTGAACAGATCCCCGTCGATCCCGATCTCCATCTTTCCGCCCTGCAGTTCCACAAAGCTTCTGGCTATGGCAAGCCCCAGACCGCTCCCTTCGCTGCTCCTTGCGCTGTCGCCCCGGACGAATCGTTCCGTCAGGCTTTCGGCGGGAATATTTAACTCATACCCGGAAATATTCTTCAGTTCAATCCGCACTTCTTCCGCATCCTGCACCACACTGACATAGACCCTTGAGTCCGGCATGGCGTACTTGATGATATTCGTATATAAGTTGTCAAAAATGCGGCTTGTCTTGTCCCCGTCCAGCATCAGGAACACTTTCTGCTCCGGGAATTGGAACCGAAAGACCAGACCGGCATCTTTCGCCTTATCCTCATACTCCAGATACATCTGCCGCACCAGATGGCAGATATCCACCTTCTCCGTGTGGAACGCCACATTGCCGCTGGTTGCCTTGCTCACCTCAAACAGATCCTCAATCAGTGTCTTCAGGCGCAGAGACTTTCTCTGAAGCACCTCCAGATATTCCTTCCGCTGTGTCTCTGTGACGCCTTCCTCCTGCAATAACTCCGTGTAAGTGATAATGGCGGTAAGGGGCGTCTTCAGATCGTGGGACACATTGGTGATCAGCTCCGTGCGCATCCGCTGGCTCTTGACCTCCTCCTCCACCGCACTTAAAAAACCGCTCTGAATCGCGGACAATTCCTCCTGAAAGGGGGAGAACATGCCCCAGTCCCCTTCGATCTGCGTCTGCAGATTCCCGTCCGCCACCGAGTGCGCGGCATCGAGCATTTTTGTGTACTGTCCTTGTATGATGCGGATATACTTTCTCAAAAAGCCGTAGAGAAATACGGTATAGGGGATCAGCAGAAACACGCCGAGCACCCAGAACATACTGATCAGCGCGAGGATCAGAAAGTTTGCCAGAAGCAGCTTAAACAGCGGCACGTTCATATTCTGTTCCAGATCCATATGCAGAAATTCCCGTCTGATGTGCGCCCGTTTTCTTCGGATCGAAACCCGCATACAGCGGAACACTCTGTAACAGAGGCAGCGTTTCCTCACATACCCCCGCAGTCCGAACAAATAGACCTGCGCATACGCGGTGATCAGGGTAAACCACAGCGTAAACGCCGCCGCCAGAAACAGAAAGTTGATCACCCATACGATATCTCTCGCCGCCGGATCGGTAAGCGCGGGAAATATGGCGCAGAGTATATGGGAAAGGCTGTACTCCCAACTGTCCGACATGGAATACATGACAAGCGTCACGGACAGTTCTCCCAGAATCAGAAATGTGGCACATACAAGCGCAGTCAGCACTTCTATGTGAAGCGGCAAAAGGTTTTGCTCATGCAGATGGTACTTTTTCCAAAACGGCAGAAGCATTGCCGCCATTCCCAGAATGATAAGCAGAAGGCGGAAAATATCCTGTATGCCGCTGTTTTGATAGTTACCTGCCGTACTCATGGAGAGGAACAGGCGGGAAGATGCCTTCAGCTCATTCAACTGCGCCTCTGTCAGCGCATAGCATATGGTACAGTTTTTCGGCATATTTAAGACCTGCAGACTCATCTGCTTCACAACGCCGTCGTCCGCCAGATAATAAATGGCGTCCTCCCAGTCGATATTTCCGTAAGCAGAATAGGACAGACTCTCATAGAGGCTGCGTTCCAGATAGCGGCTCCGCATCACCCGCTGTACACTCTTTACGAGCGTATCCGCATCTTCGCCCCGCACCCATACATGTTCCAGCACCCCTTCTTTATCAAAATCCAGCTTGATATAATAGGGATAATAGTCGTCCAGATAGACTGCCTCCTCATCTGTGCCGAGATAGTGCAGCGCGCGCTCGGTATTGGAAAATGTCCGTTCGCTCTCCCTGTCCATGAACTCATAGTCGATCTGCCGCTCTATCCCGTTCTGAAAAGAGAGGTACCACTGGTAAAGCAGTTCGTCCAACTGCTCCCCGGCATAGGAAAGCGGCGTCTCACCGTCGAAATCATAGTATTCGCTGAAGTCTTTTGCATTCTTTACATCCGCACTGAGAAAATAACCCTGCGCGGACGTGTTCTCACCGCCCTCTTCCTTTGCCGCCTCATAGTCGCAGAACTGTTTGTACAACACGATATTTCCCTGATAAATTTCGTGTAAAAACTCGCTGCCCGTAAGCATATTTGGTTCATCCGCGGCAGCCCGCTCCTTGAACCCCGGATACTGCGACAGAAAGACAAGGGAAGCGGCAACAACCAGTACCGCCACGACAAAAATCCCCGGCATCCTTTCGCTTCTGCTCCCTTTTCGGTTCTCACTGTTTGTCAATTTTGTATCCAACGCCCCACACCACCTTCAGATATTTTGGTTCCCGGGGATTCATTTCAATTTTCTCCCGGATTTTTCTGACATGCACCATAATTGTGTCCGTGTTAATCGCCTGCTCGTTCCACACCCTCTCATAAATCTCCTCCGCGGAATAGACTCTGCCCGGACTCTTGATCAAAAGCAGAAGGATTTTAAACTCTGTCGGCGTCAGCTTCACGGGATTGCCGTCCAGAAATACCTCCACCGTGTCCTCGTGCACTTCCAGCCCGCCTGTTGTGTAGACGCGCTCCTCGTCCTCCGCCTTTTTGCCGTCTTTCATTTCCAGAAAGCGGCTGTAACGCCGTAAGTGGGAATTGACTCTGGCGAGAAGCTCCATGGTGGTAAAGGGTTTCGTCACATAGTCGTCAGCCCCCATATTTAACCCCATGATCTTATCCACTTCCTCCGATTTTGCGGAGAGCATGATCACCGGAAACTCATACTCCAGCTCCCGCATCCGCATCACCATATTGATCCCGTCCATCCGGGGCATCATCACGTCCACGATCGCCAGATGGATGGTCTCCTTTTCGATCACGGAAAGCCCCTCCACGCCATCCGCCGCCTGAAAAACGATATAGCCCTGATTTTTCAGATAGATTTCTATACCCTCACGGATGTCCTTGTCATCCTCCACGATCAAAATATGATAGTCCATTGTCCGCTCCTCACTCACTTTTCTTTTCTATGGTTACCAGTATAAACGACGATTCTAAACAGAAACTGCTGTCAGTTCTTAAGAAATTCTAAACAAAACCTATAAAATACCAAAATATCTGAAAATATTCAGCAGCACCCCAAAAGAAGAAAGGCACCCCTTGCCGGACGGACCGGCGGAATGCCTCTGCTTTTCCTATTCTCAACCTTTCACCGCACATATGTCATGCCATCCGGCACATGCGCATACAGAAACAGCTTAGTTGTTGATCAGCTTGTCCTCGCCGTTCCAACTGTAAAGCTTTCTGATCTCCTCGCCGACAACCTCAGAAGGATGCTCGGAAGCAAGCTTACGCATCGCCTTGAAGTGTACCTGTCCGCCTGCGGAAGACATGTCAAGCAGGAAGTCTTTCGCAAAAGTACCGTCCTGAATGTCGGAGAGAATCTTCTTCATTGCCTTCTTGGTGTCCTCGGTGATGATCTTCGGACCGGTGATGTAATCGCCGTACTCAGCGGTGTTGGAGATGGAATATCTCATGCCTGCAAAACCGGACTGGTAGATCAGGTCTACGATCAGTTTCATCTCGTGGATGCACTCAAAGTACGCGTTTCTCGGATCATATCCAGCCTCCACAAGCGTCTCGAAGCCTGCCTGCATCAGCGCGCATACGCCGCCGCACAGAACTGCCTGCTCACCGAAGAGGTCTGTCTCGGTCTCGGTGCGGAACGTGGTCTCCAGAACGCCCGCTCTCGCGCCGCCGATTGCCAGCGCATAAGCCAGAGCCATATCCTGTGCCTTGCCGGTAGCATCCTGATGAACAGCCACCAGACAGGGAACACCCTTGCCAGCCTGATACTCACTTCTTACGGTGTGGCCGGGACCCTTAGGCGCGATCATGGTCACGTCAACATCCTTGGGCGGTACGATACAGCCGAAATGAATGTTGAAGCCGTGTGCAAACATCAGCATATTGCCAGCCTCCAGATTAGGCTCAATGTCTTTCTTGTACATAGCCGCCTGCAGCTCATCGTTGATCAGAATCATGATGATATCCGCTTTCTTCGCAGCCTCAGCCGCCGTATATACCTCGAAGCCCTGTGCTTCAGCCTTCGCCCATGACTTGGAACCCTCGTAGAGACCGATAATTACGTGACAGCCGGATTCCTTCGCATTCAGCGCATGTGCATGTCCCTGACTGCCGTATCCGATCACCGCAATTGTCTTGCCGTCCAGAAGGGATAAATTACAGTCTTCCTGATAGAAAATTTTTGCCATTTTTCTTTCCTCCATCTAAAAATAAATTTGTAGTATAACTTGATACCATATAACTGAAAGGGTTGCCCCTTGAGCTAACTGAATATGTGACAACGCAAACCGCGCGACGGCGTGAACCATTTAAGAAGAATGCGTAGCATTCTCTGAATCGCCGCTGTCTGGCGACGATTTTTTATAGATAGGTTACGTTCTCAATGCCGCGGCTTAACCCCGCGATGCCGGTGCGCGCCAGTTCCAGAATCTCATAGCCGTCAAGAACCGCGATAAAAGCGTCAATCTTTTCCTGATCACCGATCAGTTCAATCGTGATGCTGCCGGGGGAAACGTCCACGGGATCCGCACGGTAGGCATTCGCCACCGCAAGCACGTCCATACGGTCTCTGGCGGAGTTGACCCTCACTTTGATCAGCGCCAGCTCGCGGTACACGCTCTCTCCGGGCTTTAACTCCTTGATATCCCGCACATCCACAAGCTTGGCCACCTGTTTCTCGATCTGCTCCAGAATCTCATCATCCCCGGAGGTGACGATGGTAATACGCGTATAACGGGGATCTGCCGTCACGCCCGCGGTAATGCTGTCAATATTGTAACCGCGTCTGGAAAAAAGACCGGCAATGCGGCTCAAGACACCCGATGTATTGTCCACCAACAACTGAAACACCTTTTTCTGCATACAACCACCCTTCCTTCCGACTCCCGTCAGCGCAATTTTCTGCACTCCGCCGCGGAGAATGCCCGCGTTTTGGGCATTCTCCTACGTGAAACTTAGTGCTTCTTGGCGTCCCGTCCAATGGCGGGACGTCTTTAGAAGCACTTTTCACGTTAAACACTGTCAATAATTGTAGCAACTTAAGGGCGAAAAGTCAACCTCTGCCGCAAGAGTGTTATACCAAAAAACTACCGGAAAGAGATTCTCCTTCCGATAGTCATTTGTCCTTAAAAGAAGTTTATGGTACGATTTACCCAAACAGCCGCCAGAACCATTGAAATCCCTTTGTACCAATTTTGAACTTCACCGTGGCGGTACCGCCGTAAACAGTTCCCACACCTCTGATCTGCACGCTGGCAGTCCCTTTGTTGATATTGTTTTTATAAGTGTCCTCCAGAATCTCATATTGGTCGTCCGTCAGTATATCCGTGCCAACCTTCACAGTCAGGTTGCTCTTGTCAATGCGGATTTCCTTCCCTGTGTAAGTAAAAAGATTCTTATTATCCCGGGAAGGATTTTGCACTGTGATCTTCGCCTTGCTGATTGGGGACGTCACGATACGATATTCTGCCGTTTTCTCACCGATATAATTGCCGCCTTCCCTCGCCCTTATACCGACGCAGAGAATGGTGTTGGCGGGGATTATATCATTTTCATCTACCGGGTCGCCTGCGTTTCTTGTCACTTCGCTCTCCCCGTTTAATACCTTTTCCGTCGTATTTTTGTATGTATAAGTATAGATTTTCTCGTAGTCCGTTCCCGCCTTCAGTTTTTTCCCGTTTGTGTCGGTAAGCACGGGCACGGATTTATATTTCCCGATTTTCGGACTTGCAGCTACATCAGGCGCTGTCACTGTTACCTCCATGAACGCTTTCGGTGTGATGGTAAAGGTCTTCTTTTGGGTAAGCACTCCTGCGTAATTTCCTTTTCCCCTCACAGTGATAGTCGGCTGTTTTACGGTATCCTGCGTGGTGACCGCCGTATGGTTCTGATATGACAGCGTATAATCTTTTCCCTCCGTCAAAAGCCGCGTCCCATCATACACCTTGACGGACGGCTTTGCGCCGCCTTTCTCATAAACCGCGCTGATTTCATCCGCTGACAGGGATATTCTGTTTTCCGTATCCTTCGCAATATTGTAGGCGGCAATGTTATAGGTCTTTTTTAAAGTACCCGTATAATTGCCAAGTCCGATATAGGTAACCGTCGACTTGCCTTTGTTCAGGTGATTGCCGTAGCTGACGGTGTAATCCGTGCCAAGCGTCAGCTCTTCTTCCCCATACTTTAACACGGCTCCGCTCTGATAAACCGTATCACCCGTGTACGGGAAGGAGCTTTTGAATCCGGAAAACTTCGCCTTTTTGATCTGCCGCCCGGTAATTGCAAACGTCACGTTTCTTGTACCGAAATAATCTCCCTCCCCGGTGATTTCTATCGTTGCGGTTCCCATTTCCCTGTTGTTCCTGTAGTACAGGCTGTAATCCGTCCCTTTGTGCAGCGTCACCTTGCCATACTTTACGACCGGCTGCGGCCTCTTGCTCGTCCCGTCATATTCCACAGAAGCAATCTTACTGACTTTCAGCTTGCTGACCGGTATTTTGTTCAGCACATCAAAGCTTAGGACACACTCCCCCGTATAATTTGTGCCAACACCTTTTATCAGTACAGAATAGGTTCCCTCCGTGGCATAGGCATCCGTTTCGTTTCCGCCGGCATCTCTTACCGTCAACGTGTAATCCGTATTCTTCTTTAATGCTTTTTTGCTGCACTTTGCGCTGAACACCAGCTTCGGATTTTTTCCGTTCGCCAAAGGCGCATAGGCGTCCGTAAAGCTCTTTATAACGCAGTCGTCGGCAATATCCCGTTTTGTAATATTGAAGGTCTGCGTCTCCGTGCCGGAATAATTGCCCTTTCCCTTCACTACAACTGTCGGCGGCTTGGCGTCTCCCGCCTGCGCGGCTTTTGTATTGTTTTTGTAGCTTACCGTGTAATCCTTGCCCTGTTTCAGCCTCTTCTCCCCGTCGTAGACGCGAACCTCCGGCTTGATGGCGGCGCCGGTGTAGGTGTAGTCTTCAATACTGGAAATCCACAGACCTTGGGGAATTTCACCGGAGTCGGGGATATCCTTGTAATGGACGCCGGATTCGTCATCAACCGCATACTCAAATGAGGATTCCGGTAAAAAAGCGTCATCCGGTCCATAGACAGTTTCCCCCGGTCCTGCACCCCAAGCGCTCATCTCCCCATTTCCTTCCGATACATACAGCACAAAATCTGCAATATGGTCAAACCCACCTGATTCAACCTCTGTAGCTGCTGTGACAGGAATATTTACAAACTTTCTCTGGTTCATCTGTTTCCCGGCTTCATCATAGTATGTCAGCGTGACCGTCATGGTGCCTTCGCCTGTTCCGAGGATGGACAGGTTGTAGTTTGGTGAATAGGTAAGGTCGAAGGTGATCTGCTCACCGTTTTGTGTAACGCTTCCAAAGCCGGCTGTACCGGGTGCACGACTGTCCAGTTTTTCTTCATTTTGCTCAATCACCGCTGTACCCGGACAGACCAACTCTACTTTTGCACTGGCAGGGTTTGTTATCGTATTTCCTGTTTGGCTGCGGAAGGAGCCGCCGGTGGTATCGTAATAGAGAAACGCGTCAGCCTTCTTACCGTTAAAATTCGTATACTTCTTCACAAACTCATCATAAGTGAAATATACCACCTCAATTCTATGGTAGATATCCTCGGGATGGTTCCCACCGCCTCCGTAACTGATACAGTAGAAACCCTTCTCATCCGCCGACTCTCCTAAAAATGTCACAAAATGAATACAATTTGAAAATCCAATGATTTCACCCGGATCCACATGTTCCTGAATCTGTTTTTTTACATTTACCGCAGACATATCTCTAATATAAGTTGCTTCTGCGATATGCCCATAAACATACTGCGAGGCAAAACGTGCATAGGACAAACAGCCTGCACTTTTTTTCGCATACTTTATGGTTCCCAATCTGGGATCGTTTACCGTTCTCCCCGCCGCTATTCCATTTTGATAAGGCCACTTACGGTTAAGCTCCGAAGTCCCCGGGAAGGTTACTGTTTTTCCGGGGTCTTGCCCCTGAGGTGCAAAATGCGCTCTGAACAGCAGATCATAAAGAGCCTTTTGAATGGAATTTTTTGTTTGCTCATCCGCATTGGCCAGAGAAAAATTTGTCACATTCCGTATAAATTTTTCTTTATCACTGAACGATTCTTCCTCCGACTCACCCGGCTTTTTTTCTGTTGGGATATAATTCTTTCCTAAGGCTATGCTGTAGCTTAAGTTTTGCGGTAATTCAGTTACGACTGTACCGTCGGAGCGATACCATTTGTCAGTTTCGTTATGTACCGGAAGCGGAATGGAATATGATAAATTATATGGGGTATAAATAGTCGTAAGAGAGGTGCTATAGGCAAGCGGCTCATCTCCTCCTTCTAAAATCTCATATCCCATTGCATTACCAACATCAAAATTACTTAAATCCAATTCTGTTAAATTAATACAATTTGCAAAGATTCCCGTTATGTCGGTAACCTTAGCCGTATTAAAATTATTTACATTTATTTTAGTCAAATTGTAACGCGGCGAAATAAAGTACCCATCTACTGCGACTTTCCTGCAGATTAAA
>CAJUBE010000002.1 GCA_910584725.1 uncultured Lachnospiraceae bacterium | reverse complement strand
TTCGCAGAATATACAGTTCTGCGAAACAGCAGACGCTCAGGATGCCGTACTCCTCATGGTATGGAATGCAGCGGACGAGATTACAGACTGCCGGATATGGTGGAGGATATGCAGAAGGACAACCGCATGACGAAGATAGCCTGGCAGTACACGGAAACGCTTCCGCAGGAAACCATGGATTTTCTTAGAGGAATCGCGGAAGATTACGCGAAGGTGAAACACAGCGTTTACGAGCGGTATTCCGGAATTGCAAGCCTCGGGCTTCTGGCCTCCATCTATGACATTATGACCCAAATGCGGCACTGTGGTCTGCGGGAGCAGCTTGGCCTGCCTTCTGTATACTACGAGCTTGCGGTGCGGGATGCGGTTGCGGACATCAAGGGCATGTGGGGGATGTTGAAAAATAAAATACGCACCCTCATTTCGGCCAATGAAAATCTAAGCGATGAAGACAGACTGTATCTGCGGACGGTTTTACGGCTCGATCCTGTATACGCGGCCATCTTGAACAGAGCAGAGTATCCGATGCCGGAGAAGGCGGCGGGACTTGCGATCGACACGGAACGCCTGAATAATCTCCTGCGGAGACTTACCAGAAGATATTTGGTCAAGCCTGCGCCGTCGGGCAGAGCAGACAGCTTCTGCGTATCGCCGGGAGGCTATTCCTACAGGGACGGCGCGCTCTGTCTCGTGTCGAGAGTGCCCAGGAAGAGAATACGGCTTCCTCTGAAGGATGACAGGACGTGCGACAGACAGCTCCGCATCTGTATCAGACAAAGCGATGCGGCGATCGCGCTTCCGGTCAACAGGAAAATGCGGCGGCATGAGGATTATCAAAATACCATTTTTGTCCATCTCGGATACCGGGATATGTGTACGCTGTCTTCCGGGAACATATACGGGGAAGGGCTGGGGGAGCTGGCATCCGCCAAAAGTGAACGGTTGATGGAGAAAAACCGGGAGCGGGGCAGAATGCGAAACAGCTACCGAAAAAGTATGGCCGAAGGCGACAGGAAAAAGGCGGCGGACATAGAGGCAAATAACCTTGGCGGCATCAAGTATGACCATCGAAAGAAGAAGGAACAGGCACAGATTGAGTCCTATGTCAACGCCGGAATTAATCGAATGCTGGAAGCGGAAAAGCCAGGCACAATCGTCATTACGAAACCTGTCACGATCCATAAAAAGAAATCTGGGTATAAATCGGCTAACAGGAAACTTTCCGAAGGCCCGCAGGGATATGTCCGCAGGAGACTTTCGCAGAAATGCCAGACAAACGGCATTACCCTTGTGGAGATTTCGTCCAAAGGAACGGGGAATATCTGTTCCGCCTGCGGGGCGGAAGGGAAACGTCTTGCGGAGGGATTTGTCTGTGAGGGTTGCGGTTTTCGCTCTTCTATTGCTCTAAACGGCGCGAGGCGGATTGAGGAGATTTATAAGGCTTTGGCTGTTCCGAAAAGCGCCGGTCAAAACAGCAAAGATCAAAGAGGCTGATTCATGCAGTTCTGGGAATAAACCCATATCGGGGTGTTTACGGACATCCGGATGGAAGGTTTTACCATAGGACGCCGCAGGGCGGACGGATCGCAGAAATGCATGTTGCACATAAATGCTGTGTGAATACACAGCGGGCGGGGAAGGCTGTCAAAAGGCAGCGCCCAAACGGCATTACCTAAGCTGCCAAACGGCGGTTTTCCGATATGCCAGGACCGTGGCCTACACGGAGCGAAGCGGTCTTATACAAGTATAGGACGCAGGCGGAAACGCCCGGCTAATTCTTATGATGATCTTTTGAGAAACGGTTACAATTCACACCCATGCCAGATTTCGCATCAATTTACGATTATTCGGTGTGAATTGCAACGATGATGCACACAAAATGCCCGAAAACAGGCATTTTGGCGCTGGGTCCGACACCATGCAGCAAGTGCATGGCGCGGATGTGAAAAGTAACGAAAAATGTACTTTGACAATTTCATACTTTATATCAGATGCCTTTACATTTCGTGGAAAAAATATTAGAATATCGTTATAGGAAACGCGGGAGGTAAAGGGCATGACGAGATATTTTAATACAGAAGGATTGTGCACACCGGAAGAACATTATATGGTGCGGCTGGATGACAGAATGGCGCAAATTAAGAGAAAACTGGTGGACAGAAAAAAATACTTTGTCATCAATAAGGGCAGGCAGTATGGCAAGACTACCACCCTGCGGGCTTTGGCTGCGTATCTGGCAGAAGATTATTTTGTGTTTTCTCTGGATTTTCAGAGAATGCCGGATGAAAAATTTGCGAACGGCAATACATTTTCCCTTGCTTTCGTAAATATGCTGCGTGATGCTCTTGAGCAATGTGAGGATGAAGAGGCGCAAAAACTGTATGGTATGGCGTCGGACTTTATCGCACAGAATCCCCAAATAGAGATGGACGAGATGTTTAAGCTACTGAGCCGTATGTGTCGGGAAAGTGCGCGGCCGATTGTGCTTATGATTGATGAGGTGGACAGTGCGGGGAACAATCAAGTGTTTGTTCAGTTTCTGGCACTGTTGAGAGGCGCGTATCTGGATCGGGATCAGACGCCGACGTTCCATTCTGTTATTCTTGCGGGGGTATACAGCATTAAAAACCTGAAGCTAAAGCTTCGTCCCGAATCGGAGCATCAGTACAACAGCCCGTGGAACATTGCTGCTGATTTTGATATTGACATGAATTTTTCGCCGGAACAGATTGCCGGGATGCTTTCAGAATATGAAGCTGATTCTCATACAGGGATGGACACGCGGGCTATGGCAGAAGAAATCTACGCCTATACCTCGGGCTATCCGATGCTCACCTCTTTGATCTGTAAACGCATAGACGAAAAGATCATGGGAAGCGCCGGATTTGAGGATGCAAAAAAGGCGTGGTCCAAAGCGGGAATTGATAAAGCGGTTGATATGATATTAAAGGGAAGTAATCTGCTGTTTGAGAGTATGGTGAAACAGCTTGATACTTACGAGGATCTTTATAAAATAGTGGAGGATATCATATATTGCGGAAAAAGGATTCCGTATAGTCTGGAAGAAAAGCCTATTAATCTTGGTGTCATGTTTGGATTTTTGAAGGAGGAAAACGGCCGTGTGACGGTGGCGAACCGCCTGTTTGAGATGTGCCTGTTGAATATGTTTATGGCAAGGGAAGCGATTCGCAGCGACGTCTACGCGCAGGGCGGAAGCGACAGAATCGGATTCATCAAGAACAATCAACTGGATATGGATTTGGTTCTGGAAAAGTTTGTTGCCTATTTTACGGAAATATACAGCCAGAAGGACGTGAAGTTCATCGAGAAATACGGTCGAAAATTTTTTCTGCTGTACTTAAAACCTATTATTAATGGAAGTGGCAATTATTATCTCGAAGCACAGACGAGAGATGAAAGGCGCACGGATGTCATAGTAGATTACCTCGGCGAGCAGTTCATAGTCGAATTAAAGATCTGGCACGGCGATGAATACAACGAGCGCGGCGAACAGCAGCTTGTTGATTATCTGAATTATTATCACAAGAATAAAGGCTACATGCTCAGCTTTAACTTTAACCAAAAGAAAGAAGTCGGTGTAAAGACAATCACAGTCGGGGATAAGACCGTGGTGGAGGCAGTAGTGTAGGTATTTCCGGGCACACCTGTTTCGCAGGGTAAATAGAATAGAGAAGCAGAGAAATCTGATATAAAGTATGGAATTGTCATAATTGAGACAAGACATATTTTATGTCAGATTTTTTTCGTTGAGCCGTGCCGTCTCAGGCAAGGCAGGAAGTGGCTGCTTGCAGACATATTTCCGGCTTTGCCTGAGATGATAGGGCGAAAGCCCGAAACGAGATGGAGCGGAGCGGAATTGAGCTTGCACGGCGGAATGAAATTTGCTTGCAGAAAGGAAGGCGGAAGCGGTGGAACGATACAGGAAAAAGGATATGCTGCAGACAGTGGATACCCTGCTTCGTGCCAACGATGCCATTTTAAAGACTGTCCGTTCCAATCCGCAGGGAGCTACAGAGGCTTTGGTTCAGTGTCAGGAGTCCGCGATTACTCTCGGTACTTACATAGATACACTTGATGAAAAGTATTCGTCGCTTGTTCACGTTCTGGAGGATTACTGCGAAAACATTTACCAGATGAGTGAGAATTTGACGGATGAAAACCTTTGCCGAAAAGTATCAAAAAAGATTCAGAAGCAGTTGACAGGTTTGCAAAACAGCATCAAATACGATTTGCCGGAGGACAGGAAGGAAGTCGTATTTCTCCCTTATAAAGCGTCTATGTGGGATTCTCTGGAGAGTGTCTGGAAGGCGGCGGATGCTGACGAGAATACGGATGCCTATGTGATTCCGATTCCCTATTTTGATAAGAACCCGGATGGGACTTTTAGAGAAGAACATTACGAGGGGGATCAGTATCCGAAGTATGTGCCGGTTACACGGTATGACGAGTATGATCTGAAAACGCGCAGACCCGATGTGATTTATATTCACAATCCATATGATGAATGCAACCATGTGACCAGCGTACATCCCTATTTCTATTCCAAAAATCTGAGGAATTTTACAGACAAATTGGTATATATTCCGTACTTTATTCTGGGAGAAATTGAGCCGGATAATCAGGCGGCAATCGAAAGCATGAAGCATTTTTGTTTTACACCGGGGACGATCTATGCCGATCAAGTGATCGTGCAGTCGGAGAATATGCGGCAGATTTATATTAATGAATATATGAAGGCCGCAAAGGAGATGGGACTGCCCGGGGAGCACGTGGATCGAAAGTTTTTGGAAAAGAAGTTTCTGGGGACGGGTTCACCGAAGATTGACAAGGTGCTAAATACCAGGAAAGAGGATTTGGAGATTCCGGCGGAGTGGCTGAGGATTATTGAAAAGCCGGATGGGAGTTGGAAGAAGATTGTCTTTTACAATACAAGTGTGAGCGCGTTGCTTACAGGCAGTGAAGAAATGATTGAAAAAATGAAAGACGTATTTTGTGTATTTAAGGAAAATCAAGACAAAGTGGCGCTTTTGTGGCGTCCTCATCCGTTGATTAAGGCAACAATCAGCAGTATGCGCCCGCGGCTTTGGCAGGAATATGAAAAGATTGTTGCAAATTACAGGGCGGAGGGTTGGGGTATTTATGATGACAGCGCGGATATGGATCGAGCGGTAGTGCTTAGTGATGCGTACTATGGTGATGCCAGCAGTGCTGCAAGGATTTATAAGGCGACGGGAAAACCGATTCTGTTTCAAAATGTGAATATAACATCCAATAGGGAAAAAATAATACTTAGCACATACAATTATCTCAATACGGAAGATTATATTTACTTTGCGGCAAAAAATACAGTAGGCTTGTTTCAATACGAAAGGAAGACTGGGAAAATCCGAAATTTAGATGTTAAGCTTAATATTAATACACAAAGTGGCTTCTTTTTATTTGGAGGGGTGTGTGAGTGTGGAAAAAATGTTATATTTGCGCCATTTCTTGACTGGAATTTATTGATTTATGATAGAAATGGAGTAGAGGATATCAAGCAAATTAATTTAAAAGAGCGGTTTGGAGTAAAAAAACCGCTTCATCATTTTTATAAACGTGCTATAACTTATAAAAATTTAATATACCTGATTGGAGATATTAATTCTGAAACAATTGTTTTTAATACGAATAATATGGCGTTATATGAGCTGGATATATGTGAAAATATGATAATGAAGGATAGAGATAATGACAGTTTTATTGGCATAAATACATGCGGTGACATATGCCGGATAGACAATACATTATGGGTTCCTCTTAATTTGGCGGGATATATTCTTGAAATCAATTTGGATACAAAATCAGGCAACTGCCATTATGTAGGCAATTATGATAATCGATTTTCTACGATATGTTATGACGGAAAATACTTTTGGCTGACAGGATATAAAAAAGAAATTGTGAAATGGGATCGGGAAAGTGGAAGGATTGAAATTATAAATGATTTTCCAAAAGGATTTGATCAGTTTATAAGAGACAATTATTGGACGGAACTGTTTACACGCAGCTTCTTTGAAAATGGAAACATATATCTTTTTCCAATGACTGCTAATATGGCAATAAGAATTAATATACAGACGAATGAAATGCAACCTTTTTATGTATGGGAGGAATTGTCCAGTTGTTATACCGTAGAAAAATGGAATGAGGATACTTTTTACATTGAATGGGGAGATAGAGATTATATAGAAATTAACCATAGTATGCTTATTGATGTAGATGGGGATATAAAGGAAACGGATGTTTTTGTAATGGACAGAAGTACAATTGAATGGCCTGATGTCGGAGAAGGAATATATTGGGAGAATAGTGCATGGACGGTTGAAAGGTTTATTCAGGATAAAATTAAGCATAAAAGCCAAGACTGTGAAACTTCATATAACAAGTGCGGGGAGAAGATATTCATGAGCATGAGATGATAAGCAGGAGGAAGGATATGTGTGGGATTTTTGGAACTATAGGAAAGATTGATAGAAATGCTGCGGAAAACTGTATTAAGAAAATAAAGCATAGAGGACCGGATGCTTTGGGAATACAGGAATTGCAGGGAGCTACGCTGGCACATGCAAGACTCTCGATATTGGATACATCAGATGCGGCAAATCAGCCATTTTGCTCATTGGATAAGCGCTATTGGATTATATTTAATGGGGAAATATACAATTTTGTTGAGATTCGATATGAGTTAGAGGAAACGGGCTATAAGTTTAGGACACATTCTGATACAGAAGTTGCGCTATATGCATATCTTGAATGGGGAGAAAAATTTCAAAAAAAATGCAATGGAATGTGGGCGCTTGCAATATGGGATGACTATGAAAAAAGACTTTTCCTAAGCAGGGACAGGTATGGTGTTAAACCGCTATACTGGTATGAATATCATAATAATTTTTATTTCGCATCAGAAATAAAGGCGCTATTACCTATATTGAAAGAGATAAGACCAGAATACGACCTGTTTGCAAATGGTTATAATCCATTTGCAAGCGCATCTATGGAAAAATGCGCAGTTAAAGGAGTTAATCAATTTCTGCCGGGGTGTTGTGCGACATATTCAAATGAAAAATTAAAAATCACAAGGTGGTGGAATACTTTAGATAATCTCATAACAGTGCCGACAAAATATGAAGAACAAGTCGAATATTTGAGAGATATTTTCATGGATGCCGTGAAAATAAGAATGAGGAGTGATGTACCTATCGGTACAGCTTTAAGCGGTGGTATTGATTCCAGTACGATTATAAGCTTTATGCATAATATACCGGCTGATGAGAAAGGGAATCATTTCTGTGATGACTGGCATCATGCCGTTACGGTTAGTATGCCGAACACTCTTAATGATGAAACGGTGTATGCGCGACTGGCGGCGGATTATATTGGGTTAGAGGTCAACTGTGCAGAGATAACACCGCCTGTCTCGTTGGAAGAAATTATGAAATATGTATATATGAGCGATGAACCATATGATACGCTTCTAGCGCCTCATTATCAGGAATATAGTGCAATCCGAAAAAGTGGGATTAAAGTTACGGTAGACGGAGTAGGTGCTGACGAACTGTTTGGCGGTTATTCTTTTGCAGTACTGGATTTTATTAAGAACGGAAATTTATCAGATAAAGAATTAGTGGAGTTGGTTGAATTATATAATGATATGGTATTTTTAGAGGATAGGATAACATTGGATGATGTAAGGAAGTCTGCTTCAGAAAATACAGCGCGCAATTATTCACAATATACAGATTTAGATGCATTAAATAGGATATTATATGTTGAAACGCATAGGAATATTCTGCCGGCTATTCTTCGGGTGTCAGACAGATATGGGATGGCAAGCGGTGTTGAGATCAGGATGCCTTTTTTGGATTATAGAGTGGTAAGTTTTGCATTTTCGCTCCCATGGACGTCTAAGTTAAGAAACGGATATTCAAAGGCAATAGTAAGGGATATGGCAAAGGCATATATGGATAGCAGAATATTAGAACGTAAGGTAAAAATAGGATTTAACGATCCTTTGACAGAATGGTTTAGAGGACCTTTAAAGGATATTTTGGGTGATATCGTCAATTCTAAAGATTTCATAGAATGTGAGTTGATTAATTCACTGCAGGCATCTGTTATCATTAATGAGTTTTTGAAAAGTGAGGATAATACTTATGCGGCAGGTTATAGGATATGGCCTCTTATCGTGCCGTACTTATGGGAGAAAGCGGTAATAAAACAGGGGTGTGATTATGAATAATATTATATATTTGCAGTGTGACGCCAGATTTAACAGATGGCTGTTGGAAAAAATTGACGGAAAATATGTTGTCCGGCATACAATTGACAGGTGTATGAAAGTAGCTGGAGAAACGAAATGCGATATAATTGCGGGAATATATAATTGCGTTGAAAATATCGAATTGGCTAATGTATTGAATGCACTGAATATCAAAGTGAACATGTCAGATGAAGAAGACGTGAACAGGCGTTTTTTGGACTTGGCAGTACAGGAAGATGCAGGTTATGTCATTCGGGTTGGAGGCGATCAATGTCTTTTGGATACGGACATGGTCATAAATATTGTTCATGAGATGGAACGTGAATCAAAGGAGTTTTATTACGAACCCTATAGCAGCTGCATTCTTCCTGATATTGTAAGTGTTAATTGTTTGCGGAAACATAGGAAGGCGCTTCAGAGGGAAACGAGATATTTTAATGTTTTGGAAGAGGAGGCAGGCATTAAGCGATATGATTTGCCATATCCGATATTGATCTTATTTAATGCCAGAGTAGATTCTAATGAAGGCTTGCGGATATGCAGGCATATAATTGAAAATCAACTGAGCATATATGAACTGTCAAAAAGAACGCTGTTGGGTCTGATCCATCGTAATAGTTATCTGATGCAGACAGGATTGTTGGGAAGCTGGATTATTCCGTCGGAAACCGGTGATTTTTTCTATGATGAAAATAGAGAAATCAATCCGTGGTGGGGACGGAGTATGATTGATTTTGTTAAAAAGCATTTAAACAAATCCCTTAGCGTATTTGAGTGGGGGGGGGGTAACAGCACCTTATTTTGGAGTCGCCATGTGAAAGACGTAGTATCTATAGAACATAATAAACAATGGTATGAACGAATGCTTCAAATAGCGCCCCAAAACGTTTCAATAAAATATCATGAGCTAAAATACGGAGGGGAGTATTGTGCGGCAATACTGAATGAAGAAAAGAAATTTGATATCATTCTGATAGATGGAAGAGACAGGGTAAGATGTGCTCAAAATGCAGTGTTACGTTTAAAGGAAAAGGGAATTATCATTTGGGATAATTCAGAAAGAGAGGCATATCAGCCAGGATATGAATTTTTAAAAGGGCAGGGTTTTAAGCGGATTGAAATAAGCAGTATTATATACGGGCTTCCGGGAGTGGAGGATTTTACATCAATTTTTTACAAAGAAAGCAATCTGCTCGGACTATGAATATACGAATGGATTCGGAAATGTAAATTCAAAAAGAACTATTGCAGGGCAACCGCATGATAACGCAATATTGCGCAAAATGTGATTGGACAGGGTTTTCTTGAAACATGAATTGGAGGGAAAATGAAGAAGGTTATATTATTCGGCGCCGGTAGGAATGGACAGGCGTTTTTGCAAAAAATGACAGAGGATAATCAGGGAAACTTATTATTTTGCGATAATGATATAAACAAAGTGAATACAATTTACAATAATGTCAGAATTGCTGCATTTCAGGAGATTATACAGCTGTATAGCAACAATGAAATAGAGAAAATTATAATTACGTCAGGTTATGTGCATGAAATTGCAGTTCAGTGTAATTATGCGGGAATAAGCAGTGAAATTATATCCTGGTTTGATGTGAAAAATAATGATATAAAACCTGTTTGGGAGACTTATGCGGATACTGTTTATTCACAAGACGGTGAAGAGGTTTATTTAAAAAGTCGCTTTGCCGGAAAAGAGAAGGGGCTTTATGTTGATGTTGGCGCAAACCATCCCTTTCGTTTTTCTAATACATATTGGGCATATGCAAAAGGCTGGAGGGGCGTCAACATCGAGCCGGATTTAAAAAATTATGAGCTTCTAAAACAGTTTAGAAAAGAGGATATTAATATAAATTGTGGCATTTCAGATGAGGAAACGCAGTTAAAATATTATGTTTTTCATGAAAGTGCATTGAATACATTTTGCGCAGAAGAAATCAGAAGCATGGCGGATGTTATCGATACATACATGATACCGGTAAAAAGACTGGATTCCATATTTAGGGAGCATCAGGTTAAAAACATTGACTATATGGATATTGATGTTGAGGGAATGGAAATGCGGGTGCTCAATTCGATTAATTGGAGGGAGGTATCTATAGGTTGTATTTTAGTAGAACAAAGAGGAATGACGCTTGCTGATGTGCTGGTAAGTGAGGTGTGTATATTTCTTAAAGGTAAAGGATACCTTCCGGTTAATAAATATAACAGAACGGTAATTTATGAGAGAGGTTAAAGGATTATGAATGAGTTAAAAATTGCAACTTGTTTACGGTGGATTGACTGTCTGCAGAATGCTAATTCACCTATTGACGCACTAATTAAAAAAGGCGTAGACAAGGTTGTGGTATATGGTATTGCGGATTTAGGGCTACGGTTTGTAAATGAGGCAGTGAAAAAGAACTACACCATTGCGGCAATTACGGATGCAAAAATAAATTTGGGAGATTACAGCTATAGAGGGATACCAGTGATAAGAAGAAATGACTTAATACTGCCCAGGTATGAAGATTGTGAGGTGGTCGTTACTGCAATGTCATTTTATGAAGAAATTAAGAAACAGCTTGAGGAGTATCATGTTAAAAAAATAATCAGTCTTTTGGAATTAATGGAATAAGGGAGAAATGATGGATATAGGGATTGTCGTATTTGCTTATAACAGAAGTCAACATTTGAAAAGGGTGTTGGATGGATTAAAAGAAAATAAGGGCGTATCAAAATTATACATATTTCAAGACGGATTAAGGTGTGAAGAACACAAGGAAGAGTGGGAAAAGACACAAACGGCAATCAGGGAGATTGAGTGGTGCGAGGTATCCTATCAGCAATCTCCTTATAATAAAGGACTGGCAAAGTCCATTGTGGATGGCGTTAATACAGTATTCCGAGAAAATGATGCCGTTATTGTATTGGAAGATGACTGCGTTCCGGCACCCGATTTTTTTGCTTTCATGAAGCAGTGCTTTGATAAGTATAAGGATAATCAAAAAGTGTACACCGTTTCAGGATATGCGTGGTCGATTCATCTGCCGCAAGCTCAGTATGACATATATGGGTGTGGACGCATTTCCTCATGGGGATGGGGGACATGGAAGGACAGATGGGAACAATATAAGGTTGACAATGACATCATAAGACGGCTCAAAGCGGATAGGGACAAGTCCAGATATCTTGCGTTATGGGGAACGGATTTGGAACGGGTACTGCTTGAAAGGCTTCAGGGGATGAATGATTCATGGGCAGTCTATTGGGCTCTGCATGTAATTGAAAAGGAAGGGCTTTGTATCAATCCATATAAATCTTTGATAGACAATATAGGAATGGATGGAACAGGAGTTCATTGCGGTAAAACTAAAGCGTTTCAGGTTGCGGTTTCCGATGAGATAAAAGAAAGCTATATGCTGCCGGAAGAACTCGAAATAATGCCTACCACGGAGAAATCATTTGCCGATTTATATGGCAGTTATACTGCGATTCATGAAGAAAAGGAATCGTGTAAAAATGTACTGATATACGGGCTTGGTAATTTTTTCAAGAAGAATGAAAAAAAGCTGAATGAGTTATTTCATATCAAGGCATTTATAGATGCCAAAAAAACAGGTTGGTTTGCAGGCAAGAAAATAATAAGCATCAATGAGATATCCTCATATCAGTATGACAAAATTATTGTTATGGTTCAAAAATTTCAGGAATGTATTCATATTTCGCAGGCGCTGCTTAGCAAGGGCGTTGATGCGGAAAAGATTGTCTTAGGGCATTGCTGCATAGATGCTGGGGGGTATGTCGGCGAAGCACATATTCTCCATGACGGAAGGATACAGGTGTGCTTTAGTGATGCTTCCATAAGTGTCAGCTCCGAAGATGAGTTTAATAATGTATGTGAGGTTTTTCGTGAGCAAATATATGATTATACCATCAATAATGGAAGGCGCGATATTGTCTTGGATGTCGGAATGAATATAGGTGACTCGGCGATGTATTTTGCAGGGCGGAATAAGGTAGACAAAGTATTTGGCTATGAACCGTTTGAAACTACATTCATAAGAGCGGTGGAAAATCTGAGACAGTATTTAAAGGAAGGCAGGGTAAGCATTTTTCAATATGGAATAAGCGGTGAAAATGCGGTACGATGGGTTCCTTTTAACGCCGATATGACCTGCGGGCAGAGCACATTGGAGGATGTGAGGGAATATGCATATGACAAATATCGCAAATGGGGACTGGCGCAGGAAAAAAATGAACAGGCTGAGCAGATAGAAGTAAAAAAAGCGTCAGAAGTGTTTGCGCCGATTATGAATCGGTATCCGCATCATAATATCGTATTGAAAATGGACTGCGAGGGGGAGGAATATGGAATTTTGGAAGAGCTGTTGCAGTGCGGATTATTGGAAAGAATAAAGTTTATAATGCTGGAATGGCACTATAAGGGAAAGCAGCCTATCTTGGAATGTTTAGGGCAGGCAGGGTTTTCATGGTGGTGCCATGATAAGAATATGGAATTGGGGGTTATATATGCGTATAAATGATAAAGGAAAATATCTATGATAACAATGAAAGATAAAAATAACAATAGAATTTTACTTAAAGGAAGCAAGTGGCGGCAAATGGTCAATTTCGTCAGCAGTAAGTTCAGGATTGAGGGACGGGATAATACGATAAGCATAGAAGAAAATGTGAAAATCCATGATGGCAGATTTATTATTTTGGGGGATAGGAACTGTATCAGGATTAAAAAGAACAGTGAGCTTCGCAACTTTGTCATCAGAACAGACGGTGTACGATGCCGTATCATGATTGGTGAAAATGTCTATTACGGGGGTGGGCTACTGCACGCTATGAATCGTACAAGAATCCTGATAGGAAACAGCTGCCTTTTTTCGCATGATATAGATATACGGAGCGGAGATGGACACCCTATTTTCATGGAAGGAATGAATGTGCAGTACAATAAAAATAAAGATATTACAATAGGAAAACATGTTTGGATTGGGGTCAGAGCGCAAATATTGAAAGGCGTTACTATTGCGGATGATTGCATTGTGGGCGCAAGCTCGGTTGTCAATAAATCATTTGAGGAGAGTAAGTGTATTATAGCAGGATATCCGGCAAGAGTGATAAAAAGAAATGTAAGCTGGAAACGGTAGTGATGAAATAAGTATCTCAACATAAATAGAAAGGAAATGGTCAGTATGGGACAGTTTATTATTTATGGAGCAGGCAATGGAGGGAAATGGTGCCTTGATTTTTTGGAATGGAGAAATATGGGAGACAAGGTTTATGCATTTTGTGACACGAACTATGCGGAACTAGACAGTATACATAGCAAGGAGATATTGTCTTATGAGGAAGCGAAGAAGAAAAAGCTACCGTTTTTGGTATCTAATATGGATGAAGCTGTAGCAACAGAAATTTTAGATATGCTATCAAAGGACGAACAGATAGGATATGGCTTTAACGAATTTTATAAAGCAACAGGGGAAGAATCTGCTGTTTTTCTTAGGGAATGGTGTGCATATCATCATGCAAAGAATAATGACCAATGGTTTCATGATGCTGAAAAAGAGGAAGCAGTGGATGTATTTTGGAATGAAGAATCCGTGTTTTATAAATTTTTCAGAGAATTGAATTTACAAAATGTAGTTGAATTAGCTTGCGGGCGCGGCAGGCACGTGCCACATTATATAAACAAGGCAGGAACGGTTACGCTGGTAGACATTTTGGAAGAAAACATGGTTATTTGCAGGGAGAGATTTAAGGGTATTGATTCCATAAAATATTATAAAAATAACGGACATAATTTGGAAAAGCTTTCTTCGGACAGTTATACAGCGCTGTTTTCATATGATTCTATGGTACATTTTGAACTGATGGATGTGTATGAGTATTTAAAAGATATTCACCGAGTACTGGGAGGGGGTATGCGTGCGCTGTTGCATCATTCAAATTACAGCGATGATTATAAAGCGGATTTTGCCCATGCCCCTCACGCAAGATGCTTTATGAGTAAAGACATTTTTGCATATTTGTCATATCGTGCGGGTTTTGAAGTGATAGAGCAGAAAGTAATTGATTGGTATGGAATGAAAGAGCTTGACTGCATTACATTGTTGGAGAAAAGAATGAAATAGCCAGTTGTGTAATTTTATTAAAAACAGATGCCTGATTGTGGCATATAAGTAGAATTTTGCTGGAGTTTATGTATGAAAACTGCGTTTTTTTTGGATATACCATATGGTCTTGGTGGAGCAGGGAATCTGCTGTTGCAGCAGGCAGGGGTTATGGCGAAAATCCATGATGTGATTGTAGTAATACCCTGCGATGATCATGGAAATGTGAATACAGAGTATGCCGAAAGATGCGAAAAAAGCGGACTTGTTTATAGAGCACTGTATTATGAAACCTCATTTAACTTTTATGACGTTGATTACTTGCAGGCTATCTTGAGCAGCAAGATAATCCGCGAGTTTGTCATACAGGAAAAGATAGAATTTTTACATAGTGTCCAGATTAATCCGGCAGTAGAGATAGTGTCCCGGGAATTAAAAATTCCGCATTTAATGAATATTTATCAACTGCGAGAGGAAGAATTCAGACTGGCGTATTTGGATATTTTCGCAAAGTACCATTTGTGTGATTCGCATTTATATGCGAAGAAGTGGAGTTCCTGTTTGGGAATAAAGTCAAAATGCATAAGACCGGTGGCTCCGCTTAGTCGCATGGTAAATAAAAAATACAGTTGCCGGCAGAGTTATAAAATCGCTATGGTTGGAGATGTGTGTTCGCGTAAGAATCAATTAATTGCAATCAAGGCAGTGGAAAAGTGTCTGAAAGAACACGACGTTACTTTGGAAATCGCAGGAAATTGTTCGGGCAGTTATGGGGAGATGTGCCGGATGTATGTGGAACAGCGTCATTTGTCAGAAAGTATAATTTTCAAAGGTTTTATGAGTGACATATCCGTGCTGCTAAAAGACTGCGACATCCTGCTCTGCGCAAGCACGGATGAGTCATTCCCGATGTCAATCGTAGAGGCAGTAACTTATGGGCTGACAATTATATCAACTCCGGTTGCGGGGGTGCCGGAAGTGTTTCACGATATGTACAACGCATATATAGCGGGGGGATTTGGAGAGAAAGACATAGAAGAGTCAATCAGGGACTGTATTCATGGTTTTAAGAACGGAGATATAGAAAGCATACAGGCACGTGCAAGGGAGACATGGGAACGGGATTTCTCCCCTGACAGGGTTAGGGAACAGATTGATCAATATTACAATTACATAGTTAAAGATGGTCATATCGGAGATGCCAATTTATATGGAAAGGATTTGACCGAGCAGCTAAATAAACTTTTAGAAGCAGTTGCACAGGAAGATGGCAAACCTGATTATGTCTCTAAAAGAGTGTTATATTATGCTTATTTAAAAAAACAAAAGCTCTGCGGAAAAGCGTATATATGGGGAGCGGGGAAATTAGGGAGACAGGCGCATGAATTACTCCGTCTGCTTGCACTGGATATAGAGGTTATCGCATTTATTGATAAAAATAAGGGGGGTATGTACTGCGGACTTCCTGTTATAAAGCCGACGGAAATCAAATATGACAAGGCAGATTATTTCTTTATAAGCTTTGCCGCACAAAGAGATGAGATTATAGATTATTTAAATGAAAAATGTTTTGTTTATAATCAAAATACTTTTTTATTGCCATAGAATTAAAAAGATTGGGGTATTTTGAGGATTGCTTTGGTGGTGTTTGGCGGTCGCGTAAGGGTAGGGAAAGAAAATGAAAACTGCTCTTTAGGGGAGTACAAGATCAGAGCTTACGGAGACAGAAACCATATTGTTTTTGGAAAGGGCGTTACCTTTGGAGGAGGAAGGATAACTGCGGTAGAATCTACAAAGATAAAAATTGGTGAGGATAGTATGATTTCATATGACGTTGATATAATGAGAGGATTTGAAAATAGAAAAGGAGACTATTTGGTATGAAAAAGGGAGTTATTTCTGTACTGTCAGCAGTAATTGGGGCAGCGGCAGGAGCAGGTGTAGTAAAAAAAACGGTGATTGGGGAAACAGAAAAACTAAAGGTTCAGTCGGACAAACATCTTGCTCTTTATTTGATGATGAACCAGTGGGTGAAGGTAAAGCAGGCGGGCAAGAGTCCGGCGGCATATCTTGAGAGAAACGGCTATAAAAAGATTGCTATTTATGGCATGAGCTATGCCGGTGAGACGCTGCTTGATGAGCTGAAAGGGACGGGGATTGAGGTAGCGTATGCCATTGACAGGAATGCGGCTTCTATTTATTCGGAAGTAGGTGTTGTTTCCATGGAAGATAATTTTGAAGAAGTGGATGCGGTTGTGGTGACAGCAATTGCGTTCTTTGACGAGATTGAAGAGGCATTGGAAACTAAGATGGATTGTCCGATCCTTTCGCTGGAAGATATATTGTACGAGGTGTAATAGAAATGAAATTATGGAATTATCTGATTCATACGCAAGATGATACGGACATCAATTTATTGATAGACCAGATCAGAAACTTCGGTATAAATGCACGGGGAACAGCTGTGTATTTTATTGAGGAGGACAACAAAGACTTGGGCTTTTGCGCGATGTACCGTGCATGGCTTGAATATATTTATCTTGCTGATGTCTGTGGAATCATTCCGGTGGTCCAGGCCGGGAAACATTTTGCATACGGAGAAGACAGTGTGATAAATGGAACGAGGAATGCTTTTGAATATTATTTTGTGCAGCCGACATCAATCGGGGTCAAGGAGGCAGGACGAAAAAGGAATGTGCTGCATTCTCGTGTATTTCATAGGGAAATGGTTGAATTAGTGCTTACAGGAAAATGCGCTCATTACGGATATACAAAACGTTATATGCATGAAATGGCGCGTATTATCAGGAAATATATAAATTTCAATGAGCAGACACAGCAGTTTGTGAATGCTGGAATAGAAAGCCTTGGCATTGGGGAGACAAAAGTTTTGGGTGTACATATCAGAGGAACGGATTTTAGGGCAAAATATGATAATCATCCGGTTTATGTGACGGAAGAAGAGTGTTTTCAAGAAGTAGATCGTCTCCTGACGGAAAGAGCATATGAGAAGATATTTGTTGCTACGGATGACACCCGTATATTAAAAAAATTTTTGGCAAAGTATGGCGAGAAAATGTGTTTTTATGAAGACGTAGAGCGAAGTGATAAAAACAGATCGGTCGCATTCAGCAAAAACAGCCGCAGACAGCACAGGTATTTACTTGGACTGGAAGTGGTCAGGGATATGTATACCTTGTCAAAATGCACGGGATTGGTTGCAGGAATATCACAGGTGGCAATTTGTGCGCAGATTCATAAGCTTGCAGATAGGCATCATTATGAGGATATAAAGATTATCGATAAGGGGATATATCAAAATAGTCATAATTTCATAAGATTATAGTTTTTGCGAAAGGGGAGACAAATTATTTATGAAAAAGCTTTTGCTCTGGGGAACCGGAGGAGTTGCCAAAAATTTTATAGAAAATGGTTATGCCGGTGAAATTACAGGTTTTATTGAAACCGGGAAATTGAAAGAGGAGTTCATGAATAAACCGGTTTATTCATGTAACGAGCTTCCATCTTCTGAAGAGTATGATTATATTGTCGTGGCAAATAAAAGTGTGGACGCCGTTTATAAAGTGTGTCAGGAAAAAAACATCGATTTGAAAAAATGTATTTTTCTTTTTCCTATAAAAACAGCATGTGGAAATACAGACAGTGAAGAGATTAGAGATATTTTAGGAGAGAAGAATTACACGAATTATTGCGCGGAGCTGGGCGAATATCAAGGCACTTTTTTTGAGCAGGACATGAAAACATATCAGGATCTTAATACAAGAAAAAATTTTGATATTCAACAAAAATATCTCTGGCCCATTATTTCCGATAAATATGCAGATGCAGGGACGATCGAAAATTATTTCTGGCAGGATTTGTGGGCGGCGAAATTGATAGGCGAATCCGGTGTAAGAGAACATTTTGATATCGGCTCCAGAATCGATGGTTTTATTTCACATCTGCTGGCTATGGGGATTGATGTCACCATGATAGATGTGCGTGACTTTCCCAAACAAGTAGAAGGCCTCCATACAATCATTGATGATGCAACTACATTGCGGCAGGTTACAGACGGGAGTATCGGAAGCATTTCGGCTTTGTGTTCCTTAGAGCATTTCGGGCTTGGAAGATATGGGGATGAGGTGGATCCGGAAGGGTGTTTTAAGTGTTTTGCAAATATACAGAAAAAGATGAGGAACGGCGGACATCTGTATATTTCGCTGCCTGTCGGAAAAGAACGGGTAGAGTTTAATGCGCATAGGATTTTTTATCCGGCGACAGTGGTTGATGCCTTTAGAGATATGGAGTTAATTGAATTTTCATGTGCCACTGAAACAGAGATTGAATATAACGTCAGCATACATAAATATGATAGCGATATGCATAACGGGAATTATAGATTTGGGTTGTTTCATTTCAAAAAAACGGAATAGGAGACCGTGATGCAAAAGGATATTTATATTTGGGGAGCCGGAAAATATGGGGACATGGCATATATCTATTATAAGGATGACTGTAATATTCTGGGCTATATTGATAGTATGCCGGAGAAGTGCGGAGCTATAAAAAACGGTCTTCCGATATATGCGCCTGATGTATTAAAGACGAAATCGGCGACAGTGGTGATTGCAGTCAAAGATTATGAAGGCATTGAGAAACAGCTTCGACAGGAGTATGGAGTTCACAGTATTTTCTACTTTTCCTGTATGGAGAAAAAAGCTTATGCCCCGGTGGATATTCGACATTGCAATGAGGAGTTGGAAAAGGATTCTGTAATCATACATTTTAGCGGCGGATTGGGAAATCAAATGTTCCAATATGCCTTAATGAAAAATTATTTGTTAAAAAAGGATAATGTTTATGCGGATGTATCGCACTATCAGATGGCGGAAGGCGGCATGTTTCAGCTTACGGAGGTGTTTCGAAATATTCAGATGAAAACCTGTGATGCGGGGCAAAAGTACCAACTGGCAAGGAGATATCTGGATGGTGATATTGCGGGGAAATTTATAATAGACAGCGGGATTAAATATGAAATTGATAATTTCAGTTTGGATGTGGAAACGGGATTTATAAAGGGTCTGCACCAGAATTACTATTTTCCTTCTTTGATTAGAGAAGAACTTCTACAGGACTTTCAATTTGACCTGACGGTTGACAGGCATTTGCTGGAATTATGTGAGAATATGCGGGTTAGAGATGACATAGTGGCAGTACATGTCAGGCGAGGTGACTATTTGTCGGATAAGTATATGTATGCATTAGGTGATGTGTGTACGGAAGCATACTATAACATGGCAATGAATTACATGGAACAGAGGCTGGGAAATTGTCAGTTTTATTTTTTCTCCGATGATATTGAGTGGGTAAAAGAACATTATCAAAAAAGCAATGCCCTATATATACAAAGTAACATGTTTGAAAGATACCAAAATTGGTTTGATATGTGTTTGATGAGCTTTTGTAGTCATCATATTATAGCAAACAGTACATACAGTTGGTGGGGAGCTTGGCTTAATCCACGGGAAAAGATAGTAATAGCGCCCAAAACATGGGCAAGGTCAAAGAATTTTGCGGATATCTGTCCTGCGGAGTGGATAAGAGTATGATCAGACGGAGGTTGGTTGTGAAGGATTATTATGGAAAAAGAGTTGTGATTTATGGGCTCGGATATGAATATGAGAAACAGAAAAGCTTTATAAAGAGTGAATTTGATGTTGTGGGATACAGCGACAGGAATGAATATGATATGCCCTTATATGTCAGGCCGGCAGATATAGCTGAAATTTCTTTTGATTATATATATGTGACGAGCCATAAGCTTTTTGCAGAAATAAAAAGGGATATTCTGCATGTGCTGAAAGGCAGGATATGTGAGTCTCAAATTATCTCCTTTGATGATGTATGGGGAGATTTCAGGCATATTAGACATGAATGGGTTGTGGAAAAGCTCGAAAAAATCGAGGCAGGGAAAGTACTGCTTGATGCCGGGGCAGGAGAACAGCAGTATGCGCCATTTTGCAGACATTTGAAATATATTGCACAGGATTTTGGAAAATATGACCCGACGGAATGTAGAAAGGGAATTTCAGAAGAACTTAAGTGGGATACCTCAAAAGTAAACATTGTATGCGATATTATCGACATGCCGCTGGAAAATGATTCTGTGGATGTGGTTTTATGTACGGAGGTGTTTGAGCACTTAAAAGATCCGGTACCTGCGGTGAAAGAAATTGCGAGGGTTTTAAAGCCGGGAGGAGAATTGATTTTGACTGCCCCGTTTTGTTCTTTGACACATATGGCGCCATATTATTTTGTAAACGGTTTCAGTGAATTTTGGTACAGGGAGCATTTAGGAGCACACGGATTTGAAATATGCGAGCTGACACCAGACGGTGATTATTTTAAATATATGGCGCAGGAATTATTTAGGACAGTTGAGATGGCTGAACAATATTGTAATACGCATCTTGATGAGGAACAGGTGAGCATTTTGTCTAAGGCGGTAAAAATTATGACCGAGTTGTCAGGAGCAGATTCTGTTTCGGCAGAAACACTTTGCTTTGGATATTTGATTGAAGCATATAAGAGATAGCGTTGGGGAGGACACATATAGATGGCTGGAATTTGTGGGTTTTATCATAAAGACAACGTAAATGCGGGATGCCTTAAAGCGATGAGCGTAAAACTGCAGCATCGTGGGCCGGACGGATATAAGGAAGAGCATGTACAGACGGCGGCAGGCAGCCTGGGGATTGCCTATAATAAATTAAACGTTCAGGATTGTATACAGGAAAGTGTGCAGCCATTATGGTCGGAAGATCGGAGAATCTTACTGGCGTATGACGGTTCCATATATAATGTTGACGCGTTAAAGAAGGAACTGTCCGGCTTCCCGTGGAGAGGGAAGGGTATTGCGGAGGTGCTGACAGCAGCATATTTGAAATGGGGAATCGACTTTCTGAATCGCATAGACGGTATGTTTGCAATGGTGATTTTTGACCGTCAGGATAATACATTGTATCTCTGCCGGGATCATATGGGGAAAAAGCCGTTGTATTATCATTATGATGCCAGACATAATATTGTTTTTGGATCAGAGATACAGGCAATTTTGACGTTTCCTCAGATAAAAAAGGAAGTAAATATCAATATACTACCCTCTTTTCTTTATCATTGGTATTTTCAGGAACCGGACACGTCATTTAAAGATATATATAAGGTAAAAAAGGGACACTACATAAAAATACAAAACGGGGCGTTGTCGGAACACGCATATTGGACAATCGGACAGGCATACACAGAAGGTCAGAAGAAATTAGTGACAGATTATGACGAAGCGAAATATGAATTAAATTTGCTGCTGAAAGAAGCTGTCAGAAAAAGAATGGAAGGAACAGGTAAGGCAGGGGCGTTTTTGAGCGGCGGTTATGATTCTTCCATGGTGTGCGCATTGATGCAGGAAAATTCTATTCAAAAAATACGGACATACTGTATGGGGTTTGAAGATGCAGCGTTCGACGAACGCAGGTATGCGGAGCGTGTAGCGAATCATCTGGGTACAGAGCATAGAAACCTGTGTATCAGTGACATGGAAATGCTGGATACTCTGGAACGTTCCGTGAAGAACAATGCGCTTCCCATTGCTGACTATGCTGTAATTCCGACAATTGTAATGGCATCTGAGGCAAAGAAAGATAACGATATTATTTTAACGGGGATTGGCGGGGACGAGCTCTTTATGGGCGGACTTAGTATTTATGCGGCGCTGGACGAGGCGCAGAAACATGCGCTGGCAGGGAAGATTATCTATTATAGCAGAAAAGTTCCTCTGCTTAAGAATATAAAAGCGTTAAATAATCTTCCTTTTAACCTCAGGCTTGTCGCAATGGATCAAAACAAGAAGGCGGCGACGCAGATTGGTGCCGATGATATGTTTCATACAATTAAGAGAATGCTTGACCAGCCGGTTGAAAACAATAGTTTCTATTTTGAAATAGAAGACAGATATCCGGAAAAGAATTATGGCGCGAGAAGAAGCCTTGTGGATTTGGATTCTTATACGGTAGAGCTGGAACTCTTAAAAGAGGATAGCGCGACTGTACGTGCAGGAATTGAGCGACGCTGTCCTATTTACGACAAGAAGGTTATGGAATATGTATTTCGAATGCCGTATCAGTTTAAGATGCAGGGAGATGGCGGAAAGCGTATTTTGAGGGATGTTTTGTATGAATATGTGCCAAAAGAACTGGTGGACAGACCGAAATCCGGTTTTAATATTCCGGCGGAGCGATTGTTAAATACATACTTAAAAGACGAGCTGCTGGAACTGAGCAGTCCGGAGTATCTCCGCAGACAGGGACTGTTTCATCCGGAGTACACGGCAGAAATTGTCCGGGATTATTTGAAGCCTGAAAAAGAGAGGAAAATGAAGGGCCATTTTGGTATTATGTGGACATTTTTTATTTATCAGAAATGGTATCGCGAGTGGATGAGCGGAGCAGGAAATTGATTATGGAAAATTTGGTTATTTACGGCGCCGGAGAACGGGGGAGAAATCTAATATCGCTTATGGATTCCTGCAATTGGAAGATTGGCGTGGTAGTGGATGGCAAACGGGAGTTTTGGGGTACATATATCGGTAGTCATCAAATAAAATCGCCCGATGTCTTAAGGGATATGGATGAGGCAACTATATGTATCACGCCAATGTTTCATACAGAAAGTATCAGAAGCAGCATAGGAGATATTTTAAAGGGAAAAGTCCGGGAGATATCATATAGCAGGTTAATTCAGGAAATATATGCGGCAGCAGATTTCTCCGATTTATTCGGCAATGCACCTGTATATGGGAAGGAAAATTCTGTCATTTTTGCGTGTCTGGGTGGCATGGTTCTTGGCGGCGTTCAGGAATGGACAAAAGACATCTGCATGAAGTTCCTGGAGGAAAAAAATGAATATACATATATTTTATCTCCGGGAAATAGTGATAATGTGAACGCTGCATTAGAAAATCATATGTTATATGCAGACATTGACATAAGAAACATAAACAGTGTAGACAACATAAGAAAGATAATCATGTGTTTAAAAAAATGTTTACCATGCGTTCTTGTGACAAGTTATCCATATGAAGTCTTTGCAGGGAAGATTGTGAAAGAGGCATATCCGGATAAAATCAAAATTATTTCGGGCATTAGAAATGCAACGGAAAATATTTATCAGGAATACATAGATTTTCGGGAATGTGTAGACGCGTATGTATGTGTCAGTTCGGATATTACGAGGGAAATGATAAAACGGGGAGTTGAGGAGGAACGTGTACATACCATGATATGTCCGGTCAATTGCCCACAGAATCTTACACGATTATATACAACGGAAAGAACGAAGCCGATTAGATTGGGATATGCCGGCAGAATTGTTGTTTCTCAGAAACGAATGGATTTGATGGAGAAACTGATAGAGACTTTGGAAAAACGAAAAGTAAACTATTATTTTGAACTTGCCGGAGAAGGTGATTATGAGGATAAAATGCAGGAATTTATTGCCAGCAGACATTTACAGGAGAAGGTTAGATTGGTAGGTGTCTTGGATAAGCAGGGAATAGGCAGTTTCTGGAGAGATAAGGATATTTGCGTTAATATGGCGGACTTTGAAGGCCGGTCGCGTTCCATCGCGGAGGCTATGGCAAATGGCGCAGTGCCGATCGTAACCGATACTTCCGGTGTAAATGATGATATTTGTGACGGGGAAAACGGTTATATTGTTTCGATAGGAGATTATGAAACGATAGCGGACAGAATAGAATATCTCGAGCAAAATAGAATTTTGCTGTCGGATAAGGGAACGAAGGCTCATATGGAGCTGAAAGAAAAATGCAGTATGGACAAGCACTATCAATTTTGGAGGGAGCTGATACACTATGAAATGGGTGAATAAAGGAGAAGAACTGAAGGCATATCAGCTACAACAGCCGGAGTCGGGGAAATTTTATGTATTTGGCGCGGGGGACATCGGGCGCGGTTTGTATGTAACCTTATCCCATTTTCAGATGTTTGCCGGATTTATTGATAACAATGTGCAAAAACAAAACAATGGCTTTTGTGGGCAACCGGTATATTCCTACCAATGGTTTCTGGAAAATGGAAATGGCGGGACGATTGTTGTTGCCGCTAATGAAGCAAATGAAGCGGAGATAAGCAGACAACTTCAGGAAAATAATTGTAAGTATTATCTGTCCGGGATTTTTCTGCATAAGATACTGCCTTTGCTGCTGTTTCAAAAGAAGGATCTTTTATTTATGAATCTGGCGCAAATCTGTGTGACAGAGAGGTGTACATTAAGCTGTGCAAAATGTGCACACGGTTGTTGGGCGGTAAGCAGAAATGCGGAAGATATGAAACTGGAAGAAGTATATGTTTCAGCCGACACTCTTTTTTCGAAGATTGATTATATTCATGAATTTGTCCTGATTGGCGGAGAACCTTTGCTGTATCGGTATTTGAAAGAGGCGGTGGAATATATTGGGGAAAAATACCGGGATAAGATTGGTACCTTTAGTATTACGACAAATGGAACGATTACGCCAGATCGGGCTCTGCTGAATTGTTGCAAAAAGCATAGGGTATTTTTCAGAATATCCAATTATGTGAAAGCAATTCCGGCTTTGCAGGGGCAGTATGATAAGCTAGATAAGATACTTTCAGAGGCGGACGTTGGTTATTATCTTGGAAAAGCGGAAGAAGTATGGTGGGACTATGGTTTTTCGGATACATTGCAGGAGGAGAGTGCAGAGCAACTGATACAGAAATTTGATCAATGTATGACGCCCTGCAGGGAAACGAGAAACGGAAAGCTTTACTATTGTGTGATGGCGAGAACTGTGTCGGATAATTTGGGATATCATATCGGAGAAGACGATTTTTTGGATTTGGAATCTTTGACGGAAGGTGATTTGGGAAGGCGTATCCTGTTGGAATACAATTTGGGATATTCTGAAAAGGGGTATTTGGAAATGTGTGCAAAATGCCGTGGGAAGGATTGCAGGAATTATCCCGTTACGGCAGCAGAACAATTGAGGTGATAGCGACATGATCAGCGTAATCGTGCCAATCTATAATACGTCAGAGTATTTAGAACAGTGTGTAGGAAGTATTTTAAATCAGACCTACAGGGATTTGGAAGTCATTCTTGTGGATGATGGCTCTTCGTATCTTTGTGGGAAAGCCTGCGACGAATATGCGGTGACAGACTACCGTGTGAAAGTGATCCATAAGGAAAACGGTGGACTTGTCTCAGCGAGGAAAACCGGGCTTGAAGCGGCAACAGGGGAACTTGTGGGTTATGTTGACAGCGATGACTGGATAGAACCCGACTATTACGAAAAGATGGTATTAGCACAGGCAAAAACAGGTGCGGATATGGTTTTGTCAGGTCATTCGCATGATATCGGGAAGGATAGCAGAAAGGTAAAGGATAACTTCCCGATAGGGATATATACAAGGGAAATGCTTCTTCCAACATTACTTTACTCAGGACGTTTTTTTGAATACGGTATTCAGCCGCATTTGGTTACAAAGCTATTTAAAAGAGAAATTCTTAGGAAGACGCAGATGTGCGTTGATGATCGTATCGTTATTGGAGAAGACGCGGCAGTCGTCTACCCTAGTGTGTTGGAGGCGGAAAAGATAGTCATTTTGGATGTTTGTGCGTATCATTATGTACAACATTCGGATAGTATGACTAAAAAGGAACGAGAAGATAAAGAAGATATATACGGATTGCTTTTCGCGCATTTGGGGAAAGTGTTTAAAGAAAAAAATGTATGGGAAGTCATGGAACCGCAACTACGGCAATATAGGAAATATCTGTTGTTTATGCACCAAATATCCTATTTTGATGAAAAAGTGTTAGTGCCCTATGGGGGAATTGCGGCGGGAAGTAAGGTAGTCATTTATGGCGCAGGTGTATTAGGGCAGAAAATACATAGATATCTTATGAGGAAAAAGGAAATACGTATTGTTTTGTGGCTGGATCAGAAGTATGAAATTTATAGAGAAAAGGGATTGGCTGTAGATGCTCCGAATGAAATTTTGAAGGTTCCCGAATATGATTTTATTTTGATAGCCAATACGGTACAGAGCACAGCGGAAACGATTAGGCGCTATCTGGTTGATAATGGAATAGATGATCGGAAAATATTGTGGTTTTCAGAAGAGTTTAGAAAAGCCTGAGAAGTTTCTAAAATTATGGGAGATAGAGAGATAGCAGTGTTTGATTTGCAGAGGATATTATCAGAATACAAGGGCTGTAAAATTGCAATTTATGGATTGAGCATAGAGACGGAACGGATTCTCGGTGAGATTGGAGAATCATTTCAAGTAGTCGGGCTGTTGGATAGTTATCAAAACAGTGGAAATTTGTATGGGAAACCGATCATCTCTATGGAATGCGCAGTGGAAGCTTCTGTCAAGCTGATTTTGGTAGCGGCACGTCCGGGCTCGTGCCGTGCGATAGCGAGACGGATTGGCGGAATATGTCGGGAAAAACAGATTGCTTTGTTTGATATAAGGGGCAACGACCTCTGTGATGTGCGGCGTGCTGTATATAATTTTAAGGAGGTATCAGGTTATACAAAGAGTCAGGTGATGCAAAAAGCTTTGACATATGATGTCGTCAGCTTTGATTTGTTTGATACGCTGATTATGCGCAAAGTATTGTTTCAGTCGGATGTATTTGAATTGGTGGACGACAGGTTGAGACAGCATGGGATTGTAATTGAAGACTTTCCGGCAAAACGGATGGCAAGTGAAAAGGAGTTGTCCAGGGAGCGTGCGCCGAAGCTTTCTGAAATTTATTCCCATATGAAGCATACATATGGTATAGTTGAGATTGAACCGGAGCAGATGGCGGTGATGGAATGGGAAATCGACTGCGGGTTATTGGTTCCGCGCAGGGAGGTCTGCAGGTTGCTTTCAGATTTGGAGAGGCAGGGGAAGAAAATCTATATTGTGTCCGACTCCTATTATAATAAAAAGCAGATTGTACGTATATTGAGACAGTGTGGTATTACCCGCTACACGGATGTCTTTGTTTCCTGTGAATACGGAAAGGGTAAACAGCAGGGACTTTTTCGGGAATACAAGGAGGAGGCGGATGCATGGTCATACTGCCATATTGGAGATGATGTAGCGGCTGATGTGGAGTATGCGGAAAAAAGCGGTATCAGTACCTGCAGGCTTTACAGCGGAATAGATTTTCTTGAGCAGACGGGCTATATGGGATTGTGGGACTATACGGAATGCCTGTCGGACAGAATCAGAATTGGTATGTTTGTGGCAAATGTTTTTAACAGTCCGTTTCAGTTTGAGACAGAGGCGTGTCGGATTGCGGTCTCTGCAGCTTATGATATCGGTTATATCTTTTTTGCGCCTATGATTTGTGATTTTGTTATGTGGTTTCGTGAGCAGGCAGATAAACACCAGCTTGAAAATATTCTTTTTTGTGCCAGAGATGGCTATCTGGTCAAGCAGTTGTATGATGAACTCTGTAATCAGATCTCTTCTGTTTATTTCCTGACATCACGGATGGCAGCGATTCGGGCAGGCATGGAGAATGAAGAGGATATCAGGTATGTGGAGAGCATGAAGTTCAGCGGAAGCTTGTTTAAGCAACTTGAGGAGAGGTTTGGAATTCGGGTAAATATAGAGAATCAGGAAAATGAGAGGACGGGATTACTGGATTACCGGCAGGAGATTTTGGAGCGGGCGGCGGTAAACAGAAAGAATTATTATACATATATTGAACAGTTGGGTATAAAGAAGGGCATAACAGGTTTCTTTGATTTTGTGGCGAGGGGTACGACTCAGATGTATATTGGCAGGCTGATGGAGCAGCATTTGAAAGGGATATATTTTTTGCGTCTGGATCAGGAACAGATGAAGGGAAAGAATTTAGATATTATTTCTTTTTATGACACAGAAGAGATGAATAGCAGCGTGATTTTTCGAGACTATTATATTTTAGAGACAATGCTGACGGCACCCATGCCTTCGGTCAAAGAATTTGACGGAAATGGCAGACCAGTGTATACAGAAGAAACTCGTAAAGAAAGTGATATCAGATGCTTTCAGGAGGCGCAGGAAGGGATTAGGGGATACTTTAGGGAATATTTGAAGCTGTGTCCCATATCTGCCAGAAAGATTAATAAGAAGTTGGACGAGCTCCTTTTGTCATTAGTGCATGGAATAGAAATTACGGATTTGGATTTTTTAAATTTAAAGGTGGAAGATCCGTTTTTCAATCGCATGACAGAAATAACAGATATGCTATAAAGACAGGCAGGTTTAAAATACAATGATTACTGTGCGTGGCTGTTCCCGATACTGATGCGGACGGAGGAACTGAGCGTCCCGAAGGGGAGTGAGAGGAGCGACAGGTATCTGGGATATATGGGGGAGACACTGGAGACGCTCTATTTTATGAAGAATGCGGGGCGGCTGAATGTGGTGCATGGGGCGTGCGGGCTGCGGGTGTAATTAATGGATCATAATGAAATTTTCAATGCCGCAAAAAATAATAATATTAGAAAACTTTTGCAGGCGAAGAAAGAAATCCGCCAAGTACATAATGCGAGAAATCTTACGGAGACAATGTATTTAAATGACATTGCGGAGGTTGAGCAGGTAATGTGTCAAGCGGAACAAATGATTGAAAGTATGTTGGAAGATGTAAGTGATAATACGGTAGTCAGAAGCAAGGCGTGGTTTTTGCTTGGAAGGGATTATATATTTTATGCAGACGCTTTGAATAGCGGCAGCATGTCAGTGGAGAAATCAGGTTGGAGAAAGATGATGTACTGTGCACTATGCGAACGGTATTTTGACATGGAAAGTGTGAAAATAGAGGATCTGTATGATAGGGCGAAAATGCATCGTATTAGAACGATTGTTTTGGAAAGCGGAATGGAAAATCTATTTAGTCGGATGAGTATGGAGGCAAAGAGAATCAGATTGGATACAACTAATATCAGGTTTCTCTGTGATATGCTGCTTGAGATAGAGTGCAGCGAAAACGAAAGAATGGAGGCGATCAAAAAAATAGTGGCTGAATGTCTGAGAAACAGATTGTGGGTCGATGAGGGAGCTATTAATCAACGCTATTTTGAAAGGGTTAGGGAAATAAATAATGTGATACATCAATATTACAAAAAGGAGGCAAGGGAATGACGGGATGTGAAATTGGAGTCAGCATAAGCGCATTGGATTTGCTGAAGCATGTGACTGAGGTTTATAAAGTAAAGTCTTATACAGAGATTGAGCTTGCAAAAATAGTAGAGGAAACGAAGCGCTTTAATGATCAATTGGAAAAGGAGCGATACCAATTCGATCGGCAGTTTGAAACCATTAAGAAGACAAATGAAGAGTTGATGAAGCTAATTCAAGATCTGACAAAGAAAGTGATTCAGCAACCTGAATTAACAGCAGTGTACCAAACACTGATTACAAATCTACTGCATGAAAATACTGAACTTATGAAAAAATGTTCTAAAGTATAAGGGGGATTATACGAATGAAAAAGTTTCTTAACGGCGGTTTTCTGTTTGCGTCTGTATTCAATTATTTTCTACTGACTATTGTCTTTTATGCCTTGACTGAAGATTGGCGGGCAGCATTTCCCTTGGCTATAGCGGCGTTGGCTATTTTATACGCATTAACTTTGACACCGGTTGTTGACTGGTATTACAGGATGATTCTCAATTTGAGAGAACCCAATGCGATTGAGGATGAAAGGTTGAAACGTGTTTGGAACATGGTATGCTGTGGCGCCGAAAAAGCAGGCATTCCTGTAAAAGCAGGCATTAAACTATATATTTCGGATGAAGAAGGATTAAATGCTTTTGCGACGGGAACAAGAACAATTGCTGTGCACCGGGAATTACTGAATAATTACATAAGTGATGAGGAAATAGCAGGAGTGCTGGCTCATGAGCTGGCTCACCACATTCATGGAGATACAGTCTGTCTGCTGATGTCCTTACAGGGGACGGTTATATTTGGCGGAATTAGATTTGTAATAAAGGTAGTGTTTTGGATAGCAGGCAAATTGGCGGCTATGATCGCGGCATTCATTGGATTCGCGGCGGCGGATGGGAATTTGGATGAGGGGGTAGGCTGGTGGAAAATTGTAAATTTCATATTTGATAAAATATACGGGATTATTGATTTCTTTCTGGCAGGGGTTGCGTATGTTGAGACAGCATGTTTCAGGTTTTTTGACAGACAGCAGGAATTCGCGGCAGATGCGTTTGGAGGAATGATAGGATTTTCGAATGGTCTTGTTACTTTTTTGGAAAATTTCCTAAGGAGAAAAAGGTGAATAAGCTATCTGTGGAATATCTGCTGTATGGCACACATCCGCCGACAGAGGAGCGGATTGCGAGATTGCAAAAGATTTCCAGTGAAGTGGAGATAAAAAAAGTACAGGATCAAATATCGGATGAAGATATTGAGAGACAGGCAATTTTGGATAAAAATTTGGAGGAAGCATTTAGCGTAGAGGACTATTTGCGTCATCCGGAAAGCTACAGCGGGGAGGAGTTGTATAGAGCGGGTGTTTTTTGCTTAAACCATAACAGAGAACAGGCGGGCATAGAGTGGCTGGAAAGGGCCGTAGAACATGGCGAGCCCAGAGCGTATACAGAATTGGGATGCTGTTATATGAATGGCAAGGGCGTGGAATCTGATAAGAAATTGGCGGTCAACTATTTCAAAAAGGCATTTGCCAATGATGAGCCTCAAGGTACATATATGCTTGCCGAATGTTGTGCGGCTTTGGCAAAAGAAGAGAAGGACTTTGCAGCGGCAGCAAAAATATACGGTAAGGCGGCTAAACTGGGTGAAAGGCGTGCGCAGGCTAAACTGGGGCAATGTTTTTTGAATGGAGTCGGAGTGAAAAAGAATGAAGAGGCGGCATTCAGGTGGCTCAGTAAGGCAGTGGAAGAGGGAGATTATAGTATTGCAGGGTATTCACTTGCCAGATGTTATATGGAAGGAATGGGGACAGAGCCTAATCTGAAGAAAGGGATTTTTATTCTGAAGAAGGTAATTAGCGGCGGCGGTGAAGATGTGGAGCGGGCTAGGGAATTATTAACAGAGTGTAGTAAAAGCCCAACGAACAGTAAAATTGCACTAAAATAATAAAAATTATGGGAAAAGAGTTAATATGGAAGCTGAAGAAAAAATTCGTTGTTTAGATGATATGGAATATGAGCTGGAAAGAGATAAGCCACACAGCGAGAATAGTAGTCGCCTCCTTTCACAGTTGGCAGATTCCTTTATATCTGAGGAACAATTAAATAATAAGGGGAAACTGATTGGTAGTTTTAAGACGGATAAAAGAAGACTTCTTTGTAGAATCATATTTGCTTTTGGTATGACATTAGGCACACTTATGCTAATTAGATTTTCAGTTTACTTTATATTATTGTTTGGATTAATGTTAATTTTAATGACAATTTGGATATTATGGTGCCTAAGAAAATTTCGGATGTTTATAGATATATATGAGAATGCGGTTATAGGAAAAGTTGAATTTTCACATGAAAGAAAATTGGTAGATTTGGTGGGTGGGACAGCATATTATAAGAGGGCAGTGGAATTACAAGGAGATATATACATAACATTATATGACGACAAGGTATGTAGATTAAGGTATATGCGGGATACCAAATGGATTGTATATTTGTTAAACAGACAAAAGGGAATAGAAAAGAATGGAAAAGTGGGATAATTATAATTTTGAAGAATACAGAAATTATTATTTGGCGGAAGGGGATTATGGCGGAGCGCTTTTTCTTCAGGCATTGAATATTAAGGTTTTGGAATTTAAAGCAGGTAAGATTATTAATCGAGGGATTCTGAGGCAGGAATATTCTATTTTGCGGGATTTGATAGAGATTATTTTTCCGGACAGTACAGAAAACATGCGTGAATTATTGTTGGAACTGGCAGGAATTATGCTGTTGGAGCCAGAGTCGGGGAAATATCGAAAAGCATGTGAGCGGATTGCAGAACTTTTTCCAGAATTGTGGAAACAACAGGATGATGTAATACTGGCGATTATATTGAGAAATAAGAAAGTGATAGAAAATGAGTGGAATCAGGAAATGCAGCAAAGGTATACAGACAATATCTTGGTTTGCATAAGGAATATATACGGATTTGAAAGTAGGGAGTATGCACGGATATATTTGCATTTTTTATGCGAAAGTGATTTAGAAAATGTCCAAAAGTATAAGGATGAGTTTATTGAAAATTATAAATATTTTAAAGAATATTTAGAAGGATATGATTGTTTTTATGTGGCTTGTTTATGTTTAAGTTTGTTGGCTTTTTTAAAAGAGAATGAGGAGGAATATAAATACTGGCTTCCAGAGCTTGAAAGGGCAATTAGGGCAAATAGAGCAGATAAAGAGTATTCAACTTTGGTTTGCCAATTTGCGTATCTTAAAGCTATTGAATATGAAAAAGCGAAAGATAGTAAGGCAATTGTCAATATATTGAAAAAAATAATATATTCATACATTGTTCCGGATACTGTTCAAAATAGCGTGTTTCATGTTAGTGTTTTGCAAAAAGCTGCATTTCATTGCAGTGTATTGTTTGATTATGAAACAATGGCTGAATATGCAAGAAAAGGTGTGGATATTTGTGAGCAGCTGGGAATAAAGGAAACGGAGATGTATTATGAAATATATAACTTTATCGGGTATAAAATGATGTGTGATGAACAATATATGGCGGCACAGGAGTTTTATGCACAAAACAGCGAGGAGATTGAATGGAAATTTGGCAGGAACTGCGCTAATTATATTTTATATATCAATAACTTGGGGTTAGTATATTTATTACAGAGAAAAATAAATAGCGCAATTCAATGCTTTGACGAGGCGGCTTCGGTAGAAGGAGAAGACTTCGAAGATTTAAAGAAGGATTTGGTTTTCCGTAATTTGCATTGGATTGAAAGTATGTACGGGGATAATCCGGAAGTTTTGAATAATTATGTCAAAAAATATGCAAACGTAAATTTTACCAAGATGGGGATTAGCTCAGAAATTGGAATTCAAATTATGTGGCTGATCACATGCCTGACAGATAAGAAGGTGGATTTTGCAGAAATTGATGAAACATTTAAGAAAATGTATACACAATACAAGCGACACAACATTCCGGAGAATGCTAAAGCGGACTGTGAATTGTGTATTGTTTTGTATCAATGGAGAATGAACAGGAAATCAGAAGCATTAAAGTTATGTTATAAGGCAGTCAAAAAATGCGGCAGGAAGATTTATTCTTATGCAAATAATACGCTGGCAATTATATTTTTGAAACTTTTGGTAGACAATGGGCAATATGAAAAGGCAAAGGAATTTGGGGAAAGGTTGATTGATTACCGTTATGATGAAATAATAGATAGGGGAGTAGAGGATATAACAACTGAAATTGTTTCGCTTAGAGTAGTTTTATCATACTATATATGTCTAATTGACCAATATATGTATTCATGCTATCAGAATGAGGCGTTTTGCATTCGTCTGGTTGAACGCATTGCCAATTGTAAGACCGTAGAGAAAGATATTCGAAGTTTTTTGGGGAAATATGAGTCCGGGCAGGAAAATATTGATTTTGATTTGTATAAATGGCGGAATTTGCGCAGAAAAATAAACGCTTTGGAAATGCGCAGAGATATAATAAATCAAAAAAACAGTGACGAGGGTGAGAGGCAGCTGGAAGAAATCGAACAAAAAATCTTTAAATACGATGTGCAAATAGCTGAATTGGAGAGAGATTTACAGAAAGAAATTAATTTAAAAGACCATGTTAAAAAAATGGAATATAAAGATTTGCGTCTGCCAAAGAAAACATTAGCAATGGAGTTTTTTGCCTATTTGGATTTGGATTTTGATGCACAGGAAATAGATTTTGACAATTTGGAAGTGAGATATATTTGTTTTGTGTTATCATTTAATCAAGAACAAAAAACAATTCGTTATGCAGGAAGTTATAACGACAAAGAGTATATGCTACAGGAATATTATGATTGCTTTTTTAATGGAGAAAATGCAGACGAGCAGTTTGTTACAGAAATAAAACTTAGTTTTGAAAATGCAATTCGCCCTGTCATTGAACCATACATAGAAGGGATACAGACAGTATATTGGGGTATGGATGCGGAAATGCATTTAATTCCGATAGAATGGATACTGGGAGAAAAATATAAGGATATAGTTAATATTCATGTCGATAGTGTTAAATATATAAGAAATGACGAGAAGCTTGATATTGACAGGGCAAGTTCGTTGATTATGGGGAATCCCCAATATGCCATAGGTGATGATGTGCCTGATGAATATACAAAGCTTCTTTGCTCCGAAATTGAATGTAGAGAAATTGCTAAAATCATCAAGGGAACAGCGTTGGTAGGAGCAAAAGCACGGCAGCAGGAATTTAATAGGAACTTTGATAAAGATATTATACATATATCGACGCACGGAAAGATGTCATATGTTGAAGATATTTTTTTTGAGAAAAATAAGTTAAAACATATACATATTTTATTGGCAGGGTATTCTGATTGGTGTGCAGAGAAAATGGTCGAAGGATATGGAAATGGAACTATTACGGCAGATGATGTTAGTTACGCAGATATGAGAAATACTAAACTGGCTGTTGTAGCCGCATGTTTGACGAATTTTGCGAATGTAAATATACTATTGGGAAATATATACGGATTTAGATGGGCACTAGGTATCGCCGGGGTACATTTTTCGGTGACGACATTATGGGAAACAGATGATATTGCAACATCGATTTTTATGATATTGTTTTACCGATATTTGAAGGTTGCATCTGTTGGAGAGGCTTTTCATATGGCGAAAATCGGATTGCGAAACTTAAAGCGCGAAGAGATAAAAACGGACGACGTATTGAGTAACTTGTTTGAGCAGTATGATAATGCGGAATTGGGAAGAGAGTATCCGTTTAGTAAAGATAAATATTGGGCGGGATTTATATGTTACTGTAGTTAGCATTTTAAGAAAGGGAAACATATGTTGGAGAGAAACATTGATCTTTTAGACATTAATTTGATACAGATGAAAAAGAAAATTGAGAAGGAGAGCCGATTTGAAGATACTTTATTTGATTATAGTATTGATGATATGAAGGCGTTTTTAAATGAGGCCATAGAAATTGAAGTCGAAGAGACTGAGGATGCTAAAACAAGGGGAATTGTTAAGAAGAAAAATGGAACAGGGAAATATATATCAATCAAAAATGTACATATTTCTATGAAAATAATATTGGAGGGACTTGCGCTTAAGAAGGATATGACGCCTATATCCATAGTGATTTTTCTATATAATTTGTTTGAGCAGTTATGCCTTGATATCAGCAGATGGCAAATGTCAGTTTATATGTCACTATACGAGGCAAGGAGTGATATTAATATAACTGACGAAAATCTTGTAGGTATTATTGCAGGTAATATCGGAAAATATGGATATGAAAAGATAAATGCTGCTGATATTATGAATACAGTCAATGAATTATATAATATGGGGCTTCTTGATATTGATAATGGATTTTATAAGGTTGAGGAGAAAGTATATTATTAGAAATGGATATGTGGAAGAGAAACGTATATCAGTAGCCGGAATGATTAAGGGTATCCATTGCAAAATATAATTTATGCAGTTTATTTGGTGGAATAATATTGATTATTCCGTTCAAAATCATCATTGACTTTTCCCAATAATTTCTATACAATAAACCCATCAGAGAAATTCTAACAGAGGTGCATTCCGCACGTTCAGGACAGTTTCTGTCGAATTTTTCTATTACACTGACAACAGAAGATACGGCAGGAACTGAGACGGGCCCCTTTTGAATGCATATGGCGCTTGGACAGACCAAGAGACGGATGCCATGTTTTTCATGTAGGGTCGCGTTCCCTTCCTGCCACCGCAAAGGAAGGAGGAAGCATGACACAGAGAAGACATGCATGGAAACTATGGGAGATATTGAGGTTTAGACACAGGGGAAAGGTAAGACGGAATGTAAAGGATAGGCTGTTTCGCTTTTTGTTTGGAAAAGACAGGGAAGCACTTCTGGAGCTGTACAATGCGCTGAACGGAACCGACTATAAGGACGCAACGCAGCTTGAAGTTGTGACGATCGAGAGTGCGGTTTATGTGGTGATGAAAAACGATCTTGCGTTTGTACTGGCGGGGACATTGAATATGTTCGAACACCAGAGTACCTATAGCCCAAATCTGCCGGTACGGTTTTTGATCTATCTGGCGCAGGAATACCAGATGGTGATTGAGCGGGCGCAAAAGAGCCTGTATGGGGCGGGACGAATCAGTCTGCCAACGCCTCAGTGTGTGGTATTTTATAACGGGACAGCGGAAATGCCGGAAGAACAGATACTTAAGCTTTCGGATGCCTTTGAAAACAGGACGGTGAAGGCAGATGTGGAACTGACCGTGAGGATGCTGAATATTAATTATGGGCATAATTGTTTGCTGATGGAAAAGTGCAGGGCACTAAAAGAGTATTCGGAATTTGTGGATATAACGAGAACGTATATGCGGGAAGAAGAGAATACGGGAACGGCACTGGCGGAAGCGGTGGATTATTGCATAGAAAACGGGATTCTTGAGAAGTTTTTAAGAGAAAATCGAGCGGAGGTGCTTGGTATGCTGCTGGAAGAGTTTGATGTGGAGAAATATGAGAGGACCCTGAAGAGCGAGGGGCGTGAAGAAGGCATCAGGGAAGGCATGGAAATTGGAATAGAACAGGGGATCCGCTGTATGGTCGAGGCCTTGCAGGAAACCGGGCAGGAGAGGGCAGATATTTTAGATAAGCTTGTAGAAAAATACGCGCTGTCACGGGAAGAGGCAGAAGCAAAATTTTGGTTATACGGGAAACAGGCGTAACGGAGGTAACGGTATGAAACGCAGATTCAACGTGACAGGTTCCTGCAGTCCACAGAGACATTACATGGTAAGGCTTGATGACAGGCTGAAAAAGATTAAGCAAAATTTTGTTGATTATGGCAGCTACTTTGTCATCAACAGGGGGCGTCAGTACGGCAAGACGACAACACTGAAAGCGTTGGAGAAATATTTATCGGAGGAGTACATCGTTATCTCCCTTGATTTTCAGATGCTTGGAACCGAGGATTTTGCGAATGAGGCAAGGTTTTCGTCTGCTTTTCTGGATGTGTTCATCAGGGAGTGTGAAATTAGGGGCATTAGTGACGAGGATGAACTGTTAAAGCCGTTAAAAGAGCTTGCCGAGGAGAAAGAATATGGTTTAAAGGAAATGTTCGCGGTTCTCAGCAGAGTGTGCGGAAGCAGTAAAAAACCGATTGTCCTGATGATCGATGAGGTGGACAGCGCGTCAAACAATCAGGTGTTTATTGATTTTCTGGCAAAGCTTAGGGGGTATTATTTAAATCGGGAAGATACGCCGATTTTTCATTCGGTGATTCTTGCGGGCGTATACGATATCAAAAATTTGAAGCTGAAGTTTCGCCCGGATTCGGAGCATCAGTATAACAGTCCATGGAATGCTCGCGAAGACAACGAGGGAAATGAGGACAAGCCCTCATTTAACGACTGCTCGCGGAATCAAATTGCACATGTGCAATTTGATTTGGCGGCCAAATTTAATATTGACATGAGCTTTTCGGTGAAACAGATATCGTCCATGCTGGCGGAATATGAGGATGATAAGCATACGGGTATGGATATCCCTGCGATGGCGGATGAAATTTATCAGTATACTTCGGGATATCCGGTGCTTGTTTCTTCCATATGCAAATGCATTGATGAGGAGCTTCCCGAGGATGACGCATTTGGAGATGCGGCGTCCGCGTGGTCAAAGGACGGCGTGGCGAAGGCGGTAGAAATAATACTGAAAGAAAGCTCACCGTTGTTTGAAAGTCTTGTTAAGCAGCTTGATATTTATAAAGACCTTCGAGACATGATAGAAGACATCATATACCGCGGGAGAAAAATAACGTTTAGCCCTGAGCAAAAGGCCATAAATCTTGGGCTTATGTTTGGGTATCTGAAAGAGGAAAACGGTCATGTGACAATAGCCAACAGGATGTTTGAAATGTGTCTGCTCAATCTGTTTATGGCGGAGGAATCGAGAGGCGATGTCTACGCCCGGGGCGGCAGCGACAGGATTGGTTTTATCAGAGACGGAATGCTCGACATGGAGCTTGTTCTCAAAAAGTTTGTGGAATATTTTACAGAAATCTGCGGCGATAAGGATGAGAGATTCATCGAAAAACAGGGGCGGAAGATTTTCCTCATCTATTTAAAACCGATCATAAACGGCACAGGGAATTATTACATCGAGGCCGAGACGCGGGATGAGAGGCGGACGGATGTCATTGTGGATTATAAGGGCGAGCAGTTTATTTTAGAGTTAAAAATCTGGCATGGGAACGAGTATAATGAGAGGGGAGAAAAGCAGCTTACCGACTATCTTGACTATTATCATAAAGACAAGGGTTATATGCTGAGCTTCAATTTCAATAAGAACAAGGAAATTGGAGTAAAGAGAATAGAAGCGGGCGACAAGACAATCGTGGAGGGCGTCGTGTGAGCAGCGCGAAAACGACATTTTCGCTGCGAATTAAGATGCCGATATTGTATACAAGGAAAGAGAGTGCGAAATGGGAGCGGAATTAAACGCGGTGGCGATCATCACAGCCCGGGGCGGCAGCAAGCGCATTCCGGGGAAAAATATCAGGGAGTTTATGGGGAAGCCAATGCTGGTATACGGCATTGAAGCGGCGCTGCAATCGGACATATTTCGTGAGGTCATGGTCTCCACCGACGATGAGGAGATCGCACGGATTGCGCGGGATGCGGGAGCGGCGGTTCCCTTTATGAGAAGCGAGGAGACGTCGGGGGACTTTGCCACCACGGACGATGTGCTGATGGAAGTGCTTCGGACTTACGAGGAGCGGGGCGAGATGTTCGACTATATGGCATGTATTTATCCGACGGCTCCCTTTGTGACGGCGGGGAAGCTGAGAGAGGCAATGGAACTTCTGGTGGAGCGGGACGCTTCGGGGGTGATGCCGGTGGTGCGTTACTCGTTTCCGCCCCAGCGGGGCATGGCGATCCGGGACGGAAAACTTGTGTACTGCTATCCGGAAAACGCCATGAAACGGTCGCAGGATCTGGAACCGGTGTACCATGACAGCGGGCAGTTTTACTGTTATCATGTGAAGCGGTATCTGGCCTGCGGGGGCGATCTGCCGGACGGGTATCTTCCTATTATCGTGCCGGAGACGGAGGTGCAGGATATTGACAATCCGTCCGATTTGGCGCTGGCGGAGATGAAATTCCGGATGATGCGGGAAAATTTTGAGTAGGCAGACGGCTGACTAAATGCTATAGCTGCGGATGGGAATTGCTACGGCGGACGTTCGGACAGGCAGTACGCCGGTGTCAGGCGAAGAGGCAGATAGATAAAATATGGGCAAGGATTAAAGGCAGACTACGCTGTGCAATGAGTGTGGGTTGTGTTTGGAAAAGAAGAGGAACATAGCGTGAGAAGAACTTCTAAAGCTCGGCAGCAGAGGCTGCCTCGCTAAGAAGCTCTAAGTCTCACGCAGGAGAATGCCTGAAATACGGCATTCTCCGCATTGATTTGAGATTCCGCAGAGCGGAATCATGGAGGTTAGTATGAAACAGGATAAAATAAAAATAGGCAGTCGTCTGATCGGGGAAGGCGAGCCGACTTACATCGTGGCGGAAATGTCGGCAAACCATCTGCAGGACTACGACAGGGCAGAGGCCATTATACGGGCGGCAAAGGAAGCGGGCGCGGATGCGGTGAAGCTGCAGACTTACACGGCGGACACCATAACGATGGACTGCGATAACGAATACTTTCGGATCAAGCAGGGAACGATCTGGGACGGCATGACCTGCTATGAATTATTCCAGGAAGCGTATACGCCCTGGGAATGGCAGCCGAAGCTGATGAAGCTGGCCAACGATTTGGGAATGGACTGCTTTTCCGCTCCTTTTGATTTCACGGCGGTGGATTTTATGGAGGAGATGAACATGCCGGCCTACAAGATCGCTTCGCCTGAAATTTGGGATATTCCCCTGATTCGTAAGGTTGCAAGACTGGGAAAGCCTGTTATCATGGCTACGGGACTTGCCTATCTGGAGGATATTGAGAGGGCGGTGAAAACGTGCAGGGAGGAAGGGAATGAGCAGATTATACTTCTGAAATGCACGGCTACTTATCCAACGCCCTACGAGGATATGAATGTCAGGGTGATTCCTCATATGGCGGAGACGTTTGATTGTCTGACGGGGCTTTCCGACCACAGTATGGGTTCTGCTGTGGCCGTTGCCTCAGTTGCGCTCGGCGCGCGGATGGTGGAGAAGCATTTCACACTTTCAAGGGCGGACGGCGGGCCGGACGGAGCCTTTTCCATGGAGCCAGCGGAGTTTAAGCAGATGGTGGACGAAATCCGCATTGTTGAGAAAGCGCTCGGCAGGGTGACTTACAAACTGACCGAAAAGCAGGAGAGAAGCCGGGAGGAGGGGCGGTCCCTCTTTATTACGGAAGATATCAAAAAGGGAGAGGCTTTCACGGAAAAAAATCTGCGTTCTATCCGTCCGGCTTTTGGCATGGCGCCGATGTATTATGAGGAACTGTTGGGCAAAAAGGCGCGCTGCGATATTTCCAGAGGGACGCCGATGGACTGGAAGTTTGTGGAGTAGCGTGAGAAGAACTTCTAATCGCTCACAGCAAAGGCTGTTTCGCGAAGAAGTTCTAGGAGTTGCGTTGCAACTCCGTTTCACGCGGGAGAATGCCTGAAATGCGGCATTCTCCGCATGGGAAATATGCTTTGACGGAGAAAAGCGAAGTGGAAGAAAAACAAAAAAAAATGATGATTTTAGGCGCGAGCGCGTTGCAGGTTCCCGCCATAAAAAAGGCGAAAGAGCTTGGGTATCAGATTATTCTGGTGGATTATGACGAGAATGCGGTGGGATTTGCGCTGGCGGATGTAAAGCTGGTGGTGAGCACCTTAGATCAGGAAGAGGTCTACCGGCAGGCGCTGATTTATCAGCCCGACGTGGTGATCACTTCCACCAGCGACGGCCCTGTGCGGACGGCGGCTTACGTCAACGAAAAGCTGGGGAAGCGGCCGGATCTGTCCTACGAGAACGCGCTCTGTGCCACCATAAAAAGCAAAATGAGAGACCGTTTGAAACGATGCGGCGTGCCGATACCGGAATACTATGCGGTCACGGATTATGAGGCGTTTTCGGAGGCGGTGGACAAGCTGGAAGGGGATTGTATCGTGAAGCCTGCGGACAATGCCGGGAGCCGGGGAGTGGTGCTTCTGGAGGCGGGACGTTCCGATTTCCTACTTTTTGGAATGAACGAAGATGGGGCAGGCTGTGAAAAAATGTCTTCCGGGGTGAAAAGTGAACTGCAGGATGATAAGGGGATGCTGATAGAAGCGACGGGTCATAAGCAGCTCCCCCAAAATCAGGTAAAGAGAGTTCTGTCATATGCGGAAAAGCTTGGCGTGATAAAAGAAGAGATATACCACTACAGCAGGGAAAACGCCCGAAATGGCACGGTGATGGTGGAGGAATACATGCACGGCCCGGAGGTCAGCGTGGAGATCATGGTGATAGGGGGCGAGCCGCATATTCTCACGATCACGGACAAGTTTATCACGCCGCCGCCCTATTTTGTGGAGTTGGCACACTGTGAGCCGAGCAGGCTTGATGAGAAAACGCAGGAGCAGATTCGGAAAGTGGCGGCGCAGGCGGTCAGGGCGATCGGCATTGAAAACGCGCCCGCCCATGTGGAGATCAAGGTGACGGAGGATGGGCCGAAGATCGTGGAATTGGCGGCGAGGCTGGGCGGCGATTTCATTACTTCCAGACTTGTACCGCTCTCGACGGGCATTGATATGGTAGGGGCATCGGTGCTTTTGGCGACAGGGGAAGTGCCTGACCTTACCCCGAAGTGGAAGCGCGGCGCGGCGATCCATTTCATTTCCGTGAGCAACGAGCCAAGCGTGATTACCCGGATCGCCGTGCCGGATGACCTTTACGGACTGGAGGGTGTGGAGGAGATCAGCCTCTACAAAAAGCCCGGCGACTGTGTGCAGGGGACGCGTTCAAGCAATGACAGACTGGGGCATGTGATCACCACGGGAGAGACACCGGAACAGGCCATGGAGCTGGGGAAACGGGTGATGGCACAGATTCGGGTGGAAACGGAAATGATGTTGAAGACAGGAAATGCCAATGAAAGATAGGATTTATGTCTGCCACACATACTATCACGTGTATGTGGCATGTTTGAAGGAACTGAATCTGGAACGGGAGAAGCGGGGGAATGCGACCCTTGTCATGAGCACCATGTCCAACGATTTCGGGGATTTAAAGGAGCGGGCTTTAGGCTGCGGGCTCTTCGAGGCGGTGTACATGTTCGAGGAGAAGGAGGATGTCAGTTTCCCGGAGATTATGAAGTATCATGTGGACAGGGGTAATCTTTTCTTAAATTTATTGACCCGCATCCGCTACACGAAGCTTCTTGGGAAGGCGCAGGAGCCTTATGTGCCGGTGGACTTTAAAGAATATAAAGATGTTTACGTCTTCTGCGATTCCGACCCGATCGGTTACTATTTAAGCTATAAGAAAATACATTATCACGCGCTGGAGGATGGGCTGGACTGTATCAGCACTTACGATACCGCCCGCTACGACAACAGGGGACACTTTAAATTGAAAGCGTTTCTCGCTTCCCTTAATCTTATTTTTATTCAGAACGGATGGGGAAAATATTGTCTGGATATGGAGGTCAATGACATTTCCGTCCTGCCCTATCCCTGCCCGAAATATATTGAAAAATCAAGACAGGAGTTGGCGGATGCGCTCGCGAAGGAGGACAAGGAACTTCTGGTGCGGCTGTTTATCGCGAATATAGGGGAAATAGAAGAAAAGCTTGCCACGGGTAAGGACAACGTTCTTCTTTTGACGGAGCCGCTGTGTGAGCTTTCGGTGCGGGAGCGAATTTTTCATGACTGCATTGACTTGTATGGTCAAATAGACGAGTCGGAGTCGGTGATTCTGATTAAGCCCCATCCGAGAGACCTTTTAAATTATGAAGAAAAGTTTTCGGAGCATATCGTGCTTGACCGGAAATTTCCGATGGAAGTGTTGAATTTTATAGAAGGACTGACTTTCCGCCGGGTAATTTCCGTCTTTACGGTGGTGCGCAACATTCGCTTTGCAGAAGAAATTGTCTATCTGGGCGAAGATTTTATGGACAAGTACGAAGACCCGAAGCTGCATCGGCAGAATGAGGAGATTTAGAGTTACTTTCACACGGAATTATCGTAAATGGATGCGGAATCTGGCGTGGGCGTGAATTGTAATGATTTAGAAGGCGGGATCATCGGGAGGCGCGCGGTAAATTTGCGCAGCGTGCGCACTTGTGGTATACTCGATAGCAGTTTAGCCCTGACAGGGGGGCATCGGGCTTCCCTCAGAAGGAGAAAGCGCGAAACAGTCCGGCGTAAAGCCGGGTGAACGGATATGAATGAGGGCAGAATTGACGCCCGGCTTTAGAAGGAACCTGACAATGGTAAAGATTTTAAAGAAAATGAATGTCCTGCTGGACGGAAAGCAGAAGCGCGCCATGATCGCGCTTATCATTATGATGCTGATCGGCGGTGTGCTGGAAAGTCTGGGCGTTTCCATGCTGGTGCCCATTGTGTCTGTGGTGATGGACCCGGAGGCGGTTTCTGAGAGCAGCTTACTCTCTTCGGTTTACGAGATGCTGGGGATGGAGAGCAACGCGCAGTTTGCCATGTTCTTATTGCTCTCGTTTGTGGGAATGACGGTAATAAAGAATATTTATCTTTTCTTCCAGCAGAAGGCGCAGCTTAAGTTTGTCTACACGAATCAGTTCGCGACTTCCAGGCGTATGATGATTAATTTTATGCAGCGGCCCTACGAATATTACTTAAATGCGGACACGTCCGTTATTCAGCGCAATATTACGTCGGACGTGAACAATATGTACGGCCTGATTTTAAGCTGTCTGCAGCTTTTCAGCGAGTGCATTGTTTTTGTCTGTCTGGTGGTGGCGCTTTTCCTTTATTCTGACGCGATGATGATTGTGACGGTGGCGGCGCTTATGGTGGCGCTGCTGTTTGTGATTAAAAAGGTGTTAAAGCCTATCATGATTAAAGCCGGGCAGGACAATCAGGACTATTACAGCGGGCTTTACAAATGGATCGAGCAGTCGGTGATGGGCATTAAGGAGATCAAGATCGGCTGTAAGGAAAATTATTTTATCAATGAGTACGCAAAATGCGGCGCCGGTTACGTCAGTTCCGTGCAGAAATACAATCTCTTTAACGCGACCCCGAGACTTTTGATTGAGACGGTATGTATCGCAGGCATGGTGGGGTATTTTGTCATGACGATCGGGCAGGGGACGCAGATGAAAGAGCTTTTGCCGCAGCTTTCGGCCCTGGCGGCGGCGGCCATGCGTCTGCTTCCCAGCGTAAACCGCATCAATAATTATCAGACTTCCATTTCCTATTTTGAGCCTTTCTTTATGGGGGTCAGCGATAATCTGCAGGAGGAGATTCACGACGGCAGCGTGACCTATGACGCGGAAGCCTATAAACAGAGGCAGAGCGTGGAAAAACTGCCGTTGGAGAAATTGATCCGTCTGGAGGATATCACTTATAAATATCCGAACACGGAAACCTATATTTTTGATCATGCGGCTATGGAGATACCGATCGGTTCTTCCGTGGGTATCGTGGGCGTCACGGGTGCGGGCAAGACCACGATCGTGGATATTCTGCTGGGGCTTCTGCAGATGGAGAGCGGGCGGATTCTGGCGGACGGCACAGACGTAAACGGGCATTATGCGGCGTGGCTAAAAAATATCGGCTATATTCCCCAGACCATTTTTATGATAGACGATTCTATCCGCAAGAATGTGGCCTTCGGCGTGCCGGAGGAGGAGATCGACGACGAGAAAGTGTGGCGCGCTTTGCAGGAGGCGGCGCTGGATGACTTCGTAAAGAGTCTGCCGGACGGTGTAGAAACCGGGATCGGCGAGCGCGGTATCCGCATTTCGGGCGGTCAGAGACAGCGGATCAGTATCGCCAGAGCGCTCTATGAAGACCCGGAGGTGCTTGTGCTGGATGAGGCGACGTCCGCGCTGGACAATGAGACGGAAGCGGCGATCATGGATTCCATCAACAGGCTGCACGGGAGAAAGACGCTTGTGATTATCGCGCACAGGCTGCAGACCATTGAGAAGTGCGATATGGTGTACCGGGTAGCGGAGGGGAAAATTTCCCGCGAAAGATGACGGAAAAAGGAAATTTGGAAGTAAAATTTTGCTGAGAGGTAGGAACGTATGATAAAAAAATTGTGGGATTTCGGCTGGGATATGTACAAGAAGCACGAGGAGGGAATCAACTATCTGATTTTCGGATTTCTGGCCTTTGTGCTGAATTATATTCTGTATTTTATCTTTGCGGATGCCATTGCCATGCATTATATGGCGGCGACAGTTCTGTCGTGGGTGTTGACGGTGGTATTTGCCTACTGGACGAACAGGACGTTTGTATTTAAGAGCAAGAACAAAGAAGCAGCTTCTGTTGTGAAGGAGTTTATCTCTTTTATCGGCGCGAGGGTGGCGACGGAAGTGCTGGAGATCGTATTGATGTATGTGATGGTGGATATTTGCTCGATTAACGACAAAATCTCCAAGCTGGTGTGCCAGACGATCGTGATTCTGGCGAACTATGTGCTCAGTAAAATCTGGATATTTAAGGATACATCCGGCAGGACTGATTGACAGACTGTTTTCCGGGAGCATGCGATAAGCAGAGGGAAACTGTATTTGCCGGAACGGGCTGGGGCATATGGGAAGGAATTGGATGAAGAGGGAACGGATGTATGAGCACAGGAAGTAAGAGACAGGCGAATTTTGAGCTGCTGCGCATTGTTGCGATGTTTATGATTATCTCCCTCCACTATATGGTGAAGGGCGGGGCTGCCACGCCGTTTCCCTTTATCGCAAGGGAAAATCCCGCCGGTGTCATAGCGTGGCTGATCGAGGCTTTCTGCATTATAGCGGTAAACTGTTACGTGCTTATCAGCGGCTATTTTCTTGTGGAATCTGCGTGGAAGCCGGGGAGGGCGGTCTCTCTGGTTTTACAGGTTCTTTTTTATTCCCTGCTGATTCCGGTATTCCTTCTTCTGACCGGCGTGGTTTTGACAGGGGATCTTGACCTCTACAACTGGATCGGTTTCGCATTCCCTTTTGGGACGGAGCATTACTGGTTTGCGACGGCTTATCTGGTCATGTATCTGTTTGTACCTTTTCTGGCGGCGGGCATGAGAAGGATGAAAAAGCGGGAGCTGCAGATTCTTTTGGCGATGTTGTTTGCGTTTTTCTCACTGGAAAAAACGATTCTTCCCGTGTATCTGGCGACGGACCGGTACGGCTATGATTTCGGATGGTTTTTGTGCCTGATCGTGGCGGCGGGGTATATCAGACTGTATGGCATTTCATGGCTGGAAAAGCGGTCTCATGCTGTGGGGGGCTATGTGCTTTCCAGCCTGCTGATCTGGCTGTTTGCGATGGCTTCTAATGCTCTCGGCAGCGAGATCGAGACATTTATTCACTACGCGAATATGCTTTACACATACAACCATCTGTTGTGCTTTGCGGGTGCAGTCTCCCTTTTCTATGTTTTTAAAAATCTGCGCATCAGGGAGGGGCGTTTCGCGGAAATAGTGAGAAGGCTTGCGCCGTATACGTTCGGCGTGTATCTTTTGCACGAGCATATTCTGGTGCGGTACGAGTGGATGAAGTGGCTTGGCGTGGAGAAGGTAAAGGAGAGTTTTCTCTTTGTGCCGCATCTGATTCTGTGTGTACTGGCGGTGTACGCGGTCGGGACGGCAGTTGATTTCGTGCGGGCGTGGGTGTTTGCACGTGCGGCGGCTGCGGCGGGGAGAATGTCGCGGCAGCCCGGAATGTGAATTGTTCTGGAATGGAGGCGGACTATGATAATTCGAGGCTACCGGGAAGAGGATATCCCGGCTATGACGGCAATCTGGAATGAGGTAGTGGAGGAGGGCATCGCTTTTCCGCAGGAGGAGTTTCTGGAGGAAGAGACGGGTGCGGCTTTTTTCGGAGAGCAGAGCTATTGCGGGGTTGCGCAGCAGGAAGAAGGGGGAGAAATATTGGGCCTATATATTCTGCATCCGAATAACGTGGGAAGATGCGGGCACATATGCAATGCGAGCTATGCCGTGGCTTCGGGAAGCAGAGGCCTGCATATCGGGGAAAAGCTGGTGCTGGACTGCATCGAACAGGCGCGGCGCATCGGGTTTCGGGTTTTACAGTTCAATGCGGTCGTCGCGTCGAATATTCATGCCAGACATTTGTATGAGAGAATCGGGTTTACACAGCTAGGCACGATTCCCGGCGGTTTTCGGATGAAGGACGGGCGGTATGAGGATATTTGTCCATACTATATTAACTTAGCGGGGGAAAATTGTGACTATTTATAGGAAATATCAGAAATTCATAGAAAGCTGGCTGTTTCCGGTTATTCTTCTGCTTTATCCGTTTTTGAGCGTCAATCAGGGGCTGGATGTGGCGGACTCGACATACAGTCTGACCAATTTTCAGTATTTTGATTCCATGAACGGGACGTGGATGGTGGCAACTTTTCTCTCCAATGTGGCGGGATGGCTGTTGACGCACCTTCCTTTCGGGGAGACGCTGCTCGGCATGAAATGTTATACGACGCTTGTGCAGGCGGCGACGGCGCTTATGGTCTACTTTGGACTGAAAAAACGGATCGCCGCGCCGCTTTTGTTTTTGGGGGAGTTTCTTGCGCTGGGGCTCTGCTGGTGTCCGTCCACGATCCTGTACAACTATCTGACGTATTTTCTGATGACGGCGGCGGTACTGCTTTTGTTTCGTGGGCTGACAGGCGGTAGGGCGGCAGAAACGGCTTCTGCGGACAGACTGCGCGCGAGTGCGGATGAACGCAAAGTGCGTGGAGACGGAAAAGAGACATATGGCAGGAGCCGGCGTCTGTGTTTCGTGGCGGCCGGCATCTGCCTCGGCGCCAATGTGGCAGTGCGGATGCCCAACGTGGTGCAGGCGGCGTTTATTCTGGCGGTGTGGTACGGAACGGTGCTGCTTGACAAGCGGAGAGGCGGGCAGACTGGTGCTGCTGATGCGGGAGATATGTTGGCGGATGCGGGCGGCGTGGGAGACCAGAAGGTAAGGCGGGCAGGCGCAGGGAAGCGGCCGCTGCCTTGGAGGGAAATTTTTACATCTACCGGGTGGTGCCTGCTGGGTTATGCGGTAGGCTTCGGCGTGCCGCTGGCGGCAATCTGTATTCGGTACGGCGTGTCGGCTTACCCGGATATGGTACGAACCATGTTTGCCATGACGGAGCAGGCGACAGATTACAAACCCACTTCTATGTTGAGCGGCATGTTCGGAGATTATGTAAAAGGGTTGTACTGGCTGGCGTTTGCGGTAGCGTGCGCGTCGGTGGCAGGCTTTGCGTTCTGGGTGCGGGAGCGGCTGTACGGCGGGAGAGAGCGCGTCGGACAGCAAGATAGAGAGCGGGAGAGCAACGATGTACGAACCGGAAGGCGGACGGGTGACGCCTGCGAAGCTTGGGATGCATATAGAGTAACGGGTGTAATTATAAAAACGACGTATATACTGCTTCTGGTTGTCCTTCTCCGTTTTTACTGGGGCAGGGGGATGTTTCATTTTCGGTATTATGAGTACGGCAACGGCAGTATTTACTATCCTGCGGTATTGCTGCTTCTGGTGACGATTGCGGCCTCGGTTTTCTGTCTGATCGGGAAAAAGGTGTGCATAGAGCAGAAGATCCTGGCGGCGTTTGTGCTTTTGCAGATTTTCCTGACGCCTCTTGGGAGCAACAACAACTTATATCCGATCATAAATAATCTGTTTGTGGCGGCGCCTTTTCTGCTGTGGACAGCGTGTAAGGAAGGCGGGGCGGCAGCAGGACAGCGGGGTGATTTGCAGGGAAATGCGGATGACAGGGCTGTTGGGCGTTCGAAAAATAACGCGCGCTATGATTTTATATGGCGCGCACCATTCATAGCGCTTGTTATTTTTGTGACAGTGCAGAGCATCGGCTCTCATACCTGTTTCGCTTTTCAGGACGGTATTTACGGGGAGCCGCGGGATATGCGGGTAAAGACGCCGGAAAAAGCGGCGGGCGTTTACACGAATATGGAAAACGGTGCGCTTTTGGAGGAACTGGCCGTATTCACAGAGGAGGAAGGACTGGCGGGCAGGGAAATGATTGCTTACGGAGAACTGCCCGGTTTACACTATCTGCTGGACATGCAGCCCGCGCTCTCCACGGCCTGGCCGGATCTGGATTCCTACCGTATGGCGGAGTATACGCGGGATATGGAAGCGCTGGAGACGGCAGGGAAAGTGGGAGAGGAACCACCGGTTATCATTGTCTCCTCGGGTATCGCGGCTTACTGGAGCGATGACGGCGAGGCCATCAACTGGTTCGGCGTAGATATGGAGAAGATGGCCGGGGATGAAAAACTGCGGATTCTGTGGGATTTTGTCAGTGACCACGGCTATGCGGAATGCTTTGGGAACGCGCGGTATGTGGTTTATATGAAATAGACAGAGCTAATTTTAAAAAGTTATGCATGCAAACATAATGTTTGGAAACATAATGTTTACAAACATAAAAATTGCGATATACTCTTTATAAGGGATGAGCAGGGGCGCAGACAGTCTGGAGGGTATATGGAACAATTTGTAGACCGCGAACTGGAGATTAGGACGCTGGATAAGGAATATGGGAAAAAGGGAGCTTCGCTGGTGGTTGTCTATGGACGCCAGCGGATGGGTAAAACCTCACTTATTTCAAAGTTCATAAAGGGAAAAAAGGCTTTGTATTTTTTGGCGACACAGGAATCGGAATCGGTTAACCGCAATGCTTTTCGAGAAAAAGCGGCAGTTTTTATCGAAAATGAGCTTTTGGCGGAGGCTTCCGCAGATAAATGGGAGACAATTTTTAAGGCGATTGTTGCCTATAATTGGAAAGAGAAACCAATTTTAGTGATAGATGAATTTCAGTTTCTGGGGAAAGTGAATTCGGCGTTTCTTTCCGTCTTTCAGAGGATATGGGACGAAATCCTGATGAAAAGCTCTGTCATGGTGATTCTGTGCGGTTCCCTGATTTCCATGATGGTGTCCCAGACACTTTCCTGCAACAGCCCTTTGTACGGCAGACGGACAGCGCAGATTCGTCTCAAGCAGATACCCTTTCGATACTATCGGGAGTTTTGCCCGGGATTATCCCGAAAGGAGCAGATCGAGCGTTACGCGGTGACCGGGGGCGTTCCCAAATATATGGAATCCTTCTCGGACTGTACGGATATTTATGCGGGGATTGAGGAAAACATTCTGAACCGCACGGGTTATCTGTATGAGGAGCCGCATTTTCTCTTACAGCAGGAAGTGTCGGAAGTAGGCGGCTATTTTTCCGTTCTGCGCGCGATTGCGTTCGGGCGGACGAAGCTGTCGGAGATCGCATCCTTTATGGAGGCGAAGGCCACCGATCTGACCAGGACGCTGAAAACGCTGATAGAGCTCGATCTGGTGCGGCGTGAGGTGCCGATTACGGAGGAGAATCCGGAAAAGAGCAAAAAGGGGCTTTACCGGATTACGGATTATTATATCCGTTTCTGGTTCACCATGATCTATCCCAATCAGGGGGACATTGAGCAAGGAAACATAACGTATGTTATGGAAAAGATAAAGAAAAGCTTTGTGCGCAGCCATGCGGCCTTTGTCTATGAGGACATCTGTCGGGAAGAGCTGTCGGCAAGGCAGGATCTTCCCTGTCACTTTTCGAAGATCGGTCGGTATTGGGATAAAAATACGGAGATTGACATTGTGGCGTTAAATGAGGAGGAAGGCGTCATTCTGTTCGGGGAATGCAAATATTGGAGCGGACAGGTGGATGTGGATGTTTTTTATCAGTTACAGGAAAAGGCCGGACGTGTGCCGTGGCATAAGGACAGCAGGAGGGAGTTGTACTGTATCTTTTCCATGAGCGGGTTCAGCGCCCGCCTGCGGGAGCTTGCGGAGAGCAGGGACGATCTGATTTTGTCGGAGTAGGAATTTGGTTTGTAGTATGATATACTAGGTGCGTGATGGCAATGTGCGCGGTGGCAATGATTCCGATGCATGCATAGGGCGAAGCCCGCGAGCGAGGAAAACCGCAGGTTTTTCGAGCATGCACTGCATAGCTGGGAGAAAGAGAGGAAAGTATGATTAATTTTAACGTCCCCCCCTTTACGGGGAAAGAATTTGAATACATGAAGGAGGCTGTGGAAAACGAGAAAATCTGTGGCGACGGCCCTTTCACAAAAAAATGCAGCGAATGGATTGAGAAACAGACCGGCACGGCAAAATGTCTGCTGACCCCTTCCTGTACGCACGCAACGGAGCTGGCGGCGCTTTTGGCGAAGATCAAGCCGGGTGATGAGGTGATTCTGCCCTCCTATACTTTTGTCTCCACAGCGGATGCCTTTGTTCTGCGGGGGGCGACGGCGGTATTTGTGGATATCCGGCCGGACACCATGAACATAGACGAGAAGCTGATTGAAGATGCCATCACGGAGCGCACGAAAGCGATTGCGCCTGTGCATTACGCAGGTGTGGGCTGTGAGATGGATACGATTATGGATATCGCGAAGAGGCATCACCTGATGGTGGTGGAGGACGCAGCCCAGTGCATCATGGCGTCTTACAAAGGGAAGGCGCTGGGAACCTTTGGCGAGTTCGGGTGTTTCAGCTTCCATGAGACGAAAAACTTAAGCATGGGTGAGGGCGGCGCGCTGCTGATCCGGGATGAAAAATATATCGAGGATGCGGAGATTTACAGGGAAAAAGGCACGGATCGCAGCAAATACTATAGAGGACAGGTGGACAAGTACCGCTGGCAGGAGTACGGCTCTTCCTATCTGCCCAGCGATATGAACGCCGCTTATCTGTACGCGCAGTTAGAAATGGCGGAACAGATCACGCGTGTCAGAATGGAGCGGTGGAATCAGTATCTGGAGCTCCTTATGCCGTTGGTTGAGGCCGGAAGGATCGAGCTTCCCTATATTCCGGAGTATTGTGCGCACAATGCGCATATGTTTTACATTAAGACGAAGGATATGGAGGAGAGAAGCCGTCTGATTGCCTATTTGAAGGAAAAGGATATTCTGTCGGTGTTTCACTATGTTCCGCTGCACTCCGCGCCGGCGGGGAAAAAGTACGGCCGATTCCACGGGGAGGACAGGTATACGACGAAGGAGAGCGAGCGGCTGCTCCGCCTGCCGCTGTTCTATAAGCTGACGGCGGACGAGACGGAATATATCGCGGAGCAGGTGAAAGCATTCTATGCGTCAAACTGATTCGGGCCATAAACGGAAATATGAAAACTGTATACTGACGCTTGCCGTCATGGGGGCGAGCGCGTTCCTGATGGGGTTTTTGTTCGACTTTTACTATGACATGAACGACGACACCATGATGCGGGATATCATGTCGGGGGTCTACAGCGGTACGCCTGACGGGCATAATATGCAGACGCTTTATCCGCTGGGAGCGCTGATCGCGCTGTGCTATCGAATGTACGGTTCTTTTCCGTGGTATGGAGCGTTCCTGTTTTTGTGCCAATTCGGCTGCTTTTTTCTGGTGGGCGTCAGGCTGTGTACGCTGGCGGATGTCTTTCAAAGGCATGGATGTGTGCAGACGGGTGAAGGCAGTTTTGGAGACAGCGGAAACGGTGTGGGATGGGGACGGCGTCTTGCGGCGAAGATGGTCTGCCTTCTGTTACTGGCCTTTTTCCAGTGGGGCATATGGCTGACCCATATGGTCAATGTACAATATACAATAACATGCGGTATGCTTGTGGGTGCGGCTGTTTTTCTCTTTTTGACAATTCCGGAGAAGGTGTTTTTCAGAAACGCCGGTATGGAACTTTCCGTGAAGGCATTTCTGACGGAAAGTCTGCCGGCGCTGCTTCTCTTTCTGCTGGCGCTTCAGCTTCGGTCGGAGATGGCGCTGCTCACCCTGCCTTTTCTCGGGCTGGCGGGGCTTTTTTGCTGGTGGGAGGACAGACCGTTTTTCAGCAAAGATAATTGGTGTAAATACGGCGGATTGCTCTTGCTTCTCATTGCAGGCATGGGTCTTTCCATAGGGATAGACAGCGCTGCCTATGGCGGAGAGTGGAGAGAGTTTCGCCGGTCCTTTAACGACAGGACGACGATCTACGACTTTTATCCCGAAATATTGCCGGAGGAATCTGAACTTCCCGATGCGGAGCTGGAAAAGCTTGGTGTCTCTGTCGGTTCGCAGATTCTGTTAAAAAATTATAATTTCGGTCTGGATGACAGAATTGACGGGCGGATGCTCACGGATGTGGCATCTTACGCGAAAGAGCATGTGGGCGGAGAGCGGGACTGGGGCAGCATTTTTAAAGAGAAGCTGCAGCTTTACCGATACAGGAGCTTTCACAGCGGCGACGCGCCCTACAATCTGCTGGTAATTCTGGGATACGGGATAAATATAATAGCGATTGTTATTCTATCGCGACGGGACGGACGGGAGCTGCTCGCTGCGATGATACAGCTTTTACTGATCACTTTGGTGAGGAGTGGATTGTGGATGTTTGTCCTTATGCGGGGGCGAGACCCCGAGCGGATAACGCATCCTCTTTATCTGGCGGAGTTTTGCCTGCTGGCGGGGATATTTTTGCGGCGGCTGTGCCGTGCCATGACGGATGCGGGAACGGCGTTTGCGGAGCCTTTGCCGGAAGGGGCAGGCTTCGGTGAAATAGCATCGCAGGGGGGATCCGGGCGCCGGGTTCTCGGCTTTGCGGCGGTGCAAAATATTGCCCTCGGCACGGCGGCGGCTCTCCTTCTTCTCTCTGCATGGGGGCTGTGGAAGGGCTTTCCCGCGGTGCGGGCCGATCAGGCAAGGCGGCAGGAGATCAACAGAGATTGGGAAGCCATAGATGCCTACTGTAAAGCGCATCCGGACAATTTTTATTTTGAGGACGTCTACTCCACCGTGGCTTTTTCGGGGAAGCTCCTGGAGCGCAGGGACAATGCGCTGGCCAACTACGATATTGCGGGGGGCTGGATGTGCAAGAGTCCCTTGTACAGAGAGAAGCTCGCGGCGTTTGGCATAGAGACGGCGGCGGACGCACTGGCGGCGGGAAAGGCCGACTTCATTATGTCGGATGAGGAAGAAAGTCTGCGGGGGCTTCTATGGATCGAAATTCCCTACGCCGAGCATGATATGGCTGTGTATGTCGGGCAATACGACAGGATAGGGGAAAAGTATGGCGTTTATCAGGTGATTCCCGTTTCGGAGAGCGGACAGTTTCTGCGGGAGCCGAAATGAGGACACGAAGCAAAAATATGGCGGGACATTTTATGGAGAGAGACAGATGAGTGAGGAGAAGGTATATCTGAGACCGATCACGGCGGCGGACACGCCGAAGATTGTAACCTGGCGGAACAAGGATTTTGTGCGGGGCAATTTTATTTATCAGAAGCTTTTCACGGAGGAAGGGCACATGGCCTGGCTGAGAGAACAGGTGGAACCGGGGCATGTGGCGCAGTTTATTATCTGCGTGGAGGCGGAGGGCGCCTGTCGGGAAATCGGCAGCGTCTATCTGCGGGATATCGACAGGGAGAAGCAAAACGCCGAGTATGGCGTTTTTATCGGCGAGGAGGATGCGCTGGGACGCGGCTATGGCGTGCGTGCGGCGAAGCTTATGCTGGAATACGGATTTGAAACGCTTCATCTGGAAAAAATATTTCTGCGTGTTCTGGAGGATAATGCGGGGGCGCGAAAAAGTTATACAAAGGCGGGATTTCGGCTGATAGAAAGCAAAAGGGAAAGCGTGGAATTGGAACAGGGCGTGCGGAACGTTCTCTTTATGGAGGTTAGACGCAGTACATGGGAAAGAACGAAAAACAATGCAGGAGCTGTCTGATCGCGGGTGGCTTTTCCCTGTTGTTTTCGGCGGCAATTTTGTTTGGCGCACGGTTGGACAGTGTGGAGAATGTGGATGTAAAGGATGCGACACTCTGGCTCCAGCTGGGGGCGTTTACGGTTATCTTTACGGGAATGGTACTGCTTTTGTGGCGTCTTATGGACGGACTGCGGGGCAGAGGCATATCACGTATCGGGAAGGCTGTCAATAAAATAACGGATGTTTTCAATGTAACGGATGAACAGGCGGATATCGCGGCTTTTCTTTTTCTGATCCTATGCTGGCTGCCTGTGTTTATGGCGGTATACCCGGGATTTTTTGTATATGACGCGCAGGATGAGTATATACAGGTGGCGACAAGAACGTTTTCCATCCATCACCCGCTTGTGCATGTGCTGCTTCTCGGCGGCATGATCTGCGGCGTCCATAAATTGACGGATTCCTATAATCTGGGTATTGCCTGCTATATGGTCTTTCAGATGGTTCTGGCGGCGGGCGTTTTCACCTTTCTTTTTTCCTACCTTCGCAAAAAAAAGATTTCCCGCGTGCTGCGGCTGATCGGCCTTGTCTGGCTGGGGGTGTTTCCCACAGTGGTAATGTTTACCCTGTGCTCTGCAAAGGATGCGCTGTTTACGCTGGCTCTGCTGCTGCTTCTGGTGTGTCTTCTGGAGATGGGCGTGGGGAAGGCGTTTTTTGATACAAGGGGATGGCAGATTCTCTTTGTGGTGAGCGGTGCGGGCATGATGCTGCTTCGCAACAATGGCTTTTACGCCTTTCTGGTGATGATTCCCCTGCTGATTTTTTTGCAAAAAGGACATCGCGGACGGCTGCTCCTTCTTTCTGTCTGTGCGGTGGCGGGGTGTCTTTTCATAAACGGCGGTCTGAAAATCGCGCTCCATGCGGATGATTCCGAGTACCAGGAGCTTTTGACCGTGCCGATCCAGCAGCTTGCCAGAACTTATAAGTACGCGCCGGAGGCATTTTCCGGGGAGGATGTGGAAATGCTTCACGAGGTTTTGAGCGAGGAGGCGCTCTCCCTGTATACGCCGCGGCTTTCCGATCCGGTCAAATACCGTTTTGACAATGAGGCATTTGCGCGGGATAAGGGAAAATACGCAAAGCTCTGGCTGCGCGTTGGAATGAAAAAGCCTTTGATTTATCTGAATGCATGGTGGCTGACTTCCTACGGCTTCTGGTATCCTGATACGGTGATCAACGTGTACGGGGGCAATACGGTCTTTACCTTTACCTATCAGGATAATTCCTATTTCGGCTATGAGGTGGAACAGCCGGGCGTCAGGGAGAGTAAAATCCCCTGGCTGGACGAGGTGTACCGCAAGCTTTCGCTGGAGGTTTGGAAGGAGAAAATCCCCGTGGTTTCCTGGCTGTTTTCCCCCGGAGCGATGTTTTGGCTGTATGCTCTTCTGTTTGCATGGCTATTAAATAACAAGCGATATGAATTGCTGTACCCGTTTTTGCCGATTTTTCTCATATGGCTGACGGTGCTTCTCGGCCCGACCTACCTGCCAAGGTATGTGCTGTTTTTCTGGTATGGCCTGCCGCTCTTTCTCGCCGTCGCGCAGATGGGGCTGCGGGGTGAAAAAGCATGAAAGTGGATAATATAAACAAAACGGTGTCAATATATTGTGTTGATTTATGGGCGGACACGATGTAAAATTTACAGATGTATGGTAGAAAGGAAGCGCATATGATATGAAAACAAAAATTTTTATTGACGGAAGCGAAGGAACGACGGGATTAAGAATCAACGAACGTTTTCAGAAACGTGACGATATAGAGCTTTTGCACATCAGTCCGGAGCTAAGAAAAGACCCGGAGGAGCGAAAGAAAATGATTCATGCCTCGGACATCACTTTTTTGTGCCTGCCGGATGAGGCGGCGAGAGAATCCGTGGCGCTGGCGGAAAAGGAAGATACGGTCATTATTGACACGTCCACGGCCCATCGGACGCAGGCCGGGTGGGCCTATGGCTTCCCGGAGCTGTCGGATGCCCACAAAACCGCGATCAGAGAGGGAAAGCGCATCGCGGTTCCGGGGTGCTATGCCACCGGATTTATCTCGCTGGTGTATCCGTTAATCGCGGGGGGGATTCTACCCAAAGACTATCCGGTAAGCTGCCTCGCCATTTCGGGGTACAGCGGCGCCGGAAAGAAAGCGATCGCGGCTTATGAGAGTGAGGACAGGCCGAAAGAGCTGTCGGCGGGAAGAGAATACGCACTGACACAGCAGCACAAGCACCTGAAAGAGATGCAGAAAATCACGGGACTTGTGCGCACGCCCCTGTTCTCTCCGATCATAGACGACTATTACAGCGGCATGGTGGTTTCCGTACAGTTGTATGCGGACATGCTGGCAAAGAGGGAAACACCGGAATCGCTGCTACATTATTACGCATCCTATTATAAGGACAAGCGGTTTATCAAGGTGAGCACCGCGGACGATGAAATTGCCGCCAGCGGGTTTTTAGCCGGGAACGGGCTGTCCGGCTGGGACGGGTTAAAGATTTATGCGACGGGGAACGAAGAACGCATTGTCGTCTCTTCTCAATTTGACAATTTGGGAAAAGGCGCGTCCGGTGCGGCCATCCAGTGTATGAACATTATTTTGGGGTGTGATGAGGCAAAAGGACTCGATTTGTAAAAACATCCCAAACGTGGTACACTACTTACGCGAAAGCAATGAGCAGCGCATTGCTGTAGGAGAAAGCGTGTATGAACCGAATTTTAAATAAAAGGCAGGCCATTTGCGGCACAGTCTGGATATTGGTGGTGTGTGCGGCGTTGATTCTCTGGCCTCTTCGTCTGATTCACGAGGAGGTGCGGGACAAGAGCAGCAGGCAGCAGACGGTGGTCTCTGAGGAAGTCAATGCGGACTATGTAGTGCAGCAGAGATTTATCGCACAGTATGACAGGCTGAAAGAAATAGAAATCTATCTGGCGGACAGAGTGGAGGGCGAGAAGCTTAATTTTGTGCTTCGTGACGCTTCCATGCAGACGCTGATGCAGCAGGTGATAGATACCGGGGATATGGATACTTTTCCCGGCTATCTTAAAGTACAGGTAAATATCGACACGGAGGTTGGACGGGATTACTACTTTTTACTGCAGGGCGTGGAGTCCGCCTTTCATGTGGCTTATGCCGACAACACCGGTGAAAATATCAATATTTATATCGGCGCGCTCTACTATGGCGATGTGGAGGATACGGAGCGGTGCATGATCGCTGATTACGTCTACGAAGTGCCTCTGCGGAAAGGGAAGACATTCGCTCTGGATGCGGCTTTTTTGCTCGCCGGCGTACTTGTCTCCTGGCTCACTGCGCTTTATTATAAGAAGCGCCCGGAACGGAACACTCTGCTTACGGTAGAACGGGTCATGCGCCTTACCTTGAATCCGCTTATTGCGGCGGCGGCTGTGGCGGCGGCTGTGGCGATCGGGCCGTGCCGTCTCTTTACGACAGATATCTATTCCATCCTGTTTTATGAGGCAGGGGTGGTTTTTGCGGCTGTGGCGGCGCTCTATGCGGTGAACCACGACAGAACCGGGCTCGCCTCGGACAGAACGGTCTTGGCCGTGTTTCGGGAGCGGTGGCAGGACGATCTGCAGTCTGCGATGTTCGCCGGTGCGATCTGGGGTTGCTGCAATTATATGAACGCGCTGTATGAAATCCATCATACCGTGGCGTACAGGCAGGTGCTGATCTTCTTCGCGCTGGCGCTGATTGTGACCTATCGAAAGAAAGAACTTTTTTGTTGGAGTAATCTGATTTATGGCGTGGCGGCGGCAGTGATCGCGCCCATGTATTATCGGGACGCGCTGGCGGCGCTGATTGAAAAGAGCGCGGAGGCCGGGCTTGCAGAACCTGCGGAGCTGGAGCTGAAAGCGCTGAAATTGACGGTCTGGGCGGGCATTTTTGCGGGATTTGTGATTCTGAATACCGTGAAACTCCTTTTCGGGAGGAAAATAAAAAGAATTTCCGTGCCGTACGGCATCCTTGTCAGCGTGTTTTTTGCCCTGATTATCATATATCGCAACACGAGAGGATGGCCCATTTTTCTTGTCTGCTGTTTTGCGCTCTATTATCTGCGGATGGCTTCAGGCGTAAAACGGACGGTTTTGCTGCACAATATAGTAAACGGCATTTTGCTGCATTTTGTTCTGACGGTGGGCTACTGCCTGCTGCACAGGCCCTATATGTATTTTCAGTATTACCGCTACCCGTTCCATTTTCATACGGTGACGATTTCCGCCGTATATCTGGCTCTGGCGGTGTGTGCGGCGCTTGTCAAGTTTTTGGATGCTTATGGACGGCGTCCCTCTCTGGCGGGAACCTACAAGGAGCTTTCGGTGCTCGGTATTTCCGCCATGTATCTGCTGTTTACCTTGTCGAGAACCGGGTATCTGGCCATTTTTGTGACGGCGGTTGTGGTGATTCCGGTGGCTTTCTTTTCCGGAAAGGCATTCCCGCTTCGGGAAAAATGGCGGCGTTTTCTGCGGGGAATGGGGCTTATGATACTTTCTGTGGTCATAAGCTTTCCGGTGATGTTTACGGCCCAGAGGACGATTCCTGCTGTGGCGGCGGATATCAGGGCTCATGAAATTGAAGAGTTCCCCTCGGAGCTTGTGCATGGCAGGGATATGGATTCCTATTACTACATTACGGTGGAGCGCTTTATACAGACCTTTCAGATGAAGGTGCTGGGGATTCCGCAGGAAAAGTGCCTGAATGCTTTCCTCTATTTCAGCAAGGCTGACGGGGAGTCGGAGTACAGGAGTCCTTATCTGGAGAATGGGAGCAGGATATTGCTTGCATCTGCGGAGGATGTGGCGTCGGCCGCGGAAGCGGAGGAAGAGGATTCTTATACAAATGGAAGGCTGTATATATTTGCACGGTATTACGAGAGATTAAACAGGGCGGGGCATGACGATATGGGCGTTATGGAGCCGGACGGCAATTATCTGGCCCATGCCCACAATATTTACCTGCAGGTGGCCTATGATCACGGCATTTTCGTGGGCGGCGTGTTCCTCCTGCTGGGGATCGCGACGCTCGTGCAGGCGGCTGTCTATTACCGCAGGCACAGGGAGGACAGAGAGTGTGCGCTGTTTCCCATGGCGCTTCTGCTTCTCTTTGCGGTGGCAGGGCTGACGGAGTGGATTTTCCATCCCTGCTGTCCCATCGCGTACTGCCTGCTTCTTGTGATGGCGCCCCTGCTTGCGGATATACAAGTGGATGCGATACCGGAAAGGACGTAATACAGGTCGAAGCATTTAATGCCAAGACGATAGGATACCGATATGGAAAAAACAAGAAAACCTTTTAATGCGAAACTGTTTTATAGACGGACATGCCTGATTATATACGATATTATCAGTATTGTTCTGGCGAGTTATGTGGCTATTTTGTGGCGTTATGACTTTCATCTGGACGGCATTCCCAGACATTTCATGCAGCCGATTGAACAATTTCTGCCGCTGAATGTTCTTTTGACGTTGGCGATTTTTTACTTCATGCGTCTCTACAGCAGTCTTTGGGCTTTTGCGGGGGAGACGGAGCTGCAGAATATCGTGGTGGCCTGCGTGCTGTCCATGTTGGCGGATGGGGTTGGTCTGCAGTTTTTCAAGGTGACGACCCGGGCGGTGCCGAGAAGTTACTATCCCGCGTACATGGCTGTGCTGGTGGTCTGTATCTTTGCAAGCCGTTTTTCCTATCGGTTTTTCCGCGGTTTGAAGCATAAGCAGCAAAATAAGAAGAATCTGATTTCGGTTATGGTGATCGGGGCGGGCGAGGCGGCCAACCTGATTATCAAAGAGATTGTAAACAGCAATTTCTCCACCATGGTCATCAAATGCATTATCGACGACGACAAGGGAAAATGGGGAAGATATATTCAGGGCATCAAGGTTGTGGGCGGCAGGGAAAAGATCGTGGAGTGCGCGGATGTCTATGATGTGGACGAGATCATTGTGGCGATGCCCTCCGCACCGCGGACGGAGATTCGGGAAATTCTGGAGATATGTAAGGACACGAACTGCAAACTGCGTTCCCTTCCGGGCATGTATCAGCTTGTAAACGGCGAGGTCAACGTGAGCAAGCTGCGGGATGTGGAGCTGGAAGACCTGCTTGGCAGGGATCCGATCAGCGTCGATCTGGATTCTATTCTCGGGTATGTGCAGGGAAAGGTGGCGCTTGTCACCGGCGGCGGCGGTTCTATCGGCAGTGAGCTTTGCAGGCAGATTGCGACCCACAGGCCAAAACAGCTTGTCATTGTGGACATCTACGAAAATTCGGTCTATGACATACAGCAGGAGCTGAAACAGAAATATCCGGAACTGAATCTGGTGGTGCTCATCGCTTCTGTGCGGAACACAAACCGCATGAACTTCATTTTTTCTAAGTATAAGCCGGATATCGTGTACCACGCGGCGGCCCACAAGCATGTGCCGCTGATGGAGGACAGTCCTACTGAGGCGATCAAAAACAATGTGTTTGGCACCTTTAAGACGGCGCAGGCGGCGGCGATGAGCGGTGTGCGGCGATTTGTCATGATCTCCACAGACAAGGCGGTGAACCCGACAAATATCATGGGGGCCAGCAAGCGGATCTGTGAAATGATTATCCAGACCTTTGATAAGCACTATGAGACGGAGTTTGTGGCGGTGCGCTTTGGCAATGTGCTTGGCAGCAACGGTAGCGTGATTCCGCTCTTCCGCAAGCAGATCGCGGCGGGCGGGCCGGTGACGGTTACCCACCCGGATATCATCCGTTATTTTATGACCATACCCGAAGCGGTTTCGCTGGTTCTGCAGGCGGGCGCATACGCCAGAGGCGGGGAGATTTTTGTGCTGGATATGGGAGAACCTGTCAAAATCCTCTCCCTGGCGGAAAATTTGATTAAACTTTCGGGATACCGCGTGGGCGAGGACATCAAGATTGCGTTTACGGGCCTGCGTCCGGGGGAAAAGCTCTACGAGGAGCTCCTGATGGACGAGGAAGGCATGAAGGATACGGCAAACAAAATGATTCATATCGGCAAACCGATTGAGCTGGATGAACACGAATTTTTCGCGCAGTTGAAGAGATTAAAGGATGAATGCCAGATTGAGAGTTCGGACATCCGTCCTCTGATTCAGGAGATTGTGCCGACATATCACTACGAGGAGGGTCAAAATCATGGATAAAAAGAGAATTTATCTTTCTTCCCCCACCATGCACGGGGAGGAACAGGCTTTTGTGCAGGAGGCTTTTGACACGAACTGGGTGGCGCCTCTGGGGCCGAACGTGAATGCGTTCGAGAAGGAGATGGCAGAATATACGGGCTGCGGTCATGCGGCGGCGCTGTCCTCCGGCACGGCGGCGATCCATATGGCGCTGCGGCTTCTGGGCGTGAAGCAGGGGGATGTTGTGTTTGTGTCGGATCTGACTTTTTCCGCTTCCTGTAATCCCATTGTGTATGAAAATGGCACGCCTGTGTTGATCGACGCGGAGCCGGATACCTGGAATATGTCCCCGGAAGCTTTGAAACGAGCTTATGAGAAGTACCCGAATCCCAAAGCGGTGATCTGCGTGCATCTCTACGGCACGCCCGCAAAGCTCGATGAGATTATGGAAATCTGTAAAGCACATGGCACGCCGATGGTGGAGGATGCTGCGGAGTCCCTTGCCAGCACTTATAAGGGGCAGTATACCGGCACTTTCGGGAAATACGGCATTTATTCCTTTAACGGCAATAAAATCATTACCACGTCCGGAGGCGGCATGTTTGTGTCAGCGGAGGAAGAGGCCGCGAAGAAAGTCACCTTTCTGGCGACGCAGGCGAGAGACCCCGCCAGACATTATCAGCACTCCCAGATTGGCTATAATTACCGCATGAGTAATGTAACGGCGGGAATCGGCAGGGGGCAGCTTCTGCATCTGGAGGAGCATAAGGCGAAGAAAAAGGCGATTTATGAGCGCTACTGCAAGGCGTTTGCGGATATTCCCGCTATTCAGATGAATCCCATGAACCCTGACGGCGACGCCAATAACTGGCTTTCCGGGATGGCCATTGCTGCGGACAGCGGGGTGACGCCGGATATGGTTATGGATGCGCTGGAGGAGAAATGTAATGCGGAAAGCCGCCCGATTTGGAAGCCCATGCATATGCAGCCGGTTTTTGCAGAATGCGATTTCTTTGCCCACAATGAGGATGGCAGCAGCGTGGGGGAGGATGTCTTCACAAGAGGATTCTGTCTGCCCAGCGATATTAAGAATACGGAAGAGGATATGGAGATGATTATCCGCACGGTGAAAGACTTGTTTTAGGACAAGGCGGATTATTATGCGCTGTATAAGGATGTCAGATAGGTAATACGGATAGTAGTGCAGACAGGAATTATTTTAAGTATTATCCGGAGGAGCGGGGTGAAACGTAGGAAAAAAGCGCCCCGTCTTGTGGCGGGACGCCGGGAAATATTTTTCACTTTTTACTGTATCGCAGAATACCCATACGCGTTCGCGAAAGCGTCAATAGGCTGCTGTTCCTTACATAATGCGCATTCTTCCGAGCTGTAGGTCTTGTATTCAGGAATATCCGAGGTGGTGAATAGTGCATTTACCGGAATGCCTGCCACAGTATTGGCGGCACTGAAAATCGCGCTTACGCTGCTGATGGTCGCGCCATAATAGGTCAATGTCTGTACCGCTTTGGTGACGGTACGTCCCGTTGTGGCGCTTGCAAGAAGGAGCAGTACATTTTTGCCCTTAATCATCGGCAGATAGTTATCGCGGAACAACATCTGTCCGGATGTGGAGTATTCGGGAGTCACGATATAGATTGTCTGGTGCGCATTGCGGGAATAGACGCCGGCTCTTGTCAGTTCTTCTGCCAGAAAGGCGCCAATGATCTCGCAGCCGTCTATACAGACGATGGTATCTACCACGGTAGAGAGCATGATCTGTCTGCTCAATTCTTTGGCAGCGGTAGACGCTTCGCTCAGTCTGGTTTTCATCGTGGTCATATCCAAAAAGTAATTGATATGGGAGCTGGGGGTTACAAAATGTCCGTGGATTGCCTTTAATTCGATATTGGGATGGCTTTTGGAGTGAATCTTAATCAGTTCTTTCATGTGTATACCTCCTTGTCACGATACAATTATTTTTTTGCACAATTTCCTCTATTCCGAAGCGCTTTATGCAGATTGAAAAATCAGCACATCAGTGTGATTTTTCAATCTTTTCCCTTAAGGAATTATCATGTTGTTGTAAATATTATACAGCCTATACGCATGTAAAGCAATGTGATTTTGGGAAAATGTGACATAGTGTGAGAAGTACTTCTAATCACTCGCAGCAAAGGCTGCTTCGCGAAGAAGTACTATGTCTCACACAGGAGAATGCCCAAAACACGGGCATTCTCCGCACAGATTTGTGATTCCGCAGAGCGGAATCATGGAGGTTAGCGTGAAAAGTGCTTCTAAAGACGTCCCGCCATAGGACGGGACGCCAAGAAGCACTAAGTTTCACGCAGGAGAATGCCTGAAATACGGCATTCTCCGCATAGATTTGAGATTCCGCTATGCGGAATCACGGCGGTTAGTGTGAATTGTAATGATAATTTCATGGGAGCGGGGAGACAATTTATTTTATATATGCTATAATAACCGCAAGCTCAGCAGCTTGCGGTGCAAGAATCGCTACGCAATTTTTGTTGGTGTTGCCATAGATTACAGCTTCTGAGGATGATAAAATATCCGCAGAGAGGAACAATATATGTATAAGAAATGCTTCAAAAGATGTCTGGATTTTCTGCTGTCCCTGTGCGGTATTGTCGTACTCAGCCCCGTACTGGCCGTTCTGGCGGTTTTGGTGCGGGTGAAGCTGGGGAGTCCCGTTTTGTTTCATCAGGAGCGCCCGGGCAGGCATGAGAAAATTTTTAAACTGTATAAGTTCCGTTCCATGACGGATGAGAAGGATGCGGACGGAAATCTGCTGCCGGATGAAGTGAGGCTTACAAGATTCGGGAAGCTTTTGCGTTCCACCAGCCTGGACGAGCTGCCGGAGCTGTTCAATATTTTAAAGGGCGATATGAGCCTGATCGGCCCGAGACCGCTTTTGGTGCGCTATCTGCCCTATTATACGGAGGAAGAACGCCATCGCCATGATGTGAGACCGGGGTTGACCGGACTTGCGCAGGTAAATGGGCGAAATGCGCTGGGCTGGGAAGACCGGTTTCGATACGATTTAGATTATGTAAACCATATAAGCTTGGGACTCGACCTGAAAATTATCGGTATGACGGTGGGAAAGGTGTTAAAACGTTCCGGTACGCTTTCCGGCGCCGAGCAGACGGTGGCGGATTTTGACGTGTACCGCAGAGCGCAACGTGAGAAGAATTTCTAACCGCTCACAGCAGAGGCTGTATCGCAAAGTCAGCAAAGCTGACTTTTCTCACGTAGGAGAATGCGCGAAGTGCGGCATTCTCCGTTGGATTTCATAGGGGGGATCATGAGACAGATTACATTATTTGAGCGGGGAATCAGCCCTACGCCGATTGTGAAAATGTCGGGCGATTATGGGGAAAATGAGTATTATATCAAGAGAGAGGATATGATTCCGTTCAGTTTTGGGGGCAATAAAGCCCGCAAGGCGGCGGCGTTTTATAAGGAAATCCAGGCGTGCGGGGCGGACATAGTGATGACCTATGGCAGCAACAGCTCCAATCATTGCCGGATCATCGCAAATATGGCGGCATCCATGGGAATTGCCTGCCATATTATCTCCCCGGAGGAGAACAGGGAGAGATTGTACAATACAAGATTGGTTGAGGATTTCGGCGCGACGGTTGAGACCTGTCCCGTGACGGAAGTGGCGGGGACGATTGACCGCCGCATGGAGACGTTCAGGCGGGAGGGACGTAATCCATATTTTATTATGGGCGGAGGGCACGGCAATCCGGGAACCAGTGCCTGCGTGGATACTTACCGCGAAATTGCGGCCTGGGAGGAGGAGAAGGGCCTGTATTTTGATTATATCTTCCATGCATCCGGAACGGGGACGACGCAGGCAGGGTTTGTCTGCGGGAAACTGCTTCTGGACGCGGAGAGAAGAGAGAGCAGGAAGTATGACGGCGGATCAAAGATTGTCGGCATCAGCATTGCGAGGAATGAGGAGCGCGGCAGGGAAGTGGTTAGACAGAGTATGGAAGACTATCTGGGCGCGCGCTATGACGAAATTTACCGGGACGAAGAACTGATCTTTACAGATGAATACTGTATGGGCGGTTACGGAAAGTATACGCCGGAGGTGGCGGAGACGATAGAGGAAGTCATGAAAAAAGATGGCATACCGATGGATACGACTTATGTGGGGAAAGCGTTCCATGGGATGAGGCGGTATGTGGAAGCCCATGGGCTGCAGGGGAAGAAGATCCTGTTTGTCCATACGGGCGGGACGCCCCTGTATTTTGATTTTTTAGATCGGAGAGAGCGATAATCCGTATGAGCAAATGGTTCGATGAGGAAAAGGCTGACATGAATATCTTGATTTTGAGCGCGGGCACCCGCGACAAAGTGGTGCAGTATTTTAAGAAAGAGCTTGCGGGAAAGGGCAGGGTGGTCGCGACGGACTGCTCCAATCTGGCGCCCGCGGTGTACGAGGCGGATGCTTTTTATCTTGTGCCAAGAATTACGGAGCCGGGATATTTGGATGTGATACTGGATATCTGTGTGAAAGAAAAAATAATAGGTGTTTTCTCACTGATTGATCCCGAGCTGTCTCTTCTGGCAAAGGAGCGGGAGCGGTTTCTGGCGGTGGGGACGACGCCCATTGTTTCGGATTATGAGCTGGTGGAGACATGCTTCGACAAGTACCGGATGTTTGAACTGCTTCAAAAAATGCAGATACCGACGGCGAAGTGCTATGCGGACAAGGAGTCCTTTTACCGGGCTGAAGAGGCCGGGGAGATTTCCTATCCTGTCTTTGTGAAGCCGGTGCGTGGCAGCGCCAGTATTCATATCAATAAGGTTGGGAGCCAAAAAGAGGTTGAAGTACTTTGTGATCTCTATGACGATCTGATGATTCAGGAGTATATGGACGGACAGGAATATGGAGCGGATGTGTATGTGGACATGCTCTCCGGAAAATGCACGGATATTTTTGTGAAGAAAAAGATTAAGATGCGGGCGGGTGAGACCGATAAGTCCGTGTCTTTTAAAGATGAAAAACTATTTTCACTGATTCGCGATTTTTCGGAAAATTGCGGCTTCCGCGGCATGATTGACATTGACATCTTTGAGATTGACGGCGTTTATTATATTTCCGAGGTAAATCCCCGCTTCGGCGGCGGATATCCTCACGCTTACAGCTGCGGCGTGAACATGGCGGCCGCGGTGGTGAGAAACCTGTCCGGGCAGGAGAACGAGGTGCAAATCGGCGCGTACCGGGAAGGGGTCTGCATGATGAAGTTCAATGAGGTGATGATACGGGATATGGCGGGGGAGGAAATTGTGCCGTGAAAAAAGTACTGATTTTAATTAACTCCTCCGGCGGTCTCTGTGATTTCCGGGGGGAATTTGTGGAGGCGCTCTGTGCGGAATATGAGGTGTGGGTGAGTATGCCTGACGACGTGAAGGAGCAGGAGCTTGTGGATATGGGCTGCCATATCGTTAAAACGCCCATCAACCGCAGAGGCATCAATCCGCTGGAGGACTTGAAGTTATACCGCGCTTACGGTAAAATAATGAAAGACCTGCGCCCTTCGCTGGTGGCGACCTACACGATCAAGCCCAACATCTACGGCGGATTTGCGGCGGGCATGAGGAAAATTCCCTATATCGCCACAATCACGGGGCTGGGAGGCGCTTTTGACAGGACTGGCCTTCTTTTGAAGCTGATTGTGGGGATGTACCGCGCGGGCTTGAAGCGGGCGGCCTGCGTTTTCTTCCAGAACGAGGAGAACAGAGGGATATTTCAGCGCATGGGCATCACGGCGAAGAAAACGAGAATGGTCATGGGCTCAGGCGTGAGTCTGGAGAAGCACACTTACGAGCCTTACCCGGAGAGGGACAAGACCCATTTCCTTTTCGTGGGCAGGGTCATGAAGGAGCGGGGTATCCTTGAATATATAGAGGCGGCGAGACGCTTACATAGCGACCGGGTATTTTTTGATATCATGGGTTACTGTGACGAGGATTATCAGGAGCTTCTGGATGATTTGGAGAAGGAGGGCGTGATCCGGCAGATCGGCTTCCACACGCAGGTGCATGAGTATCTGGCGGCGGCTGATGCCATCGTGGTGGCATCCTTCCATGAGGGCATGTCCAATGCGTTGATTGAGGGCGCGGCCACGGGCAGGCCGGTGATTGCCTCGAATATCAGCGGCTGTAAGGAAGCGTTCGAGGAGGGCGTGACAGGCTTCGGCTTTACGCCGGGAAAGCCCGTGGAGCTGATAGACGCCATGGAAAAATTTCTCGCACTCTCCACAGAAGAACGGGCGGCCATGGGGCGCCGCGGCAGGGAGAAGATGGAGCGGGAATTTGACCGGAAGTTTGTGACGGCGGCCTATATGGATGAGGTCGGGCAGATTTTGGGTTCGGAGTAGAGCATGGTTTGTCAGTGCTTGATTTTATGAGATTATTTGAGTCATGCGGCGTTCATTGGGCATGGCAGTGAAATCAGAAAAAGGAGAAATGAGATGGATTTATATGAAAAATTGGTAAGCGGTGAGGAAAAACTTTCTCTGGTGGGACTTGGTTATGTGGGTATGCCGATCGCGGTGGCTTTTGCGAGAAAGATTAAAGTGGTTGGTTTTGACTTGAACGAAGAAAAAATCGGCCTGTACAAGAAAGGGATTGATCCCACAAACGAGGTGGGCGGCGAGGTGATTCGAAACACGAAAGTGGATTTCACGGCCGACCCCGCAAAACTGAAAGAGGCGAAATTTCATATTGTGGCGGTGCCTACGCCTGTCAATGACGACCACACGCCGGATCTTTCTCCCGTGGAGGGGGCAAGCCGCATTTTGGGACAGAATCTGACAAAAGGCTCCATCGTTGTGTTTGAGTCCACGGTGTATCCCGGCGTGACGGAAGATATCTGTGTGCCGATTCTGGAGAAGGAGTCAGGATTAAAGTGTGGCGTTGACTTCAAGATCGGGTACTCTCCCGAGCGTATCAATCCGGGCGACAAGGTACATAGGCTGGAGACGATCACGAAAATCGTGTCGGGTATGGACGAGGAGACGCTTGACATCGTAGCGAAGGTCTATGAGCTGGTGGTGGAGGCGGGTGTTCACCGCGCGGAATCCATCAAGGTGGCGGAGGCGGCCAAGGTGATTGAAAACAGCCAGAGAGATATCAATATTGCATTTATGAATGAGCTTTCTATCATTTTCCACAAGATGGGGATCGACACCAAATCCGTGTTGGAGGCGGCGGGGACGAAGTGGAATTTCCTGCCCTTTATGCCGGGTCTTGTGGGCGGTCACTGTATCGGCGTTGACCCCTATTATCTGACGTATAAGGCGGAGGAGCTGGGATATCACTCCCAGATCATTCTCTCCGGCAGGCGGATCAACGACGATATGGGCAAATATGTGGCGGAGAGTCTGGTGAAGGATCTGATCAGAGCGAATATTCCCGTCAAGCACGCGAAAGTGGCGATTCTGGGCTTTACCTTCAAGGAGAACTGCCCGGATACGAGAAACACGAAGGTGATCGATATTTACAAGGAGCTGGGCGAGTACGGGATTGAACCGATTGTGGTGGATCCGGCGGCCGATGCGGGGGAGGCGAAGCGTCTCTACGGGATTGAATTTAAAACCATGGATGATATTCACGAGGTGGATGCCCTGATTATCGCGGTGGCGCACGAGCAGTTCTTGAGCCTTGACAGAGAGAAGATTTCTTCTTTCTACAACCCGGCGCACAAGCAGAAGGTGCTGATGGATCTGAAAGGGATACTGGATCGCAAGGAATATCTGACAAAGGATTTTCTGTATTGGAGATTGTAGGGTTGAATAGAAATAAAAAAAGGGCTCTGTTTCTTTTCGCAGGGCTCCTCATCTTTTTTGGGGGGCTGCTTGCAGTCGGCGGAGTCGGGGTTTATAATGATTCCCAGCAATATATCACGATGCATATCCACAGAGAGCCGCTTTATCCGCTTTATCTGGCGGTTTTTCGAGCCGTATGCGGCGAGGGGTATCTGACGGCGGCGATGGCCGGACAGGGGATACTCACGGCTGTGGGGATCACCTTGCTTGCGGAGTACCTGACGAAGCATTTTGCCCTCCGGCTGTGGGAAGAGCTGCTGCTTGTGGCTTTGCAGCTTCTGCCGCATCTGATTACGCGGTATGTGTCGGCGCTTGGCATATTTTTGGAAAATTCGGTAATGAGCGAAGGACTGTGCATTCCGCTTTTTACCATATTCGTATATTTTCTTTTGCGGATGCTTTTTGAGGGGAAGGGGCGTGATGCGGTATTTGCGCTTATTTTCGCCTATCTGCTGTCCATGACCAGAGGACAGATGATGACCACGATTCTTCTGTGGGCGCTCCTTCTGGGAATTCGTGTTTTGGCACACAAAAGATATCGGGCGCTGCTCCTGTGCGCGTCAGCCGTGATTTTTGTTTTCCTTCTGCGGGATCTGACGGTGCATGTGTATAATTACGGCGTTACCGGGTACTTTATGGGCAATACCTACGGGCAGGTGAACACGCTGACCAATGTGATGTATGCCTGCGATGAGGAGGACAGAGAGGTTTTCGAGGAAGGAGATTTGGAGCAGGCCTTTTTCGACAATTTCTATGGCAAAGCGATGGAGCAGAGGCTGAACCATGTGTACGCCGGAGATACTTTTGATGAGCGGGCGGCCTATCTGGAGGCGCATCATGATATTTTGAAATTCCAGATTTTGGAGGCGGAGCTGTCGGCCTATTATTTTGGGCTTGGCGAGGTGGATTACTACGAGCAGAGCAGTATGTCCGATGAGATGGCGGGCAGGATGATCAAAAAACTTCTGCCGGCATGTTTCGGACAATGGCTGTACGATTACATTCTGCTGTGCCGCAACGGGTTTGTCAGGAGTATTGCGGTGGTGCATCCGCTGATCAATTTTGCCGCACTTTTTCTGTATGTGCTGGCGGCGGGTCTTTTGGTTTGGCAGATGCTTGTCAAAAGGCGGTTTCAGGCGGCGGTCGTCATGGGGACGGCGTTACTGTTTATCGCGGCGAATGTGTGCGCGACTTCTATGACCATTATGTGTCTGTCGCGCTATATGATTTATGGGTTTTCACTGTTTTATATCGCACTGTATCTGCTTGTCAGGGAAGTGTGTGAAGGCAGACTGCTATGGAGAAGCGGGCAGGATGAGACGGAGTGACCGCTCTGCATGACAGCTATTTTAAGCGGGAAGCGGGACGCTTCGGAATGGAGGGAAAAATGGGTTATCAGGATATTGCGTTTGAAAAGGGAACGGTATTTGTCGTGACAGGGGGCGCGGGCTTCATCGGCTCGAATCTTTGCGAGGCGCTGCTTGATATGGGGTGCACCGTGCGCTGTCTGGACAACCTGTCCACTGGAAAGTATGAAAATATCGAGCATTTCATGGGAAAGGAAGAATTTGATTTTATAGAGGGGGATATCCGGGATCTCGAAACATGTAAGAAGGTGTGTATGGGCGCTGACTATGTGCTGCACCAGGCGGCCTGGGGGAGCGTGCCTAGGAGCATTGAGATGCCGCTTCTCTATGAGGAGATCAATATCCGCGGCACGCTAAATATGATGGAGGCGGCGACAGAGTGCGGGGTGAAAAAGTTTGTCTACGCGTCCAGCTCCTCCGTTTACGGGGATTCTACGGAGCTGCCCAAGAGGGAAGGGCAGGAGGGACGGGTGATTTCCCCCTATGCCCTGACGAAAAAGACGGATGAGGAGTACGGGCGGCTCTACAAGGAGCTGTACGGGCTTGATACTTACGGGCTGCGCTATTTTAATGTGTTTGGCCGCAGGCAGGATCCCGACGGCGCGTATGCGGCGGTGATTCCTAAGTTCATCAAGCAGCTTCTCCACGGGGAGACGCCAACCATCAATGGGGATGGAAAACAGTCCCGCGATTTTACTTATATTGACAATGTGATCGAGGCGAATCTGCGAGCCTGCAAGGCGGACAGCAGCGCGGCGGGTGAGGCTTTCAATATCGGTGCGGGGGGAAGGCTGTATCTGATTGATATGTACGAGCAGCTCTGTGAGGCGTTGGGCGTAGTGGCGGAGCCGGAGTTTGGGCCGCCGAGGGCAGGCGATGTGCGGGATTCCAATGCGGATATCAGCAAGGCGCGGAAGTTGTTGGGATATGATCCTTCTTTTGACTTTGAGAAGGGGATTGGGCTTGCGATTGAGTGGTATAAAGAATATCTAAAATAAAGGTGAGGGGGGGGGGCGAAACGCGGGAAGGGTGTTGTTCATTTACGTTAAGAAGCGTTTCGCAATGAATGAATCATAAAAAATAGAGAAAGGTAAGATAAACAGCGTGAAATATAAGGTAGTTGTATTCGGTGTGAAAGATACTTCTGAAAATATCGTGGATTTTATACAGAAGGAAATCTGTCCGGTGGATCTGGTGATTACGATCAGTCCGGAGGTGACGAAGAAGAATCAGGTTTCGGGGTATAAGGGACTGTCTGTGCTGACGGAAAAGTACGGGATTCCGGTGCATGAGTCGGACAGCTATTTTTTGACGGACGAGAAGACACAGAAATTTATGCGCGAGAATGAGTTTGAGATCGGTATTTCCATGGGATGGCAGCGGCTGATTCCGCAGTCGGTGCTGGATTGTTTTCAGTATGGAATTTACGGCTTTCACGGTAACAGCGGCTATCTGCCTTTCGGTAGAGGGCGTTCGCCATTAAATTGGTCGGTGATTCTGGGGGATACTCGGTTTAACCTGAATCTGTTCCGCTATGACGAGAAGGCGGACAGCCCCAATGTGTTTGCCACAGAGATGTTTTCCATCACGCCCCACGACGATATCCGCACGGCGCAGTACAAGAATATGATCTGTTCGAAACGTCTGATCCGTAAGCTGCTCGCGGCGTATGAGAGCGGACACATCGAGATTCGAAGGGACTCCAGAGATTTTGATTCCTGGTATGAGAAGCGCACGGCGGCGGACGGGAAAATTGATTTCCATAAAAGGACGCGTGATATTTACAATCTGATCCGCGGGGTGGCGGCGCCCTTTCCGGGCGCGTTTGCCTACTGTAAAGAGCAGGAGGTACGTGTCTGGGAGGCACACCCCTTTGATGAGATGATTGATTTTTCCGCCTACGCGCCGGGCGAGGTGATCGACGTGTTTGACGGAAAGCCCGTGGTGCGGACGGTGGACGGGTCGCTGCTGATCGACCGTTATGAGAGCAGCCTAACATTGGAAGCGGGGGACATCTTACAATGACGAATCCGATACGTGTGCTGCATGTGCTTGGCGGCGTGAGTCTGGGAGGTGCGGAGAGCCGCATTATGGATCTCTACAGGCAGATGAACCGGGAGGAGATTCAGTTTGATTTTCTGGTACATGCAGATGCCGTGAAAAGAGGCTTTCAGGAGATGTGGCAGGTTGACGGCGGCGCGCAAAAGCAAAACGGGGGAAATTACACAAGCGTCAGAAAACCGCAGTTTTACGACGAGGAGATACGGTCGCTGGGCGGGCATATTTATGTGCTTCCCAAGTTTAAAGTATATAATTATTTTACTTACAGAAAAGCGGTTAAAACTTTTTTTGCGGCGCACAGGGAGTTTGGCGTGGTGCAGGGACATATGACCAGCACGGCCGGGATTTATCTGCCCATCGCAAAGCGGGCGGGGGTGCCCGTCACGGTGGCCCACTCCAGAAACGCGGGTGTGGTAAAGGGAGCAAAGGGTCTGGCGACCCGGTTTTTCCGCCGGGGACTTGCGAAAAAGGCGGATTACTGTTTTGCCTGCTCGGAGAAGGCGGGGCAGGATGTGTTCGGTGAGGCAGCCATGAAGGCGGGACAGGTCAAAGTGATTTACAACGCCATTGACGTGGGCCGCTTTACTTTTGATGAGAACGTGCGGCGGGAGGCGCGGGCGCAGCTCGGCATCGACGGGGAGCTTGTGCTTGGACATGTGGGCCGTTTTCAGTACCAGAAAAATCATCCCTATCTGCTGGAGGTTTTTGCAGAGGTATGTAAGATGAGGCCGGATGCGCGTTTGCTTCTTCTGGGGGAAGGGGAGGACAGGCCAGCCATGGAGGAGAAATGCAGACAGCTTGGCATTGCTGACCGGGTGCAATTTCTGGGAAACCGCAGGGACGCGGAACGGTTTTATCAGGCGATGGATTTCTTCCTTCTTCCCTCCTTCTTTGAGGGGCTGCCCGGCGTGCTGGTGGAGGCGCAGGCGGCGGGGCTTCGCTGTATTGTTTCGGACACCGTGACGAAAGAGGCGAAAGCGACGGATCTGGTCACTTATCTGAGTATAGAGGAGCCTCCCGCAAGGTGGGCGGAGGAAATTGTAAAACAGACGGGCTATGCCAGAAGGGATACGGCCCGGGAGCTGCGGCAGGCGGGCTTTGACGTGCGGACACAGGCGGAGGGGTACAGACGGTTTTATCTGGGCGAAGGCGCTGGTGACAATGCACACCCACGCCAGATTTCGTACTGATTTACGATGATTCAGTGTGAATTGCAGCGGTGATGCACATTTACGGTGAATGCCAGAAAGGGAGGTAGTGAATCGTATGAAGAAATTGTTGTTGATCGTGCCCTCTCTGCACCAGGGCGGTTCGGAAAAGGTATGCGCCATGACGGCTGTTGCCCTAAAACCGTATTTTGATGTGCAGATTGCGATATTTGATTCCGCAAACATAGACTTCGATGTGGAGGATATTCCCGTTGCGGATATGGGACTGCCAAGCCGACCCGGAAAGCTTGCAAAAGTCCTCAATGTCTTAAGGCGGGCACACAGACTGAAGCGGCTGAAAAGGAAAGAGCAGATAGATATTGCCTACAGCTTCGGACCGACGGCTAATCTCGCCAACGTCTTTGCCGGACGGCTTTTTTCCAGGAAGGGTGCAAAATGCTGGCTCGGTGTGATGAGTTATATGGATATGGACAGCTCCTGGCTTGGGCTTTTCTGCAAGAAGGCGGACAGGCTTTTGTGCTGTTCGGAAACGCTGCGCGGGATGATTGAAAAGAAATATGCGTGCGGCTGTACTTACACGTTGACAGGATTTTTTGATATCCCGCAGATTCGGGCGCGGGCGGAGGAAGAGGAGGCGCAGCTTCCGTGGCAGGACGGACGGATCATCGTCTCCATGGGACGGGAGGATGTGGTGAAGGGCTACTGGCATCTGCTGAAAATTTTTTCGCTGGTGCACGAAAAGCTTCCTGATACAAAGCTGCTCCTGATTGGCAAGGGAGAGTTTACGGCGTACCGTAAACTGGCGGATGATCTGGGCGTTGCGGATGCGGTGTGTTTTACCGGACTGCAGAAAAACCCGTATCCGTATTTGAAGAAAGGCACGCTCTATCTGCTGACTTCCTATTGGGAAGGCTTTCCCAATGCCTTGGTGGAGGCGATGGCGATGGGGCTTCCGGCGGTGGCTACGGACTGCATGACCGGTCCGGCGGAAATCTTTGACGGGAAATACGGCGTTTTGGTGCCCAATATGGGGAAAGACCCGGATATGGACGCTTCTCATATAGAAGAGGAGGAGAGGAGCACGGCGGCACGGGTGGTTTCTCTTCTGGAGAATGAGGAGGAGCTTGCGCGCTACGGCAGACTTTCCGTGGAGCGGGCAGGCGTTTTTTCCAAGGAGGCGTATATTCGGAAGATTCGGGAGTGGTCAAGGTGAAAAACGCGAAAAGTGCTTCTAAAGACGTCCCGCCATAGGACGGGACGCCAAGAAGCACTATGTTTCGCGTAGGAGAATGCCAAAAAGCGGCATTCTCCGCATGGTCTTGAGCATGATAGGAGGAAAGTATGGCGCGGAAGATTGCGTTTCATTTAAATTGCTTGGAGCAGGGCGGCGCGGAGCGGGTGGTGTCCAATCTGTCCAACCGTTTTGTGCAGAATGGCTACGAGGTGCTTGTCGCTACGGAGTGGCAGGGCGAGGACGAATTTTGGATTGACGAGCGGGTGCGGCGCGTGCATGTGGGGCTGCGTCCAGGTGACGAGAAGAAAAACCGCCTGACCCAGTTTTTTCTGCGCATCCGCTATCTGAAGGAGTTTTTAAAAAAGGAAAAGCCGGATATTCTCATACCCTTTGCCAGAAAGGCGCTGTACCGGGGACTGACGGCGGCTTTCTTTATCAAAATTCCGGTGCTGATCTCCATACGCACAGATCCGGTGGGACACTATGACAGGCCCTTTGACAAGATGCAGATTCCTTTCCTGTTTCCGAGAGCGGACGGCTGTGTTTTCCAGACGGAGGGGGCGAGGGAGTTCTTTGCGCCCAGACTGCAGAAAAACTCCCGCATTATCTTAAATCCCCTGAATCCCAAGTATATCGGTGTGCCGGAGCCTGAGAAGCGCACGAAAACGGTAGTGCAGTCGGGGCGGCTGGTGGATTTCAAAAATCAGGTCATGCTGATCCGGGCTTTCCATGAGGTGCATAAAAAGCACCCGGACTACGATCTGAAAATTTACGGCAGAGACACGGAGGACGGCACGAAGGAGCTTTTGGAAAAGACGATCGCAGAGCTGGGCGCGCAGGATTATGTGCATTTGATGGGTGCAAGCGACAGTCTGGAAAAACAGCTTCCGGATGCGGCGCTCTTCGCGTTCAGCTCTGACTGGGAGGGGCTGCCCAATGCCCTGATGGAAGCGATGGCGCTGGGACTGCCCATTGTGGCGACGGACTGCCCCTGCGGCGGCCCCCGCACGATTATGACAAACGAGGTGGACGGCCTGCTCATTCCCATCAAGAACCAGAAGGCGATGGAGGACGGCATCAACCGGCTGATCGAAGACCCTGCGCTGGCGGAAAGGCTTGGACGGGAGGCGCGAAAGATCGCGGAGAGAGCCAACGACGAGGCGATTTACGGACAGTGGCGGGATTATATAGATGAGGTGTGCGAGGCGTACCGCAGGAAGCATGACTCTTGACGTCATGGGAAACAGGACGTGGAAACGGGAGAGACTGATTGCGGGAGAACAAAGAGATGCAGGAATACCCGGAGACAGGGCACTGAGTAAACGATGGAAAACGGCAGCAGGACAGCGTGGGAAAAGCCGGGAAATTTCGGAGGGAAAAGGAGTGCGGCAGCGGAACACGGAGGATCACATATGGGAACGGACAGGAACATAAAAATACAACGCCCCACGGGGCGCAAGCTCCTTCTTCTGCTCCCTTTTGCAGTCTGCTACGCCTGCTTCGTCGTGCTGGGGGACTGGCAGGGTTCGGTGGACTACAGCAATGCGCAGAATATGGGGCGGCTTGTGCTCTGGGCGGCGGGAAGCTTTGCAGTACTGTTTGGGGCGGGCTTCCTTTTAGAAAATGGGGCGGCGTTGACCGATCTTATGCCTTCCGGTACGCGCGCGCTTTATGAAAAAATGTTCCCGCCGAGAAAGGTACGGCAAGGGCATTGGTGGATATGGCTTCTCTTTTTTCTGGCATGTCTTCTGTGCTATCTTCCGTACTATTTGATGTATTATCCCACGTGGTTTAACAACGATGCGGTGTGGCAGATGGAGCAGGCGCTCGGCATGGCGGCGAAATCCAATCATCACCCCTATTTTCACACGCTCATCATCAAAGTGTTTCTGACGGTGGGCTATGGGCTTTTTCATGACTATACGGCGGCGGTGGCATTGTATACCTTTTGCCAGATGGCGCTTACCGCGGCGGTATTCGGTTTTTTTCTGTATCTTCTGTATCGGAGGGGTACGAGGATTCTGTGGATGCTTTTGGCGGTATGTTTCTATGCCCTTCTTCCCATAAACGGTATGTTCAGCATTTGTATGGGTAAGGATGCCTGGTTTACGGCTGCGTTTCTGCTGTTTGTGTGGGCGGTGCATAATTGTGCCGATGCACAGACTTTCCGTGGCATTGTCGGAGAGAAAGAGGCTTCGGATAGTTTTGATGGACGAGGAAAGTGTTCCGGAGTGTCGAACAGGCAGCGGTGGCTCTGGTTTTTTATGACGGGAGTGTCGGTCTGCCTGCTCAGAAGCAACGGGATTTTTGTATTTCTTGGGACGGCGGTTTTGCTGATTTTGTCACAGCTTTTCGTGGGGAGATCGGCGGAGGGAGCCGGCGGGCAGAGCAGGATCAGTGGAGTCAAAAGGCAGAGGCGGCAGCGGGAGAAGGAAAGCGCACGGATTGGAAAAGAAGGTGTCCGGCACAGGGTTCCGGGGAAGGAGAGACTGCGCATGTACATCTCGGCAGCGGCAGTGCTGGCCTGCTATCTGCTCTGGCAGGGTCCGATTCTTCACGCTCTGAAGGTGGAGCCGCCGGACACCGTCGAGAGCCTGACCATGCCTGTACAGCATCTGCTCTGTGCCTATGTCAGAGGCGGAAACCTCAAGGCGGAGGAAGTGGAAATGCTGGAGGCGGTCGTTCCGCTGGCGCAGATCGACGAGTACTACAATCCTTACCTGTTTGATATGACGAAAAATTATATTCGTGAACACGGCAATCAATCGGTCATAGCGGAAAACAAGGGCGCATACGCAAAGCTCTGGCTGAACGTAGGGCTTCGCAATCCCATGCTCTATCTGGAGGCGGAGATCCGGCAGACGGCGGGGTACTACGCCTTACATATTCCCCACGACCAGATTCTTTACAGTGAATATTTTATGGTGGACAATCCCTTCGGCATCGAGAATGAGAGGAAGGTTTTCAGCTATGATGCCGGTCTGGCTATGGGTGAGTTTTTGCAGCGGTTTCAGGCGCTTTACAACAAAGTGTGGAGTCTGGGGATGAATACCTGGCTCCTGCTGTTTGCGCTTGCGTGCGCGCTTTACAGGGGGCGGCGGGCGATCGTGTTTGCGCCCTGCGTGATGCTTTTGGGGAGCCTGCTTCTGGCGACGCCTGTTTACAATGAATTTCGGTATGCTTATGGGGTGTTCGTGGCGCTGCCGTTTTTGTTTAGTGTGGGTTTGGGGAGGGAGGAGCCGTTTCCTCTGTGGTAGTCCGGCTTCCATACTCCGAAGGAAGCATACCCGTATATTTCTGAAACAGCTTGGAAAAGTATCGGGCGCTTGAAAAACCTACCATTTCGGCTGTTTGCCGTATGTTGGCATCCGGGTTATCAGACAGCAGCTTTGTGGCGGCGGCTATGCGGACTTCTGTGACAAAGTCGATATATTTCTGCCCGGTTTTCTCGTGAAATACCCTGCTAAAGTAAGTGGGTGAGACGTGAAAGAGCGCACTGACAGAATTGATGCTTAAATCGGAGGCGTAATTCTGCCGGACATATTGTTTGACTTTTTCCAGACTGGAATCGGCAAAGACATTTGACAAATTTGTCCTATTTGCGGTATTTAGGTCCAGCGCGGTGAGAAACTGCTCATAGCTGCGACAGGGCATCGCAGTCTGAAATAACCGCCGGATATGATTTTCCAGAATAGAAGTATCGATCTGCGCGTAGAGAGATCGGTACTCTCTATTTTGCGCCAGTTCTTTATGCTCTTGCTGATAGATCATCCAGTTGTCTGTCAGAAGAAGATTATACATTTCCAGAATTTTCTCAGAAAATTTCAACATTGTTTCCAGAAACGGCAGCGCGTCGATATTTTTGTAATATACCGGATTCTGACAATTGTATAACAGACGGATGGGCGCAAATTGATGTATGCGCCTGCTGATGGCATATATATTTTGTATCCTTTTATCGTTGCCGAAAAATACGGAAAAGGAATCGTCCGCATGAGCGCTGCTCTGTGTATAGATAAAATGTGTCAGGCGGGAGGCGTCCGGCGTATCGCAGACGAGGCACAGGCAGCCGTCCTGATTGAAAAAGATGCAGTAATCGACAATGATTGAGTTTTCCCGGCAAAAGGATTCCAGACTGCCGATCAGCTTTTGATTGACGGCCTTTAGTGTCTCCGGCTCGGGAAAGTCCATATAAAATTGGTAGAGAATATAATCGGAGGAGTTGGCGGGAAGAAATTCGACATCCTCTTTCGGAAGCTGCGCAGCCATATTGAAAGTCCGGGTGATGTCATGGACGAAGGATTTGTTCCTCTCTTCACGGCGGCCTGACCGGCTGTCGCAAATTCGCGCAAACAAAGACGATACGGTATCAATATCAATTGGCTTCACGAGATACTCGAAGGCGGACATGGACAGCGCCTGTCTGGCATACTCAAAATTTTCATAACCGGACAAAATGATCCATAGGGTATCGGGGGAAATTTCTTTGCATATGCGCAATGCTTCCAGACCGTCCATAAACGGCATTTTTATATCAAGAAAAGCGACGTCAGGTTTATTCTCCTGCATGGTGCCAATGATTTCCCGGCCGTTTCTTGCATGTATATATTGATGTTGTTCGGGGTATAGTTCTTCAATCATGGATTGAAGGCCGAGACGCACATATTTTTCGTCGTCCGCAAGTAAGATCAACATGTCTGGGAGTTCCTTTCCTGTGGCAATGTATTTGGCCGGGTAACGCAGCCGGTTTGAAAATACGGATCATGCGATTATACGGCGCTTATTTCGGTAATGGGAATCATAATGTGGCATTTGGTCGGTTTTTCTTTACCGCCGTCTATCACAAGGAACGCGTTGGGATTATAGACCGCCAGCCGCTCTTCGAGATTGTGTATGCCGACCCGTTTTGAGGCGGCGTTCGGACAGTAGGCAGGGCCTGTGTTTGTTACGGACAGTATGATGAACTGTCTTTGGTTTGACCTTTGGGCAGTTACGGCGGAAAACTGAATCAGTATATCCAGGTCGGACGGCTCAAGGGCATGTACCACGGCATTTTCAACAAGAGGCTGGATGAGGAGCTTGGGAATGGAGAAGTTTTCCAGCCCCGGCTCCAGATAACACTGAAAAGACAGGCGCTCGCCAAAGCGGATCTGCTGCAGGCAGAGATAATCGTCAATAAAGGTAAACTCTTCCCGCAGGGTAGTGCTCGAGTGGTGCTCGCAAGTGTAGCGGAACAGGTGGGAGAGCCTGATGATGGCCTGCTCCAGCTCCCTTTTTTCTCCGATCCGGTTCAAGGTGATAAACAGGTTTAAAATATTATAGAGGAAATGGGGGTCAACCTCCGCTTGAAGTGCTTGATATTCCGCTGTTTTCTGCTCGATTTTCAATTTGTATTCCAACTCTATATGGCGGTTGATGTTGTGAATCATGTTATTCAGATTATCAGCGATCATCTGAAATTCCTGTATGGTGCAGTCGGTATCGTCGCACAGTGACCGGGTGTCTCCGGCCTGATAACGGGCCGTGGTTTCCAAAATGGGAGATATGGAAGCGGTGATCTGGTCAGCGTGACGGCGGAATACAACAACGGCAGTCACGAGAAGAACCGCGTAAAGAATCAGTAAAATGCGCAGCATGACAAATTCCCTCCTGGCAAAAAGGAAGAGCATTGTCATAAACAGGAGAAGGGACGGCAGTATAAAAAAGACGCAAAAATTGCTGCGCCGGATACTTTGCAGAGTTTTTGGACGCGTGTCTATTTGCATGATTGAAAGACTCCTTTGTGTGTTTTCCTTTTTTCTTTTCTAATAGTCAGTATACTCATTTTCCACACAGAATCCAACCGTTTCATTTGCCGTTCATAGCAAGAAAAAATACCAAAACCACAAAATATTACACTTTTGATAACGTTTTCCGGCATATTAACATGATAATGACGCTGTTACGGATACAGTCTGAGCTTACGAACAGGCTGTAGGACGGTAATGAATCATCTATTATGCAGAGGCAGCTTTCAGGATGCGCAGTCCGAATAAACGCCGCCTCGGAACGGAGGAAAGAAATGAAAAGGAAAACGATAGGTCTTATTTTGACGGCAGGGCTTGTGGCCGGTTCGATCAGCGGATGCGGGGGTGCGGGCGCTGAGGCGGAAACGGCGGTTGAACAGAGCGAAACAGCCGGGGAAACAGAGGCAGGAGAGACAGAGCAGGCGCAGCCGGAAGAAGCATCACAGGAGGAGACGCCTGCGTCGGATGTTGTTTTGGAGTGGGAGACGACCGCTACGTCGGAGAAAATTCCGACCTATGAAGAAATCATAGCGGACTTTACGGCGCAGACCGGCATCAAGGTAGAGCTGGTTACGCCCGGAAGCGATTATGAGACTGTTATGAAGACCCGTATGGCGTCCGGTGACCTGCCGGATATCTGGGAGACACATGGGTGGAGTGTGACCAGATACAGCGATTATCTGGCAGCGTTAAATGATTCGGAGTGGTTTGACAGGGTTGACGAATCCATTCTGCCGGTTATTTCCGACAAAGACGGAAATATCTTCTGTCTGCCGCTCACGCAGGCCATCAACACGATTACCTACAACAAAAATGTTTTCGAGAAGGCAGGCGTGGACGCATACAGCATTCTGACGTGGGACGATTTCGGACAGGCGTGTGAAAAAATCAAAGCGGCCGGTTATACACCGATTTACTGCGGGAATAAGGACAGCTCCACGATTGCGCAGTTATGCGAGAGCATTCCGCCGTCATTTCTGACGCTTGCCTGTGTGGAGGACAATCAGGCGGCAGCGCTGAAGGATGGCAGTTTTGATTTCACTACATATTGGACGCCTGTCGCGAAGATGGTAGATGAATGGATGCAGGCGGGATACTTTAATGAGGATATTCTGACATCGGATAACGATGCGGCATGTCAGGCACTGGCGAATGATGAGTGCGGCATGGTATTTGGCGGCGGCAATAACATTTTGTTTGCGCAGACATATAACCCGGATGCGTCGCTGGGCTATCTGGCGTGCCCCGGGGGGGAACAGGATGATACCTGTTTCTTAAGCATGACGGAAGGGACCTGTGTCGGCATATGGAAGGATTCAGAGTATCCGGATGAGTGCCGCCAATTCCTTGCTTATCTGGCACAGAAGGACATCTGTGAAAAAATTGCTACGGCAAGCGGGGATATTCCGGGCCTTAAGGATGTTACGAACGAGGACGCCAACACGACGATTGCCCTGCGTGAGACGCAGAAAGCGTATGAGGGGCATATTGAGTATGTGCCGCTGTTTGACCGTGAATATCTTCCCTCCGGCATGTGGGATGATCTGGGGGTCGGCATGACAAAGATCATTATGAATCCGGGCAGCGCGGTGGAAGAGTGCGCATCCTATCTGCAGGATGCTTATGATAACAAGATGGCGCAATAAGCAGCCTGATCAATCCGCAAGTATGGGCAAAGGGAGGCGGCAGAGAGTTGGTCTTCCTTTGCTCTTTCATAGAGCATTTTAAAGGGAGGGGGCATACATGAAACGCAGAAAACAATCTATGAATTTTTTCTACATACCTGCGCTTGTATTGATGGTTTTATTTGTGGCGTATCCGTTTTATGAAGCGGTTCGGTTATCCTTCTTTTCATGGAACGGGTATTCCCCGAACCAGGCATTTGTGGGGATGAAAAATTACATTCGTATGTTTGGGGATGAGAATTTTCATACGGCATTTAAAAACACGCTGATCTATGGCTTCGGATGCGCTTTTTTACAGAACGTGTTTGCGCTGGCATTCGCGCTGCTCCTCAACACAAAGTTCAGGGGACATTCTGTTGTGCGGACGGTTATTTATCTTCCGGTTATGATATCCGGGTTAATTATGGGGTATATCATTTCCTTTTTTGTGCAGTTTCGCGGCGGCGTTTTTAATGAAATTTTGGCGTATCTGCAGATGGCGCCCATAGACTGGATGGCTGACGGACACAGGGGCGTATGGATTATCATGCTCGTCAACTCGTGGCAGTATGTGGGAATCAGCATGATTATTTATATTGCCGGGCTGCAGAATATACCGACGGTCTATTATGAGGCGGCGGCCATAGACGGCGCCTCCGTGATGGCGCGGTTTAAGAATATTACTTTGCCGCTTATCATTCCGGCGATGTCCACGGCGGTGATTCAGAATATTATCGGCAGTTTGAAGCTTTATGATGTTATTATTTCGCTGTCAGAAGGAGGCCCCGGATTTTCGACACATTCGTTGTCCACCTATATCAGCAATCAGTATTTCAAAGCGCAGAACGCAGGCTATTCCGCGGCGGTCGGTATCTTTACCTTTTTGTTTATTCTGGTTGTATCCGTTTTGTTTACAAAATATTTTACGAAGAAGGAGGTGGAGCTGTGAGAAAGAGAAAAAACGGTTGGAAATATTTGGTTTCGCTTGTGATCTGTCTGATTTATCTGGCGCCTATTTATGTGCTGGTAGTTATGTCCTTTAAGACGGTGACGGATCAGACGAGCCGGCTCGCGCTTCCGAATCCGGTTGTTTTTGCGAATTACGCGAAGGTTTTTCTGGAATCGGATCTCTTGAGAGCCTTTAAAAACACATGTATTGTGACGTTTTTTACGGTGGCAATAGAAGTGGTTGCTGCATGTATGGCGGCATATCCGCTTGCGCGAAACCGTTCCCGTCTGAACGGCTTTATCCGCATGTTATTTATGGGGGTGATGATGATACCGTCTTTAAGCATTTTGGTCGGTGTGTATTCCACGCTTGTTTCCCTTCATGCCATTTCGACTTATTGGGGAATCGTGCTGGTGTCTGTCGCGTTTGGCCTTCCTATGCCTATTTTTCTCTACACGAATTTTATTGTGTCGATACCGCAGTCATTGGATGACGCGGGCGCGATTGACGGCTGTAACAGCGTGCAGACCTTTTTTCACATCATTCTGCCGCAGCTCAAGCCGATTACGGCGAGCATTATTATCTTAAACGGTGTCGGAATGTGGAACGAATACGGGTATTCACTGTATATCTTACAGAAGCCGAAGATGTATACGCTGACGCTGATGATTTCCCAATATTTTTCAGCCAGCGCGGTCAGCGATCTGAACGGGGCTGCAGCCGCCGCATGTGTTGCGATTGCACCGGTGGTCATCCTTTATCTGTTTTTGCAAAAGTATTTTGTGCAGGGACAACTGGACAGCGCGGTAAAGGGGTAGAAGGGACATAATGGAAAGGAGAATGGTGTGTATGCTGGCGGACTGCTTTAAGAACGGGATCAATCTGGGCGGATGGCTGTCACAGTACGATTGCCTGAGCAGGATTCCGGAGACAGAAGAGGAGATGGAGCGGCATTTGTCCGCCTATATTACGGAGGAAGACATGGCGCGGATTGCTGAGTGGGGATTCGATCATGTCAGGCTTCCGGTGGATTACAAGCTGTTTGAAGGTGCATATGAGGAAAAGACCTTCCATCATATGGAGCGGTGCGTGGAGTGGTGCGGGAAGTTTCATCTGAATCTTGTGATTGACCTGCACAACGCGGAAGGAAATGTATATGGAAAAATGGACGCGCCTATGCCGCTTTTGACGGAGGAGAAGCTGCAGCAAAAGTTTATCGGACTCTGGGAGAAAATAACCCGCCGCTTTCAGGTAGTGGAGACGCCGGTGATGCTCTTCGAGCTTTTAAACGAGGTGTCAGACGGTTCGGGATATCTGTGGAACCGGCTTTACCGGCAGACGGTGGAGCATATTCGCAGGATTGACGGAAAAAGGGGGATTTTAATTGGCAGCAACGAGCAGAACAGCCCCTTTTGTCTGAAAGAACTGGACTTGCTTGCAGAAGAAAATATCATATATAATTTTCATTTTTACGATCCGCAGGTGTTCACACACCAGCGGGCGGGCTTCTCTGAGGAGATGCGGGCATATGACCGGGCGGTACATTATCCCGGCGACATTCCGGGGTTTACGGATTTCTTACAGCGAAACAGGCAGTATATTCCGAAGTATGCCCGTGTGGCGATGGAGAATCGGGTAGACCGGGAACGGATGGAGGCGCTTTTAAAAGATGTATTTGACTTTAAAATGTATTCAGGGCAGGAGTTGTACTGCGGGGAATTTGGCGTGATTGACTGTGCCGATGATGGGGACGCGGTCAGGTGGCTTTGTGACTGCATGGAACTGCTGGAGGAGAGGGGAATCGGGCATTGCCTTTGGAATTACAAGGCGTTGAATTTCGGATTGGTGGATGAGACAGGGGAAGTGGTGTCGGAATACCGTATAGACGGGATTACAAAGCATTCATAATAAATCGGATGCAAAAATGGAATGATAGGAGAGGGAATGGGGCAGCGAGAAGGGGAAGCTGCCTCATTTGCTGTTAATATTGTCATTTCCGTAAATTTAATGGCAAAGCCAGTTGATAAGGCTCGCTAAATTGGGAATAATTTTATGACGTTTTATTTGTCATAACTTATTATACCACGGATGGCAGGTCCTTCGGAGTCTGCTTTTCTGTTTTCGGGCATAAAAACGGAGCCGCTGCGCCTGTATTTTATTCATCTACTTTTGCATCAGCCCCTTTTTTGTGAGATTGAAAAATAGCTAGATTTGCGTTAAAATAAATTGTATAAAAATGGCAATTTATTTTAGATAATAGCGAGCGAGGTGGAATCAATGCTGAAGAACAATATTGAGGTCGATGTAAAAGTAAAGTGTATAGAAGCAGAGACCACACAGGCAAGGCTTGCTGTTGCTGTCAATAATTCTTGATAAGAATAGTTATCCCGACTTTTTTAATGAAATCCTTTGAGTTTATCAGCTTTATCATCAAAGGTCGTGATAATAAAAAAGTCATGATAACTGAGGATGTGGTACCACTCCGTCTTATGTGAATCGTCTGATAAAGAAAAATGAGAAGATTGTAAATAAAACTTTTATTCATATGTTGGAGTCATTGGCTTACGGTATCGAATTAACATATGTAAAGCGCAAGGAGGAATAAAGCAGGAGTGGTGATTTGTATAGACTTATCCCAGAGGGGGCAAGCATCTTGCTGAGTCTCATGATACAAAAGGAGCCTACCGAGGTGTGTATCTTGATGATGATACCAATAAACCATCTGGAGCAGGAGAGTTTATTAAAATTGAAGACGATAAATATGAAGACTACCATAATGATTGCGCTAGGAATGAAATGGATGGAGATGTAGCAACAAGAGCAGGGTTAATTGTTTTTGGTATTGGAATAGGTGTTGCTGCAACAAAGGCATATCCGCATGTTAAGGAATGGGTTGGTAATACGGCTGTTCCTAGGATGAAAAAGTTTTGGTACAAAATTCGTAACAAAGATATTGCAATATCGATGGTTACTGATGAAACAGTTTCTGTATTAATGGATGTAGCCTCTGCTCAAGACTTTGCCTATAACATAGATGTAGTTTTAGATGAGTATCGGAAAAATATGAGTAGTAAAGAAGCACAGGTTCATTTTTTAAACATTATGAGTTGTGCCATGTATATGGCGAGTGAGATTAGAAAAATTTCGAATACTGTTGTTAATCACGAAGTAATAAGTGAGGAACGTATTCTTGAGTGGAAGTCGACAATGGAAAAATTGGCTACTCAAACGGTTACGGATAGTATTAATCGAATTTTAGAAGGAAATGTATTATCAATGAATGAAACAGATATGCAACATACTAACGGCGTATATGTTCCGATAAAAAATGAAAAGGTCAAAGAAGCATTAAGACTGACAGAGTAAAGAGATAACTGGGAGGTATTGTTATGGCGGTACGTGGAAAGAGTATAAATTTGTTTTTGATGGATGGGGACGCTGGGGGAAGGATAAAATGTACCCTTGCGAATTGGACAGGTGTTGCCTATAAGATTCCGAGAACAGCATTGGATAAATGTAAAGAACGTGACGACTTAAAACAAAGTGGGGTTTATTTTTTGTTTGGAATTTCTGATGAAACAGGAAAGGGTGTTGTTTATATCGGGCAGGCTGGGGCGAGAAAAAATGGCGAGGGTATCCTGAATCGTTTGCAGGAACACAAGAGAAGTCCTGAAAAGGATTATTGGACGGAAGCGATCGTGTTCACCACATCGAATAATTCTTTCGGGCCTACGGAAATAAGTTATCTTGAGAATCGTTTTTGCAATCTTGCTATAGAAGCAAATCGTTATGAAGTTAAAAATGGGAATGATCCTACTTCTGGTAATATTACTGAGGAGAAAGAAAGTGAGATGGAGGAATTTATTGACTATGCTGAAGTAATAATGGGGACTCTTGGACATAAGCTGTTTGAGCCGATAAGCAAGCCAACTGTAAAAAAGCAAGATGGCTTCACCATATCGGAGGATACAGTCCGACTCCATCTAGAACGAACAATAAAGAATGTGGGAAAGGTTGAGGCAAGCGGCACACAAACAACGGAAGGATTTGTAGTTCTTCAGGGCAGTCACATTTCTCTTGTGGATGATGATACAATACCTTCTGTTATTAAAGAACGGAGAAAGAAAGCTCTAATTGATGAGCAAGGCATATTGCAGGAGGATATGTTATTTACCAGTCCTTCTTATGCAGCAATGTTCATTATTGGGAAGAGTGCAAATGGTTTGACTAGCTGGAAGAATGCAAATGGGCAAACCTTGAAATCGCTCGAATCTATAGAGGAATGATGATTAGATATAAGGGAATGTTAAAAAGATAGAAATTTATCATTATTTACGGGGGTGTTGGAATGATCAACCAAAATCAAATATACAATATTTTTAATCAACAACAGATACAGGCACAACTGCAGCAAAAGCAACAGCAGTATCATAATCAGCAAATATGGAAAGTGACTGATTGTGCAAAGAAGTTAGATGAGTTTCTTAAAAGTGCGGAGAAAATAGATATTCAATATCAACAGCTTGCTTTTGTTGAATGTTGTGCAGTATTAGGGAAACATATGCAAAAATAAAAATTATGCATGACACTTGACTTATTTGCCAATTGTTAATTCGATAAATGCACCCGGCGCGTGTTCGTCGTTACCATAGTACGGATTTATAAAAGCTACATTGTATCATTTATAGGACGACAACAGATCCGGCATGTGGTTCGGATAATTTTTGACGGAAACATATTTTTTTTTGTGCAGATTAGAAATTGAAATTTTTAATGAATTGCAAGGCGGACAAATTGTATTAAGTAGGGAGGCTTTTAATCTGATACAAGTATCAATTGGTCAGTTCTATGGAATAGAAATTTCCGTTGAAATCATATGCAAATATAGCGGAGGGAAATGCGCTTAAAATTGATTGGAATGGTGTTGTTACTAAATATGAGCTGAATTATATTATGGGTAATCCGCCGTTTGTAGGATTTAAATTTGCCAGCGAGATGCAAAAGCAAGATATGAAAACTGTGCTTACAGAAGTGAAGCCAGCATTGCTTGACTATGTATGTTGCTGGTATAAAAAAGCAGCAGGGTATTTCAAGGAACAAAGTGTGAAGTTGCATTTTGTGTTCACAAATTCTGTATCGCAGGGGCAGATGGTTATTATATGTTTTCGGCATTACCACGGGAAAGAAATATTTATATTTGAGAATACGGTTAAAGAGGTATCAAGCATAAGTCACTATTTGTTTGATGGGGAAAATATTATAGTTTTAAGGAGAAAGAAACCTATATGAAATGCTCCTCTAATTACTATGGGTAATCAAGCTATGGATGGAGGAAACCTCATTTATTGAAGAAAAAGATATATGAAGATTTTATTTCTAAGGAGCCACAGGCAATTCCGTTTATTAAGCATTATATGAAGGGATATGAGTTTATTAAAAATAAAAAGCGATGGTGTTTATGGCTGGTCGATTGTTCTCCGGCTCAGTTTTGCAATATGCCCTATGTAATAAAGCGGGTTAAAGCGGTACAAGAAATGCGGGCGGCAAGTAATGATGTTGGAGCGCGCAAAAAAGCGGAAACGCCTATGCTGTTTCGGGAGCAAAGAAATCCAGCAAGATTGGTTGCTATACCGATTGTTTCGTCAGAAAAGCGAAGATACATTCCCTTGGGATATTTAGATAATTCTGTAATAGTTGAAATAAATTGTTTATTATTCCTGATGCGGAGATATATCATTTTGGAGTTTTGACATCAAATGTTCATATGGCTTGGATGAGAACGGTTGCCGCACGCTTGAAGTCAGATTATACTAATTCAAAGGACATTGTTTATAATAATTTCTCGTGGTCGAATCCTACGGTTGAGCAGAAAGAAAAAATAGAGCAAACTGTGCAGGAAATATTGGATGCGAGAGAGCTGTACCCTGACAGTAGTCTTGCTGATCTTTATGACGAAATTGCTATACCGTCAGAACTTAGAAAAGCGCACCAGCAAAACGATCGGGCGGTTATGCAGACATATGAATTCTCTATTAAGGAAACTACGGAAGAAAGCTGTGTGGCGGAATTGATGAAATTGTATCAGCAATTGACGGTGAAGTGTAATTGCTAAAAAGTTGTGATAGTGTCACAATTTTTTGGAAGACAGTGTTGCTACTGTTGTTTTATATTTAAGACATATGAAGGAGGCTAAAATGGCAAAACAACCAATTATTAATGGAAAAGTAGTAGAAAGAGCATATGAAGATTATCGTAGTGAGCTGTTTTTGGTGAATAGGAGATATCAAAGAAAACTTGTTTGGGGAGTTGACGAAAAAAGAGCATTTATTGATTCCTTGGCGAATGGTTATCCAGTGCCACTATTTCTTTTTGCAAAAAATGATTATAAGGATTTGGAAAGATTTGAAATCATAGATGGTCTGCAAAGACTAAATGCTGTTTTTAGTTTTATCGAGAATGGTTATGCTCTCGAAAATGGGTGTTTTTTTGATTTGGCTTCGACTGCGATTACTAAAGATTTACTGGATAAAGGTATCGTACAGCAGAAACTTCCAATACTGGAGAGAACCATATGTGTTAAAATAGTGAGTTATGAATTGCCCTTTTCTATATATGATGAAAAAGATTCTAATATTATTGATGAAGTCTTTAGGAGGATAAATTCTAATGGACAACATTTATCCAGACAAGAAATCAGACAGGCAGGAGCTACAAGTAATTTCGCAGAACTTGTAAGGGATATTTCGACGAAGATTAGAGGAGATGTATCACATGAAGATATATTATTACTGTCACAGATGAAAAAAAATTAGTATAAGTAAAGATTCTGGAGGTATTGATCCTGATACAATTTTTTGGGTAAAAGAAAATATAATGAATAAAGAGGACTTGAGAATGTCGTTAGATGAAGAACAGATTGCGGATATTCTTGCCGCCATGGTATTATCTCCCATTCCGCCTTCAAATGTAAGTGTATTAGATGAGTATTATGGATTTAAAACGGTGGATTCAGAGACAAGAAGTAAAAAAATTGAAGATGCAATTTCTGCAATTACACCAGAAGTATTGGAAAGCCAATTTTTATATGTATTCGATGAAATAAGAAGAATTTTTCATAACAGAAATAAGTCTATTATTGGGCAAATGGTAGGTTCTAGACTTTATAGAGGACCAAGATATTTCCAGCTATTATTTTTGGCTTTGCATAATTTGTTAGTAAAAGAAGAAAAGAAAATAGAAGATTATGATTTAGTGTATAACAAACTATCAAATATTAGTAATGTGACGATGAATATAGCAGGTGGTGGTGGGTGGTGGGCGAGTAAAGAAAAAAATGAATTAATACAAGCCACGTCTGCGGTTTTGGCACCATGTCTTGTGGATAGGAATATGGATGATCCGATGTACTATTCATATGCCACAGAATTGGAAACGCTATTGAATCAGTCAAAAACAGAAAATAGCCAATATGATTTTAAACAAGGACTATTTGATTTAAAAACCGAAGTTTTGAATGAGGAATTAATAAATAAAATTTTTAAAACGTTGACAGCAATGGCTAATACAGATAATAAGGCGGTTGGATATGTTATTATTGGCGTTGCTGATAAATTTGAAGATGCAGAGAAAATAAAGAATAAATATGGAGAAGATTATGTAAGGAGAGGAACGTTTTATATTAATGGCGTTGACGGAGAGGTAAAGAAATATTATGGTGGAAATTATGATAAATATTTTTCAATGATAAAAAATAAATTGCAGAATGCACCAATTACAGAACATTATCGCAGACAGTTGGGTGCCAAGATTAGAATGGTCAATTATTATAATAAGTCCGTCATTATTTTAAAGTTAACATCTGATAATGGTGCTGTAATGTATGATAAAGCATATTATACGCGTATAGGCGCTAATAATGATCCTGTTGCTGTATCAGCGGAAGAAATGCCGGCTTTTTTTGCAAAATTTGTGAAATAATAGTTTTTTCGGTAGATATTTCGGGAATGTCACTTAAAACAGTTTTGCTTGTTGTGGAATGGATTGTTTTATAAACAGAGAAAAGGTGGCTTTATAACAATTTTTGGAATAGCTGTTTATGTTAATGTGGACATGTATTGAGACTACGGGAGGGTATCATTATGACCAGAACTGACAATGTATTAAATATGCAGATAACAATCGCAAATTGTATGAAGCAGGAATGGAATATGGATTTTAGCAAGGTCAGTGACCTTTTAGATAAATATGAATTGCTTTCCTATATTGACCTCTGCTATGAGGAATATAATTCGATGGGTATAAAGGGTATTTTAGAAGATTTGAAGTCTTATATTGATGCGATAGAGGAGACGGTCTGATATGAAAGATTTATTCCATGGAACAACCTATGATATTAATGAAATCGACGTGACATTGGGTAAGGGATATAAAGATTTTGGAAAAGGATTTTATGCCACTTCGGTAAAACATCATGCAGAAAGCATTGCCAGAAGAAATAAGCGCATATTGGAAGCAAGGGAAGCTAAGATACGACAAAGAAATTCTGAATATAGGACGAAAACATTTCAGGCATATAGATATAATTTAGAGTTTGATGATAGTTGCATTGATAATCCGGGGAATTTGAAGATAAAAATATTTAAGGAAGCCGACCGGGAGTGGGTACGATTTATATTGATAAATCGGGATTCGGATAGCACTATCCATGATTATGATATTGTAATCGGTCCGACCGCAGATGAAAATACTGTTACTGTAATTAACTCATATAGGGAAGAATTGATAGCGACAGAGTATGCAGATAACATATTAGATAATTTAATAAAGGAATTACAACCAGAAAATCTGCCTAAGCAATATTTTTTTGGAACAATTGCTGCAATTCAAAAGCTTCGATTTAAGGAAATGAAAAGGGAGATAGTGGGATGAAGGCTTCAAGCGTGAATATAAATAAGTCAATACAAGCAATCTCTCTTTATTTAGTGCATCGCATTAGTGAAGAAGAAAATTGCTCAAGTGAAGCTGCATTGAAAAAACTGTTAAAGACCATGACTTATGAACTATTACAGGATAAAGAGTCCGGATTGTATGCGGAGTCGTTGGAGTATGTATGGGAAATGCTTCAAGATGAAGAAAGCGGAAATATGGAGTCATGGATTCGGGAATGAAAGAATAAATGATTTGTTAAAACAATGTCTCGGACTTGTATATAACAAATATGGAAAATACAGGATTCAATTGGACAAATTGGTCAAACTGCGGAAATTGCATCTGCAATTCGGAACTTACGAATTCCCAAAGTGAGGAAACCGCAATTAAGCCAATTTGGAATTTACAAATTCCAAATTACGGAGATTTTCCAATTGATGTATTTTTGCATTATTTATAATAATTTCCCGTAGGCTAATCCTACGGTTGAACAGAAGAAAAGAATAGGGCAGAGTGCGCGCAAAATATTGGATGCAAGGGGCGGCATCCTGACAGTAGCCTTGCTGACCTTTATGATGAAATTATATCAGCAATTGACGGTGGAGTGTAATTACTAAAAGCTGTGATAGTGGTGAGATAAATTGTAATTACTAATGGATAAAGGAATGCATAATGGATATAAGATTGAGATTAATACAACAAGATAGTGTAGAGGATAGAAGAAATTATTTTGCATTGCAAAAATCGGTAGCACTTTTCACTGATAAAGCGTTGGAATATCAAAAGGAATATGAAGATAAATTGTGGCAGAATCAGTTTAATAATCAAAACAGAATATGCTATGTGATAGAAACTATACCCGAACTTGCGTATTGCGGTGAATGTGCGGTTAAGGATATTTCTGTTGATATTTCAGAAATAGAAATTGAGATAATGCAAGAATGCCAGCATAAGGGAATCGGGTATAAGGCAATCATTAAAATGCTTAGGGAGTTGGCGGAAAATTATGATAAGCAGGAATTTTATGTAAAAGTTGAACCCGATAATTATGCGAGTCAGTTTCTGCTTGAAAAACTTGGAGGTTTGCCAACAGGTTTAGTAAAAGATTTTCAGATATCGGATGAAAGAGCAGATTCATTTATTAAGACACATAGGTATTTACTAGATAAGCGTATGCAAGATTTGGCAGAACAATTTGATGTAGTGACAGACTTGCTTCTTACACATTTATTAGTGTATAAACTGAAGTATCAGAATTTAAAAACAATTAATACAAACGGAGTTGAGATGAAGAATAAAAGAAAGCATATGGAATGTCGAAGAACGCTTTCAAAAGAAAAATATAAAGAGGTTATGAGAGAGTGGTTAGAAGACTTGGAAGAGATAAAAAGTTATGGTGAGGCAAAGGATAAAATCGATGCTAAACTAGCGGATATGGAATCTAAACTTCTGAAAAAAATGGAATTAATGGGCTTGATAGATTTAGAAAGTGGGAATTTAGAAAGCAGGTGAAATATGCCGGAACATCAAACAATAGAATATAAAGAATCATGGCATGATGAGTTCTTAGAGTGGATCTGCGGCTATGCAAACGCATACGGCGGAACGCTTTATATTGGCAAAAATGACAATGGGGATGTTGTAGGACTCAATGATAAAGACATCAAAAAGCTTTTGGAATCTATCCCCAATAAGATTACAGACACAATGGGCATTGTAGCAGATGTAAACTTGCTATATGAGGATAAACTGCAATACATTGAAATCATTGTGGACAAGTACCCGTCTCTCATCAGCTATCACGGCAAATATTTCTATCGCTCCGGCAGCACCATGAGAACGATAACAGGGAAAGAACTGGACAAAGCAATTTTGAAGTCGCAGGGCAGAACTTGGGACGGTATGCCGATACCTAAACTACAGGTGACGGATTTACGGCGGGAAGCGATTGATTTACTAAAAGAAAAGGCGATAAGAAGAGGAAGACTGACAGAGGAAGAAGCAAAGGTTGATGATACGATATTGATGGAGAATCTTCGCTTGTTTGATGAGGACGGGTATCTGATTAGAGCGGCAATGCTGGCGTTCTATAAAGACCCGGAGAAATGGGTTACGGGTTCGTATATTAAGATTGGATATTTTGGGGACTCTGATGCGGACTTGAGATATCAGGATGAGGTACACGGTTCCTTGATTGAACAGATTGATAAGACGGTTGATTTGGTTTATACGAAATATTTGAAAGCGTTAATTTATTATGAAGGGATTCAGAGGATTGAGCAGTTTATGTTTCCGCAGGATGCATTCCGTGAGATACTGCTGAATGCGGTGGTTCACAAGGATTATAGCGCCTGCAATCCGATTCAGATCAGTGTGTACGAGGATAAAATATATATCTGGAATGATGGCGAGATGCCATCGGAGTTGGATTCAACGGAGAAATTGTTTGCAAAGCATTCCTCTAGGCCGTATAACCCTAAATTGGCAAATGTTTTCTTTAAAAGCGGAATGATAGAGGCATGGGGCAGAGGGTTTGATAAAATGAAAGAGGCTTGTGCAAGGTATGATGCTTTGTTGCCAGAATACACAATAAGCGCATCGGGAATTATGGTGCTTTGTAAGGCGTGTGATAAATATCGTAATCTGCTTTCTGATAATGAAAATAATTCGCTCATTTCAGATGAGCGAATTATGAGCGAATTAATGAGCGAAAAGATGAAAGTAGCAGTACAGCAGATACTTGAGTATCTCAAGTCCAACGATACGATTACTACGAAAGAGGGCATGGAAGTCACAGGAAAATCAGAGGCGCAGGTTCGCAGATACTTAAAAGTACTGACTGATTGTGGTGTTATTAAAAGTAAGAAAACAACAAAAGGAAATGAATATACAAGGCTTTAACATAATCCGCTCATTTCAGATGAGCGAAAAAACCAGATAAAAAACGGTTATAATCAAGATCATGACCATATCATGACCAAGATGGTTATGATGTGGTCATGATAAATTGCCACACGGCGAACCGTATCTTGTTCAAAGTGACCAAGATGTGAACAAGATCATGAACAAGATATAAATTTCAAATAAATCCGTTCATTTAAACGAGCGAATTATGAGCGGATTATGAGCGAATTAATGAGCGAAAAATGCAATCAAAATTTATGAGGTTACAGATGATAAAAAAATGGTGTAAAGCGGTGCTCTTTCTCCTGCCGCTCTTTCTCTTCATAGGATGGGTCAACTGGTACATAGATTCCTACGCCCTTCTCCGTGTCACCTACGACGACATTGCCGCGCAGATGGCGGCGGGAAAGAACGTGGAGGGTCTGGAAGACTCTGACTACAACGACAGGAACCTTCTGGCGGCGCGCATAAAAGGGATGGAGGAGCCGCCGCAGGTCATGGTTCTCGGTTCCAGTCGGGTGTACACTTTTGAGCATACCATGTTCGAGACAGACTCCTTTTACAATGCGGGGTTGTCGGAGGCTACGATTTACGATCTATTGGCGGTGACAGGTATTCTGACCGCGGAGGAAAAGCTTCCGGAAACGGTTGTGATCGGCGTGGACGCTTTTCTCTTTAACAAGAGCCACGACAACGAGAAGTGGAAGGAATTGGAAAGCTATGCAAACTATATGTCGCTGACGCTGGACGGGAAGCTGTCGCCAGAGCTGGCGAACCCGCAAAAGGATACGGGCCGGAAATTTGCAAAAGCCCTTTCTCTGGACTATTTCCGCTACAATGTCACCCTTCTTCCCGACAGAAAGTGGTTTGCCGTCTCCTACACGGACGAATGGGTGGCGGAAGGATATCTGAAACATTCTGACGGAAGTGTCAGTTATCAGCGTGAACTGCGGGAGGTGAATCCTGCGGATGTGGAGGAGATGACGAGGCAGGCCATGGAGGAGCATGTGGTCTATCGGATGACGGACTATGCAGAGATAGACGAAGGGCATTTTTCGCGCCTTTCCGGGCTGATCGACTATCTGCGGGGCGCGGGTGTGGAGGTCATTTTATACTTGCCACCCTATTCGCCCATGATGTATAATTACATAGAATCTGAGGAGGCTTTTCGGATTGCGCTGGATGTGGAGGAAAAGGTGAAAAATCTGGCGGTGGAGAAAGGGCTTGCGCTCTACGGTTCTTACGATCCGGCGGGATGTGGTCTCGAGATGACAGATTTGTGCGATGTGTACCATGTGAAGACGGAGAAGACGGCGGATACCTACTATCCTGTGATTACCGGCAGGCGGTGATTTGCCTGTATGTTATATGGCTGGCGGAAAGAAAACCGGCAGCGGATGCTATGAAAAGGAATGAGCGAAAAGTCATTCCGGTTTATCAAGAATAAGGAAAAGACGATGAAAGCAAACGTTACTTACTGGCTGGATGATACGGCGGCGCGTTTCCCCGATCACACAGCCTACGCGGATGAGAATAAGGAAATTACATTCAGCGAATTGCGTGCGCAGGCCAGAGCCATCGCCTGCGAGCTGACGGCGCGGGGGCTTTTTAAGAAGCCTGTCGCTATTTTTCTGGAAAAGGGTGTGGATGTGCTTGTCTCCTTTATGGGGGCGGCTTACAGTTGCAACTTTTATTCTCCCATCGACGTGGATATGCCGGGGAGCCGGGTCAATAAGATATTGGAAGTATTGGAACCTGCCGTGGTGATAACGACAGGGGCTTTACGGGAAGTTTTTTCGGCGTTTGACTATAAGGGAGAGTTCCTTCTGTTGGAGGATTTGTTGGCGGCAGATGTACAGGAGGCGGAACAACAAGATACCGGGATGGGGAATGTTTCCTCATCGTTGGAAGGAAAAGATGAGAGGAAGGGATGTACGCCTGCCGGAACAGGAGAAACAGAGTCTGTGCGGGAGGCGGCTCTTGAGGCGGCGCGCAGGAAGGGCATCGACACCGATCTGCTCTATGTGCTGTTTACCTCAGGTTCCACGGGTGTGCCCAAGGGTGTGACGATCAACCATCGGGCGGTGATTGACTACATAGACTGGGTGACGGAGACCTTTGAAATCACGGAGAAGGACAGCTTCGGCAACCAGGCGCCGTTCTATTTTGACAATTCTATTCTGGACATTTACAGCACCCTGAAAACGGGTGCGACGACTTATATTATCCCGAAAACACTCTTTGCACAGCCGGTGCCTCTTCTGGAATATTTGAAGGAAAAGAAGATCAACACGATTTTCTGGGTGCCGTCGGCGCTGATCGTGGTGGCGAAGCTCAAGGCATTCAAGAACGTGGATTTGTCGGACACGCTGCGGCGGGTGCTGTTCTGCGGCGAGGTCATGCCGAACAAGCAGCTTAACGTGTGGCGGAAATTCCTGCCGGACGTACAGTACGCGAACCTGTACGGCCCCACGGAAATCACCGACGCCTGCACTTATTATATGGTAGACCGCGAGTTTTCCGACGAGGAACCGCTGCCGATCGGATTCCCTATGCCGAACACGGACATTCTCGTGTTAAATGAGAAGAATGAGCTGGTGACGGGGGAGGAAGCGGGCGAGCTCTGTGTCAGAGGCACGTCTTTGTCCATGGGTTATTATAAGAACCCGGAGAAGACGCGGGAGGCATTTGTGCAGAATCCGTTGAACCTTGCGGTGCCTGAACTGATTTATCGGACGGGAGATATCGTGAAATACAATGAGCGTGGGGAGATCATTTATCTTTCCAGAAAAGATTTCCAGATCAAGCATATGGGGCATCGGATCGAGCTGGGAGAGATCGAGACGGCGGTGTCTTCGCTGCCGGAAATTTCCTTAAACTGCTGTCTCTACGACGAGAAGCGTCAGAAGATCGTGCTCTTTATCGAGGAGGAGTTGGACAAGGCGCATATCAACGAAAAGATTTCCCATCTGGTGCCGGACTACATGCTGCCGAATAAGGTGATCCGGGTGGAGAAGATGCCGATCAACGCCAACGGAAAGATTGACCGGGTGAAACTCAGGGAATATATAAAATAGGAGTTGTATGAACACAGATTTTCAGCGGATTGTGATAATCGGATACGGCAAGGCCGCCGGGGAAATATTGAAATATACGGACGACAGGCGGGCAGACTATGGCTATGCGCTGGAATTTATCGAGCATGAACCCCATGCCCTGAGCGTCACAAGGCAGATTTGCGAGGAGAGAGGGATTCCCTTCGCGTCCATGCCGGACAAGCGGGAGCTTGGCGGGTATCTCGGTGAAATACGGGAGAAGACGCTGATCGTTTCGGCCAGCAACAATTATCTGTTCCCGGCGGCATTGGTGGAGCGGGAACATATCACGATCATCAACTTTCACAATGCGCTTCTGCCGGATTATCCCGGGAGAAACGCGCCGAGCTGGGTGATTTATCAGGGCGAGGAGCGGACGGGCATCACCTGGCATTATGTGACGGCAGGGGTGGACGAGGGAAATATCATCATTCAGAAAAGTTGTGAGATCGGCCCGGACACGAAAGCCTATGAATTGACGGAGCGGTTGATGGATTTGGCCTGCGAAGGGTTTTACGAGTGCTTCGACAGTGTTTTGCAGGAAAACGCCGCGACAAGGCCGCAGAGCTTTTCGCCGGAGAGGCGGATGTACCGTTCCGGGGAGATTCCGGGGAATGGGTTTCTCGATCTGACGGAGGAGCCGGAGAAGCTGTACCGGCTGCTGCGCAGTGTGGACTACGGGAAGAGCGGGATATTCCCGCCGCTGCAGACAGAAGCCGCGGGGGCGCGGGCGGAGGTTCTTCGGTATCGGAAGATTGCCCCGGAGAAGAGGAAGGAAGAGACGGACATGCTTTATCTGCCGCTGGCGGACGGGAATCTGCTGAAAATAAAATATCGAATGTTATGATATGGTAAGATGAGGAATTAAAAATCCGCATATGCGGGTGTAAAATATAAGCGTGGATGACAGACGGGAAAGGATGTAGTCTATGGAAGAAAAAGTGTTGGAAATACTGGAGGAATACTGTGAGGAAGCCCTCGACTATACGGGCGACAATATGATGGAGGAGGGCGTGATCGACTCCTTTACGGTCATTAATATTGTCAGCGAGCTGGAGGACGCCTTCGATATCGAGATCGACGCCAAGTATGTGGTGGCGGAGAATTTCAGGAACAAAGAGGCGATCATAGAGCTGGTGGCCCGCCTTTTGGACGAGTAAAGTATATGCAATTATTATCAATTCATTTCGTAATATTATGGGTGATTTTTTTCGCCCTCTATTACCTGGCGCCGAAAAAGCGGCAGTGGATGATTCTGGCCGTGGCGAGCGGCCTGTTTTACGTGGTCGGCACGGGAGGGATTCCGATTGGGATTCTTCTTACGGGGGCGGGCGCTTACGGCTGCGGCATCTATTTGAAACGCAGTCTGGAGATGCAGATAGAAGCGCTTTCGCTTCTTTCGGATAAGGAGAAGAAAAAGATGTTGAAGCAGGGGTTTGAGAGGCGCAGAAAACGCGTTCAAATCCTTTATTTTGTTTGCAGTCTCGGTATTTTGCTTTTCACAAAGTATATGGTTGTGATACTGCCTGTTTTGCAGGGAGCGGGACTGACCACGCCCCGGAGCGACGCTTTTTTTGCCCGTGTGGTGATGCCGCTGGGCGTTTCCTTTTATACGCTGACAGCCATCGGTTATGTGGTGGACGTGGGGCGGGAACAGTGCAGGGCCGAGGAAAATCCCGCAAAGCTTTTCCTGTTTTTGGCCTATTTCCCGGCGATCACGCAGGGGCCCTTCAACCGCTATGCCAAATTGCAGGGAGAGTTTGCAAGGGAGCATATCTTTGACTACGAGCGAATGCTCTTCGGCGTACAGCGGTTTGTCTGGGGCGCGTTCAAGAAGCTGGTGATTGCGGATCGGATCAATCTTTTCGCGGGAAATGTGTTTGGAAGCGTGGATGGGGGGATTCCGGGCAGTATTTATGCGCTGGCGGTGGTTTCCTATATGATTCAGCTCTACGCGGATTTTTCGGGATATATGGATATGGCGCTGGGCATCAGCGAGACTTTTGATATTTTCCTGCCGGAGAACTTTAAGAGACCGTATTTTTCTAAATCTGTGGCGGAATTTTGGCGTCGCTGGCACATAACGCTGGGAACGTGGTTTAAGGATTATGTGATGTTCTCCTTTGTGATGTCGGGGACGGGGCGTAAAATCGGTAAGAACGCGAAGAAGAGATGGCCGAAGATGGGAAAGCACGTGACGGGCATCGTTGGGACAATGCTGGTCTGGCTGCTGACGGGTATGTGGCACGGCAGGACGGCGAGTTATATTTTGTGGGGCGTCTACTACGGTGTGATTATGTGTGTTTCTCTCGTGTTGGAACAGCAGTACGGCGTATGGAAGGAAAAGCTTTCTATCAGAGAAGGAAGGCTGTATTCCCTGTTCTGTATGGCGAGAACGTGGGTGATCGTGTTTGTGGCGGATGTGCTGATCCGCTCTGAGAGTCTGTCTCAGGCGGGGGCGATTTATCGGGCGATTGCTGCGGACTTCCGACTGAAAGAGGGAATTTTGCGTGTAAGCGACTACGGGCTTAGCAGGTACGGATTTTTGCTGCTGGCGGCGGCCTGTCTGCTGTGGCTGGCTGTTTCCGTCTGGGAGGAAAAGGGAAAAGATGTGCGGCGGATGTTGGCGGCTTCTCCTGTGGCGGTGCGGTGGTGCTGCTATTACGGTGTGGTGCTCATCCTACTGATTACGGGGATTTACGGCGGGAGTTACGACACGGCGGCATTTTTATACCAGAGTTTCTAAATAACAGTTCAGCCAGACCGAATCTGCAAGGCAAATCATGCTTGCATGAGTTTGACGGGCAGATGATGGTCTGAGGGAACGCCCGCAGATGAGCAAAAAGTAGCTGTGAAACAGCGGAAAGCGCGATAGCGCGATTTTGCGAATGGGCGTGTGCTGAACGGAAGGTGGAAGGAGCAACAGGGTGAGAAGAAAAAGAGCAGCGGGAATTGCCATAACTATAGCATGTGTTATTATAATGGCGGCAGTAACGGCCGTTTTTGCAATGGGCGCGGGCTACACGGTACTCAGCGGGGATGATTTTACCCACGGCGTGCGGGTGGGGGCGTTCCATGTCTCGCTGCCGAAATATTTTTGGGCGTCCCTTCTGTATGTGCAGGACTTGTACATGGACTGGCAGGGAACCTGGTTTTCCATGTTTCTGCAGGCGTTTCTCTCACCGATCAACAATTTCGGTCTGCCCCAGCTTCGGGCGGTGATGGTGGGGAATGCGCTGCTGTTTCTCGGTTCGCTGGCGGGTCTGTTGTGGGTGGGTTTATCCCTCTTCCGAGAGGAGACGGGAAGGCGCCTCGTGTCTTTTAAGCTTGTGCTTCTCACGCTCTTCGTTCTGACGGCGGTGAACGCGGACGTCTATGCGGAAGTTTATTTTTGGTTTTCCGGGGCCGTGGCATACAGTATGCCTTTTTCCCTGCTGTTCATTGCCCTGACACTGCTTCTGCTTATCAATCAGGAGGAGGGCAGCTCCGGCAGAAAAAAAGTTCTTACGGGGATTGCGGCAGTTCTTCTCTTTCTCTCCAGCGGTGGTTCTTTGGCGGTGGCGGGCGCAGGATGTTATACAGCGTTGCTGCTGACAGTGGTGTTTTTTCTAAGGACACGGAAGGTTTCGCGGTATAATCTGACGATTTTTGCGGCGGGCTTTGTGGGCGCGTTGATCAATGCGGCCGCGCCGGGCAATTTTTCAAGACATGACGGGACGGCGGGCGCGGGTCTGCATTTCGGGCAGGCGATTGCCTATGCCGTGCGCATGTTTGCGGAGGAGTCGGGCAGGCTGTTTCGGGGGACGATGCTGGGACTGGTGTTTCTGCTGATGATTGCGGCCGGCGTGTATCTGTCGGGCAGATGCCGGATCGCGCTTCGGGAGTACGGCATTGCCACGGCGCTTGCACTTTTTTCGGGAATGGTGGCGTATTTTCCCGTGGCGCTCGGGTATGGCGGCTATTATGTTCCAAACAGGTGTTATTTTATAATAGACACGGTTATGGTGATTTCCCTCTTAAATCTGGCGTTGTTTTTGGGTGTCTGTGCCCACAGGCTCTGCGGTCTGCCGTCGGATGGGCGGACGGTCACGATTTTGCTTTACATTTGTCTGGCGGCGTTTATTGTCACGCCCCTATCCATGGAGGAGCTTCCCCTGTACCGTGTGGCGCGCCATGTCCACAACGGAAGTTACGGAGAATATTATGAAAAATGTGTCGCGCTCTATGACTATTTGGAAACCTGTCCCGATGAGGACGTGACGCTGGAAGTGCCAGACTATATTGAAGATTTTGAGTGCTTTTATATCGACGAGGATGAAAACGGCTGGGTGAATCAGGGCATTGCCGCTTATTACGGGAAACGGTCCGTGCGGCGGGCACAGTAGCGGTTTTTACAAAAATATGGTAAACTTATTCAAAAGTGGAGAAGCGGAGGGAAATATGTTTTCATTTGACGATTACAGGGAAATGATCAGAATTATAAAGTCTACGGGCCGTCAATGCGGCTATGCGGAGGCGTTAAACAGAGATTCTTTTGTGATTATGCGCCATGATGTGGAGTACAGCGTGGAGAGGGCGTGGCAGCTCGCCAAGGTGGAGCAGAGCATGGATTTTACATCCACCTTCTTTTTCCAGTGGACGAACAACTCCTACAATATTCTTTCGCGCAAAAATATGGATATCATCAAGGACATGCACGAGCGGGGGCAGCGTATCGGCCTTCATTTTGCTTTGAACGGCATGACTGATATGGAACAGATCAAAAAGCGCATCCGTATGGAGGTGGATATTCTGAGTGAAATGTTTGGATTTGGCATCACGGAGTTCTCCGTGCACAGGCCTTCCAAGGATGTGCTCCGGGAGAATATTAAGCTGGAGGGGCTGCTCAACGCGTATCAGGATGATTTTTTCACCTTTGCAGATAAGATAACAGAAGATACGGAATTAAATGTAAAATATATGTCGGATGCAAACCATGTATGGCGGTACGGTTATCCGGACGAGAAAAATATCACGGGTTATGATAAAGTGCAGATTTTGACGCATCCTTTTGCATGGAGCAAAAAGGGCTATAATAATTTTGAAAATTATCGGGCGCTGATCCAGGAAAAGTATGTGGAGCTGGTGGAGTCTGTGGATAACGAATGTAAGGACTTCGGGGAATACCGGGAATACTTTATGGGTAAGGATGTAAAATAACAACGCGAGAAGAAGTTCTAAAGACATCGCGCCATAGGACGCGATGCCAAGAATTTCTAAGTCTCCGCTGTAGAGGAGAACATATCAAAATGTGTGGGATTTGCGGGTACATTAGAAGGCGGGAGGTTACGCCCGAACAGTTGAAAAGGATGAATGACACGATGTCCCACAGGGGGCCGGACGACAGCGGCGAGGAGTTTTTTGAGATGGCGGAAGGCTATCGGGTGGGACTTGCGCAGAGACGGCTCTCCATTTTGGATCTTTCGGCTTTGGGGCATCAGCCCATGCATTCGGCGGATGGCCGGGTTGTTGTGGTCTACAATGGCGAAATTTATAATTTCAGAGAACTGCGGGAAGAATTGGCGGACTATCCCTTTCGGTCGGACTGCGATACGGAAGTGATCATAGCCGCCTATTTAAAATGGGGCATATCTTGTGTGAACCGGTTTAACGGGATGTTTGCCATCGCTCTTTTTGACCGGGAGGAAGAGGCGGTCTATCTGATTCGCGACCGGATTGGCAAGAAACCTCTCTATTATTGGTATGAGAGGGAGGAGCTTGTCTTCGCGTCGGAGCTGAAGCCGATTATGGCCTGTCCGGATTTTCAGGCCAAGATAGACAGGGGGGTGCTCTCGCGCTATCTCTTTCAGCAGTATATCAATGCGCCGGAGAGTGTTTTTGAGAATGTGTTTCAATTAAAGCCGGGTGCGGTTCTCAAGTTTCAGGACGGGCAGATCCAAACCTGGAGCTACTGGAATGTGAGGGAAGCCTATGAAGGGGCGGTGAAATTTCCCGTAAAGAGTTATGAGGAGGCGAAGGAGCAGTTGAAAGCGCTCCTGCAGCGCGCTGTGTCGCTTCGCATGATTGCGGATGTGCCGCTGGGGACTTTCCTGAGCGGCGGTTACGATTCCTCGCTGGTGACGGCGATGGCGCAGGCGCATTCCGTATTGCCCGTGAAGACCTTTTCGATCGGGTTCTATGAGGAGAGCTATAACGAAGCGCCCTATGCCAGAGCAGTGGCGGATTATCTGGGGACTGCCCACACGGAGCTGATGATTACAGAGGCGGACATGCTGCGGATGGTGGAGAGCATTCCGAAGTATTATGACGAGCCTTTTGCAGATCCATCGCAGATTCCGACAATGTTAGTCTGTCAGCTTGCCAGAAAGCAGGTCACGGTGGCGCTTTCGGGCGACGGCGGGGACGAGTTCTACTGCGGCTACAATATCTATGAGAAGGTGGCGCAGGCGCAGAAGCTGGATGCGCTCGGCGGCTTTGTGCATGGATTCTGCAATCTGCCGGGCATCAGACGGTTTGGTATGGAGAAGAAGCTGCCCTTTAAAGTGCGGGTGATTGCCGGGAACAGAGACCGGGAGACGAAGACGCAGTTTAGTGCGGGAAATTATCCGGGGATGGCGCGGGATATGGTGGGCGGACTGCCTTCGGAGAAACGCGCGCTTCCCGTGCACTATCCGGTGGAGAGCGGTTATCCGGCGGGGGACTGGCAGATATGCCGGATGCTTCTGGATATGGACACTTATCTTCCGGGAGATATTCTCTGTAAGATGGACCGCGCGTCCATGAAGTATTCGCTGGAGGCGCGCTGCCCGATTCTGGATCCGGACGTGATGGACTTTTCCTATCGGATTCCCCATGCCTATAAATACGCGGCGGGGGACAAAAAGCATATTTTGAAAGATATCGCTTACGACTATGTACCGAGGGAGCTGTTGGAGCGTCCGAAGAAAGGGTTCGGGGTTCCGCTGGACAAGTGGCTCAGAGGACCGCTTAAGGAACAATTGTTATGCTATGCGGATAATGACTTCCTGAAACGTCAAGATATATTCGATGAATCGTATGTGCCAAAGCTGGTGAGGAGTTACCTTGAGACAGGGGACAGGGGACGCGGGACGGGAGAAAACTACTCGGGGCTGATCTGGGCCTTCTTTGTCTTTCAACAGTGGTATGCATATTTTCACGACAAAAGTAACATGTGAAATCTTAAAAAGTGAAAGAATTGCGAATGTTATTTGGCGGAAAATAGAATTGAATTTTCAGAAAATAAGATGAATTATCTATACTTTCAGACAGACGAAAATAAATGAGAATTTAATTAAGAATGCAATTTTTGACGGATTCTGGCGAAAAATGCAGGAATATTATTCGGAAACAGGTGTAATTAGTCGAAAAATGAAGGAATTTATGCAAGACCATGAGTGAGAAAAATGAACGAAAAAAAATAGCCTTCTATATTGGCTCTCTTCGCAAGGGCGGAGCAGAACGTGTGTTTGTAAATTTGGCGGACTACTTTCAGTCGGAAGGATATCGTGTCGTTATGGTGACACAATATCGGAAGGAGGAGGAGTATGATCTGCCGGATGGAATTGTGAGAATCCTCTCCGACATTGAGGAGGAAAAAGTGTCCGCCAGCCGGGTGGTCAATTTCTTCATGCGGCTCAATAAATTACACGCGATATGGAAAGAGCAAAAGCCGGATCTGGTATTGTCCTGTATCGGAAAAAATAATTTTATGGCGGTCGTCACCGCAATGGGGACAAAGACGAAGGCTGTTGTCTCGGTGGTCGGGGAGGCGAAGGAGGAGTATCCGTCAAAGGGGATGCGGATGCTGGCGGATGTTCTCTTTTCCTGTGCGGCGGGGGTTGTCCTGCAGACGGAGCGTTCCAGAAGCTTCTTTTGCGGGACGGTGGGGAAGAAGGCTGTGATTTTGCCCAATTCCCTGAATCCGGCTTTTATCAGGCCAAGATATGCGGGTGCGCGGGAGAAAAAGATCGTGTCTGTGGGCCGCATGGACGCCAACAAGAATCATGAGATGCAGCTTCGCGCCTTTGCGGCTTTGAAGGATAAATACCCGGAATATTCGCTTGTGATCTATGGGGACGGGGAGCTGCGCTCTCATATAGAAGAGACGGCGGCAGCGCTTGGCCTTGCAGAGCGGGTGCATTTGCCCGGTGTGGTGCAGGATGTGGCGGTGCGGATAGAGCGGGCGTCCTTGTTTTTGCTCACTTCCTACTCGGAGGGCGTTTCCAACGCCCTGATTGAAGCGCTGGCGCTGGGACTGCCCGTGATTGCCACGGATGTGCCGAGCGGCGGCACGGAGGAGCTGATGGAGGACGGTGTGAACGGCCTGGTGATTCCCGCTGGGGATCAGGAGGCGCTGGAGAGAGCCATGGATAGACTTTTGGGTGATCCGGCTTATGCGGACGGGCTTGGCCGGGAGGCGGCTAAGGTGCAGGAGAGGCTTGCGCCGGAGCGGGTGAATCCTATGTGGAAGAGTTATTTTGAGGGCATCATGGATAAATAACATATGATAGTAATTCGGCCGGAAAACAGTGATACAGATAAATAACGTGCGATATGATAAGGAGAGCTTCTGTGAGCAGGGACAGAGAGACGGAAGAGGGAAAGCCTCAGATTTCGACGGAAGAAAAGCATAACGGTAAGCGGCCCGGAAAAGGGCGGTTTGAGGCGCTGCAGGCGGTGGTTTTCGTGCTGCTGTTTCTGCTCATCCTCTGGCCGGTGTCCTATATGGTGCGGACAAACGGCGACGTGAAGGATCGTTTTGCGGGCTTTTATGCGGAAAAGAAAGATTCGTTGGACGTAGTGATGATCGGTTCCAGCCCGGTGTTTCCTTATTATGCGGCGCCAAAGCTGTGGGGGGAGACGGGGATCGCCATGTACCCGCTTTCCACCAATGTACAGCGGCCCGCGGCCATGCGCTATTTAGCGGAGGAAGCGGAGAAAACCCAGTCGCCCGCGCTCTATATCTTTGAGATGCGCATGTTTACCATGGAGGAGGCGGGGCTGATGGAAAATATGGCCTATACCAGAGGCGTGACTGACAATCTGCGCTACTCGCCCCAGCGCATCCGCACGATACGGGGACTGGTGCCGGAGGACGACGAGGAAGGGCGTCTGAGCTACTATATTGATATTATGAAGTACCACACGAACTGGAAAATGCTGGCGCTGCCCTCGGAGTGGGCAAATATGTTCTATCGGCACAGTCATCCGTTAAAGGGTTATACGTTCCGGGACGAGGTGGGGCCCCAGCCAATGCCAGACTGCGGCGGTATGGAGGGCACTCTGGCGATGCCGCAGGAGCAGGAGGCGTACCTGCGGGATCTCATCGCCTATTTAAAGGAAAATGGGCAGGAGGCGCTGTTTCTTGTCTCGCCTTATGGGGAATCGGCAAAGGAACAGCAGATGTTCAACTATATGGCCGGGATTGTGGAAGAAAGCGGCTACGGTTTTTTGAATATGAACGATCACTACGACGAGATTGGCATTGTCTTTGAGGAAGACTTCGCGGATTACGGCAGTCATACCAATGCGGCGGGGGCGGAAAAGTGCACGGATTTTCTGGAAAGTTATCTGCAGGCTCATTACACGCTTCCTGACCATCGTGGAGACACCGGTTACGAGTCGTGGGACAAATCTTACGAGCTGTGGAAAACAAGGCAGGATGAGGCCGTCAGGACGATCAGGGAGCGGATTGCGAACGGAGATTACGCGGAAATCACGGAAGAGTAGAGTGAGAAGTACTTCTAAAGACGTCCCGCCATAGGACGGGACGCCAAGAAGTACTAAATCTCACTCAGGAGAATGCCTGAAAAGCGGCATTCTCCGCGGCTATGTTGAAAAAGGCTGGGAAAGGATAGATAACACATGTGTGGAATTGCGGGTTTTTGTAATTTCGGGGGAGACTGGCAAAAGAATATCGAGCGGATGTGCGATAAAATGAAGCATCGGGGACCGGACGCGGCGGGCGTGTGGGCTTCGGAGGATCACAGGGTGGTGCTGGGGCACAGGCGGCTTGCGATTGTGGAGCTGTCGCCTGCCGGGGCGCAGCCCATGATTTCCCGGGACGGCAGATATGTGATTGCCTACAACGGGGAGATATACAATCACGCTTCCATCCGAAAAAAGCTTTTGGCGGAAGGACGGGTGCCTGCCTTCCGCGGCGCTTCCGACACGGAGACGCTTCTGGAGGCGGTTGCTGCTTATGGATTGAAGGATGCACTGAAAATGGCCAAGGGAATGTTTGCGATTGCGTTGTATGACAAGGGAGAACATGCGTTATTTCTCGCACGGGACAGAATTGGAGAAAAGCCGTTATTTTATGGAATATTAAAAGATAATATAAATAACAGTGGAAATGATGGAAGCTTTGTCTTCGCTTCGGACCTCGGTGCGATTGCCTCTCTGGATGGATTTACCAATTCGGTCAACGCCGATGTTATGGGCGATTACATGCGTTATGGTTACATTCCGGCCCCGTATACCGTATACCGCGGGATATGGAAGCTGGAACCGGGAAAAATATTAAAGGTTAAAGCACCATTTGACAAACCAGAGGCCGAGAGCTACTGGTCGATGATGGAAACGGCTGTTATGGGACAAAAAAAACGCTTCCGGGGAAGCGAGGCGGAAGCGGCAGAAGAGCTGGAGCGTCTTTTGCGGGAATCCATTGCCGGACAGATGGTGGCGGATGTGCCGGTGGGCGCATTTTTATCTGCCGGGATCGACAGCAGCACGGTGGTGTCGCTGATGCAGGCACAGAGCGCGCAGAAGGTCAGAACTTTCACCGTGGGTATGTGGGAGGAGCAGTACAACGAGGCGCCGGTCGCGAAGGAGATTGCTGCGCATCTGGGAACGGCGCACACGGAGGTCTATATCACGGAGGAGGATGCCAAGAGCGTGATTCCGGGGCTGGCGGGAATGTTTGGCGAGCCTTTTGCGGACTCTTCGCAGATTCCCACCTATCTGGTAAGCAAAATCACGAGGGAGCATGTGACGGTATCGCTGAGCGGAGACGGCGGGGACGAGCTTTTCTGCGGATATAACACCTATTATTCTATTGACCGTATCTGGAACAAGGCGAGAAAAATACCGGGTATCCTGCGCCGGCCCGCAAGCGCGCTGACGGGGCTTGCGGCGGTGTCAGGGAAGACGTCTCTGGCAACCCGCGCAAGGCTTCTGGGAGCGAAGAGTATAGAGGATATGTATCTGCGCTCGGAGATCGGGGAAGGGCTGAGGCTGATTAAACGCGGGATTACGGGCGGCGGTCAGGATTTCGGCCCCTGGGATGCCATACAGCCCCGCAGGGCAGGCGAGACATGGATGGACACTTATCCTGCCGGACTTCTGGAGGAAGGGCAGCATAATCTGATGCTGATGGATCTGCTGATGTATCATCCGGACGATATCTTAAACAAAGTGGACAGAACGGCAATGGCGGTTTCTCTGGAGACGAGGGTGCCGATGCTGGATAAGGATGTGGTCGAATTTGCGTGGACGCTGCCGCTGTCTTACCGGCAGGGAGGCGGGGTCAGCAAAAAGATTCTGCGGGATATTCTTTACCGCTATGTACCCCGCGAACTGATGGAACGACCCAAAAAGGGGTTCTCTATTCCACTTCACCGCTGGCTGAAACAGAAGGACTTAAGAGAGTGGGCGGAGAGTCTGCTGTCGCCTTCCGATTTGGAGGAGCAGGGGCTGTTTGACACGGCGGCAGTAAAAAAATTATGGGATGATTATATTATGAAAAATGTCTGGAGGCCGCAGATTTGGTACATTCTGATGTTCCGGGAGTGGCAAAAAGAATCAAAAATTAAATCCTAATATATTTACTTGGCATACAAAAGATTAGAAGAACGAGCGTTACGGGCGAATTGCCGCTTTCTGGAAAAGAATTTCATAACAGGTGATAAGCGTTATTTATTCCATATAATAATGGAAAGATGAAAACATAATAAAGAATAACAAACGATACGAAAAGACGGCTGTATAAGAAACTTGAGACAGAGAGCCGTGAACCGTGAGCGGGAAAGGCGGGGTAATTTTTCATGGAAATTTTAAAGCAATATCGACCACCCAAACTGCATGAGGATGAGCAGACAGAATTACTTTCCGTGATTATCGCTGCCTATAATATAGAGGCATATATTGAGAGGGGCATCCGTTCTGTCTGCGAACAGACTTATCGCAATCTGGAAATTATTGTGGTGGATGACGGCTCCGTGGATGCCACAGGGCGGATTTTGGATGAACTCGCTGAAAATGATTCCCGTATACGGGTGATTCACGAGGTGAACGGCGGCCTTGCCCATGCGAGGAACACGGGAATTGCTGCGGCGAGGGGAAGCTATATCGGCTTCGTGGATGGGGACGACTGGATTGATCCGGATATGTATGAGAAGCTGTTTTCGGCCCTGAAGGACAAACGGGCGGATATAGCGGTCTGCCGTTACCGCCAGATTTCCCGTACTCGCACGCTGGATGAATCGGTGGACAGGGCTGTTCTTTTTGAAGGGCAGGAGGCGTTGGCGGTTTATGTGGAGGAGCGGGAGGAATTTTCGATTCAGAATGCGGCGTGGAACAAGCTGTATCGGAAGGAGCTGCTGATTGGAAATCCGTTTCCTGAGGGCCGCTGGTACGAAGATATCGTGTTTGCGACGGAGGCACTGGCGCGTGCCGGACGTTGCATTTACCTTGACAATGCCCTGTATAACTATATAATAGACAGAGAGGACAGCATTATGAACTGCCGGATCAACTCCCGCACTTTTACGGATCAGATTCCGGCTTACTATGAAAAGACAAAACTGCTGAAAGATCTCGGCAGAGGGGACCTTGCGCTGACGCATGACTATTTCTTTTATAAAAGACTTCTGTTATTTTATTGGGAGCTTTCCAAAGCGGAAGACGGAGAAACATACATGCTTAGGCTGCAGGAGATTCTTGACAAGGACAGAAAGCGTGCGGAGGAGGCGTTTTGCTCACCCGCAGCGGATCCGAGAGACCGTAAGAAGCTGAAACTCTTTTACCGCTCGCCAGGGGCCTATTGCAGAAAGCTGCGGTGGGACGAGCAGGTGGTGATCCCCTGTAAGGTGAAGGTGAAGCGGCTTCTCGGCATGAATAAATAACAAGTGATTTTTAAAACCTGTGACTGCGGGGGAAGCTTGGCGTACTTTTCGGAAAGCACGGAATTTGTTCGCAGCCACAAAATGGATGAAAAGATGGTAATGATACAACTTGCGGGCGGCTTGGGCAACCAGATGTTCCAGTACGCCCTTTATTTGCAACTGAAAGCTCTCGGCAGAGAGGTAAAGATGGATGATGTGTCGGGGTTTGCGCAGGATCCGCAGAGGCTTCCTGCCCTTGCGCCCTTTGGAATCACTTATGAGCGCCCGTCTAAGGAGGAGCTGATTAAGATGCTTGATTCTTCCATGCTGCCGTGGAGCCGGGTGAGACGGAAGCTTTTCGGCAGGCACAAAAAGTCTTATTTTGAGGGAAGCAAGCTCTTTATTCCGGAGGTACTGTCCTGGGATGACATTTATCTGGAGGGGTACTGGCAGACGGAGAAATATTTTCAGGCGGTGGAGACGCAGGTGCGGGAAGCTTACGATACGGATAAACTGATTGCGTATCTGGAACAGACGGGATGCCTGAGCTGCGATGGGAGCGGGAACGCTGAGAGAGAAAAGAGCGGTCGGGGCGGAAGCGGCAGGGAGAAAAAATCTGCAGCGCAATATTTGAAAGAAATAAATAACGAGTGTTCCGTAAGCATACACGTCCGCAGGGGAGATTATCTGACACCCGGGAATCAGAAGCTGTACGGCGGTATCTGTACGGACGCCTATTATATAGAAGGAATGCGTCAGATGCGGGAGAGATATCCGGGATGCCGCTTCTACCTCTTTACCAATGACCGGGAGTGGGCAAGGCGGCAGCTTGCGGGGAATGGAAGCAAGGACGCTGGCCGGGATGCGGCAGAGAAAGGGAGAAGCGGAAGCGCGGAAATGACGGAATGCGCATCGGGTATGTTCTTCACACAGGATATCACTTGGATTGACCTGTCCGGAGCGGCGGATAACGACTATACGGAGTTTCTCCTGATGAGCCGTTGTAAACACCATATTCTTGCGAACAGCAGCTTTAGCTGGTGGGCATCTTATCTGAATAAGAATCCCGAAAAAACGGTTCTCGCGCCCGAGCGTTGGCTGAACGGTGTGGACAACAGAGATTTTTACCGGGCGGATATGTGTAAGGTCATGCCTTCGAAAGAACCGTGATAACGGGAAAATGCGTGAAATACAGCATTCTCCGCATTGATTTGAGATTCCGCGAAGCGGAATCATGTTGGTTAGAGTGAAAAGAACGGGTAATCATATCATAATTGGAAGGAACCGCTATATATTATGAAGAAACACGATCAGGCACAAGTGGGCCTGCTGAAAAAAATAGCATATCTCTTTGACAGGAAACAGATCTGGCAGCTTGGGGGTCTGGCTTTTCTCATTTTGATCGGCGGTGTTCTGGAGACACTGGGCGTTTCCATGATGCTTCCCGTGGCGGAGGCGGTCATGGCGCCGGATAAGGTGATGGGGAATGAACTGGTGGGCAGGGTAGCCGCCTTTCTGGGAATCACATCTTCGCGGAATCTGATTGTCTGGATGCTGGGCGCACTGATCGCCATTTTTATATTTAAGAATGTATATCTTCTGTTTTTGACTTTTGTGCAAAATACTTTTGTGACAAGAAACCGCAACCGGATGATAAGCCGGGTGATGCGTGAATTTTTGAACCGCCCTTACGAGGACTATCTGGGAGCGGACATTCCCACGGTGTTTCGGTTGACGGACAGCGATATTCCCAACGCGTTTCAGTTGATATTGGTGTTAATTCAGATGACTACGGAGATCGTGGTGGCGGTGTCCATCTGTATCGTGCTGCTGGTGTGGGTGAGCCCGCTGATTTCCATCGGATGCGGCGTGCTCTTCCTCGGCATGACGCTGATGATTACTAGGGTATTGAAGCCACGTCTGAATGAGATTGGGCGGAAGAACCAGGCGATTCAGTCGCGGATTGCCAAGTGGAGAATCCAGTCCATCTATGGGTTAAAGGATGTAAAGGTGCTGCACAGGGAAGAGTTCTTTGTGCGCAATTACTATGAGAGCGGCGCGATCGGCGCCAACGTGGCGAGAAACTACGCGGTGATGAACAATACGCCGAGGCTCTTGATCGAGACGGTCTTTATCGCGGCGATGCTGTCGTTCATTCTTGTCTATCTGCTGAAGGACGGCGACATCACGGTACTGATGCCCCAGCTTATGGCTTTCGCGGCGGCGGCGATCCGTGTGATGCCGGCAACGAACCGCATCAATACTTACCTGTCGGAAATCGCCTACGCGCAGCCCTGTCTCGATTATCTGTATGAGAATCTGACGGAGAACATGAAGCAGGATGTGAACGGCAGCGTGACGGGGCTTACGGGCGGGGCGGAGGAAGAAAAGACACCGCTTGCGCTGACGGATAGGATCGTGCTGGATCATATCAGCTATACTTACCCGAATACGGACAAGCCCATCTTCACGGACGCTCATATGGAAGTCAAAAAGGGGCAGTCGGTGGGTATTATGGGGCCGTCGGGTGCGGGGAAATCCACCATTGTGGACATTCTGCTTGGTCTTCTGCATGTGCAGGCCGGGACGATCACCTGCGACGGCAGAGATATTTTTGAAAACTATCCTTCCTGGCTTTCCAAAATCGGGTATATTCCGCAGTCCATCTACCTGATCGACGAGTCTATCCGCGACAATATCGCTTTCGGTATTGACGCCGATAAGATCGACGATAAGCGGATCTGGGAAGTGCTGGAGGAGGCGCAGCTCAAGAGCTTTGTGGAGGAACTGCCGGAGGGGCTGGAGACGACAATAGGTGACAGAGGTGTCAGAATTTCCGGCGGCCAAAGACAGAGGCTGGGGATTGCGAGAGCGCTCTATCACAATCCCGAGATTCTGGTTTTTGACGAGGCGACCTCCGCTTTGGATGGCGACACCGAGGCGGCGGTGATGGAGGCCGTCAACAGCTTCCACGGAAAGAAGACGATGGTGATTATCGCCCACCGCCTGAATACCATTGCCAAGTGTGACGTGATTTACAAGGTAGAAAATGAGAAGATCACGCAGACAAGTTTAGAGGAGTGAACAATGTTAGGGATTGAGACGCAGGAAGGCTTCGGTCTGGGGAATCAGCTTTTTTTCTATGTGACAGCCAGATGTATCGCGCTGGATAAGGGCTATCAGTTCAGCGTGCTTGACCCGGAGCATTTTGCCAACAATATGCACAGCGACTGCGGGTTGTATTTTATGGATCTGGACATGGGAGTCCCCTCGAAAAAGGAAGACTACCAAAAGATTTACCATGAGAAGGAAACCCGGCTCTTTGCGGGCAATTCTACCCACGACCTGACTCATGGCGTCTATGTGACGGATGCTGACAGGCAGCTTTTCGAGGTGGAGGACGGCACGCTCCTCTACGGAAATCTGCAGGCGGAGGCATATTTTATCGCGCATAAGGCGGAGATTAAGGAATGGCTCAAAGTAAAGCCCGCGTATGACTGCAGGGAGTACAGCCGGGATAACCTCTGCATTTTGCATCTTCGCTGCAGCGACTATATGGGTTCGCCGGAACTTTATCTGCGCAAACGCTACTGGTTACAGGGAATGCGGCAGATGCGGAAAATGAACCCGGACATGGAGTTTATGATTATCACGAACGACGTGAGGGAGGCAAACAAGTTTCTGCCGGGTATCCCGGCTTACAACTTTGATCTGGCAAAAGACTATTCCATATTAAAAAACGCGCGCTATTTATTGCTGGCGAACTCGTCGTTTGCGTACTTTCCGGCGTTTACCAGCGACACGGTGCAGTATATTCTGGCGCCGAAGTATTGGGCGAGACACAATGTGTCCGACGGTTACTGGGCGTCGGAACAGAATATTTACGAGGGATGGCATTATATGGATCGGAAGGGCCGGGTGTTTACGGATAAAGAGTGCCTGGAAGAGCTGGCGGCATATAAAAAGCGTTCGAAGAAGTATGCGGACGTAAACAAAAAGCCCGCGGGCGCAAAACTTCGGATGATGAAGCTGCGTGCGTGGTATATTTATAAGAAAGCGTATCTGTGTAAGATCGGCCGGGGTGTGGAGAGAAGGCTGAAAAAGCTGGCGCATCCGGCATGAAAAGCATGGAGGCTGGCAGGGAAATGGCAGCATAGTGTCAGAGGAAAAAGATGCTGATGGTGCAAATCGGTCGGGCGTGAATGTGGAATGATCGGAAAAGGCAGGGTTGCATGAAGGTTTGGGAAAAGGTTGAAAATTTCTTGAGCGGCAGGCGGGCGGTGTTTCTGGCGGCAGGGCTTTTGCTCCTGTCTTTGTTCCCGCTGCTCTGGCTGGGAAAATATAATGTGATGTGCATCGACGACTACGATTACGGCAGGCGGGTGCACGATGTCTTTCTGGCGACGGGCTCTTTTGCGGCCTCTGTGCAGGAGGCGTGGCGGCAGAATATGGACTTCTATCAGGACTGGCAGGGGACTTATATATCCTGCTTTCTGATGGGCATGTGCCCCATGAATTTTAACTATCACATTGCATGGGTGGTGCCGATTGTGATGATCGGTATGTTCGCAACCTCTTCCTTTGTGCTGGGGCGGCATATTCTGGTCAGGTGGCTCGGCTGTGAAAAGGAGGGGGCATCCCTCTGTATGCTGCTTTTGCTGTTCGTGTTTTATCAGGTGATAGAAGCTCCCTTTGAGGGAATTTACTGGTACAATGGGTCTACCCATTATGTGCTGATGCAGTCCATATGGTTCTTTCTGCTGACGCTCGTCTCGGGGAGTCTCTGGGCGGAGAAAACGGGGCGGGCCTGCGCCTGCTGTGCGGCGGCGGCAGTCCTCTCTGTGATCGTGGGCGGCGGCAATCTGGTGACGGGTTTACAGGCGGAGATTTTGATGGCTTTTCTCATCTGTTATGCCTTTTTTCGTAAGAAAGATAAAATTGCATATGTTATTATTCCCTTTTTGACGGGGAGCGCCGGGTTTCTGGTAAATGTCCTCGCCCCTGGCAACGGCAAACGCGGCAGCATTGATATGGATGAGGGATATTCGGCCGTGAAGGCGATTGCTCTGTCCTTTTACAACACAGGGGTGTTTGCAATCCGATGGACGCCGGTGTTTGTGGTGGTTTTGTGGTTTTTGCTTCTGCCGCTTTTGTGGAAGCGGATGAAGGCGTCGGGGAGAGATTTTTCCCATCCCGTCCTGGTGACGGCGGGGGCGTACTGTGTGGTTTCTGCGATGTTTACGCCCACGCTCTATGCGGTAGGTATGACGGGGCTTTCCAGGGTGGATAATATCATCCAGATGACGTATTATCTGGCGGTTTTGCTGGTGACGGCCTACTGGCTTGGGTATTTTTCCCACGGGACAGACAGGGCAAAGAAAGTCGGCAATGTGTCCCGAGGCACGGCGCAGGGCGGCACTGCGGAGGACAGCGCGGCGGAGGCTCTCGGCCTGTTTCTGGAGCGGGCGGGGAAGCGGATGAGCATGGTATGTTTGCTGCTCCTCCTTGGCATCTGGGTATTTACGGCGGACAAGAACACGTACACGAGCATTTCCGCCCTGCGGTCCGTGGCCAAAGGGGAGGCGCAGACCTTCTATCAGGAGGCGATGGCGCGCTATGAGGTTTATACGGACGAGGATGTGAAGGAGGCGGTGGTCGCCCCCTACAGCGCAAGGCCGGCCCTCTTTGATTTTACCGATCTGAGCGAGGACGAAGGGAACTGGATGAATCTGGCGGTTGCGCGGTATTATCACAAAGACAATGTAAGAAGAAGTTCTAAAGACATCGCGCCATAGGACGCGATGCCAAGAACTTCTAAATCTTACATGAGAGAATGCCCAAAGAGCAGGCATTCTCTGAGTTGGCTGAGAGGAATATATGATGAATCAAACTGTGGAAGGAAAATTGAATCTCCCTAACGTGACACTGGCGGCGATGACCAGCGTGAATGTGTATGAGACGATCCGTGCCATGGAATACAGTATGCGGGGGATTACCTTTGGCGATGTGGTGCTGATTACCCACAGAAAACCGCTTTCCCTACCGAAAGGCATTCGGTATTCCCATACATCGAAACTGGATGATATAGATAAGTTTAACTATAAAATGGTGTATGAATTAGGGGAACACATCAAGACGGAGTATGCGCTGATTGTCCATGCGGACGGCTTTGTGGTGCATCCCGAGAGCTGGCAGGACGCGTTTCTGGATTATGATTACATCGGCTCTCCCTGGCCGCTGCCGCAGAATGATTACTCTTATCGGGACGCGAAGGGTGAGTTTGTCCGGGTGGGAAACAGCGTGTCGATCCGCAGCAAAAGGCTGATGGATTTCCCGGCGAAGGCAGGGCTTAAGTGGGAAAAGATCGAGGAGGAGGACGAGTATAACGAGGATATTTTTCTCTGTTGTAAATATCGCAATGTGATCGAGGAGGCGGGTATGCGCTTTGCGCCCATCGAGGTGGCGAAGTATTTCGGGCATGAGCATATGATTCCCGAGATCATGGATGTGGAGAAGCCCTTTCTCTTTCACAAGTGGCGCGGCAGAAACACGCAGTACCCGCAGTTTAAGAATCCGTGGAAGGTCAGATGGCAGAAGTGTAAGGATTTGGTCAGACCATTACTCTTTTGGCGAAAGTGAGAAGAAAGGATAAAATAACACATGATATATGACTGCGTCCCCTTTTTTAATGAGCTGGATATTTTGAAGCTGCGTATGCAGATTATGGCGCCCTATGTGGACTTTTTTGTGATTGAGGAGGCTTCCGTCACGTTTTCCGGGGAGCCGAAGCGGATGATCTTTGCGGAGAACAGGCAGCTTTTTGCGGAATTTGAGGAAAAGATACGGTATGTGGCAGTGGAGAACTCGCCGCTGGAGGGGGTTACGACCCACGAGCGGGATAAATTTCAGAAGAATCAGTTGATTCGGGGACTTTCCGACTGCAGGCCGGAGGATATCATCATTTTCAGCGACGTGGACGAGATTCCGAATCCGAAGACGTTGGTGCGGCTGATCGAAGCGTTTGATCCGGGAAAAGTGTATCACCTGGCGCAGCGGATGTTCTACTGCTTTTTGAATATGGAGGAGGTGTCCGGGAATCTTTTGTCCATCACGGGGGAGTTTCCGGGTGTGGAGAGAAGACAGTGGCTCGGCACGAAGATTTGCAGTTTCGCGGAATTGCCGGAGGAAGGGATCGTGTATCTGCGGGAAGTGTCGCCGGAGGATAGGCGCAGCGTGCGCGTGGCGGACGGCGGGTGGCATTTCGGCTATATGGGCGGCGACGGCGAGCGGGATGTGGCGAAGCGTATCGGTGTGAAGGTGCAGGCGGCGGCCCATTCAGAATACAATACCAAGCGTTATCTAAATGAGGCGGTGGACAGGCTGCTCTGCGGCGAGGATATTTTCGACCGGGACGCAAAGTTTGTGCGGGTGCCGATTGACGACAGTTTTCCGGCTTATCTGCGGGAGCACAGGGAGGAGTACGATTTCCTGATTGCCCCGGAGATTGGCCCGGCGGGGATTTTATGGAAGCGAATGAAACTTGCGGGGAAGCAGTATTTGCGTAAGGTGCACGGTGCGGCGGCGCGAATACTGCGGCGGTAAAAAGACGGAACCGAAGCACTGGCGGAAAGCGCTTCAGAATGGAAGGAACTATGATAAAGGAGATTTACAGGCGGCTGCGGGAGGAAAGCCCGGTTCCCCGCCTTACTTTCTATATCGGACTGACCATAGAACTGCTGATGGTGATTATCGACAAGAGCAGCTATATCAATCCCATCGAGGGGTATTTGTTCCGCCTGACCTTTCTTCTGTTTGCGTGCAAGCTTCTTCTCACGAGCTATGAACGGTGGGAGTGGGCGCTCATTTTTGTGATGGAAGCTGTGGGCCTGATCTCTTACCGTGTGACCGGAGCCAACGATATCATCCGCATTGTGACTTTTGTGGCGGCCTGCAAGGGCATTCCGTTAAAGGAAGCGCTGAAATATACGTTCTATGTGACGCTGGCGGGTTGTCTTGCCATCGTGGCTCTTTCCGTGACGGGGATTTATGGGGATATCAGTCTGACACAGGTTTTCGGTCATGAGGCGGCGGAAACCACCCGCTATATCGGCGAGGCGGCGGCGGAGGAAACCCGCTATACGCTTGGGATGGGACATCCTAACGCGCTGTCCTGCATGTTTTTTATGCTGGCGGCGCTGGGCGTCTATGTGTGGTTTGATCGGATGAAATGGTACAGTTATCTCTTCTTGATGTTGTTAAATGGGGGCGTTTACCTGCTGACCCGCTCAAAGACAAGTATGCTGATTACGGCGGCTTTTATTCTGGGCGCCTGTCTTTTTACTTTTGCGAAGGGCTTACGGAAGAGGACGGTCTTCTATGTCTGCGGTCTGCTGGTATTTCTTTTGTGTATTGCATTTTCCGTGGATGCCGCAGTCTGCGCCCAGCGGGTGAGGGACGCACAGTGGAACGAGTTTTTCTTCTGCAATCCCCGGGACAATGAGCATATCGTGCTGTTGGGCAAGATTGACCGCCATATCAACGGCAGGATTATATCCCTGACGGATTCGGACAACAATGACGGCATGATTCAGACATGGTCGGCGTTCTCCTGTGAAAACAACATGAACTATTATTTTGACATGGGATGGGTCAAAGTGTTTTACCGATATGGCGTGATTCCGGGCATTTTGTATGTGACGGCGAATCTGTTTCTTTTGTGGCGTCTCTGGCGCAGGCGGGATGCCTGCGGGCTTGCGCTTTTTGTGATGTTTGCGGTGTACACAGTGGTGGAAGCGCATCTGATCTCTGTCTATATCGGCAGGAACTATCTGCTTATGATGATGGGGTGCGAAGCCAGACCTTATTTGCCGAATAAATCGGCGTGACTACCGGTTGCAGTAGCTGAGAGTATTAATGTATCTTCATAGATTTGATACAGGAGCAGCCAGTCGGGCTCTATGTGACATTCTCTAAAATCTTGCAGATTGCCGGTTAATGAATGATCTTTGTATTGGACAGGCAGGGGATTACCGCTGGCAAGCAGGGCAAGTACACTGACAAGTTTATTCATGTCTTTGCCTCGCTTTTTCATTAGTCTTGCATCTTTTTTCATGCGGTTGGTATATTGAATTTTGTACATAAATTAATCCTCCAGCATAGAAGCGACGGCTTCCTCTGCACTGTCAAAGGGACCATACAGATTGTGGCGGAATCTGCTGTCATAAACGGCCTCCTGAAGAGCAGCGGGAATGGCTTTATGCTGCACTGTAAAAGGAATCCCTGAATTTTCGATAGCTGCATTTAAAAAAATGCGTATTGCCGTTGAAGTATCTAGTCCGAGACTTGAAAATAGAGTGTCTGCCTGTTTTTTTAATGTGTCATCTACACGAATTTGTAATGTTGCCATATTGCACCTCCATTGCTTTTGTATTAGTATTGTACCATAATTGGATAAATGATAATAGTTTTTTTAAAGAAATTATTAGTTTTGTGAAATATATGGTAAAATAGATACCGAGAGGTACTTTTATGAATCGTAGAATGAAACTGATCGAAAGTTATCTGCTACTCCTTACGGATCTGTGCAGCATAGCCTTTGCATACATCATCGCCATCCTGATACGTTATCGGAAGTTTTCCAGAGTTATGGAGCCGGAACTTCATTTCGTGGTATGTATCGGGTTTTTGTTGTTCTGCACAATTTACAGCTTTCTGTTCGACTGGAACAGGGAGTTTATCAAAAGAGGCGTTCTGGTTGAATTTATAGCGGTCACCAAATTTAATGTCTTTATGGAACTGTCCGTCATGGCGTTCCTTTTCATGCTGCAGAGAGGCGCGGACGTCTCCCGCCTGGTGATGGGGTACTTTGCCATTCTGAATATTTTTATCGTGTGGTTGGTGCGGCTTGCTATGAAGAAGGCGCTGCGGGTCTGGTTTACGGCCAAGTCCAACATTGTCAAGATCATGATAATCACGAAGGACGTTACTTTGGAAAAGACGCTGTCCAAGCTGAGAGAAGCCATGGATATCAACTATGAGATCGTGGCGTTAGCCTGTGTGGACAAGGACAGGAAGGGCGAGACAGTGGAGGGCGTCGAGATCAATGCAAACAGGGAAAACGTGCTCTCCCTGGCAAGGCAGATGCCGTTAGACGAGGTGTTTATCAGCCTGCCGGACGAGGACATGTCCTATGTGAAGCACATCATCTACGATCTGGAGTCCATGGGCGTGGCCTGCCATTACAATATTGATATCATAGAAAGGCCCAGCAAGGAAGTGCGGGTGGGAAGCTTCGCCGGATTTACGGTGGTGACTTATTCTATCAACCATTTTGACTACAGGCGTATGGTGGTGAAGCGGATGATCGACATTGTGGGCGGTCTGGTGGGATGCCTGATCACGGTTGTCGTCACTCCCTTTGTGGCGGCAGCCATCAAGCTGGACTCTCCGGGGCCGGTGCTCTTCGCACAGACCAGAATCGGCAAAAACGGCCGTCGTTTTAAGATTTATAAGTTCCGCTCCATGTACATCGACGCGGAGGCGAGAAAGAAAGAGCTGGAAGCGTTAAACGAGATGCAGGGGCTCATGTTTAAGATGGAAAACGACCCGCGGATTACAAAGGTCGGGAAATTTATCAGAAAGACAAGCATCGACGAGCTGCCGCAGTTTTTTAATATTGTGAAGGGGGACATGAGTCTGGTGGGGACGAGGCCGCCCACGGAGGGCGAGTTCGAGCAGTATAATTCCCACTACAGGCGGAGAATCAGCATGACGCCGGGACTCACGGGGCTCTGGCAGATCAGCGGCAGGAGTGAGATCGTGGATTTTGACGAGGTTGTGAAGCTGGATCTGGAATACATCGACAACTGGACGCTGGGGCTGGACATCAAAATCCTGTTTCAGACGGTGTGGGTGGTGCTGACCGGCAGGGGATCCAGGTGAGATACCGCGCAGTCGCCGGAAGGGTTACGCTGGCACGATTTTGGCTCGCCGCTCGCGAGAATAAACGGTTGCCGACAATGAACGGTGACTTCAAGGCAGTTTGGAAATGAAGGCTGTGGTACATGATAGAGGGAGGACGAAGCTTGCACGTATGTATGATTGTGCCGAATAAGGCGGTTAAGGGCGGAATCGCCTCTGTTGTCAACGGTTACCGGGGAAGTGAATTGGAGAAGCGATACCGCATCACCTACATCGAGTCCTATCAGGACGGCAGCAAGTGGGACAAGCTGAAAAAGGCGTTTGCCGGATATCGGGCTTTTCGCAGGCTGCTTAAGAAAGACCGTCCCGACCTGGTGCATATCCACTCCTCCTTCGGGCCCAGCTTTTATCGGAAGATGCCTTTTATCCTTTGGAGCGCGTCAAGAGGGATTCCCGTGGTCAACCATATTCACGGGGCGGAATTTGACGCCTTTTACGAGAACGCTTCCGCTTCCAAGAGGAGGAGGGTGCGCAGCGTTTATCGGAAATGCACACGGTACATTGTGCTGTCAAAGGAATGGAAGGAAAAGATAGCGCGGATTGTTCCGGCGGACAAAATTGATGTGATAGAGAATTATTGTGTCTGGCCGGAGAAACCGGATCTGAAGGGAAGGCGGCAGAATCAGATTTTGTTTCTCGGCGCGCTGGAAGAGAGAAAAGGGTGTTATGACATGCCTGTCATTTTTGAGAGCGTGAAGCGGAAATGCCCGAATGCGCAGCTTGTGATGGCGGGAGACGGGCAGATGAAGCAGATCAAAGAGGCGTTTGAGAGAAAAAATCTGCTGTCCGACGTAACGTTTACGGGTTGGGTGCGGGGACAGGAGAAAGAGAAGCTGCTACAGCAGAGCGCGGTCTTTCTTTTTCCGAGCTACAATGAAGGTATGCCCGTGGCAGTTCTGGAGGCTATGGGTTATGGCCTGGGTATTGTCACGACGACCGTGGGCGGCATCCCGCAATTAATCGCGCATAGAGAGAGCGGTTTTCTGGAAACGCCCGGCGACCTGACCGCTATGGCGGAAGATGTCAGTGAGCTTTTACAGGATGAGACATTATGCCGCAGCATGGGAGAACTGGCAAGGAAAACGGCGGAGCAGAAATACAGTTTAAGGATTCATCTGCAGAAGCTGGAAGAGACTTACAGAAAGGCATGTTTGACAAAATGAATGTAAAGCTAAAGGCTGCGAAAAGTCTGTTTAAAATAGCGTATTGGAAGTGCCGTTACGGTTCCCGGCTCAGGATGCCATGGATACAGGGATTTGACCGTGTCTATCTGGAATTGTCCAGGAAGGGACATATGAGTTTTGGGGAGAGAAACGAGAACCGGGGCAGGATGCATTTTATCTGTGCGGGCGAAGGCCGGCTGGAGATCGGAAACCATGTCATCTATGCGATAGGCGGCAGCATTACCTGTATGGGGCATATCAAAATAGGCGATTACTGCAGATTCGGCAATAATGTCGTCATTGTTGACCATGACCATAATTTTAAGAGTCAGGACGAGGAGTTTCGGATCGGTGAAATCACAATCGGGAACCGCGTCTGGATTGGTGCAAACTGCACCATCTTAAAAGATGTGCATATCGGAGACGACTGTGTGATTGCAGCGGGCAGCGTTATCAGTAAAGATGTACCGGCGCATACCATTTGTTACCAGAAAAGAGAAACGGTGTATGCCCCGATTTCATCAGAACAAAAGGGAGTTTGACGAAAGTGGATCGAATCAGCGTGATTGTCCCGGTTCACAACGGGGCTTCTTATCTGGAAGAATGTATCGACAGCATTTTGGCGCAGGACTATGAGGCGCTGGAGGTGCTTATCGTAAACGACGGCTCTACGGATGATACGGCCGGGGTCTGTGAGCGGCTTTGCCGTAAGCATGACTGCCTGCGGGTGATCACGCTGCCGGATCTGGGTGTTTCCGTGGCGCGCAACCGAGGGCTGGAGCAGGCAAAGGGCAGCTATATCATGTTTGTGGATGCCGACGACCGCCTGCGGCCGGGGGTGCTTGCGGGTCTGCACAGACTGGCGGTTCAGACGGACAGCGATATGGCGGGCTGCGGTTTTGCCGCCTGGGGCACGTCCGAGGAGTGGGAGCGGCTGCGGACAGAGAAAGAAATGCCGCAGGAGCTGACGGGCGCATATGCGGGGAAAATATATAATAGTGACTGTTATCTGGAAGAGAATATTCTGCGGGGGAACACCCGCTGCTGGAGTAAGCTCTACAGGCGGGAACTGATCGGGCAGGTACGGTTTCGGGAGGGACTGACCATCGGTGAGGACATGCTGTTTCTTGTGGAGCTTCTGCCGCGTATGAGGCAGGCTGTGGAGACGGCTTATCCCGGCTACGGGTATTACCAAAATCCGGACGGCGCTATGCAAAGACCTTTCACGCCGACTTATATGGATCAGATTTACTGCTGGGAGATGGCGCGCGAGCTGATTGTGAAGCGGGAGCCGTCTCTTGCGGCGCAGGCGGATGCCCAGATTATGGTGGCGGTCATGCTGACGGCGGGAAAGATTGCTCTGCTTTCCGGAAAAGAGCGCAGGAAGGCCAAAGAGTATGTGCGGGTGTGCCACGGAAAAGTGAAGGGCATAGCCGATAAAAAAGCGTGTTACCCTTATCTGCCGACGGGCTATGGGATGAAAGTGCGGTTGTTTGGCTGTCTGCCGCGGCTTTATGTGTGGATGTACCACAGCGTGAGAAGAACTTCTAATCACTCGCAGCAAAGGCTGCTTCGCGAAGAAGTTCTAAGTCTCACGCAGGAGAATGCCTGAAAAGCGGCATTCTCCAGGACGAGCTTGCTCGTCCGCGGATTGTGAGATTCCGCAGAGCGGAATCATGGCGGTTAGTGTGAGAAGTACTTCTAGCCGCTCACAGCAGAGGCTGTTTCGCGGAGAAGTACTAAGTCTGCTTTGCAGACTTTTCTCACACAGGAGAATGCCCAAAATACAGGCATTCTCCGCATTGATTTGAGTCACAGCTAAGCTGTGACATGGCGGTTAGAGTGAAACGGATACAAGGTTGATGAATGGGAAGAAACAGAGCCAACAGAGAAAGCGGGAAAGAGAATGAAGAGGGTCAATCCGTTAATCAGCGTAATCGTACCTGTATACAATAAGGAGGCATATCTGCGGGAGTGTGTGGACAGCATTCTGGAACAGGTCTACAGGCGCATCGAAGTGATTCTGGTGGACGATGAATCCACGGACAAAAGCGGCGCGATCTGCGACGAGTTTGGGCGGGCGGACACGCGGGTGCATGTCATTCACCAGAAGAACGGCGGTCCCACGGCGGCCTGCGTGGCGGGCATGAAGGCGGCCGCCGGCGGGTACTATATGTTTGTGGACAGTGACGACTATCTGGAGCCGGAGACGCTGACACAGATGGCGGATCGTCTGGCCGGCGTGCCGGGGGAGATTGTCTGCTGCGATCACGTGGTGGAGAAGCAGCGGGGCACGGAGCAGGTGAGAAACGGCATAGAACCCGGTATCTATGAGGGCGACAGGCTGCGGGTGGTTAAGGCGAGACTGATCGGGGAGGAGAAGAAGGTGATTCCCCTTTCCAGATGCATGAAGCTCTGCGAAAAATCCCTGTTTGACGGGAATGAGACATACTATGATTACAGCCTCCGCTTCGGGGATGACACGAACCTGATGTACCCCGCCCTGCTCGCAAGCAGCCGGGTGGTTATTATGAAGGACGCCTTTTACTATCACTACCGCTATGTGGATGGGTCGCTGGTGCACGGCTACGACGAGGGGCTTTTCGCGGGGGTGGAGCGGCTGATGGAAGCCGTGAAACGGACGGCGGAGGAGAAAAAGGCACCTGACGCTGCGGAGGCGGTTGTCCGCGAATACTGCTATATGCTGCTGTATGTGATGAAAAACGAACTGCGCGCCCCCGGGAAGGATTACCGAAAGCGGATTCAGGCCATTTTCGGGGAAGAGAAAATCAAGACCATGCTGCAGAATACGCCGATTGCGGTGACGGAACGGTCCAACCGGCTTCTATATATGGGGGCGGTATACCCCGGCGGCGTGCTGCTGCGGGTGCTGCGGCTGATCCTGCGCGTCTATGATCGGAAGTGAGTCAATCGGAGAAGGCGGGTACATCATGGCTGCAATGCATGATGATTAGGCGCAAATTGTTGTGAAATCCGGCGTGTGACAAGCTATCCTGATGGGAAATCGGCGTGAAAAGAAACGGAGACAGCATGATTATTATACGGGTTATGGGCGGGCTGGGCAATCAACTGCAGCAGTACGCCCTGTTTAGGAAATTTCAGAGTCTCGGAGTCGAAGCAAAGCTGGATCTCTCCTGGTTTTCGGGGGAAAGTCAGGAGTCGGCGGCGGCGCCCAGAAAGTTTGCCCTTTCCGACTTCGAAGGGGCGTCTTTGGAGACGGCTTCCGCGGATGAGGTGCGGGCGCTTCTCGGGAGAGCCTACGAGGAGGAGGCGGGGCTTTCGGAAAAGCTGAAGAAGCGGCTTATGCCGGGGAAAATGCCGCTGTTCGAGGAATCGGAGATGTACCATCCTCAGATTTTTTCCTGGCGGGCGCGCTATCTGGTCGGTTATTGGGCCTGCGAGGCATACTACGCGGATATTTTGGGCAGGCTTCGGGAGGAGCTTCGCTTTCCCGAGAGCGGCGATGTCCGAAACCGGGAGATCATGGCCGAGATGGCGGCGCAGCCTTCCGTCAGCATCCACGTCCGCAGAGGGGATTATCTGGACGCCGCCAATGCTGCCGTGTTTGGCGGTATCTGTACGGAGGAGTATTATGACGCTTGTGTCAATTTTATAAAAGAAAAATGTCCGGGTGCGGTTTTCTACGTCTTTTCCGATGACGCGGATTACGTGCGGGCGCATTTTACGGGCGAAGCTTTTCGCATCGTGGACTGGAACCGGGGAGAGAACAGCTTTTACGACATGCATCTGATGAGCTGCTGCCGGCACAATATCTGTGCCAACAGCACATTCAGCTTCTGGGGGGCGCGCTTAAACAGCCATCCCGATAAAATGACACTCCGCCCCTCCATCCACAAGAATACCCAGACCTGCGTCCCGGAGCAGATGAAAAAACTGTGGGCCGGTTGGACCCTCGTCACCCCGGAGGGGACGATTATTTGATATGAGAGAGAAATGATGGTATAATGTCCGCGATGGCAATGAGCAGTGCCAGACGGTAAGATGACAAAATGGCTGCTTGCAGACAATTTTGTCAGATTAGCGGATGATAGGGCGAAGCCCGCGAGCGAGGAAAACCGAAGGTTTTTCGAGCGTGCACTGCGGAGTTTGGAAAGGTACTTATATGAACTACGGCAACGACAAAATTGTAATGTATTTACACGGCGGCAGCGGCAATCACGGATGCGAGGCGATTGTCAACAGCACCTGTCATATGATAGAAGAGATTCCGAAGCTCCTTGTTACCAACAGCGAGCAGGAGGACAGGCACTATTCGGTGGAGCCGCTCTGCGAGATCCTTGAGGAGCGCAAGATCGCGGAGCATTTTTTCGCCCATGTGTGGTATTACGCCTGGCGGAAGCTTTTTCGAGATCCCGAGTCCTTTATGCGCTATCGGTTCCGGGAAGTGATGGGAAAGAATCTGGCGCCGCTCTACCTCTCCATCGGCGGCGACATGTACTGCTACGAACTGTCAAAGAAGGAGGCCGTTACAGCCAACAGCGCGTTTAATAAGGCGGGCGCGAAGACGGTCCTCTGGGGCTGCTCTCTGGAGCCTGAGCTTTTGCAGGAGCCGGAGGTGGTGGAGGACATGAAGCGGTATGCGCTGATTACGCCGAGGGAGTCCATCACGACGCAGGCGCTGGCGGCAGCAGGGGTGACGGAAAATGTGAAGCAGTTTCCCGATCCCGCCTTTGCGCTGGAGCCGGAGAAGACAAAGCTCCCCTTCGGGTTCAGTGAGGGGAACACTATCGGCATCAACATAAGCCCGATGATATTGAAATACGAGGAGAAAAGCGGAATTACCATAGAAAATTACCGGAAACTGATTGACCATATTTTGGACACGACAGACTGTCATATCGCGCTGATTCCCCATGTGATGTGGAAGAACAATGATGACAGACTGACGATACATGAGCTTTATGCCGTCTATCAGGGAAATGACCGTGTGGTGAAATTTGAGGATATGTCCTGTCAGAAGCTCAAATATGTGATTTCCAAATGCCGTGCGTTCATCGGGGCGAGGACGCACGCGACCATCGCGGCCTACTCCTCCATGATTCCCACGCTGGTGGTGGGGTATTCCGTGAAGGCCAGAGGCATTGCGCAGGATCTTTTCGGCAGTTCGGAGCACTATGTGCTGCCCGTGCAGACGCTCTCCAACTCGGATGAATTGATCGGCGCTTTTGAGTGGATGATGGAGAGAGAGGAAGAGATCCGCGGGAGACTGCGGGAGATTATGCCGGATTACTGCAAAAAGGCAGCCGAGGCGGGGGAAGAGCTGCGTAGGTTGTGGCAGGGGCTGCATGAGGGCAAGGCGGAGCAGTAGACAGTTCCCAGGATGCGGATCGTATGGAAGCGGCACAACGGTTCAAAGTGGCAGTGAAACGGCGTGAAATCGGGGGAGTTCCGGGAGACAGGCTGAAGGTAAAGGAATATGGGCAGAATACAGAAAGCCGGAAAAAACATCATATTCGGATACATCAGCAATTTGGTGATTCTGCTGGTTAACTTTATCCAGCGGACGGTCTTTATCTATGTGCTGGGCAGGACACTTTCCGGGGTAAACGGCGTCTATACGGATGTGCTGAGCGTCTTGTCGCTGACGGAGCTGGGGATCGGCACGGCTTTAAACTACAGTCTCTACAAGCCGGTGGCTAAGCGCGATCTGGAAAAAATCAAGTCCTATATGCGCTTCTACAAAAAGGCGTACCTGACGATTGCGGGTGTAATTGCGGTTTTGGGAATCGCGATTTCCCCGTTTTTAAAGTTTATTCTGAAAAACCCGGGCAATCTGACCGTGAGAGAACTGACGCTGTACTACTATCTGTTCCTGTTCAACACGGTCATCAGTTATTTTGTTACTTACAAATACAGTCTGGTGAATGCGGAGCAGAAAAATTATATCCAGACAAACATCACCACCCTGACAAAGCTTGCGACGGCCGCGGTGCAAATCTCAGTTTTGCTGCTTTTCAGGAACTTTTTATTTTATCTGCTGGCACAGTCTGTAGTGGAGCTTTTACAAAAAATATTTGTGACGGCCTATCTGAACAGGCTTTATCCTTATCTGAGGGATAAAAACGTGAAGAAGCTGTCGGCGGAGGAGACGCAGGTGGTGGCCACCAAGACGAAGGCGTTGATCTGCCATAAAATCGGCGACGTGGCCAGGCTGCAGACGGATAAGATCATTATATCGTCTTTTGTCAATGTAGATACCGCGGCTGTTGTGGACAACTATGTCTACATCATCACTTATGTGGGAAATTTTGTAAATATTATTTTTGATTCGGTGATTTCCGGATTCGGCAATGTGGTGGCCACAGAGTCGAAAGAAAGGCAGTATCTTCTCTTTAAGGTGTACCGCTTTTTCGCCTGCTGGCTCTTTGGCTTTGGCGCGGTGGGATTTTTTCATCTGCTTACCCCCTTTATCGGCGGGGTGTGGCTGCGGGACGCGGGCTGGACGCTGCCCCAGGTGACGGTGACCCTTCTGGTGATGGACTTTTATCTGAAGGGCGGACGCACGGTGCTTTTGAATTTCAAGATTGCCTCCGGCCTTTTTGAGCAGGACAGGTTTCTGCCGCTGGTGCAGGGGGCCGTCAATCTGGTCGTCTCGATTGTGCTGGTGAGAAAGATCGGTGTGACAGGCGTCTATGTGGGGACGCTGGTGTCCGGCATCCTGGCAAATCTGATCCGGCCCGGCATCATCTACCGGGTCTGCTTCGACAAAAAGGCGGGGGTCTACTTTAAGGATTCCCTGAAATATATCGCGGTGATTGTGACGGTGGGAGCGGTGATTACGCCGATCCGCCGCGCGGTCATGGGGGAGACCACGATTCTGACGTTTGCCGTCATGGTGGTTATTATTTCCCTGCTTTACAATCTTGTATTTTTGGCGGTGTTTCACAGGACGGAGGAATTTTCCTATCTGTGGAAAGCGGTGGCCGCAAGGGTTCCGGCGCTGCAGAGAAAGTGAGGTTACTTTTCGCACCCGCGCCATGCACTTGCTGCATGGCGTCGGAGCCAGCGCCGGTGCATTCATTGTTGCAATTCACACGGAATAATCGTGAATGGATGCGAAATCTGGCATACGTGTGAATTGTGACAAAGTGAGAGGGAGATCCGGCGGGATTAGGGAGGTTCGCATGAATAAGATTCCTCTGATAGAGAATGCTTGTAAAGAGCTTATGGAGTACGGTGTTCGAAGCAGGCAGGAAAAGTGTAAGGATTTGGTGAGACGGCTGCTGCTCCATCGAAGGACGCAGGGGGAAGACCCTATTTTCTGGCCGACAGGCCTGCTGGCATCGGGACTTTGGGCGTGCCGGGAGGAATGTTTGCAGTCGGTTACGGCGGAACGGCAAGAGGCTGCGGGCGTTTTGCATACAGAGCACGTGATTGAAATGATAGAGGGGGCTCTCGCAGCATACTACAGGAGATGGATGAAAAAAGGGATGCCCCTCCTGTATCTGGACGATCTGCTTGCCGGGGAGACGCTCCTTGACATATACGCGGCGGCGCAGCAAGCGGATGTGCATGAAATTTCGGGGCTGTCAACCGGACAGCTTAAGGAGGCGCTTGACAAAATGGCCTCCTACGCGGCGGATCATCCGACAGGAGCGGCGGGGAGTTTTCTTTACCGCCCGGCCGGCGGGGAGTCAACGGTCTTTGTGGACGGCATCGGCCTGGCCTGCCCTTTCCTCTATCGGTACGGGGAAATGTTTGGCGGACAGGAATATAAGGGGCTGGCGCTCAGACAGATTGTGAATTTTTTGTCATATGGCATGGATGGCGCCACGGGGCTGCCCTATCACGGCTATGATGCGGCGGATGGCTGTAAATACGGGATTATCGGCTGGGGAAGGGCTGTCGGATGGCTGCTTCGCGGTATGGCGGGCTGTATGATATCCGATTACGGAAGGGAAAGGTTAGATGTGCCGTTCACCGCACTGGCAGATGCGGCGCTTGTCTTTCAGCGGCAGGACGGTTTTTTTTCCTGGCAGCTTGAGGCGATGGAGGGGCCGGCGGACACTTCCGCCACGGGGATGATCTGTGTCGGTCTAAAGCAGGGGATTGCGGCCGGTGTTCTTGCGGGTGAAAAGTATGAGAGCGCCCTGACGGCGGGAAGCTATGGGCTGGAGCGGTCTGTCAGGGACGGTCGGGTGTATCAGTGCTCCGGAGAGTGCGAGGGATTTTCGAGGTATCCCCAGTGTTATGGGGCGTATCCATGGTCTCTCGGGCCGGCGCTGGAGGTGTTTCGGCTCGCCGCAGACAAAGGGCATACAGGCATATAGTTTCGGAATGGAGGAGTGGGATGAAAGAGCCCCTAAAGCAATATGAAAAGAAGATTACGCTGCAGGAGGCGTGCTACTACGGCTTCTTTCTCCTGTTGTCTCTGGCCAAGGGGCTGGGGTTTTACGAGGGGCAGAAGCTCTTTTATCTGCTCGTCGTGCCTGCGCTTGTCTTAGGCTTTCTGAAAATTCTTCTGACGCCGTACACAAAAAGGCAGGCGGTTTTGCAGGTTTTGTTTCTTTCTCTTGTGGTGGTTATTTATTATGAGTCGAGGCAGATTGCCATTTTTTTTGTAGCCTTCACGATACTCGGCATGAAGAATATTTCGGTGAAAAAGGTGCTTCATATCGCGCTCTGGGTATGGACGGTGTGTGCGGTCGCGCTGTCTACGGTTTCTTTCTTCTTTTTGGAGCATACGGTTTACCGGGTGCACGCCAAGATGGGATTGGGTCATATTTTCCGTTGGAGTCTTGGTTTTACCCATCCGAATATTTTGCATATTACGTACCTGATGCTTTGCGCGCTGGTAATCCTCACGATGGAGGAGCGGTTCGGTTTCAAAGCGTATTTCCTCTTGATGATCGGAAATTTTCTGGTATTTTTCTATTCCATCAGTTATACGGGGGTTGGCATTGTGGCGGTGCTTCTGACAGGGGGACTTTACGTAAAACTGCGTCCCCGTTTTTGTTTTGTAGAGAAGCTACTGGCAAATTTGGTGCTGCCCGTCTGCCTGGTTTTGACGTTTGTACTGCCGTTTTACATCAACTATCATCGGATCAGCGGCATGGTGCAGAAGCTGAATTTCATGTTAAATACAAGAATTTGGCTGGCGGAACAGTTCTTGAAATCGGAGTACCGCAGCCTGTTCGGCGCGGATGTCTCCAAGATTGTCAAGTCCTCTATGACGCTGGACAATTCCTATGTATGGTGTTATATCAATTATGGTCTGGTCTTTACCGTGATGATCATGGCCGCATATTTTGCCCTGCTGTTTTACGACACCCATAAGCAGCGGACAAGGGAGCTGGTGATTGTGGTCTGCTTTCTGGCGGCAGGCTGGACGGAGCAGCTGCTGTTTAATACTTCCTTCAAAAATGTTACCCTGCTCTTTTTAGGGAATCTATTGTTTTTACAGCGGGAGGATGCCGGGGAATATTGTCTGCTCTCCGCATTTTCGGTGCGGTGGCGGGAGATTGTGATTCCGTTGGCGGGTCTGCCGGATGCGGTGTTTCTTCGCGTGCGGGCGCTGTGGCGGGCGCACAGAGGTCGGGTTTTGTGTGCGGCGGCAGCGGGCGCGTTATTGGGTGGATTTTTATGCGCCCTGCTTTATCAGGAGCCGGCAGGCTATGTGGTGCCGCGGTTTTACACGGACGGACAGGAGGAGACGAGCGTCCGGCTGGAGAGCGAGGACGATCCCTCTTATGAGGACTTTCGGGTTATGAACTATGTGGATGCGCAGACGCCCATGCAGATCGTGTCGGGGAAGGCCGTGAAGCTGGAGACGGCGCGCTACTATGTGGGAAGCGCATGGATTGGCGGGATACTCGGGGCAGCGGCCGCGGTTTTGTGGAGTGTGGGAGGCCGGCGGAAGAAATCGGCTGCGGCGGTCACGAAGATTTCCGGATACGATAAATAACTGCGGAAGCGGACGTTTGCATACATCAGGATGGAGAGCTTTATGAAAGACAAATTAACTTACTGCAGCATTTTGGGAACGAATATTAACGTCACGAATATGGGCGATACCATCTCCTATATTACGGAAAATTTGGAGAAATTAAAGGGAGATTACATCTGTGTCTCCAACGTGCACACTACCGTGATGGCCTTTCGTGACAAGGCATATCGCAATGTGCAGAACAGCGGGGCGATGGCCCTTCCGGACGGGCAGCCCCTGTCCATTGTCAGCAGAAAAAGGGGATTTTCGGAGGCAAGGCGGGTGCCGGGTCCGGATCTGATGCCGGCCATTCTCGACTTGTCGCAGAAGACGGGATACCGCCATTATTTTTACGGCAGTACAAATGCGACGCTGGAGGCGCTGCGGACGGCGCTTGTGAGACGCTATCCGAAGCTGCAAATTGCAGGCATGTACTCTCCGCCGTTCCGTGAGCTGACGCAGGAAGAGGATGAGGAGATTGTCAGACAGATTAACGACAGCGGCGCCGACTTTGTGTGGGTGGCGCTGGGCGCGCCCAAGCAGGAGTGGTGGATGTATGAGCACCGTCACAGAATAAAGGCGCTGATGCTTGGTGTGGGCGCGGCCTTTGACTTTACGGCGGGCACAGTGAAGCGGGCGCCCATGTGGATGCAGAAGCTCTGTTTAGAGTGGGTGTTTCGCATTCTGCGTGACCCCAAACGGATGCTGCCCCGATATTTGAGTACGAACTTTTCCTTCGTGTATCATGCGTATCGGGAGGGGAGGAAAATCAGGCAGGCGGCGAAGAGGGGAATGCACATCGCCATGATCGGCCATAAACGGATTCCCTCCAGAGAGGGCGGCGTGGAAGTGGTGGTGGACGAGCTCTCCGTGCGCATGGCGGCGATGGGGCATCGTGTGGACGCCTACAACCGCTTCGGACACCATGTTTCCGGGAAAAAATATGACGACGAGTACGGCTGGAAGGGGCGGAAGTTTTATAAGGGCATCCGGGTTTACATTGTGCCTACTTTCCGCAGAAGCAGCCTGAATGCGATTGTCTACACCTTTTTTGCGACGATCATGGCGCTGTTTCATCGCTACGACGTGATCCACTATCACGCGGAAGGACCCTGCGCCATGCTCTGGCTGCCTCACTTTCTGAAAAGGAAAGTTGTGGTGACCATTCACGGCCTTGACTGGCAGAGGGCGAAGTGGGGGAATTTTGCTTCCTTTGTGATCAAATTTGGGGAGAGGATGGCCGCGAAATATGCGGATGAGATCATTGTGCTATCGGACAACGTAAAGCAGTATTTTGCAGACACTTACCATAGAGAGGTTATCTATATTCCCAACGGAATAAGCAGACCCGAGCCGCAGGGACAGACAGTGATCGGTGAAAAATACGGTCTGGAAAAGGACGGCTATTTTCTTTTCCTTGCGCGGATTGTGCCGGAGAAAGGTCTGCATTATCTGATTGAGGCATTCTCCCGGATTAAGACCGAGAAAAAGCTGGTGATCGCCGGGGGCAGCTCACAGGCTTTTGACTATATGGAGCGGATTCACCGTATGGCGGCGAAAGATGAGAGAATCATCATGACGGATTTTGTGCAGGGGCAGGTTTTGGAAGAGCTTTATGCCAACGCTTACGCTTTTGTGCTGCCAAGCGACGTGGAGGGAATGGCGCTCACGCTTCTTGAGGCAATGAGTTACGGAGACTGCTGTCTGGTCAGCGACATCCGCGAGAACACGGAGGTGGTGGAAGATAAGGCGCTGACCTTCAAGAAAGGGGATGTGAAAGATTTGAGCAGACAGCTTGTCTGGATGCTGGAACATCCCGATGAGGTGCGCCGCATGGGCGAGGAGAGCGTGGACTATATTTGCGGAAAGTATGACTGGGACGATGTGACGAGGCGGACGCTTGCCGTGTATAAGAAGGCGGCGGGCTGGAAGTGTCTGCAGGAGAAAGAACAGCGGACGCAGACGCAGTAAAGCGGATGGAGAGATGCTGACTGCGGAAGGAAGAGAAGAGAGAGAAGGAAGGGAAACGGCGGATGCGCAAGCGAACATGTATGGGCATTATGCTGGCCGTAGCAGTTGTGGCGGCGATGGGTTTTTTGTATGCCACCGGGCGGAACAACGTGATACTGGAAGTGGACGGTGAAGGTGAAGAGGGAAAAGCTCTCTGTGTCAGTGTCCGCACGGCACAGAGTGAAAACAGGGTGTCTCTGTGGCAGAACGGGCAGCAGGAGGAAGACGGGGAGGAGACGAAGGGATATTTTTTCCTGCCATCCTGCGTTGGCCATCATAAAATCCGTCTGGGTGATACGGGCGAAAGCAGCGTGAGGATAGACGGGAGGCTCTATCAGGAGGGAGAAACTTTTACCTGGGAGGAGAACCGCACATACGGGTTTCAGATCACGGATGCTTCCTATGATTCGCATACTTATGAAATAGCTTTTATGAAATCAGCGAATATTCCGGCTATGTTTATAGACACCGCGAGCGGCAGTCTGGATTATCTGCATGAGGATAAGGAACACGAGGAGACGGGACGAATCTGTGTGCTGCAGGCGGACGGCGACACGGAATATCAAGATGAACTGCCTCGGATATCCGGCAGGGGAAATTCTACCTGGGAATATGAGAAAAAGCCGTATGCCCTGAAGCTGAAGGAGGATCAGCCCCTCTGCGGCCTGCGCAAGAGCGACCGTTTTCGGCTTCTGGCACTCTGGAATGAGGGCAGCAGACTGGGGGATAAGATAGCCATGGATCTGGCGCGGGAGCTGGGGCTCTCCTACAGCACGCAGGGAACTTGGGTGGATTTGTATCTGAATGGGGAGTACAGAGGCATTTATCTGTTGACAGAGTCTGTGACGGTGGGGGAAGGCCGTGTCGATATATACGATATCGAAAGGAGTAATAAACAAAAAAATGCTTCCATAGAGGCGGGGACGGCAAGTCGCTATGAGGAGGAGGGAAGCAAGGGCTTCCTTTTGGAGAATGGATCCGAGACGGACGGCGGTTATCTGATTGAGAAAGACCATCCGAAGCATTGGGAGGCGGAGGAGAATGGCTTTCAGACAGCGCGGGGTGATCTTTTTACCATCAATGCGCCCCGCCACGCGTCAAAGGAGCAGGTGGCTTATATACAGAACTATGTGGACGTGATTGACAGTCTGGTGCAGAGCGGCGATCCTGCAGTATGGGAAAAGCTGGACCTGACAAGCTTTGCGAAGCGGTTTTTGGTGGATGAGATCGCGCTGGAGAAGGATACAGGCTCCACCAGCATGTATTTTTATAAGGATAAGGGTGACGAAAAGCTCTATTCCGGCCCGGCATGGGATTATGACAGAGCGTTCGGTGAGGACGGCAAAGACAGCTATTATGTGAATTACGGGGAAACCATTGTGAACAATAATGAGCGGCTGCAGATTGCCATCAACTGGTACCAGAAGCTCTATGAGACGCCGGAGCTGTATCAGTGTATTGTGGAGGAGTATGCGGACGTTCTGCCCTTTTTTGAGAAATTGCTGCGCACCGGCATTGACCGGTATGCGCAGCAGATTGGAGCCTCGGTGGCGATGGATGATGCCCGTTGGGAAAGTGTGCGGGTTTCCGGGGATGCGCTGCTGCGGTACGCGAATTATGACGCGAGTGTCAATTATACGAAATTCTTTCTCGCAAATCGTTTAAACTGTCTGTGTGCGAGGTGGAATGTGCCCCACGAAGCCTTTGCCGCGCCCGCCAGCGGGGAAGTGCATCAGGTGACCTTTTCTGTTTACGAGGGTGTGGTGGAGACGGTGGAAGTACCGGACGGAGAGATGCTTTCCTACACGCCGGACTATGATGGGGGCGTGTATCAGGGATGGACGTACAGACGAAACAGAGAGCCTTACAGCGGCTATATTCCCGTCTATGAGGATATGGAACTGTACAATTCGAGGTGGGAATAGGTGTGCGAAAAGCGGTCAGGGAGATATTATGAGAATTTTAATGGTCAACAAATTTTTATATCCCAACGGCGGGTCGGAGACTTATATTTTCAAGCTGGGGGAAGAATTACAGAGGAGAGGGCACGAGGTACAGTATTTCGGCATGGAACACGAGGGGCGCATTGTGGGAAACCGGATTGATTCTTATACGTCCGATATGGATTTCCATACGGGAAAGCTGCAAAAGCTTCTCTACCCCTTTAAAATCATCTACTCCTTTGAGGCGAAGCGCAGGATGGGCCGGGTGTTGCGCGACATGAATCCCGACGTGGTGCATCTGAATAACATTAACTTTCAGCTTACGCCCTCCGTGATCTATGCGGTGCGCGCGCATGAGAGAAAAACCGGGCGGAAGATCAAGCTGGTTTATACGGCCCACGACTATCAGTGGGTGTGCCCCAATCATATGATGCGTATTCCGTCCACGGGAAAAATCTGCTTCGCCTGCAGGGGCGGGTATTTCGGTGCGTGCACAAAAAACCGCTGTATTCATAATTCCCGCGCAAAAAGTCTGCTCGGAACGATTGAGGCAAAGCTCTATATGTGGCGCAGAACCTACGGGCTGGTGGATGTGATTATCTGTCCCAGTGAATTTATGAAAAGGCAGCTCGACTCCAATCCTCTCCTGGAGGAGAAAACCGTGATGATGCGCAATTTCGTGGAGCGGCCCGCGGGGGAGGAGAAGGCGGGCGGCATGGATGAGGACAGGAAATGGTCTGCCGATGCGGTTGGAGCTGCGGAACAAACGGGCGGCAAGTCGGAAGACACACCGTCAGGGGATTACGTGCTCTACTTCGGGCGGTTTTCCGAGGAGAAGGGGATCGCCACTCTTCTGAAAGCCTGCGAGGCCCTGCCGGAAATTCCCTTTGTGTTTGCCGGATCGGGCCCGCTGGAAGCGCAGGTGTCAAAGGTAAAAAATGTGGAAAACAAAGGTTTTGTCACGGGGGAGGCCCTGCACAAACTGATTGCGGGCGCGCGGTTTTCCGTCTATCCCTCCGAGTGGTACGAGAACGGTCCGTTTTCCGTGATGGAGTCGTTGATGTACGGGACGCCGGTGCTGGTTTCCGATCTCGGCGGCGCGCCGGAGCTGGTGCAGGCGGGAAGGACGGGAGACATTTTCCGGGGCGGGGATATACAGGAGTTGATCTCGCATATCAGGGAAATGTGGGAACAGCCCGAATTGTGCCGGGCGTATCGGGAAAACTGTAAAGAGATAAAATTTGATACAATTGGGGAATATTGTGATAAAATGGTGAAGGATGTATATCAGTGATGGGGTTGAGGGGCTGGAGGCATAAATGCCCTGCGCTGCGGCTGCGGCAAAGGCAGCGCAGGGCATTTATGCCTCCAGCCCGACAAGCAATTCTTGTAGATAAATTTTGAGTGTATAAGTGTGTATTTGTAAGGCAGAGAAGATATACAAGGGAGTAAATGAATTATGGCAAGAAGAACTTTGTACGGTACGGTCATAGTAACATACAGATGCAACGCGCGATGCAATATGTGCGACTGCTTTAAGGATCCGACGAAACCCGACGAGGAGATCACGCTGGAGGATATTAAGAAGCTGCCGGAGATGGCGTTTACGAATATCACGGGAGGGGAGCCTTTTATCAGACAGGATATCCCGGATATCGTGCGGGAGCTTTATAAAAGAAGTGACAGGATTGTCATATCGACAAACGGTTACTTTACGGACCGTATCATCGCGCTGTGCCGGGAGTTCCCGAAGGTGGGCATCCGCATCAGCATCGAGGGACTGCAGGAGACGAACGATAAGATACGCGGGATTCCTGACGGATTTAACAGGGGCTATAAGACACTCAAGACGCTGGTGGAGATGGGGCATCCCGACGTGGGCTTCGGCATGACGGTGCAGGATATGAACTGCGAGGATCTGGTGCCGCTCTACAACATTGCCAACGACATGGGGATGGAGTTCGCCACGGCGACGCTCCACAATTCTTTTTATTTCCGCAAGACGGACAATAAAATCGACGACAAATACAAGGTGGCGCAGAATTTTGAGAAGCTGATCAACGAACTGTTGAAGAGCAGATCGCCTAAAAAGTGGTTTCGCGCCTATTTTAACCACGGCCTGATCAATTATATTTACGGCAATAAGCGGCTTCTGCCCTGCGACATGTCGAAAAATGCCTTTTTTATCGATCCCTTCTGCGATGTGATCCCCTGTAACGGGATGGAGAAGAAGGCGGTCATGGGCAATCTCAGAGAGCAGACCTGGGAGGAGCTTTGGAACTCCGAACAGGCCCAAAAGGTAAGAGAGTGCACGAGGAAGTGCGACAGGAACTGCTGGATGATCGGTTCCGCCTCCCCGGCTATGCACAAGTATATCTGGGTGCCCGGATGGTGGGTGATTAAGCATAAGTTTTTGAAAGGCGGTAAATACAGCCTAAAAGAAAACAAGTATATCGAGCAGAAGTAAACGGCACGCAAATTTGTGCAGGAGTATCACAAATTTGTTTGAGGGCAGACACAAATTTGAAATTTGCGTTGTCCCGTCGCATAAATGCTCCGGAATGGGGATTATCATGAAATTTTTGTATGTGGCGCCGCGTTACCACACCAACCAGATGGATATTATGAAGGGACTGACAGAGCGTGGACATGAGGTGCGCTTTATCAGCCACTATGCGGCTGTCATTGAGGATTATTCCTGTGTGACGCCCATTGTGCTTGGGTATTCGTGGCTGTACAGGCTCATTGATTTCCTCTATGTGAAGGTGATTCACAGAAAAGATCCGACGGCTATTGTCTTTAAAATACAGCACGGTTTTCCGCCCATTGGGAAACTGCGGAAGCTGATCTGTGGTTTCGCGCCGGATCTGGTTATTTTGCGGGAACGCTCGGTGTATTCCATGGCGGCATACCTGATCTGTAAGAGGAAGGGATACCCCTGCATTTTATACAATCAGAACCCGCTCTGGTCGGAGCCGGCAAAGACGGATTTTCTGCACCGTATGGTGAACCGCATGACGCCGCCGCTTCGCATGACGCCCGTGATGGGCGAAAAAAGGCCGGGTACTGTTGTGAGGGAGAACGATTACTTTGTGCCCTTTGTAGTCAATCCGCAGAGAGCGCCAAAAGAGCGTATCTATTTTGACGGCGGCAGGATACATATCCTCTGCATCGGCAAGTATGAAATCAGAAAACATCATCTGGAGCTTCTGCGGGCGGCAGAGCAGCTTCGGGATCAATATGAGATCCATGTGACGCTGGTGGGAGAGGCCACCAATCATTTTCAGAAGGCATACTGCGAGCAGGTAAAAGCTTTTGTGAGGGAACGCCGCATGGAGAATCTGGTCACGGTGAAAACAAATGTGCCAAAGCGCGAGATGGAGGGAGAATATCTGGCGGCTGACCTGTATGTGATCCCGAGTACGCTTGAGATGGCGTCGGTGTCGCAGCTTGAGGCGATGAGCTATTCCCTGCCTGTGATCTGCAGCGATACGAACGGCACGTCCTGCTATGTGGAGGACGGTGTGACAGGCTATCTGTTCCGGGACTGCGACGAGGCGGATCTGCTTGCGAAGCTTGACGCCATGCTGTCAAACAGGGAGCGGATGTTATCCATGGGAGCGGCCGGATATCAAGCGGTCGTGGAAAAATATAATTTTCAGAGCTATTTTGATACGGTTACGGGGATGCGGGAGCGGATGCTGCAGGAGCGCCTGCGCTGACCGGCGGCAGGAAGAGGCGGAACAGATCGGGGAGTCTTGGATAAGTGGGAAGCATGAAACAAAAAATAAAAGATATTTTGGCGGCGATTGCCTACTTTTTATATGAAAAAGGCATTCTGCACAATCGAATCAGGGTACACAATATCGACGAAACCATCGACGAGCTTCTGCATACCGAAAAGAGTATGGTCCGCTTCGGGGATGGGGAGATTGTGATGATTAAGGGCAAAGACCTGATGCTGCAGAAGGCCAGTCCGGAGATCGCGGAAGGGCTTCGAAGGATTTTGTCCTATCCCGATGAAAAGCTGATGGTGACGATCCCCGATATCTTTGAGACGCTGTCCGACCATCACAGCGCCAGCAGACAGTTTTGGCGGGATCATCTGCTCTTTTGCAGAAAAACATACGAGAGATACTGTGATCCCGGGCGGAGTTATTACAGCACTTTTGTCTCCCGCTGTTACTATTATGCCGCCGATCGGAGCGGCTGCATCGCACAGTTTGCCAAAATCAGAAAAATATGGGAAAATAGGGATATTGTTGTTGTGGAGGGAGAGCGGACGCACAACGGGGTTGGCAACGATCTGCTTGACACGGCGCGCAGCATAGAGCGCATTATCTGTCCGCCCAGCGACGCTTACCGGGCGGTTCCCGCCATTCTGGACGCCTGCACGGCCTACGGCAAAGACAGGCTGTTTTTATTGTCGGTGGGCGTGGCGGCGAAGTTTCTGGCGGTGAAACTGTTTGAGCAGGGATACCGTGTGCTGGACATCGGGAATCTTGACATGGAATATGAGTGGTTTGTGAGGCGTTCGCCCGGAAAGATAAAGCCGGAAAAGCATGACTGCACCAGCGTGGCGGCGAACCGGGCGGCGGGGTATACGGCGTATCTGGAGCAGATTAAAGTTAGAGTGTAGTGCCGATGCATTTTAAGGGACTCCTTGAGAAATTACCGTCTGTCCGGGCTGTGTATGGGCAATATACACATAATAAGACGAGGCAAAAACGGAGACATGATAAATAGTAAGCAAGCATATCTGCAATATATAAGACAGGATCAGTTAGCCCTCGGGCGGGGGGAGGACGCGCGTCCCCGGTTGTTCGGGGATGAGATTTGGAAGTTTGAGATTCTGTTGCGCAAGGTGGAGTTCGACATAAACTGCCGCCATGGGGCGGCGGGAAAACTGATCGGGAAATGGCACAAAATGCGGTTTCATCGTCTGAGCGTGCGCCTCGGGTTTACGATTCCGCCGAATGTGTTCGGGCCGGGGCTTTCGATTCCGCATTATGGGACGATCGTGGTGCACGGAAATGTGCGCGCCGGAAAAAACTGCCGTCTGCAGGAGGGCGTGACCATCGGCGCGACGAACGGAAGCCGCGAGGCGGCCGTGATCGGGGATAACTGCTATTTCGGAAGCGGTGCGAAGGTGATCGGCGCCGTCCGCATAGCGGATGATGTGGCTGTGGGGGCGAACGCCGTGGTGACAAAGGATATTGCAGAGCCGGGCACCACCTGGGCGGGCGCTCCGGCGAAGAAGATAAGCGGTCAGGATTCACACAGCAATTTGTGCGGGGCATTGTTTGCGGGCGAGCCGGGCCGCAAATAATGCGCTGTGATAAAGGAGTAGTCTGAGCTATGAGCAGAGAGAACGGCAATTCGAAAGCGGGCATATTTGCCAAGCTGGGATATATTTTTGATAAAAGGGATAAGCGTAAGCTGGTGCTTCTCACGGGCGCGATTGTGATCGGAAGCTTTCTGGAGCTCCTTGCGGTCATGGTTTTCATGCCCTTTATCGATGTTCTGCAGAATCCCGGAACCATCCAGACGAAATGGTATCTGAAAACCGTTTATGATCTGCTGGGACTGCACAGCGCCGAAACATTTATGATGCTACTTGCGGCCGGCATTATTTTGGTATACGTGATCAAAAACGTCTACCTGATTCTGGAAAAAGATTATATTTTTCGTTTTTCGTACAATACCCAGATGAAGCTTTCTACCAGACTTCTGGCCGCATACATGAAGGAGCCGTATACCTTTCACCTGAATCATAATATCGCGGTTTTGCAGAGAAGCGTCTATGAGGATACGTCGCGGTTTATGCAGGTAATCCTCTACGCGCTGGAGCTGGGAGCGGAGCTTATGGTGGCCGCGGTTCTGTGCATTTATCTGCTGGTCATCAGTAAGACCATAACGATCATTGTGCTGGGGCTGCTGGCTGTTTTTGTGGGCGGCTTCCTTCTGATCAGCAGAAAGTACAGCAGGCGGTTCGGGATCGAAAATCAGGGCTATGAGGGAAAAATTTTTCAGTGGATGAACCAGTCCCTCGGCGGGATCAAGGAGATAAAGATTTTAGAGCGCGAGACTTATTTTACGGACGAATTTCGCAAATACTGGGAAAAATATGCAAGAGGGCTGCGCATTGCCAGAACGATTTCAATTCTCCCGAAATATACGGTGGAGGCTGTTTCCATGACGGGACTTTTGATTGCGGTCATCGTGAAGCTCCTCTTCGGTGAGGCGGACATGGTATATTTTGTTTCTCAGCTTGCGGCGTTTGCGGTGGCGGCGATGCGGCTCATGCCGAGCGTGGGGCGGATCAATGAGCATGCCTCCAACATGCTTTACGCGTTTCCCTCGGTGGAACTGGTCTACCACGATCTGACGGCAGTTGAGGGTCTGATTGAAAAGGACGGGCAGATATATCGGGCGGATTGGAAACTGCAGAACGGAATCTGTGTGCAGGATGTATCCTATCACTATCCGGACACGGATGAGTGGGTGTTGAAAGACGTAAATCTTACGATTAAAAAGGGAACGACCGCGGCGTTTATCGGTTCTACCGGATCCGGGAAAACGACTATGGTGGACATTATACTGGGACTTTTGACGCCGGTAAAGGGCGCCGTGATGGCGGATGAAATCAATATCCATGAGCAGGCGAAAACCTTTCATGCGCAGGTGGGGTACATTCCCCAGACGATCTATCTTTCCGACGATACCATCCGCAATAATATCGCTTTTGGCGTGCGGGAAGGACAGATTGATGAGGGAGCTGTGAGGGCTGCGGTGGAAAAGGCGCAGTTGAAGGAGTTTATCGAGAGCCTTCCCCATGGACTTAATACGATTGTGGGCGACAGAGGCGTCAGATTGTCCGGCGGGCAGAGACAGCGTATCGGTATCGCCAGGGCATTGTACCACGACCCGGAAATTTTGGTGCTCGACGAGGCGACTTCCGCGCTTGACAATGAGACGGAGGCGGCGGTCATGGAGGCCATCGAACACCTGCAGGGCATGAAGACTATGATAATCATAGCCCATCGGCTTACCACGATCCGAAATGTGGACGTGATTTATGAGGTGGCCGGGAGCAGGGTGCAGGAGAAGAGTAAGGCTGAGGTGTTTGAGGAGTAAGGCGGAGGAGGGCATGGCGGAAAAGAGAAAGAAGCTTCAACTGAACACGGCGCAGAAGGACAGGCTGTTTTACGGGTCTCTGGTTCTGCTTGCTCTTTTTGCCTTTCTGTTTGTCGGTTCGAGAGAGCCGGTTTTGTTTGATGACAGCGGGGCTTATATGAGAATCAACCGGGTCGAGGGCGTTATGCCGGTCTACCCGCTGTTTCTGCTGCTGAATCAGTATTTGTTTGGCCTGGAGAACTATATGGATGCGGTAGTCATCGAACAGGCGGTTTTGGCAGCGGCGTGCGTAATCCTTTTCGTGAAGGCGCTTCGAAAGGCGTTTCATCTGCACTATTGGGAAACTTATCTGTTTTTTTTCTTATCGCTGGTGCCTTTTACCGTAGAGATGCCGCAGTCCATGGCAACGCAGCAGATTTTGACGGAAGGGCTGTCATATGCTTTATTTTATCTGTTCCTGATCCTGCTGCTAAAGACGATTTGGACGAAAAAATATACATGGTTTGCGGGTAGTCTGGCAATGGCGTTTGTGCTGGCGCTTCTGCGTTCCCAGTTTCAGATTTTGTTTGCGCTATGCGGCGTTATTTTTGTGTATGTGGTCTATAGACAAAAGAGGGATAGTCAAAAAATATATGGATGGCTCCGCGCAGTCGTCGGAACAGCCGGGGGGCTTTGTATTTGTCTGGCCGGTATTTTAGCGATTTCCAAGTTGTCTGCCGGATACATGAATGTGATTAAATCCAATGAAAAAATTTCTTTGTTTGTGCTGAAAGTACAGTCGCCGGAGGATTATGAAGAGCATCTTTTAAGCCTGGTTAGTGATGAGGAGGGCGAGGCGGATCAAATTTCGGAAGAGGAACCGGAACGGGAACTTTCAATGGAAGAACTGGCAGACAGGAGCTTTATTACAAGCCAGTATGTCAGCCTGATTTTTTCGCGTGGTATGTACGAGGCAGACAGGGAAGATGAATATTTGTTTGAAGAGGAAGTTTTGAGAGGATTGTATGTGGCGCTATATGAGGCTGCGGATGCGGAAAAACAGCTTTACACTTATGCGCAAAACGGTTTGTGGATGTGGAAAGACATTGTGGGAGGGGTAGGACAGGTGGGGAAAACCTGCCTCAAAGTACCGTCGCTGTACTATGCGGAGCACCACCCGGAAATCATTATGTCGGATCAGTTCAGCGAGATTCGAAGCGCCCATTTGAAGACAATAGGAATCACTTTGCTAAAGGCGCATTTTGGCCGGTTTTTGTACCATACGCTTATGATGCTTCCCCAGGCGTTTATCTGCACCGTGTTCTTTCAGATCAGGCCGATTTATCTGCTGTGTCATCTGGTGACGCTGTTCCTCTATTTGTCGGCGTTTGCGCTGATGGTATGGGGATATATGGACAGGAAGGCGAATCAAAAATGTGCGGAGTTTATGGCTCTTATTTTGGGAAGCAATGTGGTGATGGCTGTTGTGATATCGCTGGTCTTTTTCGGACAGCAGAGGTATCTTGTATATAATTTCGGCGCTTTCTATATCGCATATTATCTGCTGCTGCGGGAGCTGTGGATCGGCCGTATCCGCGGCAGAGCGGTAAAACATTTTGGGCGTGGGAAGCGTGGAGAGCGGCCTGAGTGATAAACAACAAACTTGTTTATGCGCAGAAGACAGTGCAGAAATGGGGAAAAGATATGGAACAAAAACGAAGAGTGCTGGTTATCATACCGGCATACAATGAAGCGGAAAATATCGTACATGTGGTCAGGCACATGATGGAGACGGCGCCGCAGTACGATTATCTGGTAATCAACGACGGCTCTACCGACAATACGCCTGATCTGTGTCGGAGTGAGAACTTTCACTATCTGGATCTCTCAATCAATATGGGAATCGGCGGCGCGGTACAGGCAGGATATATATATGCGCGGAAGAACAATTATGATATTGCCGTGCAGATGGACGGCGACGGACAGCACGATATTGCCTATCTGGATAAGCTGTTGGAGCCGCTCATCAGAGGGGAGGCGGATATTACCATTGGCTCCCGATTTCTGGAAAAGGAGGGGTTTCAGTCCTCCGCAACCCGCAGAGTGGGAATTTATTTTTTGAGCGGCCTGATCTGGCTTGTGACTGGGAAAAGGGTTATGGATGTTACCAGCGGCTACCGGGCGGTGAACAGAATGTTTATTGAAATTTACAGCAAAGATTTTCCCATGGACTATTCGGAGCCGGAAGCAATTGTATCTGCCGTCATGCATCGGGGCAGGATTAAAGAAATTCCGGTGCAGATGCGCGCAAGGGAGGGCGGCGTCAGTTCCATCACCTTTAAAAAGTCCGTTTATTATATGATAAAGGTGACGCTGGCGATACTGATCTGCAGAATGGGCTATGGCGTCCGAAGAGCCAAAAGAGAAGACGTATAGAAGCCGGAAGGGGGCGGATATTTATGATACCTGCTACACTCAGAGTGACACTGATCGCTGTGGTAATCTGCTATTTTATTGTTATCCTGTATTTTTTGAAGAAAAAAGCGCTGAATTTAAAGTATATGCTGTTATGGTTGGTGGCCGGTGTGGTTATGGGCGTTCTTGTGGCGGTGCCCGAGCTTTTGACAAGAATTATCCATATTTTTGGCATTCAGGATAATATGAACGGCCTGTTTATCTTTGCTATCGGGTTTGTTATTATGATCCTGCTTTCTCTGACCTCGATTGCATCCAGGCAGAACCAGAAGATCAGGACATTGACGCAGGAGCTGGCGATTTTGGAAAAACGGGTGCGGGATCTGGAGAAGAAAGACACGAAATGACGGGCATGAATTGACTTAAGGAGCGATAAAAGGTGTTATGACATACAGAGCGAGACGGCGGGGAATCCTCATTTTTCTGGCTGTTTTTCTGACTGCTGTCGTGATATTCGTACAGAGGGAGGAATACAGACAAATACAGAAAAACGGCGAATATATGAAAAAATTATGTTTTGTGCTGCGCAATTCCTCATCGGAGCAGGAAATATACTGTTTTTCGGATAAGGCAAAACGGGTTAATTATTTGTTCCTCCCGTCCTATGCAAAGCTGAACGAAGTACATATTTCCTTTGCGGGGGCGGAAACCGTGGTTTTCGCAGGGGCGAAAGGGGAAGTTTCGCTGGCAAACGGAGCGGATATCGGGGCGCTTGGCTGCAATGAGAAATATGAGATGTATTTTTGCGGGAAAAAAGGGGAGAAATTGGAGAAACAAGAAGTTGTCGTTATGCAGTCCGCCGGACTTCCGGCTGTTTTTCTGGAGACGGACAGCGGCTCCATGAAGGAGCTGGACGCAGACAAGAATTATGCGGAAAAGGGAAGGATTGTCCTGTTTGACACGGAGGGAGATGTGGTGTGTGCGGATAAGCTGGATCGTATTTCCGGGCGGGGCAACTCCACATGGGCGTATCCGAAAAAATCCTATGGCATCCGGCTGAAAAACAGGGCCGATCTCCTCGGTATGGGAAGCGCCGATAAATGGATTCTCTTAAGCAATGTGGAGGATCGCACCTACATCCGCAATAAAATGACTTACGATATGGCTGTGGCGGCGGGAATGACGGGATCGCCGGAGTCGCGCTATATTGATCTCTATATCAATCACAGGTATCACGGCATGTATCAGCTCTGTGAAAAGGTGGAGATTGACCCGGAGCGGGTGCCGATTGCCGATCTGGAGGCGGAAAATAAAAAGCTGAACAGGGATATGGAAAGCTGTGGGCATTTTGAGACGGAGAGGCGAAAGGGCATGGTGCTTCCCAATGAGCCGCGGGACACGACAGGGGGATATCTTCTGGAAAGAGATGTGGCCGAAAAGTTTCGCGTGGAAATCAGCGGATTTTATACGGAGACGCTGAAAGATCTGTATACAATCAAACAGCCCGCGTATGCTTCGGAGGCGCAGGTGGACTATATCAGCGGTCTGGTCAATGGTATGGAGCGGGCCGTCGCCGCGGCGGACGGCGTCGATCCCCAAAACGGAATGCAATATACGGATTATATCGATCTGCGGTCTTTTGCACAGAAATATATTATCGAAGAATTATCTAAGAATAACGGCGCGGGAGCGACGAGTTCCTTTTTCTATAAACCGCAGGATGTGGTCAGCAATAAGCTGTTTGCAGGGCCTGTGTGGGATTATGATAAGGCGTACGCTAATCTGGACGGGATCAACGAATCAACGGGCGACCTGTGTTATCTGATGCAGAGGGGTACCGATCCGACGACGCTTTTCTGGCATTTGAATCAGCATTCTTCCTTTCAGGAGACAGTTTCCGCGTGCTACGAGGAATTCTTCTCTGACTATATGCAGACGATGCAGGTGGAAAAGATTGACGAGTATGTATCGGAGATTCATGCCGCCAAGGAAATGGATCTGATCAGATGGAAGGAAATATACGGAGAATCGGTTGACTACGAGGGGGAGGTACAGCGGATTCGGGATTTCCTGTCGGCGCGCAAACCGTTTTTGGATAAGGTGTGGAAGGAACGGCAGGAGATCTGTACGGTCGGTTTCGTCTCGGAAGACGGCGGAATCCACAACTATATGAGCGTGCTGAAGGGTGAGCGCCTTGAGCGGATGCCCGGGGCAGAGCCGGGGACGGTCAGCGGGGACAGGGTATTCGATGGCTGGTACACGGAGGAAGGGATATGGATTGATGAGACAACGCCTGTGTTGGAGGATGTGACGGTATATGCAAGGAGTCATGAGGTTACAGGGACGGAGGATTGACAGGCGGTCTGCTCACGGCGGCGTCAGAGCGTGCGGGCAGAAAGTATTCAGAAAGGGTTTGTGATGCTTACTATTGCGGTTGATTTACTGTGGCTCCGCCCGAAAAAGGTAGGGGGCACCGAATTTTATATCAGAAATCTGCTGGACGGTTTCCGGAGACTTGAGGAGCCCTTCCATCTCTTCTTGCTGGTATCGAAGGACAATAAGGATACCTTCCGGCATTACACGCAGGATGAACGGATGGAACTTTTGGAGACGGAGGTTGTTTCCGCCAATATCGCGGGGCGGATTTTGTGGAACTTTTTTTGCCAGAACCGTTTCCTCAGAAAAAAAGGGATACGCAAATGTTTTATTCCGGTGTACTGCCGCCCGCTGCTTAACGGCGGCGTTACCTATGTCAATGTGATTCACGACTTACAGGCGGCCCATTATCCCGAATATCACCCCTTTCATGAGATCGCCTACTCTCGTCTCTGCTGGTGGCTGGACGCGCATTTTTCCAGGCATCTGGTGGCGATATCCGACTGGGTGAGGGATGACGTCAGGGAAAAATATCATGTAAAGAGCGAGAAGATCACCACCATCTACAACCCGATCACGGTGGACAAGAACGAGATCGTTTCCTTTGAGCGGCTTGCGGAAAAATATCATGTGGATAAGAAAACGTTTTATTATACCGTAGCGCAGTTGATTCCGCACAAGAATCTGGATACGCTGATCGCCGTGATGGAGCGGATTAAAAATACAGAGACAGGGCTTCCGTGCAGACTGTTGATTTCCGGGGTGAACGGGGAGAGCAGGGACAGACTGGAAAGCCAGATTCGGGAGCGGGGGCTGGAGCGGGAAGTGACGCTGACGGGGTTCGTGGAAAATGCCGAGAGGAACGCGCTGTACAAGTATTGCCGCGCCTTTCTCTTTCCCAGCGTGTTTGAAGGTTTCGGTATGCCGCCGATTGAGGCGATGCTTTTCGGTACGGTGGTGATCGCTACGGACAGGACGTGTATCCCGGAGGTGACGCAGGGAAAGGCGAACTATGTGAAAGATCCCTACGATGCGGAAGAATGGATCAGGGTGATGCAAAACCCGGCGGACAGGATAGCGGAGATGGATTTTGGGCAGTATGAACAGATGAGGCTGAGCAGGAAATATTATGAACTGCTGACGGAGCAGCTTGGATAGAGAGCGAAACGGCAGGCAGGGTGTGCATGGACTGCGAGGCGGAAGCGGCAGTAAAGAGAGAAAAACAGGAAACGGTATCTATGAAACTGGCGGTTATTTTAGTCAATTATAATGGGAAAAAATATAATACGGCCTGCATCGAGTCCATACTGGCAAGCGGCGGTGTGGAGAAAATAAAAATCATCGTGGTAGATAACGCCTCGCAGGATGATTCCATGCGCCTGCTGGAAGAGCGGTACGCGGGGAATGAGCGGTTTTCCTTCATACGGCTGGATGACAACTACGGCTTCTCCTATGCGAACAATGTGGGGATCCGCAGCGCTGTGGAGTGGGAAGCGGATGCGGTTCTTCTCTTGAACAACGATACGGAGATTGCTTTGGATATGCTGCTCCGCTTATGGGGGTGTGCGAAAAGGCACCCCGGCAGTATGGTTGTGCCGAAGATTTATTACAGTGATGACAGGAAACGCCTCTGGTCTGCGGGGGGAAGTGTCTCACGCGTTATCAGGAAAGTGAGGCATATCGGTCTGGATGAAACGGACGAGGGGCAGTACGATCAGGAGAGGGAGATTGCGTTTGCCACGGGATGCTGCCTGTGGATTCCGATGGAGGTGATTCGGCGGGCAGGAACGCTGGACGAGCGATTTTTCCTCTACTACGAGGACACCGAGTACAGCTTCCGCCTGCAAAAGCTGGGAATCCCCATCTGGTACTGCCCGAAGGCGGTGATGTACCACAAGGTCGGGGCCAGCACCAAAGGGGCGGACAGTCCGCTCTGCGCCTACTATATCGCCCGAAACTGGCTTTTGTGCAGCAGACTGCATCTGGGTCGGCGGTACCCGCTGTTTCTTGCCTATTATGCGCTGAATCGGACGGTGTGCTGTGCGCTGTGGCTGATGCGCGGGAAAGGGAAGCTCGTGCGGGCAACCTTGCGGGGGATTGGCGATTACCGGAAAAAGAGGTTCGGAAAGGCCGGACATGACTGGTGAGTCTGTCGGTGTTTGCATTGGCTGGGGGAGTGTGCTATGATGGGAAAAGGCTAGTGTGAGAAGTACTTCTAGCCGCTCACAGCAGAGGCTGTTTCGCGGAGAAGTACTAAGTCTCACACAGGAGAATGCCTGAAATACGGCATTCTCCGCATTGATTTGAGATTCCGCGAAGCGGAATCATGGCGGTTAGTGTGCAACATTTGCGGAGAATAGCAAGCAGCTTCCGCGTGATAAATGAGGTAAAAAAATGGTGCATGGCTTTTTGGCTGCGGGAAACATGAATATAGAATGTCTTGGTGAAATCGTGGATTTGGGACATTGTAAGCAGTATAATAATCTTCTCAATAAATTTCCAAAAGATCAGGTGTTTCTGGAGGAAGAAGCACAGATCAGTTTTCTGGACGGGTATGTCTATAATAAAGACAAGCTTATGACAAAGGGCGCAGGGGACTGGCAGCATACTTTCGCTGAGGCTATGCAGAAGGATGCGGGTGAATGCCTGCGGACGCTGCGGGGCGGATTTTGCGGTTATATTTACAATAAGCAGGATTCCGCCCTTGTTGCGTACACGGATCAGATTGCTGCAAAAGCGCTGTATTACTATGCGGACAAAGAGCGGTGGATCGTCTCAAGCCATATTCCGTACATGATATCTGTTTTGAAGGCTGCCGGGATATCGTATCACTTTCATGAGACAGCAGCCAAATACATGTTGACATACGGCTATATGCTGGATGACAGTACCTTTGTAAAGGAAATTCACCGTCTGCTGCCGGGGCAGCTTGTGCGCATCGAGAATGGCAGGGCAAAGGTCGAGAGATACTACCTGATTCCGAACAAGGAAGCGCAGATGTCCGAACAGGAAGCTGTTGAGAGGATTGACAGCGCGTTCAGGGAGGCTGTCAGGAGAGAGTTCGATAAGGACAGGGAATACGGACGCCGGCACCTTGTTGATCTGAGCGGCGGGCTGGACAGCAGGATGGTTTCCTGGGTGGCGCATGATATGGGTTATACGGATCAGCTCAATGTCACCTATTGCCGGGCAGATTATCTTGACTATAAAATATCACAGCAGATAGCCGTTTATCTTGGGCATGAGTATCTTTTTAAAGCATTGGATGACGCGAACTGGCTGTATGATATTGACGACATCATTTCCAAAAATAACGGGGCGGCGCTCTACACCGGAATTACGGGCGGCAGCAGACTGCTCGGGACGCTTGACACGGAACGGTTCGGGATTGAGCATACGGGTATGATAGGGGATGCTATCCTGTCCACGTTTTATCATGACAGAGAATTGAATTTCGGGAAACCGCGTCCGGGGCTGAATCAGTATTCGAACAGGCTTTCCTATTCCGTTGACAGTCAGGTGATGGAGGAGTATCCTTGTCAGGAGATGTTTGCTGTTTATACGAGGGGAATGATGGGGGCGATGTCTTCCTATATTATCAGACAGCACTATATAGAGGCGGCATCTCCCTTTACAGATGTAGATTTTCTGGAGACCGTTTTTTCGATTCCTTTTGCATACCGAAACAGGCATCATATCTATCTGAAATGGATGGAACAAAAATACCCGCAGGCGACTGCCTTTGGCTGGGAGAAATGGGGAGGCGTTAAGCCACGGGAAGACCATATCTTTTTCAGAAAAGTCAAGACGACGCAGAGGCTTTTGTGCCGCGCTGCCTGCAAAGCTTTTAAGCGACAGAGCACAGACAATATGAATCCTTTGGATTATTGGTATGGGAAAAGCCCCGGAGTACAGGCGTACTGCCGAGATTACTATTTGCAAAACAGGGACAGAAGTGAGATTGACGGGCAGCTCAAAAAAGATATTTCTCTGATGTTTGAAGAGGGAACGGTGGAGGAAAAAAGTATGGCGCTTACGGTGCTCGGTGCAGTAAAGCTGTACTTTTAAGGAGAAGGGAATTTGAAAAAAAAGCTGATTTTATTGTTGGACGGATATCCCTTTGAACCGGGGGAGTATTCCTTTATCCGCACCGAACTGGAAAAATTGACGGAACGATTTGAGGTGTGCATTTTGTCAGTGTCCCCCTCGACGGAGCAGAAAATGATAACGGATGAGCGGATCTCGGTTTATCACTGTATGAGAACTTTCGGGATCCGTGAAAAACTGGAGGCGGTTGTCAAATTTTTCTTTTCCCGGTGCGGGCATGGAGAGATCAGGCAGATTTTAAAAACGGGGGAAAACACTTTCGGCCGTCTTTATGACTCTATCGCATATTTCAGTATGGCGGATCAACTGCGGAAATATGTAAAGGAAAATCACATTGCCGACGGCGGCGCGTTGATCTATTCCTATTGGTTTAATCCAAGCTGCCTTGCGTTTCTCATGGACAGGAAATCAGAGCCGGACAGAAAGGTGATTTCCCGCATACACGGATATGACTTGTATAATGAAAGAAATCCCCATAACAGACAGCCTTTTCGGGAATATATGGATGAACAGGCAGACCGGATTTATTTTGTGGCTGACGCAGGTCTGGAATATTATCTGTCGCATTGGGGCAGAAGAGAGCTGGTCGGGAAGAAATACATCACAGCGCCGATCGGAACGGTCGATCACGGTTATATTCGAAGGGAACCGGCTCGTGAGAGGCGGACGGCGTTTCATATAGTAAGCTGTTCCCATGTGATTCCGTTAAAGAGAGTGCCGCTTATCGTCGAGGGGCTGGCAAGGATAACGGATATCAGGATTCGGTGGACGCATTTCGGAACGGGCAGCCACTACGAGGAAACCGTGAGATATGCAGGAGAACTTTTTAGCGGCAAAGAAAATATTTCTTTTGAGATGCCCGGATTTGTGCCGGTGGAAGAAGTCATGCGGTTTTATAAGGAAAATTGTGTAGACTGTTTTCTGACGACATCGTCTACGGAGGGCAGTCCGGTTTCCGTGCAGGAGGCAATGGCCTTCGGCATTCCGATTATTGCCACAGCGGTAGGGGAGCTCCCCAATATGATAGACGGCAACGGCATTCTGCTCTCAGAAAATCCGCAGCCGGAGGATGTCAGCAGCGCAGTCGCCCGGCTCTGTCATATGTCCGATGAGGAGACGGTTAAAATGCGCGACAGATCAAGGACGCTGTGGGAACAAAAATATAATGCGGATGAAAATGCAGAGAAATTTGTAAGGATGTTGATGGAAACCAGTTAAAGTAAGACGGGAAAGGTTTGTTATGAAAAAAGGATATTATATTCATTTTCAGGGAAGAGAGTCTATCGGTGTCAGCAAGAAGATTGACATGCAGATAAAAGAGTTTTCCAAACATTATGACATGAGCGAGCTCGAAATCAGGGCGGTGGACAGATCGCTTCCACAGAGGATTTTTGGACTGTTTCCGACCGCTTCCATTGCCAGAAATTATGAGGAGGCTTTGAAAAAGCTGGAAAATCCCGATTTTATATACGTGCGCCGCGCGGTGGCGGACAAGGCGTATCTTACCTTCTGGAAAAACGTGAAGGAGAAATATCCGGCCTGTAAAATTATCATAGAAATTTTCACATATCCCTATGATAAGGATGATTTTGCAAAATGGAACGCATGGCCTTTTTATATTAAGGAAAAGCTGTATCGCGGAAGGCTGAAAAAATATATTGATCGTTTTGTGACTTATACGAGCGATAAGGAGATCTTCGGCGTGCCCGCGTTGTGTACCTTCAATGGCATACAGGTGGAGGATGTGGAGCTGGTGGGGGGCGCGTATCAGGAAGAGGAAATTACCCTGATCGGTGTGGCGTACATGCAGAGGCATCACGGTTACGAGCGTATCATTGAAGGCATGAGAGAGTATTACGGGAGCGGTGCAGGCAGGTATACGGTGACGCTTAAGCTTGTCGGGGACGGGCCGGAGAAGGCCGGTTATCAGGAGCTTGTAGAGAAATATCATCTGCGGGAACATGTTATCTTCTATCCGAATAAGTCAGGAAAAGAGTTGGACAGGCTGTATGATGAGAGCGATATCGCGCTGGGGTCTTTTGGCATGTACAAGCTGGGGCTTTATACGCTGGGGGCTTTGAAGACGAGAGAGTATCTGGCGAAAGGAATGCCGTTTATTACAGGATGTCCGGTGGATGTGCTGGAGGAAGACTATCCATATGTCAGGAATTTCTCCAATGACGCGCAGAGCGTGGATATCCGGGAAGTGATCCATTTTTATGAGAGGTTGAAGAAGGAGAACGGAGATAAGATAACAACCGCCCGGAAGATACGCGAGTCAGCGGCATCCCGGGTCAGTATGGCATCGGTCATGCAGCCGATTGTCGATTTTATAGAGAGCTGAAAGCAAATTGGATTTTTACGGGAAAGGAACGGAAGACATGGTAAATGTAATCGGATTGGGGTATATCGGGCTGCCGACGGCGCTGATGCTGGCTTCGCATGGCGTGGAGGTAGTGGGGACGGACTATAACCGAAAGGTTGTAGATTCCCTGTCTGCGGGTAAGATGACTTTTAAAGAGGAGGGAATCGAGGAGTTGTTTCACGCTGCATTGGATGCGGGCATTTCCTTCACGACAGAGTATCAGAAAACGGACACATACATTATTTCCGTTCCGACACCATACGATAAGTTTAGCAAGAAGGTTGATCCGGCTTATGTGTCCGCCGCGGTGAAGAGCGTTTTGGCGGTGGCCCCGAAGGGCGCGGTCATTGTGATCGAGTCTACCATATCGCCGGGCACGATTGATAAGAGTGTGAGGCCGGTAGTGGAAGAGTTTGGATATGAGGCGGGAAGGGATGTGCATCTGGTCCATGCGCCGGAGCGGATTATCCCCGGTAATATGGTATATGAGCTTTTGCACAACAACAGGACGATCGGCGCGGATGACAGAGAAGTGGGAGAGCGCGTCAAAGAACTGTACGCTTCCTTCTGTCAGGGAGAGATCGTGGTGACGGATATCCGCACGGCGGAGATGACGAAGGTGGTAGAAAATACATTCCGGGCAGTCAACATTGCCTTTGCGAATGAACTGGCAAAGATATGCAGGCACGACGGTATGGACGTCTATGAGATCATTAAAATCTGCAATATGCATCCCCGCGTCAACATTTTACAGCCGGGCCCCGGTGTGGGAGGACATTGTATTTCGGTGGATCCGTGGTTTCTGGTGGGTGACTATCCGTCGCTGGCGAAAGTGATTGACGAATCTATGCGGACGAATGACGGAATGCCTGATTTTGTACTCGGAAGAATCTATGAGATTATGCGTGAAAACGGGCTTAAGGATATATCGCGGGTGGGATTGTACGGCCTGACCTACAAAGAAAATGTGGATGATGTGAGGGAGTCGCCCACCCTGCAGCTGTTGGAGAGCCAGGCAAGACATCTGGCCGCCGGACTGAAAGCGTACGATCCGTTTATCGGGGAAGATATTGTGGAGAATCAGTATCACAGTCTGGAGGATTTCCTGAATGACGTTGACATGGTTGTGATTATGGTAAAGCACACGCAGATCAGGGAAAATATGCAGAAGCTGGCGGGGAAAATCGTGCTGGACTGCCAGAATATTATTGACCTGCCCGGTGTTTATCACATTTAAGGAACAATAAGGTGGCGGAAGATGAAGAAAATCATGCTTGTTTTCGGTACCAGGCCGGAAGCGATAAAGATGTGCCCGCTGGTGAGGGAACTGAAGAAGAGAACGGCGCTTGAGACGGTGGTATGTGTGACCGGCCAGCACCGGCAGATGCTGGATCAGGTGCTGCAGGCCTTTGAGGTGACACCCGATTTTGATCTCGCCGTCATGAAGGAAAACCAGACGCTCTTTGACGTGACGACCAATATCTTAAACGCGATAAAGGCGGTTCTGGAGACGGCGAAGCCGGATGTCGTATTGGTTCACGGCGACACTTCGACGACGTTTGTCACGGCGCTTGCCTGTTTTTATAAGCAGATTCCGGTCGGTCACGTGGAGGCAGGACTTCGAACCTATAATTTATATTCCCCTTATCCGGAGGAGTTTAACCGCGAGGCAGTGTCCCTGATCGCGCAGTATCATTTTGCACCGACGGCGCAGGCGGCGCAAAACCTGCTGGGAGAGGGGAAAGACAAGAGCAGAATATGGATTACCGGAAATACGGCGATCGACGCGATGAAACTGACGGTCAGGGAGGACTATTCCCACCCGGAGCTTAGCTGGGCGGCGGACTCCCGCCTGATTCTGATTACCGCTCACAGGCGTGAAAATCTGGGTGAACCGATGTATCACATGTTCCGGGCGATTCGCCGGGTGATGGAGGAGCACCCGGATGTAAAGGCAATTTATCCGATTCATATGAACCCGCAGGTGCGCGCGACGGCGGATGAGGTGTTCGGAGAGCAGGCGGAAGGCGGCAGGGAGGAGCGGATGCATATCATAGAACCGCTGGATGTGCTGGATTTCCATAATTTTATGAAACGCAGTTATCTGATTCTCACCGATTCCGGCGGGATTCAGGAGGAGGCGCCGTCCCTTGGCAAGCCGGTGCTGGTGATGCGGGACACGACAGAGCGGCCGGAGGGGATTGCGGCAGGCACGCTGCGGCTGGTCGGGACGAATGAGGATACCATCTATGAGGAATTCAGCAGGCTGCTGAATGACCGGGAGGCATACGAGCAGATGGCGTGCGCTTCCAATCCGTACGGGGACGGACATGCCTGTGAGCGGATTGCGGATATTCTGGAGAAAGGGCATATGACGAATTGTTTGACATGATATGGGGGATACCCTATAATGTGTGAATAACGAAGCGGTTTGTATCGAATTAAGGCAGAGGGACATTTGATGAATAAAAAGAACTTGCTCAAAATTTTCGTATTTTTTCTTGGATGTGCGGGACTTGCAGTAACGGCGAACCGTATGCCGCTTCTTATGAGAGCTGTTTATGACGCTGTTTTTAATGAGTTTGACCACATTACCCTGTTTTTTGTGATTGGAGTGTTCCTTTTCGAAATTGTTATTCTTAAAAAATGGGGAAACGATAAGAATAATCGTCTTTTATGCCTGGGAATAGCGGCTGTGACTGCAGCGCTTGTATTGTTTAAGGGCAGCACAAGCTTTGTGGACAAGCTGGCGCCGGGGGCGGATACGACGATCATTGCGCGGGTGGCGAAAGACAGTACCATTGATGAAATTAATATACAGAAAATATTTAACGAGTATTATTTTGAGGGAAAAAAACTTGTCGTCTCGGAGCAGGAGAAGGAAACGGCGGATTTTCAGCTTATTTCTAAGCTGGCGGTTCCGGCGGATCAGATCATTGCGGGAGAGGAAACGGTTCTGTCGGAGGAGGCGGTACGGCTTCTTATGTCATATCCCTGCAGAGAATATGACCCCTACTGTTTTGTGGTAGACGAGAGCTGGAGAACGACGGATACCATAAGAATGGCTGTCTGGGGAGAGTGGCATATCTTCTGCTCGGAGGAGCTGCTGGAAAGCGTGCAGGCGGGAGGAAATCCCTATGACGGTGAGGATTGGAATGCATTTGAAAGTATGGGTGAGTCCGTGGAGAACAGCCCTTACAGAGCGTTTAAGCAGATTCTCGTCATGCTTTTACTGTTTGCTGTCGGAGGAGCGGTATCGCTGCCTCTTTTGGGAGAGAGATATCCGTGGCTGTCTTTTTTCTTGAGTCTGCCGATTGGCGCTGCCATCTGGTGTGCGTGTGGTACGGTGTTTATGATGTTGGGCATTCCCTACAGCCTGTTTACCATGCTGCCGGTTTTGGCTTTGGGAATGGGCGTCTGGCTGTATATGCGGCGGAAAGAACTGAAAGCGGTTGATTGGCAGGCGTTTTTCAATTTTATCCTGCCGGCAGTTTTTACAGCCGTTCTTTTTGCATATTTGAAGATATGCAGCACGTCGGCCGATTCGCTTATGAAGTGCGCCTACGGCTATCGGCTGGCGCGTTTTGGGAGCTTGAATGAAATTCTCGGAGAGGCGGCTCCTTACGGGATCTTAGAGCCGATGATCATGTCCATCGGTTATCTGGTTAAATGTGACGCGCTCTATGTCTTCTATCCGCTGATGGCGGCTTGCGGTGTGGGAATCCTGTGTACCGGCCTGCACTATACGAACGGGAAGAGAGATAATGCCCTGTCGTTTTTGGTGCTGGGCGCGGGGCTGCTCTTTCTGTTTACCAATTTTGATTACGTCATGAGCACGATTGTCATGCTGGCGCATGGTCCCATTGCGGTTTATACGCTGATTTTGATTATGCTTATTGTTATGAAGCGGGAAATTGCGGTACCGGGATTTGAAGTGATGGCGTCTCTGGCGGCGGCAATGGTTTTAATGACAAGAGTGGAAGGCGCAATTTATGTTCTGTTCTTTCTCGCTTTGTCCATTGGCATAGAGAACGAGTCTTTGAAAATGTATAAAGTAAATACGGCGGTGGCAGGCGTTATTGTGGTGTGGAATGTCTTTCAGATGATTGTGATCGGTTCCGGTTCAAACCCGATGTTCTGGACGCCTGACAGGGGCGCTTTGTTAATTGCGGGCGCTGTATTTCTTCTGGTGCTGACATGGCTTATGGGAAGACGATGGAAGCTTGTGGAGTTTGTAAGAACTCATTATTTTTTGATTGCCCCGGGTATGTTATGTCTGTGCATCGTAGTTCTGGCGGTTTCTGTGGCGAGAGAGATAGCGTCGATCAATTTGCCGTATTTCCTCTCGCACTTTTCCAACAATGAAAGGATGAACGACCGTATTAACGCAGGCGGTCTGTGGGCTTTTCTGCTGCTGCTTTCTCCGATTGTGTTAGGTACGAAAAAGCGAATGGCGCAGTATTCGGTTTCTTTGACAGGGGGATTTATTTTATTAATCTATTTTGTCTGTCTGTTCAGGGCGGATGTGCCGCTGCATTACGGGTATTTTGATTCGGGACGTAGAACGCTGGTTCAGATTATGCCGACGGCCGTCTGGCTGCTGGCGTACAGCGTGGGATTGGGAGAGGAACGCGTTCAGGTTAAGGATGAAAGATAAATTAAAAGGCAAATTCATAGAGGGGCTGTTGTGGAATTACGGCAGCGTCGTCATCTTATCTGTCAGTGGGTTTTTAATCAACTTTCTGATTGTGTTTTTTTATGACGCGGCCGCGCTGGGGGTTTTCAGCAGAGCGCAGGCATGGTACGGTGTGCTCTCACAGATCACGGTGTGGGGCGTGCACATGTCTGTTATGAGGCTGATCCCGGAGTATAAGGATAACCGTGGAGAGCAGGAGCAGATTATCTCTTCGGCGCTGATCGGTATATTTTTGTTTTCGGCAGTCTGCGTTGGAATCATTGAGCTGCTGCTGCCGTTTATCGTAACGGACAACCGAAATCTGCTGACAAGTATGCAGGTGCTTATGCCCGGGCTGGTTTTCTTTTCGCTGAATAAAATTCTGCTCAACTATCTGAACGGCTTGTCAGAGTTGAAGCCATATGCTTTCTTTCAATCTCTGAGATACATTTTGATTGTGCTTGCCGTTTATGGGATGGGACTTTTACGCTGTGATTATCAGTGGCTCACCGTCTGTTTTACGGGGGCGGAAATTGTGGTGCTCCTGATCACTACTGTATATCTGATACACAGGGGACTTTTTATAAGGAAGCCAGGCATAAAGTATCTGAAACAACATGCCCGGTTTGGCACTTATATTCTGATGTCCAATCTGGTGAATGAGCTAAATACAAAGGTGGATATTATCTGCCTCGGATTTATTGTGGGAGATGATTATCTGATCGGAATTTACTCTTTTGCGGTTTTGTTTGCGGAAGGTTTTTATCAGCTATACTTCGTGGTCAGAAGAAGCATCAATCCTAAAATTACGGAATATTATGTGGGCGGCAGATTGAAGGAGGGCGTTGAGGCGATTAATGAGGGCATGAAGAAGGCGCTTCGGGTTTTATCTCCGCTGGCGTTTGCCGCGCTGCTTGTGGGATATTATATTATGTGCTGTATTTTGGATCAGAAGGACTACCTGGTGGGCATGTGGTATCTGGTGGTTATCAGCGTTGCAATCATAGTGAGCGGAAGAAAAATCATTTTTGGAAACATTTTTGCACAGACGGGATTTCCGGCCCGTGAATCTTTTGTCAATGTGGTGACGGTGGCTTCAAATTTTGCCCTGAATATCGTGCTGATCCTGGGGTTCGGCCTGCTTGGGGCCGCTGTGGCGACTGCGGTTTCCTATTTGATATATGGATATACGCTACGGTATTATACGAAAAAAGAGCTGAAAATCACGATATAGTTGGGAGGAAAAACAGTGAAGACAACCGTTATTATTCCGGCCTACAATGAGGCGGCGGGAATAAAGGAGACATTAACCGAGCTGGCGGACTATATACCGGCAGATTGGGAGATCCTGGTGATCGACGACGGCTCGGCGGACGATACCTTTGCCATCGTAGACAGTATGGAATATCCTAACATTCGATGCATCCGGCATAAGAGAAACCGGGGCTACGGTTCCGCGATCAAGACAGGATGCAAAAACGCGGCGGGGGATATCGTTGTGTGGTACGATGCCGACGGACAGCACAGGCCGGAGGATCTGGTGACCGTGGTGAACAAATTGGAGACGGAGCATCTGGATTACTGCGTCGGGGTCAGGGCGAAAGAATCCCACTGCGACCGCAACAGGAAGTTGGGAAAGGCTGTGCTGAAAAGAATTGTGAATCTTTTGGCAAAAGAACCCGTGGAGGATTTCAATTCCGGTATGCGGGCCTTTAAGAAAACGGTTTTGATGAAGTACTTGTCGCTTCTGCCGCCCAGATTCGGGGCGTCCACCGTGACGACCTTTATCATGCAGGAGACAGAGTGCGTGGGTGGAACATGCGAGATTCTCGTCCGGAAAAGAGTGGGGAAAAGTACGGTGAAACCGCTGCGTGACGGTATGAGAACGATCATGCTGATTATGAATATTATCATTCTTTTCCGGCCGAAAGAAGTGTTCGGAACGGTGGGTGTGCTTGCGGTTGTGATCGGTGTACTGTACGGCGTGGTAAATGCTCTGACGGAAGGGATGGGGATTCCCGTGCTCTCCGCAATCATCTGCATCTTTGGCATTCAGACATTTTTCTTTGGCATCATATCCGCACAGATCAGCCAGTTGCGGTTAGAACATTATAATTAAGGACGGCGGATTGGCAGACGGAGGCACGAAGCATTGATAAAAATATGTAATGACAAGACGGTCTGCCCCAAATGGGACGGATCCTATCAGGGAAAAACTTTTCGCATATCCCCCAATTTGTTCTTGGAAGCAAGGGACTACGCGTATGTAAACGGGGAGGCGGACGGGGCGTGTTTTCCGGTAGTGGATCAGAATGGAAAGCTGCTGTTTTGGATGCAGTATCAGGAAAATCTGGTGCTGGGGATTAAGCGGAATGATTTTCCCGATTATGAAAAATGTTTTTCCAGGAAGGAGCGGCTTGATTTCTCCTTTTTGAATCAATACCGCACATTTGTATTTACGGAGGCGGAAGAGTATTCCGTTGCCATTGCGCGGTTCCTGCAGAAATTTTGTCCTGATAAGCGGTGTGTCTTTTTGGATAAGCGGGCAAAATATTTTATAAAAGGGAAATCTGTCCGCTTTCTGCCTTTCAGCGGGGCGGCAGGCAGATATATGGAGCTTTTGAAAAACTGGATGCAGGGGAAGAACCAGAATATGGGCCTTGGGAACAGGTTGGTATGTCTGTTTCTTTACCGAATCATAAAAGCTCTGGATAAAAAACGTCACATATGTATTGCCGCAACGGACAGAGAGTGTTTCTGGCCTGTTGACAGCATTTGCAACAGCGCGAAGCTTCTGTACAGTGTGCTTTGGTGTAAAAATACGAAATCCTTCGGGGACAAAAACGAAGATAAGACGATTGTGCTTCTGGACTATCCCTGTTTTAACGAGGGGCTGGTCTCCATCATACGCTGGACGTATACACATGTCCGCTGGATCCTGGAGAAAGGATACACGCCTGTGGTGGATCTGCACGCCTATCCGAATCAGTATTTAAACTCTGAGAAGGAGAACATGTGGGAATACTTTTTCGAGCCGGTATCGGAGATATCGACAGCGGAGGCTTACGAGAGCAGGTATGTGATCAGTGCGTCCGATAACACGATTCTTCTGGGGGAGAGCAAAATCAACCCCTATCAGGAAAAGTGGGGCAGACGGAGTCTGGACAGCGAGGTTTTCTGCAAGCTAATCAGGATGAATGAAGAGACAAAGCGCTATATAGAGGGGAGAATGCCGAGAGAGCTGCCCGGGAAGGTCCTGGGCGTGGTTATGAGGGGGACGGATTTCAGAAAAGAGGCGGCGGAAAAAATCAACAAGGAATGGCGGAAAGATATCGTAGATGCGGAGACTTTTTTACAGGCTTGCATTCACTTTAAAAACGAACTAGAATATGAATATATCTTTCTGGCAACCGAGGACGCGGAGTATTTTGAAATGTTCCGGAAGGCTCTCGGGGACAGGCTGCTGTCGGTGGATCAGAAGAGAGTGAGCTATGATTATAAGAATCGGGAATATATACAGGTCAAAGATTTGCTGGAGATTCAGGACGGCAAGGCGGCCGGGAGAAATTATCTGGCGGTGATTCACTGTCTGTCGCTCTGCGATTCGCTGCTCTACAATATTGAATGCGGGGCGGCGCAGCTCGCTGAGTGCTGGAATAACAACAAATACAGGGTGTGCAGACAGATAACGGCAGGTTGGAAAGAGTAAAGCGGGAGAACGTCAAATGCAGGATTATGATTTTCTGCTTATGTATGAACATAAAGTGCGGGAGCTGGATAATTTGTGCCTGTTAAAGTATGAGCTGGACAGGCGTGGCTATAAGACCAAAATCCTGTACGCGAACGACTATGAACTGGTAAAGTCGCGCACACCCGTGTATCGGACGAAGGTGCTGGTGATCGGGTACTGCTATACAAGCAGCTCCATCAGAGACTACGCCAGTTACCGGATAAAGTTTGACAAAGTGATTAACCTCCAATGGGAGCAGGTGACAACCAACGAGCAGGAGAAGGACAGCGGCAGCTTCCGGAATTTGTCCGGTCTGGCAAAGGCGATCGTACACATATCATGGGGAGAAAAAAATCAGAAAAGACTGATCGAAAAGGCTGGCGTCGCGCCCCGGAACGTGAAGGTGACCGGGAATATAACCATGGATCTGCTGCGGCCGGAATTTCGTGGGTTCTATACGTCCAGAGAAGAAATTTGCAGACAATATGATCTGCCGGCGGATAAAAAACTATGTCTGTTCATTGCCGGCTTTAAGTATGTGGAGGCGTCGGCGGAAGCAAAACGGGCGACCATTGCCCGCTTCGGGGAAGGCCGCAGACATTATCTGGAGGTGGCGGAACAGGAGCAGCTCACTATCTTACAGTGGTTCCGGCAATTCCTCGAGGAGAACAGGGACTATGTGATTGTGTACAGGCCGCATCCCGGGGACGATTCCCCGCGGGCGGAGAAGCTGGCGCAGGAATATGAGAATTTTAGAGTGATTTCAGAGCTCTCGGTGAAACAGTGGATTGCGGTCAGCGATCTGGTATACGCCTGGAACAGCACGGCGATTCTGGAGGCTTTCTTTGCAGGGAAAAACCCGATTTATCTTTGTCCCTATCCGATTCCGGAGGATCAGGATCACCCGCTTCTGATGGAGATGAATAAAGTCAGGGATTACGAGACATTTCGGGGAACCGTTTCGGGGGACATGCCCGATATCGGACTGACGAAGGAGATGGTGAATCCCTTTTATCTGGTGGATGAGAAGCGGGCGAGCTATCTCAAAATCGCGGATGCCTTTGAGGAGGTTTATCAGGGTGCAGCGTATGCCTTTGACAACAAGCAGAGGCGGGAATACAGGAACCTGTATTCGGCAAAGGAGCGGATGGTCATTGCCTTTATGCGCATGACATTTCTGTATCGGATCTATAGCTGGGCGCTGGCGAATATTCCGCTGCCTTTTCTGCGAAAAAGGAAAAAATGGCTGGAAAGCTACCAGGATAAAGAGTTCCGAAAGTGGAAAAAAATGAATGAGATCGAAGCGGAGAGCGACGGGGAAGTGGCGGAAATCATTCACAGGATAAAGAGATTGGTGGAAGGCTGAAAATGAAAATCGGGAAATGGTTTGCAGAAGGAATTGCACAGAACAGCGTATATATCATTGCGGAAATATCCCAGAACCATGACGGCAGTCTGGGGCAGGCCCATGCGTTCATTGACGCGGTGGCAGGGACGGGAGTCGATGCGATCAAATTTCAGACGCATATCGCGGAGGCGGAGAGCACGCCGGAGGAACCTTTCCGCGTGAAGTTCAGCTATGAGGATAAGAACCGATACGACTACTGGAAAAGGATGGAATTTACGCCTGCACAGTGGGAGGGGCTTCAAAGGCATGCGTTAGATGCCGGGCTGGATTTCCTGAGTTCGGTTTTCTCGGTGGAGGCCTTTGAGATGCTGGAAGCCATCGGTATGCCGGCGTGGAAGCTGGGATCCGGTGAGGTGTACAATAAATATCTGGTAGAAAAGATGGTGAAGACGGGGAAACCGATTCTTCTGTCAACGGGATTAAGCTCCTACGAGGACATTGACCGACAGGTGGAGCTGATCCGGACAAACCCTTACGCCGTGATGCAGTGCACGACCGCATATCCTTGCCCGCCGGAAAAGATCGGCCTGAATCTCATTTCAGAGATGCGGGACAGATACGACTGCCCCATCGGGCTGTCGGATCATTCCGGGACGATATTCCCGTCTCTGGCGGCGGTGGCAAACGGCGCGCTGATGATAGAGGTGCATGTGACGATGAGCCCCTACATGTTCGGGCCCGATGTGAAGGCGTCTGTGACCGTAGAGCAGCTTAAGGAGATGACAGAGGGCATCCGGATGATTACGGCCATGCGGAATGCGCTGGTTGACAAGACAACATTGAATGACGAGCAGAAAGAATTAAAGCACATTTTTGCGAAGGGCATCTATCTGAAACGGGATGTTGCCAGGGGGGAGATGCTGGATATGGATGACCTCTCCTTCAAAAAGCCGCTGAAGGGTGTTTCCGGGGAACAGTACGAGGATGTGCTGGGAAAAAGAACGGCAAAAGATTTGAAAATGGGCGAGGCTTTGCTATGGTCTGATTTGAACAAAGACAGCGCGGCAAAGTAGAAAGGGGATACAGAGTTTAACATGAAGAGAAAAGTGTGTGTGGTGGTGGCCAGCAGGGCCAATTACGGCAGAGTGAAATATGTTTTGAAGGCGATACAGGCGCATCCCGATTTGGAGCTGCAGCTTGTTGTAGGCGCCTCCGTTTTGCTGGATCGCTTCGGGAATGCCCTTCGCGTGATTGAAAAGGACGGGTTTACCCCCACCAGAAAAATTTACTATGTGATAGAGGGCGAAAATCTGGAGACCCAGGCAAAATCTACAGGCCTGGGCATTATAGAGCTGTCCACGGTCTTCGAGGATATCAGGCCGGATGTGGTGGTGACGGTGGCGGACCGGTATGAGACGATGGCGACGGCGATTGCGGCCACCTATCTGAATATCCCGCTGGCCCATATTCAGGGGGGCGAAATCACGGGTAACATCGACGAGCTGGTGAGACATGCGATCACGAAAATGTCGCACTACCATTTTCCCTCGACGGAACAGAGCAGGGAACGGCTGATTAAGATGGGGGAGGAGCCGGAGCGCATCGTGAACAGCGGCTGTCCTTCCATAGATACTCTGTGCCATCAGGATCTGACCATCAGCAATGAAAAGATGCAGGAGTATAACAGCGGCGTCGGTTATCAGATTGATTTCACAAAGCCCTATATTCTCATGATGCAGCATCCGGTGACCACGACGCCGGAGGAGGGGCGTGCGCAGGTGGAAAAAACGCTTGCCGCATTGAAAGACAGGAAAGAGCAGAAGATCGTGATGTGGCCGAACATTGACGCCGGAAGCGATCTGGTGTCAAGGGGGATCCGTATCTTCCGGGAGAACAACAGTGATTCCAACTTTGCATACTGCAAGAACTTTCCGCCGGAAATTTATAACTGTATTTTGAAAAATGCCGTCTGCGCTGTGGGAAACAGCAGCTCCTTTATCAGAGAGGCCTCCTTCCTCGGAACGCCCTCGGTGGTTGTGGGCGACAGGCAGGAGGGACGCGAGCACGGCGGCAATGTGATGCTGGCGGACTATGACACGGAGGCAATCGCAAGGTGTCTGGAGGCGCAGATTGCCCACGGCAGATATGAGTCGGAGACGATATTCGGCAGAGGAAACGCGGGCGAGATCATTGCGGATTATCTGGCTAAAGTGGAATTGTCCATCCATAAGAGAATGACATACTAAGAAAGGCGAAGCGGTACGGGTGAAGCGTATGAAAAAGCGGCTGGCGATTATTCCCGCAAGAGGCGGGTCGAAAGGGATTCCGAAAAAGAATATTTATCCTGTGGCGGGGCGTCCCCTGATTTACTATTCGATTCAGGCGGCGAAGGAGGCGGAAAAAGCGGGAGCGGTTGACAGGGTGATTGTGTCAACCGATTCGGAGGAGATTGCCGCTGTCGCGAGAGAATGCGGCGCGGAGGTGCCGTTTATCCGCCCGGCAGAGCTTTCCTCCGACAAGTCGAAAAGTGCGGATCTGATGATCCATGCGGTGAATTTCTATCGGGAGCGTGGAGAATATTATGACGATATCGTCCTGCTGCAGCCCACCTCGCCGCTCAGAAGAGGGGAAGATATTATCGGCGCCGTCGCGCTGTATGACAGGAAACAGGGCACGTCTCTGGTAAGCTGTTACAGGGAGGAGAGCGTCAGCGAATACAACGCCTATCACATAGAAAACGATATGGGCATTGCCCTGCACCCGGATCACAACAAAGGAAAGAGAAGACAGGATCTGCCGGAGCTGTATGTGAGAAACGGGGCTGTCTTTATCACGGATGTGCAGTATCTTTTGGAGGCGGAGCTGGTGATCAGCGACGAACCGGTCATCTATGTGATGCCCGCGGAGCGCTCCATGAATATTGATACGAAGTACGATATGGAGCTGACGGAATGGCTGATGGAGAGGGAATTGCATGGAAGATAAGAAAACGATTCTGATGATTGCCAACAGCGGTACGGGGGCGAACGGTTTTTTGTCTTTTGTGGAACGGCTGAAAGACAGAAACGACATCCGCTTCGTCATGGTGTGCCATCCGCGCGTCCAGATTCGAACCGTCAGGGAAAAAGGCAGGAACCTCGGCGCTGCGTCTTTCAAGGTTTTGGACTTTGACGAGAAGGAGAGACAGCGGGGGAAGGCTTCGGTTAACCGCGATTACAAATATGTCAAAGATAAGTTTTATGTTTCGATGTGCAAGGCGGTTTCCAATACGTTTAAGATTATCACGCAGAACAGACAGGGACTTCGCAGGGCAAAAGGCGTGATGAAAAATGAAAAACCGGATGCTGTGCTTCTCTATGCCGACAATAAATCGGAGCTGGAGAAATTTTTTATTTACTGCGCAAAAAGGCAGGGGATCCCGACGATTGTCGCTCCGATCTGCATGTCGGATATTGAGGGCATCCTTCTAAATCCGTCAAACGGCTTTCGGCAGAAAAAGACGGATAAGCTGCCGATTACAGCCAGAATTGTGAAGCGCATCAATCCCAGGCAGGAAAGAGAATACGGGGATCAGGTTGTATTTTTCAGTCAGCCGTTTCGGGAGATTCTCGAGCGGATTATGGGCTTTGGAGTACCCAATCCATGGGTGCAGGGAAGCCTTGCGGATATTGTGTGCACGGCGTATCAGGAGCAGTATGACGAGACGGTAAAGGAGCTCGGCGAGGAGAGCGCGAAGGGCAGATTATTCTTGACAGAATCGGTGGAAGATGGGATTATTATAGAAGGGTACGAAAACAGAGAATCCGTCAGAAATGCGCTTGCCGGGAAGTATGGACTGCATCAGAAAGAGACAGTCGTTATCGCTTTTTCCGAGAGAGTGCAGCATTGGTCGAAGGAGAATGACCTGTATAATAAGGGGGTCATTGTGCGAAGCGTGCTGGAGTCCTTCGATGAGGTTCTGGTGTCGCTGCACCCCAAGTCGGATCCGGATGAAAACAGATTTTTGGAAGATTATAAGGGGTGTCATATTGTGGACGAGCCCCTGCGGCAGATTATCGGCGCGGCGGATCTGATTGTCTATGCGGATATTTCTTCGATTTTCAGATGGGTTGACTGGCTGCACATCAGCAAAGTGACATTCGAAAGCTACTCCATGCAGGAAAAGTGGACGGACGATATGATTACAGAGTTTCGGGCGAAGGTGGAGGACGCAAAGAAAGCGGGGACGGTGAAGCGCGGATACGAGCCGGAGAGAGGCATTGATTTCGCAAAGTTTGTTTTGGATCGTATATAGAGAGCAGAGAGATGAAAAATCTGGAAACTTTTATAGCAGCAGAAGAAAATTCCATCAGAGAGGTCATGAAAAAAATTGCCGATAACGCAAAGGGGCTTGTTTTCGTCTGTAAGGATGGAAAGCTGCTGGCTACGGTGACAGACGGAGATATTCGAAGATATATACTGGCCGGAGGGGATATAGAGGGGGAAGTGTCAAAAGCGGCGCACTATTCCCCTGTTTTTGCTTACCGGGAGGAGAGCGGCAGCGCCAAAGATATTATGATAAAGCAGGGCGTCACGGCTCTGCCGATCGTCACCCGCGACATGGAAATAACGGACATTGTCTTCCTGACCTACTTTGAGGAGGAGAGCACGGGAAAGAAAAGGGCGAGCCTGCAGGTGCCGGTAGTGATTATGGCGGGCGGAAAGGGGCAGAGACTGAAACCGTTTACGGATATCCTGCCAAAGCCCTTGATTCCGCTCGGAGAGAAGACCATAACGGAGCGGATTATCACAAAATTTCAGGAGTACGGCTGCGACCCGTTTTACATGGTCGTCAACTACAAAAAGAACTTTATCAAAGCGTATTTTGCAGATAATGAGATGAAGTATAATATCCAATTTGTGGAGGAGGAAAAGTTTCTGGGAACCGCCGGCGGGCTGAAGCTGGTGCAGGGAAAGGTTTCCGGCGATTTTTTTGTCTCTAACTGCGATATTATGATCGACGCCGATTATCAGGCGATTCTGGAGGAGCACATCCGCAAGGGATGTATCATCACGTTAGTCTGCGCGCACAAGAAATATCGGATGCCATACGGAACCGTTGAGGGGGACGCGCAGGGGTATGTCTGCAATATGCAGGAGAAGCCGGTATTGTCCTACAACATAAATACAGGCCTGTATGTCATCAATGAACGGTTTTTGGAGCGGATACCGCAGGATACGTTTGTGGACATGACGGAGCTGGTTAACGATTGTATAGAGAAGAAAGAAAAGGTAGGCATTTATCTGATAGAGGAAGAACAGTGGCTGGATACGGGGCAGATGGAGGAATTGCAAAAAACCTATGCCGCCTTAAACTTAAATTACTAAATATGCCATAAAGAATAAGGAGTCTGCGGAGCGTGAAGAAAGTATTGGTTACAGGCGCCGACGGGTTTATCGGGAGCCATTTGACAGAGAATCTGCTGGAAAAAGGATATGAAGTGAAAGCGTTTACCCTGTATAATTCGTTTAATACGTGGGGATGGCTTGACAGTCTGGCGAAGGAAAAGCTGGATCAGATCGAAATATTCTGCGGGGATGTGCGGGATCCGAACGGGGTGCGGGAAGCGATGCGGGGTGTGGACATGGTGTTTCATCTGGCGGCGCTGATTGCGATTCCGTTCAGCTACCACTCTCCGGATTCCTATGTGGATACGAATATCAAGGGAACCTTGAATGTTCTTCAGGCGGCCAGGGAACTGGGGACGGAGAGGGTTCTGGTCACATCGACGTCGGAGGTGTACGGCACGGCGCAGTATGTGCCGATTGACGAAAAACATCCCTTTCAGGGACAGTCGCCCTACTCGGCGACCAAAATAGGCGCGGACAGGCTGGCGGAGAGCTTTTACAGGAGCTTCAAACTGCCGGTGTCCATCGTGCGGCCCTTCAACACCTACGGACCGCGCCAGTCTGCGAGAGCGGTGATTCCCACCATTATCTCCCAGCTTTTGGCGGGGCGGGAGGAGATTAAACTGGGAGCGCTGACGCCCACCCGGGATTTCAATTATGTGAGAGATACGACAGCCGGCTTTCTTGCCATTGCGGAATCGGAGCAGACGGTCGGTGAGGAAATCAATATAGCGACCCAGAGAGAAATATCCATCGGAGAGTTGGCGAAGGAAATCATAGACCAGATCAATCCCAAAGCCCGCATTGTCTGTGAGGAGGAAAGGCTTCGTCCGGAAAAAAGCGAGGTCAACAGACTGCTGGGGTCAAACGAAAAGATTACGAGGCTTACGGGGTGGAAGCCGCAGTATACGTTTGAGCGCGGGATTGCGGAAACGATAGAGTGGATCGGCAGGCATATGGACGCCTACAAATACGATATCTACAATGTGTAGCAAAATGACCGGGGAGCGGCAGGAATGGGCAGTATAGCGATTGTGACGGCGCGGAGCGGCTCTAAGGGGCTGCGGGATAAAAATATAAAGGAACTGTGCGGGAAACCCCTGCTTGCGTACTCCGTGGAGTGCGCGCTGCAAAGCGGGCGGTTCGACAAAGTTTTTGTATCGACGGACTCGGCGGAATATGCCGAGATCGCCCAAAAATACGGGGCGGACGCCTCCTTTTTGCGGACCGAAGAAAATTCTGGAGATACAGCGGGTTCTTGGGATGTGGTCAGAGAGGTGATTGATCAGTTTGAAAAGCAGGGCGAATTTTTTGACCGCATCATGCTTTTGCAGCCGACGTCCCCGCTGCGGAATGTGTCCGATATCGACAATAGTTTCGCGTTGATGGAGGAGAAGGGCGCAAACGCCGTTGTATCCGTCTGCGAGATGGAGCACTCCCCCCTGTGGAGCAATACGCTGGGGGACGATTTGTGCATGGATAATTTCAGGCGGGAGAATTACTGTGATACAAGAAGACAGGAGCTTCCGAAATACTATCGGTTAAATGGCGCGGTTTATCTGGTAAACAGACAGGAACTGGATCTGCCGGAAATGCTGCGGCATAAGTGCTATGCGTACATCATGCCGGCGGAGCGGTCGATTGACATCGATACGGAACTGGATTTTAAGATAGCCGAGTGCTATATGCGGGAGCAGGACATGACGGAAGAGGCGAAAACGGCGCGGAAGGGATAACGGATCATATGAGCAGAGTGCATATCATCATGTATCATTATGTCAGAGATCTGAAAAACAGCCGGTATCCGGGCATTAAAGGCCTGGATTATGAGCTGTTTAAGCAGCAGATCGCATTTTTGAAGGAGCATTTTACGTTCGTCACCATGGAGGAAGTGATGGAGGCGTGTAATTCCGAAAACGGGACGCTCCCGGAAAACGCCGTGCTGCTGACCTTTGACGACGGATATATTGACAATTTTACGGCGGTATTTCCGATTTTAAAGGAGAATAAGGCGCAGGGTTCCTTTTTTATCCCGGGAAAGACTTTTACGGAAAATGTGCTGTTGGATGTCAACAAAATCCACTTTACGCTGGCGAGTGCGGATGTGCATTCTTTAGTAAAAGATATATACGCCCTTTTGGATCGGTACCGCCGTGACGGCATGGAGACGGAGATCCCTTCCAATGAAGAGCTGTTTGAGAAATACGCGGCGGCCAGCCGCTTTGACAACAAAGAGACGATTTTTGTCAAGAGAATTTTGCAGACGGCTATCCCTGAAAAAATCAGGAATCAGATATCCAGCGAGCTGTTTCAAAAGTATGTGGGACTGCCGGAGGATGTGTTTGCGCGGGAGCTGTACATGAACCGCGACCAGATCAGGTGTATGAAGCGGGAAGGCATGTTTATTGGCCTGCACGGCTACGATCATTACTGGCTCGGCAATCTGGCCGAACAGGAAATGAAGGCGGATATCGATAAGGCATTAGAGGTGATGGGCGAGTTTGTGGATGGGGATAACTGGGTGTTAAATTATCCTTACGGTTCCTATAATCCACAGGTTTTGCAGTATATTGCGTCGAGAGGCTGCAAGGCGGGAATGGTGACGAAGGTGGCGGTAGCCGATACCGATGTGCACGGAAGATTCGAATTGCCGAGGCTTGACTGCAATGATTTCCCGCCCAAGAGCAGCAATTATCTGAATATCCAATAAGAAAAAAGGCGGAGGAAAAATCGTATGGAACAGAAGATCAGAGAGGTTCTGGCTGAGACTAAGCCGGAATGCATGAACTATAACGGCGATAATCTGTGTGGGGATCTGGGGATTGATTCCCATGATATTTTTAATGTGGTGATGAATCTGGAGACCGCTTTTGAGATTGAGATTGAGCCGGTTTACATGCGGATGGAGAATTTCATGAGTATCGGGAAGATAGAGGCCATGATACGGGAAATTCAACAGAAGGCTTAAGGATAAGGGGAGAAAAGATGCGTAGAATACCGATAGAGCTTCCGCCGGGTTACACGATCCGATTTGCAAAGCGGGAGGATATTTCCGACATTATGCTGTTTTTCAAGATGCATTGGAAGGACAGCCATATCCTTGCAAACGACAGAGCCTTTTTTGAATATGAGTTCTGCCGCGGCGACGAAGTCTGCATGGTTCTCCTGTTCAATGACAAAAACGGCATTGAGGGAACGCTGGGGTATATTCCTTACGGGGGCGAGCTTCGCGATATCTTTACCGTGATGTGGAAGGTGCTGGACAACGGCCAGATGTTTGCCGGAGTCGGACTGTTTTATTACCTGATCGACCATGGGAGATGCCGCCATATCTATACCAGCGGATTAAATGAAAATACGCGCAATATTTATAAGTACCTCGGCTTTTGCACGGGCGATCTGCAGCATTTTTATATGTTGAATGAGACGTGCGAAAAGCGGATTGCGGAAATCAGGGACGAGACGGAGATAAACAGAGAGTATCAGGAAAGCGGCGTTTCCGTCGCTTTGCGGAAGGTGGAGGATCGGGAAGCCTTTCTGGCGGATTATTGTCCCGAAAAAAGGGAGGACAAGATATATAAAACCCCGGAATATATGGTGCGCAGGTACTTTGAAAATCCGAAATACCAGTATCAGGTTTACCGGCTGTGGAAAGAGGGAGCAAAAACCGCTTCTTTCCTTATAGCGAGAGAGCAGAAGCAGGATGACAGCCGGATACTGCGGCTGATTGATTTCGTGGGCGATGAAGAGCTGCTTCGATGGATAGGAACGCCGCTTCGACAGCTTATGAGGGACGCCGGATACGAATACACGGATCTGTATGTGTACGGCGTTGCGGATGAGATTTTACTGCAGGCCGGGTTCAGCAAAAAGGCGAAGGATTCCCTGAACGTCATACCGAATTATTTTTCTCCTTTCTGTAGGAAGAATGTCAATATCGGCATATTTTGGGAAAAGGAAATGCACCCGATTGTCTGGAAAGGCGACGGGGATCAGGACAGGCCATCGGCATAATATGCTTCGGAATGAGGTAAGTATGATTAATATATTGGAAATGTTAGAGGAGTCAAAAGAGAAATACGGGGATAAGACGGCCTTTGCGGACAGCGGGATGCGGGTCACCTATACGGAGGCGGTCGAGACGGCCCGGAAAATCGGCAGCGGCCTGGCGGCGGAGGGCACGGTGAGAAGGGCGGTAGCGGTTTTGGTGCCAAAAGGGGTGACGGAGCTGCTCAGCTTTTTTGGCGTTGTCTACAGCGGAAATTTTTATGTGCCCATCGATACCGAGATGCCGGTGGAGAGAGTGCTGTTGATTTTTCAGACGCTGAATCCCGTCCGGGTGATCGTGGATGAGAAGACCTGCGATACGGATCTTGGCCGGTTCAACGACTTGAAGGTTCGGTATGAAGAGCTGGCAGCGGGAGAGACGAACGGTGCGCTGCTTACGAAAATACGGGAGCGCGCCATTGATACGGATCCTGTGTACGCCCTGTTTACGTCAGGTTCCACAGGCGTCCCCAAAGGGGTTATTGTCTGTCACAGATCCGTTATTGATTATGCCGGGTGGTGCGTGTCCACCTTTGATCTAAGCGCTGAAACGGTCTTTGGTAACCAAACGCCGTTTTATTTTAGTATGTCCGTACTGGATATTTATGCCACGATCCGCAGCGGCGCGGCGCTTTTTGTGATTCCCAAGGCGATGTTTACTTTTCCCATGAGTCTTCTCGATTTCCTGAATGAAAATAAGATAAACACCATTTACTGGGTGCCCTCGGCGCTGTGTCTGATTACCAAATTCAATATGCTGTCGGCGGTGGAGCTGCCCTACTTAAAGAAAATTTTGTTCGCAGGGGAGGTGATGCCGACGAAGCATCTGAACCTGTGGAGAAAATACCTGCCTGACGCCCTCTACGCCAACCTGTTCGGGCCTACGGAGATTACGGATATCGGTATTTACTATATCGTGGACAGAGAGTTTCGGGACGACGAGCCTGTCCCCATCGGAAACGCCTGCAGAAATGTGGATGTTTTCGTTTTGGACGAGGACAATCAGCCGATTACGGAGCCCGGCAGAGCCGGAGAGCTTTACTACAGAGGCTCTTATTTGGCACACGGCTATTATAACAATTGGGATAAGACGAACGAGGCCTATGTACAGAATCCGTTGAACGGCGCATACCCCGAAATTGTATATAAGTCGGGCGATCTGGTGCAGTGGAATGAGCACGGGGAACTGGTCTACGTCTCGCGAAAGGATTTCCAGATTAAGCATATGGGCTATCGGATCGAGCTGGGTGAGATTGAGAATGCGGCGGGCGCGGTTTCCGAGGTGGACAGATGCGCGGCGGTCTACGATTCGCAAAAGGACGACATTGTTCTGTTTTACGAGGGGAAAAAGTGCGAGGAGGAGAAGCTGAAGGCATTTTTGAAAAACAGACTCCCGGTATATATGATGCCGCAGAAGCTGATAAAAATTGCGAAGCTGCCGCTCAATGAGAACGGAAAGATTGACAGGAAACAGTTGCTTTCCACGCTGTAAACGGTGCTGGCCACTGATGCGGCCCGGAAGCGGCAGATTGAGGAGACGATATGAACAGTCTGAAAAATGTAAAAGCTTTATATCATAAATTTCAGGTGATTTTGACAAAACCCCAGAAGAGATGGGCGATGATTTTGTTTGTCATGACGCTGGTCGGGGCCGTGTTTGAGGCGGTGGGTGTGTCCGCCGTCATGCCGTTGATCGAAGTGATTATTTCGCCGGAAAGACTCAAGGAGAGTGAGATCGGCGCTATGCTCCTTTCGCCTTTTCCCGGGATCACCGACGGGGAGATTATGTTTCTCACGGCTGCGTTTGTGATCGGTGTGTATGTGGTCAAAAATGTGTATATGTCCGCATTGGCTTATATCCGAATCAAGTATTCCTGTAAGGTGCAGAGGGAGCTGTCGATCAGAATTATCAATTCCTATGTAAAGAGGGGATATTCCTATTTCCTGAATACGACAGCCGGGGATGTACTGCGTGGAATCGGGGGCAGCATAGCGGGCGTGTATATGATATTGAATCAGTTCTTTCGCATTCTGGCGGAAATGCTTACCATTATATGTATCTGCGGCTATTTGATTATACAGGATGCGGTTCTTGCGGGTACGGTTATTGTGCTGGCTATGTTCTGTGTTGTTCTGACCGTGCTGATTTTCAGAAGACGCGTCAAGTATCACGGGGAAAAACAGTTTAAATACAGCTCCATCGTAAGCCAGAAATCGCTGGAACTTTTCTACGGGATTAAGGAAGTGCTGGTGATGAAGCGGGTCGGACATTTCCTGGGCGCCTATGAGGACGCTTATGTCGGCAGACAGAAGGCGACGGTCAGCCAGACGATGGCGGCGGAATCCCCGGCATACATCATTGAGGGAACCTGCGTGGCGGGCATTATCGTGGCGGTCTGCTTCCGCATGGGCGGGATGGAATCCCCGGTGGAGTATTTCCCGCAGCTTGCCATGTTCGCGATGGCGGCTTTCCGCATTATGCCGTCTCTCGGGAGAATTTCGAGCGGCTTCAATACCTGTATTTTTTATTTGACGGCGGCGGATGAGACATATCACAATGTTTTGGAGTTAAATGCCTACGAAGAGCGGGAGGAAAAACGCAAAGCGCTTGCGGTAACCGGGGAAAACTATCATTTTGAGGATCATATTACGGTGGAAGACGTTACATGGCGGTATGAGGGCGGAAGTGAGACCATTCTGGACGGCCTGAATCTGGAGATCAAAAAAGGGCAGTCCGTGGCGCTGATCGGACATTCCGGGGCCGGGAAAACCACGCTTGGGGATGTGATATTGGGTCTTTTGGAGCCGCAGAAGGGCCGCGTCTGTATAGATGGTGTGGATATCAGGACGATGGGGGACGAATTGGGGAAAATTATCGGTTTCGTGCCGCAGAGTATTTATCTGACGGAGGATACGATACGGTGTAACATTGCCTTTGGTATCGACGAGAAGAAGATTGACGACGAAAAGATATATATGGCCTTGGAGAAGGCGCAGCTTCGAGATTTTGTGGAAGGACTGCCGCAGGGGCTGGATACGATGGTCGGCGAGCGGGGCGTGCGCATTTCGGGCGGACAGAGACAGCGTATGGCGATCGCGAGAGCGCTGTATCTGGATCCGCAGATTCTGGTGCTGGACGAGGCGACTTCCGCGTTGGATTCGGAGACGGAGACCGCGGTCATGGAGTCAATTGACGCGCTGCAGGGCGAGAAGACGCTGATAATCATTGCGCATCGGCTGTCCACCATTCAGAACTGCGATGTGGCGTACGAAATCGTCGGCGGAAAAGCGGTGGAGAGAAAAGTGAGCGAGCTTGTGTAAAGCATGATGGGAGAGGATCATATGGCTAGTGAAAAAGACAGTGGGCGACGGCTGCGGATTGGCTATTTCGCGGACGGTCCGTGGGGGCAGAGGGCGTTTGACCAGATCATTGCGGATGCTTCTTTAGAGATTGCGTTCGTGACAGTAAGATATGAGACCAGAGATCCGGAGCTGATTAGGCGGGCGGAGGAAAATCATATTCCGCTGGAGCTGAGCAAAAATGTAAATTCCGCGGAATTTCTTGACAAGATGAAAATGTATGACGTGGATCTGTTCGTGTCCATGTCGTTTAACCAGATTTTGAAGCCGGAGTTTATCAATCTGCCAAAGTATAAAACGATCAACTGCCATGCAGGGAAATTGCCCTTTTACCGGGGGAGAAATATATTGAACTGGGCGCTGATTAATGATGAAAAAGAGTTTGGCATAACGGTGCACTATGTGGACGAAGGGATTGACACCGGGGATATTATCCTGCAGGAAGTCTATCCAATCACGGATGAGGACGATTACGGCACCCTTCTGGTCAGAGCCTACACCGGGTGCGCGGATGTACTCTACAGGGCGATTAAAATGATTCAGGCCGACGAGGTAAAGAGAATCCGGCAGAGCGATATAGACCCGGTAGGCATGTACTGCGGTATGCGGGAGAGCGGGGATGAGATTATCGACTGGAAGCAGAGCAGCAGAGAGATTTTTAATTTTATCCGTGCATTGAGCGTGCCGGGGCCGCAGGCCGCATCATGGATCAACGGAAAGAAGATCAGCATAAATAAGGCGAGGATGGTGCCGGGGGCGCACAGCTATAAGAATACGGTCGGACAGGTGATCGGGAAAACAGAAAACGGTTTTCTGGTGAAAACGGGCGATACCGTGTTGGAGATTACGGAATACACCTATGACGGCAGGATCAGAATGGGAGACAGGCTGAAAGATCATGAGTAAAATATTTATCATTGCCGAGGCGGGAGTCAATCACAACGGTGATATGGAGACGGCGAAAAAGCTTGTGGATGTGGCGGCAGCGGCCGGTGCCGACGCCGTGAAGTTTCAGACGTTCCGGGCGGAAAAGCTGGTGTGTAAAAATGCCAAAAAGGCGGAATATCAGATGGAGACTACGGATGTAGCGGAGTCACAGTTTGAGATGCTCAAGAAGCTGGAGCTGACGCTGCAGATGCACGAGGAGCTGATGGCCTACTGCCGCCAAAAAGGGATTCGCTTTCTCTCGACTCCCTTTGATGTGGACAGCCTGCACTACCTTGTGGAGTGCGGCATTGAGTTAATCAAACTGCCATCCGGGGAGATTACCAATTATCCGCTGCTTCGGGAGGCGGCGAGATCGGGAAAGAAGATTATTTTATCGACGGGCATGAGCACACTGGATGAGGTCAGAAACGCGGTGGATGTGCTTAAAGAAAATGGCGGCACGGACATTACGGCGCTGCACTGTAATACGGAGTACCCGACACCTTACGCGGACGTTAATCTGGCGGCCATGAAGACGATCAGGGATGAAATTGGGGTGCCCGTGGGCTATTCGGATCACACCACGGGAATCGAGATTCCCATCGCTGCCGCGGCTTTGGGAGCGGTGGTGATAGAAAAGCATTTTACGCTGGATCGGAATATGGAAGGACCGGACCACAAGGCGAGCCTGGAGCCGGATGAGCTGGCGGAGATGGTGCGCGCGGTCAGGCATATTGAGCTTGCGATTGGGGACGGCAGGAAAGAGCCCTCGCAGTCCGAGAAAAAGAACATGGACATTGCGCGGAAAAGTATTGTGGCAGGATGTGATATCAAAGCGGGAGAAGCTTTTACCGAGGAGAATGTGACGGCGAAGCGGCCGGGCACAGGACTTTCACCGATGCTGTGGAATCAGGTGATCGGACAGAAAGCAAAGCGGGATTTTGTGGCGGATGAGATGATAGAATTATGAGAAAAATATGTATCGTGACAGGGACACGCGCCGAGTACGGGCTGTTGAAACCTGTGATTGAAAAAGTAAATAAGTCTGACACGATGGAGCTGCAGCTCGTAGTGACGGGGATGCACCTGTCGGGGGAATACGGAATGACCTATCGGGAGATAGAGGAGGACGGGTATCCGATTGCGGCGAAGATCGAGATGCTGCTTGCGTCCGATACGGCCGTGGGGGTGACGAAATCCATGGGCGTAGCCCTGATCGGTTTTGCGGATTACTTTGAGTCGCACAGGCCGGATATCGTGGTTCTTCTGGGAGATCGGTATGAGATACTGACGGCGGCCTGCGCGGCGATGATGGCAAGGCTTCCGATTGCCCATATTCATGGCGGAGAGACGACGGAAGGAGCGGTGGACGAGGCGATCAGACATGCCATAACGAAGATGAGCCACCTGCATTTCACGGCGACGGAAGAATACAGGAACCGGGTGATTCAGTTGGGCGAGCAGCCGCAGACGGTCTATCATGTGGGGGCGCTGGGCGTGGAGAGCGCACTGTCGCTTTCTCTGATGAGCAGAGAGGAATTGGAGGAGTCGCTGGGGTTTTCGTTCCGGTTCCCGACGGTGATGCTGACCTACCATCCGGTTACGCTGGAGAATATGACCTCGGAGCAGCAGTTTAAAAATGTATTAGAGGTGATCGATAATCACAAGGAGCTGCATGTGATCTTCACCGGGGCGAATGCCGATCCCGATGGCAGGGTCATCAATCGGATGATAGAAGATTACGTGAAAAAAAACGCTGACAGATGTGCGGCGTTTGCCTCTCTTGGGCAGCTTCGATATTTAAGTGCGCTGCAGTTTTGCGATCTGGTGATGGGCAATTCCTCAAGCGGCATTATTGAGGCACCATCCTTCGGGATTCCGACGATTGACATTGGGGACAGGCAGCGGGGCAGGGTCAGCGCAGACTCTGTGATTCATTGCGGGTATGAGACGGCGGATATAGAAGGCGCGCTGGAACGGGCGTTGTCGGAGGCGTTCAGGGCCGGAATCAGGGAGCGTACAAATCCCTATGAAGGAGAGAACACGTCCGGGAAGATTTTGGATGTGATTGGGAAGGCGCTGGATGAAGGGATTGATCTTAAGAAGAAATTTTATGATATTTCCGGGTAGATGAGGAAGGCTGCCGTAACAGTTCAGCCTTGCACTATTCCGATGGCGGCGGTTGCACAACCTGTATAAATGGAATATAATGGTAGATGCTAAATTTTACGAGGAGAAAAAGATATGAAAAAGATAGTGACACAGTTATTTAAGTTTACCTATTTTGCGAGCTGTTTTTGGTATTTCTTTACCATTCCGGCACAGGCTTATATTGATCCGTCCGCGGTTACCTATATTATTCAGGCGGTGGCGGGCGTATTAATCGCTTTGGGCGCAGCTTTTACGATTTTCAGACACAAAATTTTTGCCTTCTTTAAGAAAAATAAGAAGAATGGAGAAGCGGAAAGCGCGGCGATTGAGTTTAAGGACGTAGACGATTAAGAGGCGGTTATGGGTACAATAATAGATGCGGTGGTGGGCGGCCTGCTTTGGCTCATCAATTTATGCTACGGTTTTTGCGGCAATTACTGGATAGCAATATTTATTTTTACCTTTTTGACAAAGGTGATTTTACTGCCGTTGTCCGTGTGGGTGCAGAAAAATTCCATCAAGACGGTGCGCATGTCGCCTGAAATGAACCATATCAAAGCGGCCTATTTCGGGAATCAGGATGCCATTTCCGAGGAGCAGTATAAATTATTTAAAAGAGAGAAGTATAGTCCCTTTGCGGATCTGATACCACTTTTTGTCCAGCTTGCGCTTTTGATGGGCGTTGTTGAGGCGGTTAAGCGAGGGACGGATTTGACGGATATTCCCGTACAGACAGGTGGAATTACACTACTGATTCCCCTGTTGGCGGCGTTATCCGCTTTTTTCATGTGCTACGTGCAGAATAAGGCGAATGTGCTGCAGTCGGAGCAGGGACGTGTCAATCAGTACGGCACCATGGCGTTTTCGGTAGGTTTGTCCTTGTATCTGGGATTTTTTGTTTCTATAGGCGTGGGTTTTTACTGGAGCTGCAGCAATATTCTCTCTGTCGTGCAGTTGGTTCTTCTCAATATCTGGATCAACCCGAAGAATTATATCGACTACGAAGCGCTCGAGGAGAGCAAGGAAGAACTCCGGAAGGCAAAAGAATTTATGTCTGTGAAACAGAAGGAAGACAGGTCGAATCCTTATCGCGCGAAAGGGAAGGCGGATTATAAGCGTTTCCTGAAAACGCAGGACAAAAAGATTGTGTTTTATTCTGAAAAGAACGGATTTTACAAATATTATAAAAATATCATAGAGGAGATCATAAGACGTACCAATATCGTCATCCACTATATCACCAGCGATCCGGAGGATGAGGTGTTCGGGCTGGAGAGTGAGCAGTTTAAGCCCTACTACATCAACGAAAACAGAATGATCGTGCTGATGATGAAGATGGAGACGGATATCATGGTTATGACGACTCCGGATTTGGAAAACTTTCAGCTCAAGCGGTCGTATGTGAAGAAAGACATTGAGTATATTTATGTGCCGCATGATGTGAACAGTTCTAACCTGACCTTCCATAAGAATGCGCTGGATCACTTTGATACCATTTTTACGTCTGGACCGAAAAACAGGGATGAAATCGCAGAGCGGGAGGAAAAGTTTGAACTGCCCAAGAAGAACCTGATTGCATGGGGCTCTTCCGTGATTGACAATATGACGGTTTCCTATGAGCAGATGTGCGCGGAGGAGAAGGGAGAAGCGGCGCGGGAAAATGAGAAAACGATTTTGATTGCCCCTTCCTGGCAGGCGGACAATATACTGGACTCCTGTATCGAGCAGATGCTTGACCGACTGACGGAGACGGGGCATCGGATTATCGTCCGCCCTCATCCGCAGTATGTGCGCCACTTTGAGGCGCGGATTGACGCGCTGGCGGCGAAATATGAGGCGCGAGGCGTGATTTTCCAGAAAGACTTTTCCTCCAATAAGACGGTGTATATGGCGGATCTGCTTGTTACGGACTGGTCCAGCATAGCTTTTGAATATGTTTTTTCCACGTTGAAGCCGGTCTTGTTTATCAACACGCCGATGAAGATTGTCAATCCGGACTACAGAGAGCTTGACACCGTTCCCATTGATATAGAGCTGCGGGATAAAGTGGGCATATCGATTGTGCCGGAGAAGCTGGAAGAAGAAATCGTACCTGCTGTTGACAGGCTTCTTGCGGACAGACAGTTTTCCCGTGATGCCATGCGGAAATTGAAGGAAGAGTATATCTATCATAATGGCACCAGCGGGAAAGTCGGTGCGAAATATATCATTGACCGGCTGGTAATGCGTTCCGGTTCTTAGGAGGTATTTGAGATGGTGAAGAGAAACGTACTTTTAAATCCGGGTCCGGCAACGACCACCGACACGGTGAAAATGGCGCAGGTGGTTTCCGATATCTGTCCCCGTGAGAAGGAATTTGTATCGGTCATGCGGGAAGTGGAGGAAGGACTTCTGCGCATTGTTCATGCGGATCCGAAAGAGTATGCGGCGGTTCTTTTCTGCGGTTCGGGCACGATCAATATGGATATCTGTCTGAACTCGTTACTGCCGGAGAATAAAAAGATACTGATTATCAACAACGGCGCGTACAGCAGCCGGGGGGCGGAGATTTGTGCGTATTACGGGCTTCCCTTTATCAATTTAAAGCTTCCCCTGGACAAGCCGGCGGATTTAGGGGAAATTGAGCGGACACTTAAGGAGAATCCCGATATCGCGCTGGTTTATACGACGCACCATGAGACGGGGACGGGGCTGCTCAATCCGATCAGGGAGATCGGCGCGCTGGTGCACCGTTATCAAGGCGTGTTTGTGGTGGACACCACTTCGACTTATGCGATGCGGCCCATTCATATAGCGGAGGATGAGGTGGATTTCTGCATGGCTTCCGCCCAGAAGGGCATCATGGCGATGACGGGTTTATCCTTTATCATCGGCAAAAAATCCGTGATTGAGGCGTCCGCCGATTATCCGAAGCGTTCCTACTACTGTAATCTGTACATGCAGTACGAGTATGCCAAGGCCCATGGGGAGATGCATTTTACCCCGCCTGTGCAGGTGATTTATTCAGTGAAACAGGCACTTTCGGAATATTTTGAAGAGGGAGAAGAAAATAAGTGGGCGAGACACAGCCGGGTTTTTCAGGCCATTAGAGAGGGGCTGACCAGACTGGGATTCCGGATTTATATTTCCGAGGAGAACGAGTCCGGTTTGGTGGCGGCGGCGCTTTACCCTGACGATAAAAACTGGGATTTTGAGAAAATACATGACTACTGTTATGAGAGAGGTTTTACGATCTATCCCGGCAAGGTGGAAAAACTGGGGATGTTCCGGCTCTGCGCGCTGGGCGCGATCGACCGGCAGGATATCGAAGACTTTTTTGTGGTGTTTCAGGAGGCTTTACAGAATTGCGGGGTTGCAGTTCCAGTGAAATATGACTGAGGGGATGCAGAAAGAGGAACGCGGCGGCCGGTTTTGTTCGGACAGGCGCTGTTGTTGATGGGAAAACAGAATCGGGTTGGCGGAGGCGACAGAGAGTTATTTAGCTTTAAGATAAGGGCGTGAAATGATTATGAGGAAAAAAGTATATACGTGCTTTTGCACGGATGTGATACACGAAGGACATATGAATATCTTGAAAAGGGCGTCCGAATACGGCGACGTGTATGTGGGCGTGCTCTCCGATGAGGCGATGGTGGGATTCAACAGATTTCCTACCATATCGCTGGAACAGCGGATGGAGATTGTCAGACAGACGGGGCTTGTCAAAGAGGTTTTAATCCAGCGCGACGTGATGTACGATCAAATTTTTGCGGAGATGAAGCCGGACTATGTGGTGCATGGCGATAACTGGTCGCAGGGGCCGGAGAAGGTGATCCGCGACAATGTCGTTGCAAATTTGGATAAGTTCGGCGGCGAGCTGGTGGAGATTCCCTATACCTACAATGAAAATGTGAAGAGAATCGATGACCAGATGAAGGAGAAGCTGGCCATGCCGGAGTTTCGGCGCAAAAGGTTAAGACAGCTCATCGCCATGCGCCCGATTGTCAAGACGCTGGAGGTACACTCCGGCCTGACGGGGCTGATTGCGGAGAAAACCGTGGTGGAGACGGGCGGCAGGCTGGATCAGTTCGATGCTATGTGGATTTCCTCGCTGTGCGATTCTACCGCAAAGGGGAAGCCTGATATTGAGCTGGTGGACATGTCGTCCCGCATACGAACCATAGACGACGTGATGGATGTGACGACGAAGCCGATTATTCTGGACGGTGATACGGGCGGCCTCATCGAACATTTTGTATATAATGTGAGAACCTTAGAGCGGATGGGCGTGTCCGCAGTCATTATTGAGGACAAGACAGGGCTTAAGAAAAATTCTCTGTTTGGCACGGAAGTGGAGCAGACGCAGGACAGTATCGAGAACTTCTGTGAGAAAATTTCCGCCGGAAAGAAGGCGCTGAGGACAGAGGAGTTTATGATTATCGCCAGAATCGAGAGCCTGATTTTGGAGCGCGGGATGGAGGATGCATTGAACAGGGCTTTTGCTTACACACAGGCAGGGGCGGACGGCATTATGATTCATTCCCGCAAAAAGGAGCCGGATGAGATACTGGCGTTTTGCAGGCGGTTTCGGGAGAAGGATGCCAAGACGCCGATTGTGGTTGTGCCCACATCCTTCAACAGCATCACGGAGGAGGAACTTGCCGCAGCGGGGGTCAATATTGTGATCTACGCGAACCAGCTAACCAGAAGCGCGTTTCCGGCAATGCAGAGTACAGCGGTGGAAATTTTAAAGAATCATCGTGCGCTTGAGGTGGATTCCAGGCTGATGCCTTTTAAGGATATTATACGTCTGATTGATGAGATATGATGTTACAGGCGCATATGGAAGCGCTGTAGAGACGGATGACGGCGCATAAAAGCGGGAGACGGCAGTATGAAGGAAATTGCGATTTTAATGGCGGCAGGGTTGGGAAGTCGTATGCGTCCGCTGACGGAGACGACGCCGAAACCGCTTATAAAGGTTCACGGGAAAGCTATGATAGAGACTGTAATTGAGGGCCTGCTGGGGCGGCCTGTGGCGGAAATCTATATCGTGACAGGATATCTGGGGGAACAGTTTGCGCCGCTTTGCGAGAAATATCCGCAGGTGCGCATTTTGCATAATCCTAATTATCTCATGAAAAATAACATTTCGTCTGTCTATGCGGCGAGAGAGGCGCTTGGAGTGGCGGACTGCTTTATCTGCGAGTCGGATTTGTACGTGGCTGACCCGACGATTTTTAAGAAGGAATTGCCCCATTCCTGCTATTTTGGCAGAATGCAGGAGGGTTATTCCGACGACTGGGTTTTTGAACTGGATAGGGATTATATATCGCGGGTAGGAAAAGGCGGTAAAGATACCTATAACATGGTGGGCATCTCCTACTTTAAGAGGGAGGATGCCCGCATACTGCGGGAAGAGATAGAAAAGGCCTATGCTTTGGATGAGAACAGTCAGTTGTTTTGGGATGATATCGTAAACCGCAATCTGGACAAGCTGAAATTGATTATTGAGCCGGTGGAGGAGGGACAGCTTGTGGAGATAGATACGATGGAGGAGTTGGAGAGAGTCAATGAAAGCTTTTAGACTGCTGGAACAGTTAGAACAAATGGGAATATCTACGATCACGGGGGTGCCGGATTCCACGTTAAAACAGTTCTGTGACGGGATACAGACTTACAAAGGGAATCTGCGGCATTACGTGACGGTAAATGAGGGCGCCGCGGTGGGGGTGGCGATTGGAAGCTATCTGGCGACTTCCCGTCCGGCATGTGTTTATATGCAGAATTCCGGTATCGGAAATGCGGTGAATCCTCTCGCGTCGCTGGCGAACCGGGATGTGTATGGGATCCCTATGCTGTTTATTGTGGGATGGCGGGGAGAGCCGGGCGTCAAGGACGAGCCCCAGCATGTTTTTCAGGGGAAGATCACCTGTGAATTGTTTGATACGCTGTCGGTTTCTTATCGCGTCATCGATAAGGACACCACGGACGCAGAGCTGGATGAAATACTGGCGGAGGCGGAAAAGACGCTGAGACAGGGAGATCAGTTTGCGGTGATTGTGAAAAAGGGTACATTCGAGAAGGCGGAACCCTTCGTGTGGGAAAATGGCAGCTCCATGATACGGGAGGAGACGCTGGGGCATATTTTGAGAAATTTGCCCGGCGATGCAGTGATCGTATCTACCACGGGCAAAATATCCAGAGAATTGTATGAACAGAGCGAGAAGATATACGGAAACCACGACAATATTTTTATGACCGTGGGAGGGATGGGACATGCCTCCATGATTGCATTGGGAATTGCAGAGAATAAACGGGATAAGAAAATTGTATGTATTGACGGCGACGGAGCGGTATTGATGCACATGGGAGCGCTTCCTTTTATCGCGTCACAGCAGCCGGAGAATTTTTATCATATTGTTATCAACAATCAGGCCCATGAATCCGTGGGCGCTATGCCCACAGGCTGTCAGGGAACCGATTTTGCGCAGGTGGCGCGGGCGGCAGGATACCGTGAGGCGAAGCGGCTGGAAACGCCGGAAGAGGTGGAGCGGATAGGGCATTGGATCGGGGAAAAGACGGGGCCTGTTTTCTGGGAAATACCTGTGGCGCTTGATTCGAGGGCAGATCTGGGAAGACCGAAGGAGAGCGCACGGGAGAATAAGGAAGGGTTTATGAGGATAATACGATGAAAGATATAAATGGCGAACGGGAAGGGAAGAAAAATGAAAAGGGAGAAGACTGCAATCGGAAATCCGTAATTTTTAGGGAGGGGGGTACATGGATTTCCATCGTAACTTGTTTCATGCTGTTTATCTTTGCACCGTTTGAACTGCTTTTTATGAACCAGAACGAATTTTGGTTTGATGCATATCTGCTTGCACCAATTATGCTTTTTGTTTTCGTTGCGGCCTGTGGCTGTAGTATCTTAGGATTTGCCATTCTGAGAAGGTGCAGCGAAACGATATATCGGATTGGATTGGCGGTTTATTTTGTTGTTTTCCTAAGCCTGTATATTCAGGGGAATTTTTTGACGGGCAGTCTGCCGTTACTGGACGGATCAAATATCGACTGGAGCCTTTACAGGAAGGAATATGTGCAGTCCTATGTTTTATGGATTGTGGTTGCGCTTGTAGTTGCGATCGTTTATCATAAGACAAAGGATCGATTTTTTGAGAGTATGGTCAGAGTCGTAAGTATCTGTATGGCACTGATGTTTTGTGTGACGCTTCTCACGCTTGCGCTGAGTAATCATGGGTTTGAGAAAAAACTTGGATTGACGGTGACGGAAAAAAACATGTTTCAAATGTCCGAGGATCAAAATCTGGTCATTCTTATACTGGATGCAGTAGATGCCCGGGCGATGAATGCGCTCATGAAAGAGAACCCGGATTATCAGAATATTTTCACTGATTTCACATATTATCGGAATACGATGGGCGTGTACCCGGCAACCCGAAATTCTGTTCCTTATATCTTGTCGGGAGAATGGTTTGAAAATGAGGTGGAGTTTCGCGAATATGAGGCGAGAGCCTATGCGGATTCGCTGCTGCTCTCAGACTTAGAGCAGAAAGGCTGGCGGATCGGGCTTTATGAACAGGAGCTTCTGGCCAACGATGAGGGAAAGAAACGGTTTGAAAATGTGATCCCCGGCAAGAGGGGTGTCGGCAGCAAACTGATGATGATAAAGTGGCAGCTGCAACTGACGGGATTTCGATATGCGCCGTATTGCCTGAAACCTTATATGTTTGTCAACTTAAACCATCTTAACCGGATCAAGATTCCGCCGGAGGGAGAAACTGTTTACAGCAGCACAAATAAAAGCTTTTATGATAGGATGCAGAGCGCGGAGATTGATTTGACTGACCGGAAATGTTTTCGCTTTATTCACATTGCGGGAGGACATCCGCCCTTTAATCTGAATGAAAACGTGGAGGAAATTGCCGCCGAGGACGGCTCTTATGAGGATAATGTAAAGGCTTCTCTGACAATCACGAAAGCATATCTGGATAAATTGAAGGAGGCGGGCGTGTATGATAATTCGGTGATCATCGTTATGGCCGATCATGGTTACAGCAATATCATAGGGGATTATCACGAGCAGCAGAATCCGATTTTCTTTGTAAAGGGCATGGAGGAGAACCATGATTTTTCGGTGTCAGACGCACCGATTTCTTACGAAGATCTGCAGGAAGCCTATGTCAGACTGTTGAATGGGGCCGGGAGCGACCAGATTTTTGACTGGAAAGAGGGGGATCAGAGGGAGAGACGATTCCTGTTTTACGAAGGAGGAGAGGAAGATCATATGATTGAGTATATGCAGCCGGGGCATGCGAGTGATGCGGATGCTATGTATGAGACGGGGAATGTGTATGACAGGTGATTTTTAGTTCTATTAAAGGCGAAGAGATTGTGAGGCTATTTATGAAATTAATCATTCAGATACCATGTTATAACGAGGCGGAAACTTTGGAGATTGCATTGAATGATCTGCCGAAACAAATTGACGGTATTGATGAGATTGAATATTTAATCATCAACGACGGGAGCAGGGATAATACCGTGGAGGTCGCGCAGAATTGGGGCGTTCACTATGTAGTCAATTTCAGACAGAACAAGGGGCTGGCCAAGGGGTTTATGGCGGGTATCGATGCTTGCTTGCGCCATGGGGCAGATATTATTGTGAATACCGACGCGGACAACCAGTACTGCGGAGAAGATATCGAGACCATTGTGCGTCCTATTCTGGATGGAAAGGCGGAAATGGTGATCGGAGAGAGACCCATTGACGATACGGTACACTTTTCTCCGATCAAAAAGAAATTGCAGCATTTCGGAAGCTGGGTGGTGCGAAAGGCATCCCACACAAATATACCGGATGCGCCCAGCGGGTTCCGCGCTTTTAGCAGGGAGGCGGCGATGCGTCTCAATGTGGTCAATGACTATACCTATACGCTTGAGACAATCGTACAGGCCGGCAGAAGTAAAATGGCTATTATGAGCGTTCCGATCAGAACGAATCCGGAGCTTAGAAGTTCCAGATTGTTTCATAGTATGTGGGGATATGTAAAAAAATCCATGCTGACGATTCTCCGTGCTTTTATGTGGTACAAGCCGCTGTACTGTTTTTCGCTTGTGGCGCTTTTGCCGTCGCTGATCGGTTTGGGAATCGGGATTCGGTTTCTCGGGTTTTATTTCCGCGGCGCCGGGAACGGGCATGTGCAGTCTTTGATTCTGGCATGTACATTGCTGATTATCGGTTTTATTACGTTTGTGATCGGATTACTTGCAGATACCATTGCAGCGAACCGCAAAATATTGGAGGATGTACAGTATCATGTGCGCAAGCTTGAGTATGATAGAAGTGTTATGCCAGATGAGATAACGGCTGAGGCGGATCAACGAAGCACGGACAGAAAGATGTGATCGGGGGGCATTTGATGGCGAAAAAGAAACTTTTGGTGACTGCCTCTACGTTTCCAAGATGGGAAGGTGATACAGAACCAAGATTTGTACTTGATTTATGCAAACATATGACGGAATGGTTTGATATAACCATAATGGTTCCTTATGCGCCGGGGGCAAAAGAAAAGGAAACATTGGAAGGCATGAATGTGATTCGGTATCACTATTTTCCTGTTCACAAGTGGGAGACCCTTTGTTATCCGGGGGCTATTGTGCCGAGGATAAGGGAGAAGAAAATACGGGTACTTCTCGTGCCGTTCTTGTTTATAGCGCTGTATTATCAGCTGTTCAGGCGGCTGTCGTCTTTTGATATAGTACATGTTCATTGGATTATTCCACAGGGGATTGTGCAATCATTTTTCAACAAGCCCTATGTGGTTACAGGACACGGTGGAGATGTGACCTCATTAAATAAAGGCATTGTAAAACGGTTGAAAATCAGGTGCCTGAATAGAGCTGGGCATGTAACGGTAGTTTCCGATTATTTAAGGAAGAGAATTTTAGAGTTAACAGATGTTCCACAGATTGATGTCATATCAATGGGAGTGAATGTTTCTTCTTTTGGGAAACAATACTTTTGTGCCAACTATTTTGGACAAGGTGAAAAAAAGGTAGTATTGTTTGTTGGCAGGCTGGCAGAAAAGAAAGGAGTCACATACCTGATTTCGGCTATGGCGAAAGTAGATGCGATGCTTGTGATAGTCGGCGAGGGGACACTTAAAAAAGAGCTGCAGGAGCAGGCCCGTGAGCTAAACGTAAATGCTGTTTTTTGGGGATCGAAAACGCATGATGAGTTGAAAAAAATTTATGCATCCGCTGATGTTTTTGTGGCACCGTCTGTTACGGCCAAAGATGGAGATCAAGAGGGACTGGGATTGGTGATGTTGGAGGCTATGGCGTCAGGGTTACCGGTGATTGCCAGTGATTCCGGTGGAATATCACAGGTAGTAGAGGATGGGGTAAACGGTCTTTTATGCCCGGAGAAGGATGTAGAGCGGCTGGCAGATTCGATAGCGGCAGTGCTGCAGAATGACGAACTTGGCGGGTGGCTTAGCGGGAACGGAATGAAGATGGTAAAAAGGTACGATTATGCGACGCTTGCTGAAAAGTATGCGTTGATAATGAGTGGGATGCTAGAGGGTAGCAGAGAGGAAAGAACAGTTGAATAGCCCTTTGTTTTATGTTAAAATTAAGTTTAATTAAGTGAAAAGAAGGAAAACCAATGAACTTGAAAATAAGGGAGAATTGGGGATATATTGTTATAGCATTATATGTGCTGAGCGCAGCATGTTATATCTTTGTTTTTGGGGAAGATACTTATATTCAAGTTCATGATAATTTAGATTCCAACATTGTATGGTATAAGATGTTAAAGGATCATCACTTATTTTGGACGCATGATGGAACAGTGCCTTTTCTTGGTGGTGTATCGCGCAATATGATGCCGTCACAGATGTTATCATATACATGGCTGTATATGATATTTCCGGCTTTCTACGCTTTTGTTATTGGCGATATTTTGAAGGTATTGCTGGCAGTTGCAGGCAGCGTGTACTTGGCAAGAAGTGTTTTTGGAGAGCAGTATTCCGAATATAAAAATATAGTGGTTTTGTGCGGTTTTATTTATGGGCTAATGCCCGTATTTCCGACGTCAGGGTTTGCGTTTGCGTCTCTTCCGCTTTTGATGGGATTACTTTTTAATTTATACTATGAGAAAAAGAAGTGTCTGTTTGCTGCATTGCTTTTTTACCCGGTTCTGTCGAGGATGGCAACGTTCGGCGTATTTATCTGTGGATTCCTGCTTGTGTTTTTTATGTTGGACTGGGTTGTTGAAAAGAAACCGGCATGGCGTATGTTAGCTGCGGTAGCGGTGCTCGGAACGGGATATCTTCTGACAGAGTATCGTATTTTTTATTATATGCTGGTGTCGGATGAAACGTCCATTAAGTTTGGCGTTGCTCAAAATTACTGGTCATTGAAACAGGCACTATATACGGCTGCTCAGGTTTTTGTAGAGAGTCAGTATCATTCAGGGTCGCTGCATCAGTATGTTATTTTGCCAGTGTGTTGCATAGGTTTGCTTGTGATTAATTTGTACTATATCAAAAGCGGCAACGCAATGTGTAGTGTGAAGGAGCGGGCCAATTGGATTATGTTGTGGATCATGATAAACTGCCTGCTGTATGGTTTTAACGGTTATGAACCGTTAAAAGGCCTAATTGGTATGATTGTTCCCAGACTCCGCAATTTTTCTTTTGCCAGAGCGCTTTGGCTGAATCCGTTTTTATGGAGTTTTTTGTTTTGCATCGTGTTATGCAGATTGGCAAAAAAGGGGTGGAAAAAGCTTTCGTATGTGTTGATTGGTCTGCAGATTTTGATTTTTATGATATACCCATCTGGGTACGCAAGTTATAATCATCTTGCTATGAATTTTTGCAACAGGGTTGATCAATATATCGGGGTCTCGCTTCCCGGGAAAGACAGTATGGCATTGACATACCGGGAGTTCTATTCGGAAAAGCTGTTTGACACGATAAAGGATGAAATTGGGTACGCAGGAGAGGCTTCTATTGCTTATGGAATGCATCCTGCGGTTCTGAATTATAATACGATTACAACGTTGGACGGATATTCTTCCGTATATCCCCAAAGTTATAAGCAGCAGTTCAAAGAACTGATGGAACCAGAATTTGCATTAAATGAGAAAGAGAGAGACTCTTTTGACAGAAGCGGAAGCAGAGCGTATGTCAATGGTGTCAGTTACGCCCCTGTGGCTGATCTGGATGTGTCCGAGGCGGATATCCATATAGATTCAGATAAGTTTTCGCAGTTGGGCGGTAAGTATATTTTTTCCCGCGTGAAGATAAGTAATGCAGATGAAATGAGTTTTCGGTTGCTGGGCGCCTGGTCGGGCAACGATTCGCCATATACGATTTATGTGTATGAGAAGCAGAATTAAGAAGTGCGGAAATAATATGTCTAGAAAAAGTATTATTCTATTTTTACTTATGCAGGTCATGAATATAGTGTTTTCGTTAAATACCGTTTTGATGAAGTTAGCGTCAGTTGCATGGCAGGAAAATGGACTGCTTGCTTTTCAGACGCTTGCGATACTATTTGCAGCGGTGGCTGTGCTGGGTATTTATGCTGTGGCATGGCAGGCAATTTTAAGCAGGGTTGATCTGGCGCATGCATATTTGAACAAGGGAACGGTAGTATTTTGGGGACTGGTGTGGTCGGCTGTTGTGTTTCAGGAAGAGATCACAGGTTATAACATTGTAGGCAGCATAATCATTTTTGTGGGATTAATAATGGTAAATTATCATGAGTAAATGGATTGCGGTTTTTCTATATGTTTGCAGCGGATTGATCGCGGCGGTATCTCAGCTTCTGATGAAGAAAGAGGCGGGGAAAAATAGAGATGATAGAGGTATCAGGCGTATACTGCATGTAAAGGTAATGATGGCATACGGTTTGATGTTTAGTACCATTTTTATCAATATGATTGCCATGCGCTATGTGCCTTATAAGTATACGGCTGTATTGGGGACATTTTCTTATATTTTTGTGTTGGTGTTAGGATATTTGGTGTTGAAGGAACGGATCGGCAAAATAAGAGCAGCGGGCGCCTGTGTTATACTCGCAGGAATTGTTGTATTCAATTGGGGGTGATGGTAGGCGTATGAAGGAGAATGTTGGGGTAACAGAGAAAGTATCAGTCGTAATTCCATGTTATAATTCTGAAAAATCAATTAAAGCTGTTGTGGACAATGTGTTGGATATACTGGAGAAGAGTTATCAATGTCAGATTATTTTGGTCAATGACTATTCAAAGGATAATGTCTGGAGCGTGATCACGGAAATTTGTGCATGTCATGAGAATGTAATCGGTCTGTCCCTTGCGAGAAATTTCGGGCAGCAGTCTGCCCGAATGGCAGCCTTGGGACATGTAACAGGTGAGTATGTGGTATTTATGGATGACGACGGACAGCACAAGGCACAAGATATCCTGCGGATGATTGATAAATTGAAAACAGGGTATGATATTGTTTATGCGTATTTCCGCCATAAAAAGGAAAGCGGATTCCGGGTTTGGGGAAGTAATATCAATCGCAAGATGACGGACTGGGTCATGGGAACGCCGAAGGATGTGCATACCAGCAGTTTTTTTGTCACAAGAAGGTTTGTGGTGGACAAGCTGAGAGATTATACAAATCCGTCGCCGTACACATTCGGATATTTTATGCAGATTACAAAAAATATAGCGGATATCGAGGTAGAACATCACGAACGTATTTATGGGAAGAGCGGCTATACGATAACGAAGCTGCTTCGCCTGTGGATGGAGGGATTTACCGGCTTTTCCGTGGTTCCGCTGAGGATTGCCAGCATTGTCGGAGTTGGTATGGCGGTTCTCGGCTTTATCTGGGGTATCTACACGATTATTCATAAGCTGTTAAATCCGGCTGTGGCGGCAGGCTATACGTCTTTGATAGCTGTTATGTTGTTCTGCTGCGGGATGATTATGATTATGCTGGGATTATTGGGGGAGTATGTTGGCAGGATTTTTATGAATTTAAATCATCTGCCACAATATGTAGTCAAAGAAAGGCTGAATGTAGAATCAGACATGGAAGATAAGTGAGCGTGAAAAAAGGCCGGGTTTTCGGAAAAAGGAGAGAAAAGGGATATGTACGAAAAGATCAGTGAAGTAGAAAAGAAATTTAGGATATCGGAATTTCCGTTAAATGTCATTATTGAGCCGGGGAATTACTGCAACTTAAACTGTACTACCTGTGCGAACAATAAGCTGACCAGACCGAAAGGGCAGATGAACATTTTGCTGTATAAAAAAATAATAGACGAGATTGCCCGGGAAAATCCATATACAAGAATATGGCTTGATTTTTATGGAGAACCTTTATTACAGAAATTCAAGCTTTTCTACATGATCGATTATGCGGTAAAAAAAGGACTAAAAAATATCAGCCTGAACACAAACGGAACGCTTTTGGATGAAGAAATGGCAGAGATGCTGTTGGATTCCGGAATCAGTTTTATCAGTATTGATTGTGACGGTTTTTCAAAGGAAGTATACGAAAAAATCCGGGTGAATGCGAACAGGGATGTTACCTATGCCAATATTGAGCGTATTTTAAAACGTAAGCAGGAGCGCGGATTGAAAGAACCGATCATAGAGATAAAAGTAATGGAGATGGAAGAGAATGAACATGAGATTGATCAGATTATTCAGTATTGGAGAAAACGAGGGGCGTGGACAACGACTCGTAGATTGATTTCATGGGCGGGACAGTGTGAGGAAATAGCGCCTGAGAAGACGGATCCGAGGATTGCGTGCGGCAATGCGGTGGGCATCCTGCCGATTACATGGGATGGAAAAGCGGCACTGTGCGTAATGGATGTGAATGCGGATTATGAGTGCGGCGATGTGAATATAAACACGATCAAAGAAATCTGGCAGAAGAGAAACGAGGCATTTGTGAAAAAGCATATGGAGCACCGCTTTGATGAGCTTCCCACAATTTGTCAGAAATGTACAGATTGGGAGATTATTGGTGAAAAACGTTTTGATGAGAATGGCAATGAGGTGGGTAAGAACTACGAGGAGAGAGAACAGATGCTTGGAGAAAACGGATGAGTAAAATTCTGGTCACCGGTGCGGCAGGGTTTATCGGCGCCTATGTGACGGAGCATTTGCTGGCGCAGGAGTATGATGTCATAGCGATGACAAACTCGAAAAAGTTGGATATGCGGTCGGAACGGCTTACGATTATCGAGGCGGATATCTGTGATGAGGACTTTGTTAATAAGATATTACGGGTAATTGGGCAATGTCAGGTGGTGATCCATCTGGCAGCGGATATTCGCGTACCCGGAGACGGGGGAACTATCACAGCGAATTGTTTGGGAACATATCAGGTGGTGGAATTGGCGAACCAACTGGGTGCGGATAAATTTATCTATCTGTCCAGTGTGCCAGTTATCGGGAAACCGGTCGATGTACCGATCACTGAAGAACACCCCACGCATCCGGAAACGCTGTATCATATTACGAAGCTGACGGGCGAGGAAATCGTGAAGAACGTCGGTGCGCTGGAAATGAAAAAGGTGATGCTTCGCATTCCATCTCCGATTGGAAGAGGAATGCGGCACAATATCTTTTTGTACCGTATGCTGGAGCAATGCCGTAAGGGACAGGATATTCTGCTTTACGGAGCAGGAGGACGGGTGCAGAATTATGTGGATGTGCGGGATGTCGCGGAAGCGGTCGGCCTGTCGCTTGTCAGGGATACGGAGGGTGTGTTCCTGATTGGCGGGGAGAGCATCTCCAACCTGCAACTTGCCGAAAAATGTATCGCCCGCACAAAAGCTGGCGTACAGATCCGCTTTGCCGGTGTAGAAGACGCGGCGGAGGCGGAGCGCTGGGAAATATCAGGGGAAAAGGCAAAGGCGGTATTGGGATATGAGCCCCGCTATATGCTGGATGATACAATAGATTGGATTTACGGGGAAGAGTAAGAGGGGAGCAGCCTGTGCGTTTACTCGTTTTTTCTGATTTACATGGCAATTCCTATGCTTTGGACGCTTTTATGAAGCGCGTTCGACAGGAAGAATACGATCATCTGGTTTTTTGCGGCGATATTTTTGGCTATTATTATAACCAGCATGAGATTATACAGAGGCTGGCGCAGACAGACAATCTGATTTGGCTGAAAGGTAACCATGATGCCTATTTTCAGCGCCTGTTTTACGGAGCGGAAGAAGAAGCGGATTATGTGAAGAATTACGGGCACTCTTATGCGGATGTGAGAAGCAGATTTACGAAGCAGGAGTGTGACAGAATCGCAGCGTGTCAGTCAGAGCGTATTATTGTCGATGCTGATTGCAGAATAGGTATTTTTCACGGGACACCGCAGGATTCCCTGGAGGGAAGATTGTATCCGAAAGATGCGATTAAAGATCCGCAGATATATCAGAAGTATGATATTGTTATTTTGGGACATACACATTGCAGAATGGAACGCTTTGTCGGGGATACCCTGATTGTCAATCCGGGGTCGCTTGGACAACCGAGGGATGGCAATGGATTTGGCTATGCTATGGTTGATACGGTTGGAAAAAAAGTTCAGTTTGAGAGGATTCCCCTAGACACAGCAGAGCTTTACAGACAGATCGATCAGTATGACGCGGGGTTAAAGAAACTTAAAGGCGTTCTGGAGCGCAGGAAGGAAGACTTTATATGAGAAGGATTTTGGTGACCGCAATCAGCGGTGATGTCGCAAACGGTATTCTCAAAATTTTACAGGAAACGGAGGATATGGTATACGGCTGCGATATCTATGATTATCCGGTAGGTATGGATAGGGTTATTACTTATTGGAAGAGTCTTCCGGCGATCGACCCGGTATACATCGAAAATTTGCTGGACAAATGCAGAGAGTATCAGATTACACACTTGATTCCCGTAAACGAGGTGGAAATAAAAGTAATCTCTCAAAATTTGCCCCTTTTTGCGGAAAACGACATTAAAGTAATGGTTAATACTCCTGATATGATAGAGATATTCCAGGACAAGTTTGATACGGTTCAGATGTTGGAAAAAATAGGGGGAAAGGTTAATGCGCCTAAAACTTATTTGTATGAAGAATTTGTGGAGGACGGAAAAACTTATATTGTCAAGTTGAGAAATTCCTGCGGTTCTAAACTTTTACAGAAGGTAAAGACTTTCAGAGAGATTCATGAGCTTAAAGTAGATTTTCGGGATATCGTTATTCAGGAGTATATTGATGAGGATGCGGAAGAATATACCGTGGGAGTCTTTGCAGATGGCAAGAATACCTCGACAATTATATTTAGAAGAAAGTTAAAGCACGGGTATACCTCGTTTGTGGAGCTTGTGGAGGATGAGGGAATACGCGAGATTGCAGAAAAGATAGCAGATTATATGGAATTGCGGGGATACATCAATATTCAACTAAGAAAGCATGAACATAAGAATTATATTTTTGAAATTAACGCCAGAATTTCCGGCTCTGTATATTTTCAGTATATGCTTGGACACAATATTGTCATATGGTGGCTGGATCTGCTGGACGGCAAAGCGGATCATGTATATGAGAACAAGTATAAAAGAGCAATTGGAATCAGAGAATTGACTGAAAAGTTTGTAATTATGGAGTAAGGTGTATGCGCTATTATATCTATGGAACGACAGATTTGGCGGAAAATCTTTTCTATCTTCTGGAGGAAGAAGGGAGAAAGATAGAAGGATTTACCGTAGACAGGCAATATATAGCAGAGCAGCAATATAAAATGTTTGAAATTCATGGTGAAACGGTAAAGATACCGATTATTTCTTTTGATGTATTGAAAGGTTACTCAGATAAAAAAGAAATCGGCATCTATCTATGTATCGGATATACGAAAATGAATGCCGCGCGCAGGGAAAAATTTGCGGAGATAAAAAACAGCGGTTACCGCATAGAAAATTATATACATAAGACGGCCTGCGTGGAGACGGATAAACTGGGAGAAGGTAATCTGATTTTTGAGCAGGCGTATATCGGAATGTACGCTGAGATCGGAAACGGAAATATTGTTTATCCAAAGGCTATGATTGCGCATCATACAAAAGTCGGAGACTTTAATTATTTTGCCATTTCAGCGTCAGTAGCCGGTCATGTTACTGTATCAAATGAAAATTTTTTTGGCAATAATGCGACGACAAAAGATAAGATTACAGTCGGAAATGGAAATCTGATTGGGGCGAATGCTTATGTACAGCATGATTTGTCGGATGAAAACGTAGTTGTCCCGGAACGAAGTATTATTTTAGAGAATAAAAAACCAACGGATTTTTTGTAGACAGTACGAGGTGATAGCCGAATGGAAAAGAAATTATCGTTTGTAATTCCCTGTTATAGATCACAAAAAACGGTGGGAAGCGTGATTGAAGAAATTAGGGAAATGATCAAAAAGGAAGCAAAGTACGATTATGAGGTTATTCTCGTAAACGATGGTTCTCCAGATGATGTTTGGGATGTCATCAAAGAATATGCGGCACAGGATCAGCATATTCTGGGCGTGAATCTGGCAAGAAATTTCGGGCAGCACAGTGCAGTTTTGGCGGGTTATCATTATTGTACGGGAGACTATGTGGTTTCGCTGGATGATGACGGGCAGACTCCGGCAGGCGAAGTTCCTGAGTTGATACGTGAACTGGAAAAGGGATATGATGTTGTCTACGCGAAGTATGATGAGATGCATCAGAATATGTTCAGACGGTGGGGCTCTGATTTTGCAAGACGTATGTCCGATCACATGTTTGATGTGCGGGGATATTATACAGGCAGTTTTTTTGTAGCACGTAAGTTTATTATTGACGAGATGATAAGGTATAAAAACTGTTATCCTTATTTGGGCGGACTGGTTCTAAGAACTACCCGAAATATCGGCTATGTTACAGTGCGGCACAGCGACAGGTTGGACGGGAAATCAGGCTATAATCTGAAAAAGCTGGTTTCACTGTGGCTAAACGGTTTTACGGCATTTTCGGTGAAACCGCTTGAAATCAGTACCTACATCGGATTCTTTATTGCGTTTCTTGGGTTCGCGTATGCGATTATAATAATCGTAAGAAAATTATTCATACCGGAGCTGGAAGCGATTATTCCATATGGCTGGAGCTCGTTGACCTGCATTGTGCTAGTAATAGGCGGATTGATTTTAGTGAATATGGGACTGATGGGAGAATATATCGGGCGTATCTATATATGTATCAACAACTCACCTCAATTTGTTGTGAAAGAGGTGTGCGGTATATATGCAAAAAAAGACTCGGTTGACGGTGCCTGAATATATGTAGATGCTGTCAACCGAGTCTTAATAGAATGCGGCAGGAGAGTTTAATTCGAGCCATTTGCTTATAATAGTTTTCGATCCGGCCCTCTTTTCGTGTCTGTGAAATCGCCGGTTTAACAGGATTGCCAGTTGATATAGCCGGACTGTCATTCGAAATTCCTTTTCATCAAACAGCTCCATATCAAAGATACTTTTGACTTCTTCTTCCAGAATAGGAAGCAGATTTTTGTTATTACAAACTAGAACCCATACCTGTACATACCAGTAGGCGAGTTCTATTGCCGCATTTCCGCGAATTATATTTTCGAGATCTATTACATAGGTTTTTCCTTCGGCAACTAAAATATTGTTTAAGTGAAAATCTCCGTGAATGACACAGGTGTTTTCGCTTAATTTGATTCGCGAAGCATATTTTTTCCTTAGAAAATAGTGAAAACATTTGTTGCGAATCTTTTCCATTTTATGAATTTTACTGCCATATGGTCCGCTTGTCAGCAGTTTCCCCAGAAAGACATTCAGCTCCTTATCGGCATGAAGTGTTCTTAGCTCTTTCCCGGAATAGTCATTCAATTTTCGCAGAAATAATTGATATTGCCTAACGATATTCCTAATTAAGCAGGAAAACATCTGAGGATCGTCGTTATCTAAAAGCCATTCCCGAAGTGTGCAGCTACCCTTAATATACACTGTTGCCAGAATTTCTTCATTGTGCAGGGCTTTGGGAATAAATTTTTCGCCTTCCATAAAGTGATAAATTTCTTTCTCTTTTGAGAAGGTATTCCAGCCAGCACCAGTGGGATCATTATATTTAATGAATAAAGGCGTTCTGTCTTCGACCACAGCCAGAAGATTATATCGACCCTTCGCCGGATTAATATTGATAATTTTGTAATTGCTAAGGTTCCTCTTTTTCAACTCGTCGGCCAATTTCGCCGGGATTTTCTTTGTGTCAGAAAAATTAGTGCTCTTCATCCTTTTTGCAATCCTTTTAATCAACCGCATCGCTTATAATGTAATTCGCAATCTCCCGTGGACCTGCTTTTAATGGTACTTCCAATAAGCCAATGGGTTTGTCTGTAAGTATGGTCCTCAATAGTTGTTCATAGGCTTCTTCTAACTTGGCCGGCTCTGGATAGCATTTTCTTGTGTCTGCATTTCCAACAGCTCGTATGTTAAACAGAATTTCACTAAGCTGTCGGAGTTCTCGAAAGGAAGCCAGTCTGATTTTGGTACACAATTCATCTATACTTATGCTTAAACTTTTCATGGGTGCATCCTGCCGGACTCTGGACAAGTAAACAATTTTGTGTACAGGCGCCTTTTTGGCAACACGCGCTTCGCTGAAAAGAGCCTCCGGCACAAAGCGGTACCTTGGATTCAGTTTCACCAGTTCAAAAAGTTTCCAGTGAAGCCGGTATGTAAGCGGCAGTTTTTTTAGCGCTTTTAAGACATCCGGATTTTTATATTTCGCATCCGACTGATAAACTGCCATTTTTTTTGGCATATAATATGCGTATCCATCTTTGCCGAGAATTCCAAAATCTTCAGCCAGATATCGGTACTCGCCCTTCTGAAGAATATTGAAAAGTGTACTGGTTTTTCCGCATCCACCGGTTCCGCACATGACAAATGCCGCATCTGCCTTTTCGACAATTCCGCAGTGCACAAATATTTTGTCCCGACGCAATAGCAGGACGGCGAAGATATATAAAAAGCAGGCATAATTCATAACGGAATCCACAAATTTATCTTCGATGCGGCCTAATCCAACGCTGTGTGGACTGATCAAAGTACGAAGCCAATTATGTATGTTTTTCTTCCGTGTGCAGCATATCCGCATTACGACCGGTTTGGCATTATCAAATAAATGAGAGACACTGTAAATATATCCTGCCTCCTGTACGCAGTATGACGTATTATTAAACGATATCTTGCCGGATAGAGAATAATAATCCGCTTCAATGGCAACCGATTTCGGATCATTTTCAACGATGACTGACAGTAATACGGGCTCTGAGGCGGCAGAGACTTCTTCTGTCCGGAAATAATTACAAAGAGCCTCCACATATGCCCCGTTTCCGGTAACGGATATATAGATGTCAGCAATTCGATAGTACTTTAGCGTGTTATGACTCATTTCTGAAAAATTTCCCTTCTACTGAATTATTTGCATGTCGTCAAGGATACATTTTCAACAAATTGTTTTC
>CAJUBE010000001.1 GCA_910584725.1 uncultured Lachnospiraceae bacterium | reverse complement strand
ATGAGCTGAAGCATTTCTGTCTCCAGTATCCTATCTGGAAAAAAGCATATTTAGCTTTAGACGGGCTGGCAAAAAGACCGACAGATTTGGTTCTGTTTTCAGGACAACAGCATCTTGGCGATCCGACAGCGAGATGTGCAGAGGCAAGGGCGTTTTACTCTGACAGGATGGAATTGGTGAAATTGGTGGCTGAGGAAACCGATGCAGTGCTTGGAACTTATATTTTGCAGGCGGTAACAAATGGAATCTCTTATGACTGTTTGAAAGCTAGATTAGATATTCCCTGTTGCAAAGATGTCTATTACGACTTGTACAGACGTTTCTTTTGGTTGTTGAACAAGGAGCGTGGCTGATATGAAGATTGTAGATGTTGCAGTGAAAAAAGTTTATCGGTTCAACTGCCCAAATTGTCAAAGCCGGTTGGAAGCTGACAGTCAGGACTTGGAGGACATCGGCGGCAAAGTGATTAAATTCTTCTGCCCAGTCTGCCGGAAAGAGCGATATATTGCGTGGTCCGATTTGAGGAAGAAAATCGTCTATGAAGGTGAGGGTTCGCAGAAATAGCAGTTCCTTTTATGAAAGGAGAGTGTTAATATGCACGAAATTATATTTGACAGGAACAGTCCTTATTGGAACGAGGGCGGAGGTTTTAATTTATTGTTTTTACGGGCGCAAGAACGACATCTTAATGATCTGGCAAAGTCGCGAGGCTATATATATCTTAATCAGATATATGAAGCTTTAGGAGTTTGCTGGAATCCGGAAAAAGAAAACGAATGCTTAAAGTATGACAAAAATTATATTGTCCAGTTTCAATTTGAAGTGTTTCATGAGAGTAATAGTAGTTTACGCATTTTTATACTTCCGTCGAAGAAGGAGTCCTAACAGGGGCTCTTTCTTTTTATCCTAGCTTAGAAATTCAGTACGCAGGTGACGGAAAAACGTGGTATTTTGATATCTGAAAAAATCCCGGGTGGAAGATTCTGAAAAACATTTTGAAAGGAGAACTCTATGGAACTTGTAATTATCTTGGCAATCGGTATCGTGGTTGGCTCGATTATAACCAGAATTGTAACCAAACCTTTGGATTTTGGCACTTTACGGATTGATACCTCTGACCCGGATGGACCATTTATGTTTCTGGAACTGTCCAAGGATGTAGATGTCGTAGCATCCAAGAAGTATATAATTCTTAAAGTCAACCTCAAAAGTTATATTTCGCAGAAATAACAGTTCCTTTTATGGAAACTGATAAAACTGATGAAAGGAGAAACAAAATGGAAGAAATTCGCAACTTGTTGGATGAGGAGATTAAAGCAGAAATCGAAGCATTATCTTCTCTGCAATTTGGGAGCAAAGAGCATTTAACGGCGACAGAAAATCTGGCAACGCTGTACAAGCTGAGAGTCGATGAGACTAAAACGGCACTGGACTTTGAGGAGAAATCGGAAAATCGTAAAAACGATGATGAATTCAAGAAGAACCAGTTAGCCGAGCAGGTCAAAGATCGATACTTCAAGCTGGGTATAGCCGCGGCTGAGTTGGTGCTGCCGTTGATGTTCTATGCGGTATGGATGCGCAGGGGATTTAAGTTCGAGGAGAACGGAACATATACCTCAACAACATTCAGAGGATTATTTAACCGTTTTAGACCGACAAAGAAATAAGGAATTTGAAAGTTTCGGAACGAGAGGACGTGTGAAAAGCATGTCCTTTTCGTTTTTTCTGCGTGATTTTTACAGTCCCTATTATGGAAAGGAGATGCAAAAGAGCTCTTTATCTCTTGACTTAATATAGAAAGTAACCGTACAATAATGCTGTTACTTTCGGATTATCAAGGAGGTAATGACTTTATGAGCCAAAAAATCATCAGACCCGAAGGTATAGAATTGGTAGAATACCTGAATAACGGGTATGCGATTTGCAACAAATGTGGGGCTGTAATGGACCGCAGAGAAGATCCAAACGGCGGATGTGATATTTACGCCTGCCCATCATGCGGATGGGAAGTAGATGAAATGGAGTATGAGTACGAAGATGACGAAGAAGTAGAATGGACATCAAGCGTACATAAGAGTTATGGAGGCGATATTCCGCCGGCGGGATGCAGAGCCTGTGAAGGTCCGTATCCGCATTGCAAAACGTCATGTAAACTATTTGACGATTAAAGAATTATCAACACAAGAGGGAGTCCTGACGAGGGCTCTTTCTTTTTGCTTTTAGGAGGCTGACATGAGATATCATTACAAAAAGCCGACTATTTATCTTTCTATGTATGGCAAACTTTATATTTGTGAACATCCGGTTTACAACAGTTGCACCCTCTTTCAAATAAATGATAAAGGATTGGCTGTTATTCAGCAGCGATATAATTCTGAAACAAAGAGTACATGGTGGAGCGAGGTTGACCCCTGGCTGACAGATGATTTATATTTGCATCCAGGATTCAAGAAATACTTTGACGAACGAGCTGGAGAATGTAAAGGTGGTCTCTACCCCACTGTTACCGTCCGGCAGATTATGTGGGCGTTGAAGATGAAGCCAATTGCGAGAGAACGATGGGAAACAGTCTTTGACAGACGTGATATTTAGACGCTAAAATTACAGCTCCTTTTATGGAAAAATCAACAGATTTTGAAAGGAGTAAAAGGAGTATGGACGAAATGAAGATCGTGTCTAAATTCACAACGAATATGATTTCAAAACTGGTAAAGATGGTATTACGAAAAAAGCTCGGATATGATATTGATATTCAGCTTAATGAAATAAAAACCACGATTACCGATGGTAAGACGCATGTTCATTTGGATGTAGATGCTGAACTGGAAAAGGAAGAACTCGTGAAGATTCTGAAAAAGATTGGTTTGAACTAGGGAAAATTGGGCCGCTGATACAACGGCTCTTTTTCTTTTTACGCGAAATTTACAAATTATATTATGGAGAGACAGTAGCTCAATTGGTAGAGCGCCACACATCCGTGGAAGTTATAAGTTCGAATCTTATCTGCTTCTCTTAGATTTGGAGTCGGCAACGGCTCTTTTATTTTTGCCAAAATGAAAGGAGAAAAATTTATGAATAGGCAAATTTATATTCATTATGGGGCAACACAGTTTAATCCTCTTTTAAATTTTCCAATTAAAAACGAACGTTGTTGGGTAAAACCAAAAGGTGGTCTTTGGGCGTCGAGAAAAAACGCTTCTTTTGGTTGGAAGAATTGGTGTGCCATAGAAGAATTTAGAGAATGTAATGAAGATTGTTCTTTCGAATTTGTCATGAAGGATGAAAGTAAAATCGCGATTATTAGCACACTGTCACAACTTAGTAGACTTCCCTGTATCAAGAATTCGAGAGTTAGTTCTTGTTATCTTATCGATTTTGAAAAGTGTGTTCGTCTTGGAATTGATGCCATTGAACTCTGCTGGTACGGGGATGAATATGCGGATATAGCTTCTGGGGACTTACATTTTGAGTTGTATGGCTGGGATTGTGATTCTATTGTGGTGTTAAATCCGAATGCCGTCATTCCAAAATGAGATTTTATATTTGAAAGGAGAAAACATATGGGCAAATTTACAACGGGGTTGCGACGATCATCCCCAACAATCCTAACCGCTTTAGGAATCGTCGGTGTTGTTGGTACGGCTGTAACGGCAGTACGGGCAACACCTAAAGCGTTACGGCTTATTAAAGCCAAGAAAGATGAACTGGAAACAGATAAGCTCACACCTATGGAACTTGTACAGACGACTTGGCAATGTTATATTCCGTCGGTCTTGATAGGTGTTGGCACCGTTACTTGCATCGTTGGTATTGGTGTGATGGACAAGCGCAATCAGGCGGCTTTAACGAGCGCATACGCCATGCTTAACGAATCCTACAAACAATACCGGCAGGCAGCCAAAAAAGTCTATGGTGAAGATGCGGATAACAAAATCCATGCTGAAATGGCTAAAGATGCAAAAGTTGCTTCAGAGGATTGGGGCTATCAGGTTTATAACATGGATATGGACCCTGAGAGCGAGCAGTTACTTTTCTATGACCTCGCATCAAGGAAATATTTTACCACAACGATGGCGGCTGTACTAAATGCTCAATACCATGTAAATCGAAACCTCGCATTAAGGGGTGACTGTTCCTTGAATGAATATTTGTCGTTTCTTGGTGTTGATGGAATAGACAAAGGCGATGAAATAGGATGGGATATAAGCTACATGGTTGAAGAAATGGGATGCTATTGGTTGGATTTCGACAATCAGAAAACGGTTCTGGAAGACGGTCTGGAATGCATCACTATCGATACGATGGCACTTAACAAATTTGAGTAGTTCGCAAAAATTGCAAGTTCTATTATGAAAAGGAGGTAATCGCTTTATGACAACTAAAAGTAAATTGATTAAAGTTCTTGGTCTGGCAGCGACTGTGATCGGAGTGGCGGCAACGCTTGTAACCGATTGGGTCAACGAGCAGAAGATGGATGAAAAAATCGAAGAAAAGGTAAACGAAGCACTTGCCAAAAGAGATGACGAAATTGAGGAGTCCTAACAGGGACTCTTCTTTTCTGTTCTAAGGAGAGAGCCGTGACTAAGCATGAACAGATTATTTTGATTATCGAAGATTATATTCTCGATTTTATAGAACCACAGCGAAGTTGGGATAAGCATTGGTTCAAGGAAGTTAGTTATCAACGATGGGCCGGAAACGAACTCTTGAATCGCATTCGTAAGAACCCGGAACAAGACCCAATTGATATTGTGTCGGACTTTGCAACAAAAACACAAGAGTTTTCCGCAAAGGACCATGCTGATAAAAGAGACAGGCAGATATTTAGTGTTGCCTATGAAATAGCAACGGACATCTTGGAAATTACACGAGATGTTTGGAATAATTAGTCAAGAAATGAAAGGAGAAAAAATCATGAAGGTAGCAAGAAAGGTGCAGTTCAAAACAAACGAAATTTGCGTAGGAGATCAGATTACGGTGAGGCTGAGCGGCTTCGGAAAGTTTACGGCCACAGCTCAGAGAGTGACAGACAAGGGAATTCTTTTCCTGTTTGACGACGTTATCGCCCGGCATCCGATGAATGAGACCAACACCAATGAGGGCGGTTTCGATAAATCGGATATGTGCAGGTGGCTCCGCGAAACGGTTTTTCCGGCATTTCCGGAAAAGCTGAGAACCAGAATTCGTGAGATTACGCTTCCTACATACGGAGAGATTTTCGGTCATGACGATTTTTACGAAAACTTTGAGCCGGATAACGATGAGCAGTTCGAGCTTATGAAGCGGCGCGGAAACAGAGTCTGTGATTTTGAGGACGACTGGTGGTGGTGGTGGCTTCGCAATGCTGCTAAGAGGAATGTTTCTTCGGCTTTTTTCGCCTATGTGAGCGGCAATGGCAATACGTCCTGCAACTACGCTTCGTACTCTTACGGGGTTCGTCCGGAGTTCTGGTTGGTTAAATAATCGCCGCCCCTTGTGGGCGGTTTTATTTTTTTGAAAGGGGATGCGCTTATGTGCGACCAGATTCGAAAGGAGAACATCAATGGACAAAAAAACAATAGCGGCAGCTATCCGAAACATGCGAACTGCCGTGAAAAAACACAGTCCGGAAATTCTAACCGGTATCGGAATTGCCGGGATGATTACAACAACCGTGATGGCGGTTCGGGCTACACCAAAGGCTCTAATTCTCATTGAAGAAAAGAAGGGTGAGCTGGAGGTAAATGAACTTACGCCGAAAGAAACTATTCAGGCTACGTGGGCTTGTTATATTCCGGCGGCTGTGACAGGAACTGTTTCGATAGCCTGTTTAATTGGAGCCAGTTCAGTAAATATACGGCGCAGAGCGGCGCTTGCTACGGCTTACACACTTTCAGAATCGGCTTTGAAAGAGTATCAGGAAAAAGTGGTGGAAACCATCGGGGAGAAAAAAGAACAGGGTATCCGTGACGCGGTTGCCAAGGATAAAATCGAGAAGAATCCGGTAAGCAATCGTGAGGTGGTTATTCTTGAGCGTGGAAACACTCTTTGCTTCGATACTGTGTCTGGGAGATATTTCAAATCCGATATCGAGAAGATAAAGAAAGCTGTCAATGAGCTTAACTTACGGATGCGGGACGAGATGTATATTTCCCTGAACGAGTTCTATTACGAAATCGGTTTGAACGGGACTTCCATCGGAGATGAGCTCGGCTGGAACATCGACCAAGGGTATATTGATGTATCGTTCAGTTCTCAATTAGCTGATGACGGAACGCCTTGTCTTGTAATCGAATACCACATCGCTCCGAGATACGATTTCAGCAACGGTTAATGCGCGAAAAAAACAATGGCTTTAATGGAAGAACCACCTATTTTTCTAACTATGAAAGGAGAAACAAAAAATGGAAGCTAATGAAATTATGACGAACGAAGAGGTTATGGAAACCACTACTGAAGAAATCGTAAAGGCAAGTTCGGCTGGCGGCTTTAAGACCGCGGCTGTTTTCGGATTGGTGTTTATCGCCGGCTATGTGGCTGGTAAGTACATCATCGACCCGACGATAGCCCGTATCAAGGCCCGTAAGCTGAACAAGCAGATGGTTGAGCAGGATGATTTCGAGGACTTCGAGGAAGCAACTATCGTAAGCGAAGAAAAAATTGAAGATCCGGAATAAGGATTGATTGGAAAACAGGGTTCGGACGAGGGAGAGTACCTGAAACAATGTGCTTTCCCTTTTCCTTTTTGCAGGAGGTGTTTTTATGAACCAGTATGCATATGACGGACCGGTTATAGAGTTTGAAAACTGTGTCGCACATCGTTGGAAATCGACCACCTATGCCGTGTCTGAGAAAAAAGCAAGGAGTAATCTTGTGTATCAATTTAAAAAACAGCACAACAGACTTCCTAATACGAGAATTACATTACCTGGGAAGTTGATTGCGGCTGGCGAAAGGAGAAAGTAAATGGAGGAATATAAGCCGAATTCTCATAAATCCAAAGAAGAACAGCGAGAATCCGATGCTTTACCTGAGAAAAAGGTAGGGAAAGTAATCACAGGCTCTGCTAAGTCAAAAAAGAAAGGTGAAATGCAGAAGTTTGCTGATGTCTTTATTTCCGAGGATGTGGGAAATGTCAAATCCTATATCATTATGGAGGTTCTGGTACCGGCAGTAAAGAAAGCCATCTCGGATATTGTGACGAACGGAATTGACATGATTCTTTACGGTGAAACGGGACGCACCAAGAAAAACTCGACCGCGTCCAAGGTGTCTTACGGAAAATTCTATGACCGGGATTCTGACCGAAGGAGGGATTATCGTTCAGCAGGAACGAGGGGCGGGTATGATTACGACGACATTATATTTGAAACCCGCGGAGATGCAGAATCAGTTCTTGATGCCATGAATGATATTATCAGTCAGTATGGGGTTGTCAGCGTTGGCGACTTATATGATTTGGCTGATGTATCAACAAACAACTATGCCGTGAATAAGTACGGCTGGACAGATATCAGCGGATGCAAGCCCGTTCGGGTAAGAGACGGTTATATTCTTAAGCTGCCTAAAGCGCTTCCGCTGAATTAGGGAGGGATTTGCCATGTATGAATCAAGGGACAAAATGGTATCCCATCCCGATCACTACCAGTCAGAAACCGGGTTGGAAGTAATCGAGGCAATAGAAGCTTTTACGTTCGACCTCAAGGGTATTGAAGCGGTGGATACCGGTAACATCATCAAATATGCGTGCCGTTGGAAGAAAAAGAACGGAATCCAGGATTTGGAGAAAATCATGTGGTATACGCAGCATCTTATTGACCATCTCAAAAATTTGGAAAAGGAGAACAATTAACCATGAAAAAAGAAGAAATCATGACGAAGGTAAGCGGAACTTTCAATAAAGTCGGCTTTCAGTTGAAAAAGCACAGTCCGGAGATTCTCATTGTGGCAGGTATCGTCGGAACGGTAGCGAGTACGGTTATGGCGTGCCGGGCAACAACGAAGGTCGGAAAAATCATCGACAAGACGAAGAACGATGTGGACGAGATTCACGATGCGACAGAAAAGGGAGTCACCAAGGCGGGCGAAGACTACTCCATTGAGGATTCCAAGAAAGACCTGTCTGTTGTTTATCTTCAGACCGGAGTTAAACTTGCCAAGCTGTATGCTCCCGCTGTGGCTCTTGGCGCGTTATCTATCACCAGCATTTTAGCATCGAACAATATTCTTCAGAAAAGGAATGTGGCACTGGCAGCGGCTTATGCAACCGTGGACAAGAGTTTCAAGGAATATCGGAAACGGGTTATCGAGCGTTTCGGCAAGGAGATTGACCGGGAGCTTAAATACAACATCAAAGCAGAAAAGGTAAGCGAAACCGTTATCGATGAGGAAACCGGCAAAGAAAAGAAAGTGAAGAAGACCGCTTTCGTCGTCAATCCGTCTGATGTAAGCGGATACGCTCGATTCTTCGAGGAGTACACGATGGACGAAGACGGGAACAGCGTCCGAAATCCTCACTGGGATAACAACAACGAATACAATCTGATGTTCCTGAAAGCGCAGGAGAAGTATGCCAATGATGTGCTCAGGGCAAAAAAACGTCTTTTCCTGAACGATGTTTATGACCTACTGGGGCTGCCTCCGACAAAAGCTGGTCAGGTTGTTGGATGGGTTTATGATGTAGAGCATCCTATCGGCGACAACTATGTTGACTTCGGGTTGTATGCGGACAATCTGAGTTATTCCGATTTTGTGAATGGTTTTGAGCCGGCCATTCTTTTGGATTTCAATGTGGACGGAAACATCTGGGAACTGATGTGACTAACAAATGGATTGGATAGTGTTGGCTCAGGAAATCCCTATCGGGATATGATAGACTACCCTTGGTTCGGTTCAAAAGACTGGCAGAGGGCAGCCGGATATTTTTAAGGAGACGTACATGAAAAAAATAACTGCAATAGCTTCAGCTTTTTCTTTGTGCGTGATTCTGATATTTTCAATCACTACGCACTCTGCCGGAAGTGAAATCTCTGCTGATTCACAGGCAATAGAAATCATTCCGGTATCTATGCCGGTGGTTACTTATATTCCGATAGAGGAAATTTCAGAGTCAAGTACGGAAGAAATTGTAAAGGAAGAACTTTTATCCGAGGAGGATATTTCGCTGATAGCATTGGTAACGATGGCAGAGGCCGAAGGAGAATGTGAAAAAGGAAAGCGGTTGGTAATCGACACCATACTCAACCGCATGGATTCGGAGTATTTTCCCGATACGGCTTACGAGGTTATCTATCAGCCATATCAGTTTTCCTCAATGTGGAACGGACGTGTAGACCGCTGTGAAGTGCGGGATGATATCTGTCAGCTTGTCAAAGAAGAACTGGAAGTTCGGACAAACTACGACGTTATATTCTTCACCGCTGGCTGTTACAGCGATTACGGCGTTCCTATGTTCCAGGTAGAACACCATTATTTTTCACGTTATGAATGAAAGGAGATTGACATATGAATAGCTTTTTAACATTGGTATCTTACACGCTGGCTGCTATGGCCGGAATCTGTTTTGTCGGCGGTCTTGCCGTTTTATCCGGCGGAAAGGAGCAATAATCATGGATGGAATCGGGAACCTGATATCCATGCTCGATTATGTGCTGGATACAAAAAGAAAAAGACATATTACCGGAGGTATCTTGCTGAGCGTATCCTTACTCTTCGGAGGATTAGCGCTTACGGTAATGACAATCAAGAACGAGGAGGATGAGGAAGATGCGTAAAGCAACGGGTTTTGTGATGTTTGTTTTAGGCGCGGTTGTTGGTTCCGTAGCGACCTGGCAATACACCAAGAAAAAATATGAGCAGATTGCCCAGGAGGAAATTGATTCGGTAAAGGAGATATTCTCCAGACGGGAATCGGCTGCGGATGTTGAGATTACAGCCCCTGAGCCGCAGACGGCAAAGATCGGTAAGCCGGAAGAAAAACCGGATATTTCCGAATACGCTGCGAGATTGGAACGCGAAGGATATACCAACTACTCAAATGCAAGCGCCGGAGAGAAAAAAGAGGAGCAGGAAGCGATGGAGATGAAACCCTATGTAATCTCACCGGAAGAATTTGGCGAGTTTGAGGATTATGAGCGAATCAGCCTTAGTTACTATGCGGACCAGATTCTGGCAGATGAAGACGATGAAAAAGTAGAAGATGCGGATAATGTTGTAGGTCTGGAATCTTTGACCCACTTCGGGGAGTTTGAAGACGATTCAGTCTTTGTCAGAAATGACAGGCTGAAATGCGACTACGAAATTCTTCTGGATCAGAGGACTTATTCGGACGTTATTAAGCAGAGGCCGCATCAGACGGAGGTATGATGACAAGGAGCGAGCTGAATAGCGAATACTTCGATTGGATGTGTCAGCTCGTATGCAACCGCCGGTATACCAGAGGTCTGTCCTATCAGAAACTTTTACGGTTCCTCCATAACGTGGATTTTAATTACACGATTGAAATGGATGGAAACCGAGAAGAAGATGGGATAGATCTCCGGTACCGGTTTGGCTACGAGAATTCATACGAAAACGCCATGATTTCAAGCTACTTGGATAATAGCCCTTGCAGCGTTTTAGAAATGATGATTGCTCTCGCTATTCGTTGTGAAGAACATATTATGGACGACCCGGATATCGGGAATCGGACCGGACAATGGTTCTGGGGTATGATTGAGAATCTCGGTTTACGGAAAATGACAGATGCAAGATTCGATGAGGATTATGCAGACGAGATTATTCAGAGATTCTTAGACCGAAGATACAAGCGAAATGGGGAGGGTGGCCTGTTTACGGTGGAACACTGCCGACGGGATTTGAGAACGGTAGAAATCTGGTATCAGATGTGCTGGTACTTAGACGAAATCGTATAGTTTTGGAGGTTTCGTATGACTCACAACGAAGTATATAAATGGTTTGAACTATATTTTCCGCTTTATGCGGGTGAGAATGCTGCCACATGGTTTCCAAACGGTAAAAACAGCATCCGAGTCCGGCAGACCAATGGCGCTGAATTTATATTTACCTATGGCGGCAAAGACGACTGGCGGTTTGAAACCGCTAAAAGTTTTATCAAAGGCATGAAAGGAGGAAAAGGCTGATGTGCGAAATGCTTGGTTATATTTTTGGAAGTTTACGGTCATCGGAAACGGCAATCAAGGGAATCCGTGTCACTCTTAAGCATCAGAGCAGGTTCAACCGCAATGTCGGACTTTGGGCCTGCACTATGACCGCTTATGTAGTTATGACGGAATTGGACCGTCGGGAACAGAACAAAAAAATAAAGGAACTCAGGAATGAGATTGAGGAATTAAAGCGCTCGGAAGGAGAGTAAAAAATGCGATGATCGACTTTTTGATGATTTCAACACGTAGTACAAAGCGTGGTGTAATAGAAATCTATCCGAAGTTCATTATTAAAAAAAGCTCCGATCTGATGATTCGAGGTGGTGACTTCTACGCTATCTGGATTGAGGAACGTGGTTTATGGTCTACGGACGAGCAGGATGCTTTGCAGCTCATTGACCGCGAACTGGATAGATACGCAGAAGAAAACCGCCGGCGCTTTGACTCCGATATAAAAGTCCTGCATATGTGGGATGCAGAATCAGGTATGATTGATTCCTGGCACAAGTATTGCCAAAAGCAGATGCGGGACTCATTTCATATGCTGGATGAAAAACTTATATTTTCCAACACAGAGACCAATAAAAAAGATTACGCCAGTAAAAAGCTGAATTATCCGCTTGAAGCTGGCGATTTGTCTGCCTATGAAAAGCTGATGTCAACTTTATATTCTGAGGAAGAACGTCAAAAGATTGAATGGGCGATTGGTTCGATTGTGTCTGGAGAATCCAAACGGTTGCAGAAATTCATGGTGTTATATGGAGCCGCAGGAACGGGTAAATCTACAGTGCTAAACATCATCCAGCAGCTTTTTGAAGGGTATTACTCGGTATTCGATGCAAAAGCACTGGGCTCATCCAGTAATTCTTTTGCGTTGGAAGCGTTTAAAAGTAACCCCCTTGTGGCGATTCAGCATGACGGCGACCTATCCAGAATTGAAGATAACACAAGACTTAACAGTCTGGTTTCTCATGAACTTATGACGGTGAACGAAAAGTTTAAATCGACCTACTCCAACCGGTTTAAGTGTTTTCTCTTTATGGGAACAAATAAGCCGGTGAAGATTACGGATGCGAAATCCGGTTTGATTCGGCGATTGATAGACGTTTCACCAACAGGCAACAAACTGAATCCGAATGATTACAAAGATATTGTGAAACAGGTTGGGTTTGAACTGGGGGCGATTGCACATCACTGTCAAGAAGTATATTTATCTGCTCCAGGTATGTATGACGATTATATTCCGATTGCCATGCTTGGGGCATCCAACGATTTCTATAACTTCATTGTTGATTCGTACCACGTGTTCAAAAAAGAGGATGGGACAACGATGAAAGCGGCATGGGAGATGTACAAGACCTACTGCGACGAAGCAAAGGTGTCTTTTCCATTCTCCCAAAGAATCTTTAAGGAGGAATTGAAAAACTATTTTCGGGACTACAAGGAACGGTTCAATCTTGAAGATGGTTCGCGGGTTCGCAGTTACTATTCCGGATTTCGGACTGAGAAATTTGAAGCCGAAAAAAATCCGGTAGGTGAAATTGTGGAAACAAAACCAACATCCATTGAGTTCAAAGAGCAGGAATCCGTTTTCGACAAGGAATGTGAAACCTACCCGGCCCAATACGGAACGGATGCCGGTACGCCTGGAAAAAAGTGGGCGAATGTCAAAACGACCCTGGCCTCTTTGGATACTTCACAATTGCACTATGTCAAGGTTCCCGAAAACCACATCGTAATTGATTTCGATATCCCAGACGAGGAGGGAAATAAATCTTTTGAAAGAAATGTAGAAGAAGCAAGTAAATGGCCGCCGACTTATGCGGAACTTAGTAAAAGCGGATGTGGAGTGCATCTGCATTATATTTATACGGGAGATCCGGCAAGGCTGAGCCGCATTTATGACGACCACATAGAAGTTAAGGTGTTCACGGGCAACAGTTCATTAAGACGGAAACTGTCGAAATGCAACAACCTGCCTATCGCGACAATTAGCTCTGGTTTACCGCTGAAAGGAGAAAACAAAATGGTAAATTTTGAAGCAGTTCAAAGCGAGAAAGGGCTTAGAACACTGATAAAACGTAATCTCAATAAAGAGATTCATCCGGGTACTAAGCCCAGTATCGACTTTATTTACAAAATACTGGAGGATGCATATTCCAGTGACTTGAAATATGATGTCACGGATATGCGGAATGCGGTATTGGCATTCGCAGCGAACAGTTCTCATCAGGCTGATTACTGTATCAAGTTGGTAAACAAGATGCAGTTCAAATCCGCCGACACGTCCACAGCCGTGAAAAATGAGAGTGCGAAGCTGATATTTTATGACGTTGAGGTCTTCCCTAACCTGTTTCTTGTAAACTGGAAAATCGAGGGCGAGGGAAAGCCGGTTGTACGGATGATTAACCCGACCCCGTCCGAGATAGAGGACTTAATGAGATTCCGTTTGGTTGGCTTTAACTGCCGGCGGTATGACAATCATATTCTGTATGCCCGGCTTATGGGATATTCCAATGAGCAGCTCTATAATCTGTCCCAGAAGATCATCAATGGCAGTGCAAACTGTTTCTTTGGAGAAGCCTACAATGTCAGTTATACGGACGTTTATGACTTCGCTTCTGCCGGGAACAAGAAAAGCCTGAAAAAGCTGGAAATCGAAATGGGGAATGTCACGGAAAAAGAGCTGAAAAAAAAAGGTTTTTCCGATGACGAAATTAAAATCATCAAAGCGGGAACCCATCATCAGGAGCTTGGTTTACCGTGGGACCAGCCTGTACCGGAAGAACTCTGGACCAAGGTTGCTGAATACTGTGATAACGATGTAATCGCTACCGAGGCATCCTTTGTTTATTTGAAAGCGGACTGGACCGCAAGGCAGATTCTGGCGGACTTGGCAGACATGACTGTCAACGACACAACGAACAGCTTGACTACCAGAATTATATTTGGAAACAACCGGAAGCCGCAGGACCAGTTTCACTACCGTAATCTGGCAGAGCCGGTACATGATTTGGACGAGGAAACCTATTCATTCCTTGCAGAAGCGTGTCCGGAGATGATGGAACGAACCCACGGCGAAGCGGGCAGTCTTCTTCCCTATTTTCCTGGTTACAAGTTCCAAAATGGAAAATCCACTTACCGCGACGAAGAAGTCGGCGAAGGTGGGTATGTCTATGCCGAACCGGGAATGTATGGGAATGTCGCGTTGCTGGATGTTTCCTCGATGCATCCGCACAGCGCAATCGCAGAAGTCCTGTTCGGGGTGAAGTTCACAACGGCATTCCGAGATATTGTCGAGGGACGTGTAAGCATCAAACACGAAGCATGGGATATCGTCAATACGATGTTGGATGGAAAGCTCACGCCGTATATTCAGAAAGTAATTGACGGTGAAATGACATCCAAGCAGCTTGCCGATGCTCTGAAGACAGCAATCAATTCTGTGTATGGTCTCACTTCCGCCTCCTTCGAGAACGCATTCCGCGATCCGAGAAACAAGGACAATATTGTAGCCAAGCGAGGAGCTCTGTTCATGATTAACCTCAAACATGAGGTGCAGGAACGGGGCTTTACTGTTGCCCATATCAAGACAGATTCTATCAAGATTCCAGACGCCACACCGGAGATTATCCAGTTTGTTATGGATTACGGTAAACGATATGGGTACACATTTGAGCATGAGGCTACATACGACCGGATGTGCTTGGTGAATGATGCGGTCTATATTGCCAAGTACAAGGATGGTAAGCACGCTGGAGAATGGACGGCTACTGGTACCCAGTTTGCGGTTCCCTATGTGTTTAAGAAGCTTTTCAGTGGAGAAGATATTGCTTTCGAGGATATGTGCGAGACCAAATCTGTAAGTAGCGCTTTATATTTGGATATGAACGAAGGGCTGCCGGATGTATCCGAGTATGAGAAAACATTCTCTAAAGCTGAGAGCGATTACAAAAAGGGGCTTCTTTCGGATACAACTTTTGAAGCGACCTGCGATGAACTTCGTCCACAGATTGAGGAGGGACACAATTATCGTTTCATCGGAAAAATTGGACAGTTTTGCCCTATCAAGGACGGATGCGGCGGCGGACTCCTGATGCGGGAGAAAGATGGAAAATACTATGCCGCTACCGGTTCAAAAGGATACAGGTGGCTGGAATCGGAAATGGTTCGGGAGCTGGATAAGCAAGATGATATCGACCGTAGCTATTATGACAAGCTGGTTGATGATGCAGTTAAGACTATTTCAGAGTATGGCGATTTTGAGTGGTTCGTTTCAGAGGACCCGTATATTAAGGAGCTTGGCGCCAACGATGCCGATGTTGATTCTGAGGTTCCGCCGTGGATGCCGCCTTGCGGGGAAATGAAATACGCGACGTGCTTTGACTGTCCGAATTTCCATAATGACAAATTCCATATGGATTGCAACCTTGGGTACGATATTTCGGATGTGATTATGAGCCATTCCATGAATCCGCCGGAAGACGATCCCGATGAAGAATATTTACCATTTTAAAAGAAAAGGAGAACGATTATGTCTAAAAGAGTAAACGACAATATCATCATGGAGAATGCCCGTATCATCTTCCGGAACTTTTCCGGTAAAGAGGGAAAGTATAACAGAGCTGGGAGCCGCAATTTCTGTGTTGTGATTGACGACCCGGAACTGGCTCAGAGATTGGCTGAGGAGGGGTGGAACATCCGTGTTCTCACCCCGAAGGATGAGGGCGATGAGCCGAAGCACTATCTCCAGGTCGCGGTAAGCTTTGAAAATATCCCGCCAAAGGTGTTCATGATTACCAGAAGAACGAAAACGCAGTTGGACGAGGAGGCGATTGACTCTCTGGACTATGCTGAGATTCGTAATGTGGATTTGACCATCCGCCCCTACAACTGGGTAATCCAGGAAGGGACGAAGAACGAGAAATCGGGGGTTAAGGCATATTTAAAAAATATGTATGTCACCATCGAGGAAGATGAATTTGCAGAAAAGTATGCCGAAATGGAGGGCCCGGACGAGCTTCCGTTCAACTAAGACTTATATTTTTGAAAGGAGAAACTATGGCGTTTTGGAAGAAAAAGAAGCAGACCACAGCCAAAAAGAAAACGCCTGCCACTTCGCCTAAGACAGATTCGCCAAAAATGAAGCCGGTTCCGGAATGGAAACCTACGATTTCAATGCCGACCTACAAACCGTCAAGCAAAGATGTTGATTCGGAAGTTCCCAAAAAGTCGGAGCCGAAACCTAAAACAAGTCCTAGAAAAAATGACGGTAGAAAGGAATTCTTGGATTCTTTCAGAAAACTTACCTATCGTCATAGAGCCTGGGATATTTGGAGGGATTTCGTAATCATGTTTGCCTGCTCACTCTCGAATCCGGTAGATAAAAGTCATTATGATGAGCGGGAAGCCAGATATATGAAAATCATCAAGAAATACAATAAACAGGAACAGGCGATATTTCCTGAACTTGCTGCTCAGACGGTCTTGGCCTTGGAAGAAAACCAGGAACAGGACTTTCTGGGCAGTATTTTTATGGAACTCAATTTAGGCAATGAGTCTGGAGGGCAATTCTTTACACCGTATCACGTTTGTGAACTTATGGCGGAAATTGCCTTAGGTGATAATGTGGCTCAGCAGGTTAATGAGCAGGGCTACATAACTATCTGTGACTCATGCTGTGGCGCGGGAGCCACTTTGATTGCTGGTGTTCACGCCGCAAGAAAGCAGTTGGAGAAAGAACATTTGAATTATCAGAACCACGTTTTGGTAGTTGCACAGGATATTGACGAGATTGTGGCTCTGATGTGCTATATTCAGCTTTCTCTGCTGGGCGTGGCAGCTTATATCAAGGTCGGTAACACCTTTACAGAACCTATTGCTGAGGGCGATTCAACGGAAAATTACTGGTTTACGATGATGTACTTTTCTGATGTGTGGACAATGCGAAGGCTGGGTCGAAAGATGGACGAACTTTTGAAAGGAGAATCTGATGAAAGAAAGATTGACTAATCTGCTGGGGGAGCTTGATTTCTTCATCGAAGCGGTGCTTGAAGACATGTGAACAAAATTGAAAGGAGAAAAACTATGAGCAAGGAAATGACTGCACGTGAGTTTATGAAAACCATGGAGGGGTTGATCAACTCTCCGAATCAGAAGCTGATTGGCGACATGAGCGGGGGCTATGTATATGCCGTTGACACAGACGGATATAAGCCGGAGCTGATGTACGCCGCTACCGAAATCAGCAAAGCGAATCGGAGGGCAACAGAGGCCGAGAACAGACTTGATGCTCTTAAATATGCTGTGAACGATGTATTCGGTATCGCGGAATTACACAGAAAAATGGCATTGGAAATTAAGAACGTCATCTTCAACAATCCGGCAACAATTGTCTTCTGGGCCGATGGCACCAAAACGGTTGTAAAGGCGGAAAACGAGGATTTCGACCCGGAGAAAGGTCTGGCAATGGCTATCGTAAAGAAAGTGTTTGGCAATAAAGGCAGCTATTTCAACAAGATTAAAAGATGGACCAACGACTATAATGAGGAAAGCTGATTATGGCGGGAGTGCAGCTCTACGACCATCAATTGGATGCTGTCAAAAAGATGAAAAATGGTTGTATCCTTTGCGGCGACGTAGGTAGTGGAAAATCACGAACTGCACTTGCTTATTACTATGCTCGTCAAGGCGGTAAAATTGGAACAGAAAAGTATGTTGCGATGAATGACGCTGAGATAAAAGATCTATACATCATCACAACAGCTCGAAAAAGGGATGAGAAGGAATGGGAGGGTGAACTTTCGCCCTTCCTTCTTTCTACTCATCCAGAAGTCAATAGATACCGCAACAGAGTAATTGTAGATTCGTGGAACAACATAAAAAAATACGCAGAGATTACGGATGCTTTCTTTATATTTGACGAGCAGCGGGTGGTTGGCTCCGGCGCATGGGTAAAATCATTTCTTCGAATAGTTAAAAGGAATCAATGGATTCTTCTCTCTGCTACTCCGGGAGATACTTGGCAGGATTATATTCCAGTGTTTATTGCAAACGGGTTTTACCGGAATCGAACCGAGTTTACCAGAGAGCATATTGTTTACAGCCGATTTAGCAAGTACCCCAAAGTAGACAGATATCTGAATACTGGTCGGTTGATTCGACAACGGAACGATATTCTGGTGAACATGAATTTCGAGAGGACTACTGTTTCGCACCATGAAGACGTGTACGTTAAGTATGATATCGAAAAATACAAGGATGTATCGCGGACCAGATGGGACCCATACAAAGAAGAACCCATTATGAATGCCGGTGGACTCTGTTATATTTGGCGAAAGATTGTAAATACATCAGAAGCCAGACAGGTTGCCTTGCTGGAAATTATTGAGAAGCATCCGCGAGCCATCATATTCTATAATTTTGACTATGAGCTTGATATATTGAAGAATTTAGCTTATGGAAAAGATGTTGAAATTGCAGAATGGAACGGACATTGTCATCAGCCAGTGCCGGATAGTAAGAAGTGGATGTATTTGGTTCAGTATAATGCCGGGGCAGAAGGTTGGAATTGCATAAAGACTGATACGATTATATTTTACTCACAGAATTACTCCTACAAAATTATGAAACAAGCTTCCGGACGAATTGACAGACTAAATACACCGTTCAAGGATCTGCATTACTATCATTTGAAATCTCGTTCTGGAATTGATTTAGCAATTAGCAGGACGTTAAAAGAAAAGAAGGATTTTAATGCAGAGAAATATGTAAATCAGTATACATCTTTACGAACTGCTGAGACTCGTAAACCATTACCGCAAGCAGCATAGAAAGGAGATTTTTGATGAAGGGAAAATCTGATACCATCCTGGTAAGCTTCGACTATACACACGGGGATACTCCGGTGCTGATTGTCGGAAGAAAGAAAAAAGGCGAGATAGAGGTTATCAACGCTTTTAAGAGTGAGGAGGCAAAAGAGCTGTATCAGAGGCTCACGGCGAAGAAAGGAGAAATATGAAACAACCGAAAAGATTAACTTGTGAGCAGAAACGGTGTCTGTCAGCACACAGTCTCAATTGGAAAGACTGGATGTTTGTTGAAGAAACTGAATTCTGCTATCGCATTATCAACAAGAAAACCGGAGCTATTAAGAGTATAGATAAGTTTAGAGGGAGGCGGTGAAAAAATGGATAACACAAACAGAGCCGAAACACTTGCAAACGATATTCTGGACTTTGTAAATGCTTTCGGATTTGATTCTGAAACCTTTGCTACGACTATCTGCCAGGGACATAAGACTCTGCAACAATCCACCATGCGTTTATTTATTGCTACGATTCGAAAAATGGCAGAAGTAAGACCGGACGATCGCAACAAAGCTACAGTAGAATTGGCAAAGAAAATTGCAGAGATTGCCGATGAATATTCGCTTCCCTTAATTTGAAAGGAGACCTCATCTTGAGCAATTTAAAAGAAAAAATGAAACAGGAAGCCATCAGCAGAATGGTGAGCCTAAATCTTCATCCCAAAGCCATTAACGAATTTAAAGATGAAGGAAAGCTGAACATGTCGCTCGAAGGATTTTTATATTGGTTGAACGAGGAGCAGACTCAAAGGGTTAAGAAATTTGAGGAAGAAACTAAATGCCTGGTTTACCATGTTATCCAGAATCATATAACTATCGGCCAGATGTTGACTTTCCTTTATGTTTCCAATGTCGAAGAAGAATGGGAAATGGAGAGAAATGATTTGGAGGTTGGGCTTCCTATTGCTTATGTAATAAATGTCGAACACGATATTTGCTCAGAATTTGGAACTGTAAGGATTCAAAAGCATTTGGGTGGCCTGCTTAGAACAGAGTAATCTGTGTATTTGAAAGGAGAAAAAGAGATGGAAAGCAAAATTATTGCGGTAGATTTTGACGGTACATTGTGCGAGAACAAGTGGCCGGAAATCGGAGAAGCAAATAAAGAGATGATTACATATCTGAAAGACCGGCAGGCGAATGGAGACAAACTCGTCCTTTGGACATGCCGGGTGGACAATATGCTGAAAAATGCAATCGACTGGTCTGTCGAGCAGGGACTTATATTTGATGCCGTCAATGAGAACCTACCGGAGATTGTGGCGTCTTTCGGGACGGATACAAGAAAGATATTTGCCAATGAATACGTTGACGACCGGAATGCTTGGCTTCCTTCGAAGGAGGTAGCGGATGTTCTCTATTTCTGTGACGGAAAGCAATGCGGCGATTCTTGTCCTTCTACGGAATGTAAGCATACATCGGATATAGCCCATGCCAAAAACTTCATAAAAGGAGATTACGATTCTTACTGGGAAGAAAAAGAAGGCAGACATATAAGTGAAGAGATGTCTCAGTCTGACCGCATGGAGTTATGGGGGAGATTGATTGATGTTGTGGAAGATTGGCTGGCTGAAAAAGGAATTACAGAAGAAGATATTCCGAATGAGGATCGCGAGGGTGTAGAAGATGCCGCAATTATATTTGGTGACGATTACGATTATCTTGCTGATCGGTTCTCTGAAGTAATCGGTATTTCTCGTGATTGTATCGGAGGTACAAATGAATCGAAGTAGATTTATTCAGGGGCTGAAAAGCGATATTCAGCTTTCGGAAAAAGAACGCCGTCGAATCATTCGGAACAGCATCAAAAAGTATCCGTGGAAACTGAAATGTACGGTTGCTATGGAGGAATTTGCCGAGTTGCAAGGTGTGCGAGGAAAGGAGCAAAGAAGATGATTAGAATTGAAAAGGTAAGCATTCATGGTTTGGAGGAAACCATCAGAGGGATGCGTAACCCGATGAACAGTTGGGATAAGTCCGACAGTGGAATTTGTAAAGGGGGTGACGATGGTATCGGCTGTGAAAACTGTGCGAAAGAAGTTCCCTGCGAGCATACATACAACCACTCTTTCCAGCTCGGTAAAGCCGATCATGAGCTGATGATGAAGCTGGCAGCAGGCGGACCGGTTCACGCAAAGTATCGCCGAATGATTACGGTCTATCTGGACATCACTGCTCCACTCTACTGGTGGAAAGAGTTTGATACCTATAAAGTTGGTACGGTCGCCAACTCCTGCTCCACCATGCATAAGATCCACTCCAAGCCCTTTACCATAGAAGACTTCTCCCATGAGCATCTTGACGGCAACGAATACTGTTTTGAGATCCTTGCAAAGTCGCAGGAGCCTGAAAAATTTGTTTCAGTGGATATGTGGTCATCCGAGGATATTTTGAAAGCAACTGTCGGTTCCTTAAACCATTGGAGATACCGATACATCAACACTCCTGCGGAAAACATCGCTGAACGCAAATATTACTGGTGGCAGATGATTCAGCTACTCCCCTCTTCTTACAACCAGAAACGGACAGTCATGTTGAACTACGAGGTGCTTGTCGGCATTTACCACTGGCGCAAAGAGCATAAACTGGACGAGTGGCGTGAGTTCTGCCGGTGGATTGAGCAACTTCCGTACAGCGAGATTATTACAGGCGGTAAGGAGGATTCCGATGAGTGCACAGTATGATTTATATTTACAGCAGCATCGTAACAATGTCCACAAAGGCTTTCAGTGGATTCAGGAGAACCTTCCTGAACTGTTAGTAGACGGTGTGGCATGGCAGACTGAGTTTGCGCATGATACTTCCAAGAATGAGCCGGACGAGTATGAAGCCTACGACCGGTATTTCTATGGCAACAACAAATCTTATCAGGTTGTTCAGGATTACAGACGGGCATGGCTTCTGCATATTCACAGGAATCCTCATCATTGGCAGCACTGGGTTCTCATCAACGATGATCCCAAAGAGGGTGAGATTGCCCTAGATATGCCTTACAATTATATTCTCGAAATGATTTGTGATTGGTGGGCATTCAGTTGGCAGAAAGATAATCTCCATGAGATATTCAACTGGTACGACGAGCATAAGGCTTACATAAAAACGAGTCCAAAAACTCGAAAGTCGGTTGATAACATTCTTGGAAAGATGAAAGAGAAACTTTCGGGCGCGTGAAAAACATCCCCTATAATGGAAAGGAGGTTGCGTTTATGGATTACTTTTTAGCTGTAAACGACAAGCAACTTGGCATCTGTCTGAGAATGCTGTACGCTGAGAAGATTCGAGGCTTTGTCGAAACCGTGATGAACGAGAAAGGCAAAATCGAGTTTCACATCAGCATAGCGGCAAGTCCGGAGATGTTTAAGGAGCTTAGGGAACGGTATCAAATACTGATTTCGTAAATCAGCTTCGTTTCCGGGTAAAAGGTCTGTAACATGGCCTTTTACTTTTTCGGTGAGTTGTGGTAAAATAGGCAAAGGAGGCGATATCCGTGAAAGTCAACTCAAGAATGGTTTGTCCTGTCAGGCAGGCTGATGGAAGCTGGACCACTGAAGTAAAAGAGTTTGAGGAAGAAATCCCCGACCTCGGTAGACACTCGATGATTTGTAACAAATGTGGAGAAACATCATATCCTGAGTGTCGGAAATGGTGTCCGATGGAAAAAGAACATGAGTCCAAGAGCTGAGAGAAATCTTGGCTCTTTTTATTTTTGAAAGGAGAAAGTTTATGAGCTTTGTACAGTATATGCTTGCTTTTTTGGTTCTCTATTTTTGCGTATATGCGCTGATTAACAGAGTGTGCCAGTGTATTGAGCACTGTGCGACCGCCAGAGCATATTCCAAATTCAGAGAAAACGGTGTGCTGGTAAAGATGGATGATGTAGAGGCAGGTATCATGAAATCAAAAAAGGAGAAGGACAATGTCAAAGAAACGGTTTCGTAAGTTGATTCTTCATTTTGTTTTGGCGTTGACAGCGATTGTGGTCTTATTGATTACAATCGCTTTTTTCGTGGCTTGGATTGCTTGGAGATCGGGCGCACCGTTGCCATCATAAAAGGAGGATATTATGTGGAAGCGTGAATTGATAAAGAACAAATTATATTCCGTTGCGCTTATCTCTCTGGGAGCTCTTAGCATCCCGATTGAGTATGATGCAACGGCTTTTATATTTACACTGATAATGGGGCTGCCGCTCTTCTTTGCAAAGGAGAACTGGATTATGTGAGGAGGGCTGCGAGATGCAGATAAAGAAAGCTGCTGGGAAAGTATACGGAGCTGCCATGACCGTTGCCGAGAAAAAAGCCATGAACCTTGAAATTCAGAGGCAACTCGCAGAGTACGATAAAAAACACGCGACAGAAATTGACGCGCTTATTTTATGGGTTCTCCATTCAGAGTTCGGTTTTGGAGAAAAGAGACTGCGGCGGTTCTACGACCGGTTCAACAAGGCCATAGCAGAACTTCTCGAACGATATGTTATGGAGGAAGATGATAAAGTTTGGCTCTGTACATATTTGTTGAAGCAATATGGAATCGATCTGGAAAAATGGCGCGAAGAAGGAGGTGAGAAGTCTTTTGACGGATAGAGATTTACGAAAGAATGCAGAGGGTTATTCCGACCCGACTGCTTATGAGGCGATGAAGAATCTGGACAGAGAGGACGAGCGTTTTCACAAACTGCTACATACTATCTTTGATATTTGTGAGCTAGCCGGCTTCCATTTGGAAGAGCGAATCGTTTTACGGGACGAGCAGACGGGAAAGATTTGGAGGTAAGAAATAAAATGGATGTACAACTTGTTCTGGCGAGAAAAAAGGCTTCGTTACAACGCGAGCGAAAAGCACTGTCTGAAGAGTACCGGCGTAAGATCACACAAATTGACGAAGAGATAGCGGAAGTTGAAAAAACAATCTCGATGCTCGAAGAGTCATTACAGGTATATATGTGTCACATCTGCAAGGGTCGCGGTACAATTCGTCGGCTGGATGCTGCTGGACAGACGGAAGACGCTGTCTGTTCTGCCTGTGATGGGACAGGTGTTTCGGCGAGTAAGTTAGATAGTTATCCGTACCAGTCTTTGGAGCTCGATGAAGGCTAATCTAGGTTAAAAATCTCTGCCCACTTTTGGTTTTTGAAAATGGGCTTTTGGTCAGAAAAAGTGGGTTTGGGGTAAATCTGGGTAGAATTTGGGCGGTCTTTCTGGACTTATACGGACGATTTTGTCCAGGTTTCTGCCCACTTGCCCACTTTCTGCCCATTTTTAAAACATGGATTTGGCCACAAATTTGGAGATTTGACCATCGAAAAACTCAGTATTTATGCGGGTTTGCGGGTTTTGAGAAATCAAAAAGCCCACTTGCCCACTTTTTTTCTTAAACTATTATGATGGAAAGTTTAATAGTATATATAAATAGGGGCAGAAAAAATGGGTTTTTGGCCACAAGCAAGAAAAGAGGTGTTCTATGAGTAAAAAAGTTACATGGCTTGAAATCTACCAGGATTTTCAGAGGAGGTTTCCGAGGCTGTCAAAAAACGCTGCCCGCTACCAGCCGAATGGGTATCTGTCCATTCTGGTGTATTTTATGGACGGGACAAAAATGGTCTATGACTACATGGAGCAGCGGGGACGATTGATTACAGCATGATGCCTATAGCACAAATTCCGGGAAATGTCAAGCGATTAGGGGAAAATTTTCTGGAAAGTGTTTCTTTTTTCGAGTGGTTGTGCTATACTTATTCTGCGACACAATTTCACATATCTCGTTTAAGGGAAATCACTTTGGCAAAGGGTGTTTTCTCTCTTTACTTATGCCTTAAACGGGATGAGATTGTGTCGCAACAATGAGGGATTCACTTTTGCAGGTGCGTCTCATCATTGGGGCGCACTTTTTTATTGCGCTTTTATATCTTCTGATATGGAGGCAATGATATGAGCAAGGAGAGTCGAGGTATAACCAGACCTTATACAGAAATGCAGGTTCTTAAAAAACTGGATATTCCTGATTTCAGACATCTTACAAAGGATAAAGTAATAGAGTTTGCCACGATGGTTCCAAGAATGAATCCCGAAGTTGCCAAGAAAGCATTGGAGCAGTTCCCTAATTTTGCATCGACTTCTTTGGATGTCATGAAGGAATACCGAGCTATACTTGAAAAATCAATGGACCAAGATCAAGAAAGTGCGCAGGTTTGCTATGATATGTATGGTCGAGTCATGGCAGCTCTTGAAAAAATTCTTGAAGAGGACAATCTTACTTTTGAAGAAAAGACTTATATTCTATCCGAGATGAAGCAAGTTGCGGATGAGGTTTCTCGTAAAGACCTTGAAAAAACAAATGCTCGGATGAAAGTAATAAGCATTGCAAGTGGGGTTGCCGCTGCTGTTGTCGCTATTCTTGGTACTGCTATCGGAGTTAATCTGACAGCTAGACAAAATGATATTACAGATGGTGAAGATTATGAAAATAAAGACATATAGAAAGGAGTTGTGTGATGAGTAAAGGCGGAAAAAAGAAACGAAGCACCGCAGGTTTAATTTTGGATGTATTTCTTACATTCTTTACCGGCGGTCTATGGCTTATTTGGATACTGATACGGTATCTGAGAAATAACAGCTAACATCATAAAAAATTACATATGGGTTTAAACAGGACAGAGACGCTGAAAAGCACCTCTGTCTTTTCTTTTGCTCTTTTTTAGCCCGCGAAAAAAACATTCCCTTTTATGAAGAGAGAGGATAAAATAGCCATTTTTAAAGACTACATTCTCTTTTTCGTTTTTTTGAAAAACAAAGAAAGGAGGCTCGCTGAAATGTTGGAGAGCAATTTTCAGGCGCAGTTGATAAAAGAACTGAAAAAAATGTTTCCCGGTTGCATCGTCACAAAAAATGATTCCAGTTATATTCAGGGTATTCCCGACCTGACCATTCTCTACAAAGATAAGTGGGCGTCCTTGGAATGTAAGAAAAGCGCTGGAGCAAAAAAGCAGCCAAATCAAGAATACTATGTCGGATTGATGAACGAGATGTCATTTTCAAGATTCATCTGTCCGGAGAACAAGGAGGAAGTGTTATATGAACTTCAACAATCATTTGAATCTTGAAGGGCAACACGCTTTTCTCGGCGCAAGTAAATATCATTGGATTAACTATGATGAGTCCAAGGTTGCTGAATCCTATTCAAAGTTTTTAGCAACACAAAAAGGAACGGTTCTTCATGAGTTCGCAGCACAGTGTATTCGGTTGGGGCAAAAGCTGCCGAAGTCGCAGAAAACATTAAATATGTATGTGAATGATGCTATCGGATTCAAAATGGTTCCGGAACAGGTTCTCTTTTATTCAGAGAATTGCTTTGGAACGGCGGACAGCATTGCGTTTAGAAACGGTTTGCTTAGAATTCACGATTTAAAGACCGGTGTGATTCCGGCACACATGGAGCAGCTTATGATTTACGCTGCTCTTTTTTGTTTGGAATATAAAGTGAAGCCTGGCGAGATTGATATTGAATTGCGCCTGTATCAGAACAATGAAATTTTGTATCACACGCCGACGGCTGAAGAAATCGTTCCAATCATGGATAAGATTATCACTTTTGATAAGATTATCAACAAAATTAAAGAGCAGGAGGGCTAAGCCATGAATCCCATTGTGGAAGATATGTTAATGCATTACGGGATGCCAAGACGTTCCGGAAGATATCCTTGGGGTTCTGGAGACAACCCTTATCAACATAGCGGAGATTTCCTAAGCCGCGTTGAGGAATTAAAAAGCCAAGGACTCAGCGAAACAGAGATTGCAAAATCAATGGGTCTTACCACGACTCAGTACCGTACTCAGAAGTCTTTGGCAAAAGATGAAAGAAGGGCTTTAGATGTAGCAAGAGCGAGGTCTCTGCGCGAAGACGGAAAAAGCTTGAATGAAATCGCGGCAATCATGGGTTTCTCAAATGATTCCTCTGTTCGTTCTCTTTTGAATGAGAACTCAGAAGCTCGTATGAATCAGGCTAGAAAAACGGCAGATTTCTTAAAAGAGCAGATTGAGAGAAAGGGAATGATTGACGTTGGAACCGGTGTTGAACGAGAACTCGGCATTTCAAAAGAGAAACTGAATCAGGCACTTTACATACTGGAGTCAGAAGGCTATCCGGTTTATGGAGGCGGCGTCCCTCAGGTCACGAATCCGGGAAAACAGACCAACATTAAGGTTATTTGTCCTCCCGGAACGGAGCATAAAGAGATTTACAATTTCGAGAATGTTCATTCTTTGAGCGATTACGTTTCTCATGATGGCGGTGAAACCTATGACCCTAAATATGTCTATCCGAAAAGCATGGATTCCAGCCGGATTCAGATAAGATACGCCGAAGATGGAGGAACTCAAAAAGATGGAGTTGTCGAAATTCGGAGAGGCGTTGATGATTTATCTCTTGGCGAATCTCATTATGCGCAGGTTCGAATTCTTGTTGACGGCACACACTACATCAAAGGAATGGCTATCTATTCTGATGATCTTCCCGATGGTGTGGATATTGTGTTTAACACGAACAAAAAAACCGGAACTCCGATGCTCGGTCCTAAGAATGATACCGTTTTGAAACCTATCGGAAAAGATCCTGACAATCCTTTTGGCTCTCTGATAAAAGATGGTATTGTCGATCCGGATGATCCGACTTCTAAAAAGGGTGGACAGAGTTATTACTACGACAAAGATGGTAAAAAACAGCTTTCTCTTATTAACAAAAGAGCAGAAGAAGGAGACTGGGGAGAATGGAGCGATCATCTTCCTTCACAGTTTTTGTCAAAGCAGAGTATGACTCTGATTAAGAAGCAGCTCGGCTTGGCTACCGCTGATAAACAGGCGGAATTTGACGAGATTTGTTCTCTTACGAATCCTACCGTCAAAAAAGCTTTGTTGAAATCTTTTGCTGATGATTGCGATTCGGCGGCGGTTCACTTACAGGCAGCAGCTTTGCCAAGACAAAAGTATCAGGTAATTCTGCCTATCACTTCTATGAAAGACAATGAGGTGTATGCTCCTAACTATCGGAACGGGGAACAGGTGGCTCTTATCCGATTTCCTCATGGTGGAACCTTTGAGATTCCGGTTCTTACAGTAAATAACAAACAGGCCGATGCTAAAAGAATCCTTGGTAATGCTATGGATGCCGTTGGTATCAATAGTAAGGTTGCAGAAAGATTATCCGGTGCTGATTTCGATGGCGATACCGTTATGGTAATTCCTACTGGCGGTAAGGTAAAGATTACATCGACTCGCGCATTGGAAGGTCTGGAAGGATTTGACCCTAAGCTTGAGTATGGCGGAAAGCCTGAAGGAAGTTTCAAGCCTATGAGAAATACTCAGACTGAAATGGGTAAGATTTCAAATCTCATTACTGATATGACGCTTCGTGGAGCATCTGAAGATGAACTTGCTCGTGCAGTACGGCACAGTATGGTCGTAATAGATGCAGAAAAGCATCGTCTGGACTATAAGCAAAGCGAGATTGACAACGGAATTGCATCTTTGAAGAAGAAGTATCAGGGAAATTATGACGAGGATGGCCGGTATCATGAAGGTGCTGCAACTCTGATTTCGAGAGCCAAGTCTGAAACGTCGGTTCTTAAACGAAAGGGAAGTCCTATCATAAATCCGGAAACAGGTGAGCAGACCTACAAAGAAGTTTATGAGGAATACACTGACAAGAATGGAAGAACAAGAGTCAGAACTCAGGCCAGTACAAAGATGGCTGAAACCAAAGATGCATTCACCCTTGTTTCTGATGCGGATACCCCCCAGGAAAGAGCTTATGCTACTTATGCTAACGAGATGAAGTCTCTTGCTAATCGTGCCCGTAAAGAGATGCTTGGAACCGGTAAGATTGCCTACTCCGCCTCTGCTAAAGAGACCTACCAGGAGGAGGTAGATCATTTGATGGCCCAGTTAAATGTGGCACTCAGGAACGCTCCTCGTGAAAGGCAGGCCCAAGTTATTGCGAATGCTACGGTGGCTGCTAAGAAACAGGAGAATCCCGATATGACAAGAAGCGAGATTAAGAAAGCATCTCAGCAGGCATTGACAGCAGCTCGTACTACAGTTGGGGCATCAAGAGAAACGATTTCGATAAGTGACCGTGAATGGGAAGCTATTCAGGCTGGCGCTATCAGTGAGAACAGGCTTACGCAGATCATCAACAACGTAGATATCGATACACTTAGGCAACGCGCAACACCTCGCTCCACCACAGTTCTAAGCACAGCCAAGGTGAACAAGATTGCATCTATGAGTGCCTCTGGGTACAGCACAGCCGAGATAGCCGAGGCTCTTGGAGTATCCACATCAACCGTAAACAAATACCTAAAATGAAAGGAGTGAGCTAAGCATTTATGGCAAGACGATGCGCTTTAACAACAGTTGATAATCCTTTCAATCCATTTGAACAGTTCACTTCTTGGTTCCTGTTCGATGAGGAAAAAGGGTATCATTCCAGTGCTTACTTGGGAAGAATTGCTCGAACTTCTGATCAGCTTTCGGATGAAGAAAACAATCAAGAAATTGAAAGAGCAATTGACGAGATTATCAAGTATGACTTCACCAACATTTACCGAAAAGTGACACAACAAGTTGCAACTGCTTAAAAGAAAACATAAAAAAGTAAGTTTCTGGTGTTAGAATTACTTTTCGACACAAATAGGGCTTGGATAGCCCATCAGACTGGCGGATAAAAGACATAGGGGGAGGGTCGCTGAAAAGGCACCCCCTCCCACATCGCGGCGGTCTTTAAAAATTCTCCGGGGGTATATTTTAGGATTGCCCTTCTATTCTCCTACGGTATTTAAACGAGCTCATGGGGCTGGTGTTGCAATAGCTGTGGTTCTTTTGCTCTTTTTCTCCTTTCAGCGAAAAAAGTATATTTGCCGGCTTCATGAGTTCTTTTAAATACCGTAGGAGAACTATTTTAAAAGGAATAGGAAACAAGCAATAATCTAATTGAGAGGAGGCGGCAAGTATGGGAAAAGCCAGGGCTGCAAGCTCTTCTGATTCTTCAAGAAAGATGCGACCAGCGTTGACACCCGAAGCAAGGGAAAATCAGATGATTTCTCTTGCAGTGGATCTTGCTGAGAGACAGTTGATGGAGGGGACTGCCTCTTCTCAGGTTATAACGCATTATTTAAAACTGGGGTCTACAAGAGAGCGTCTGGAGAGGGAGAAAATAGAACGCGAAAATGAGTTGTTAAGAGCAAAAGTGGAATCACTGCAATCTGCACATCGTTCAGAGGAATTATATGAAAATGCGCTGAAAGCGTTTCGACGGTACAGTGGCGAGGAGGATTTGGATGAAGAGGACGTATAGCGAGTTAATCCGAATTCCAACTTTTGAGGAACGGTATCAATATCTTAGACTTTCCGGAAAGGTTGCAGAAGAAACTTTTGGGTTTAGGCGATGGCTCAATCAGGAATTCTACCATTCCGACGAATGGCTGAGATTCAGAAATAAAATCATCATCCGGGATAATGGCTGTGATTTGGCTTTGGAGGGATTTGAGATTTTTGGTTCAATTATTATTCATCATATCAATCCTATAACCTATGAGGATATTCTAAACCGAAACCCGTGTGTGTTTGACCCGGATAATGTTGTATCTACAAAACTCTCAACTCATAACGCAATTCACTATGGAGACAAATCTCTAATTTCCCATATTCCAACTGAACGAACAAAAAATGACACTTGTCCATGGAGACGTTAAAGGAGGAGAAAACAAATTATGGAATCTAAAGAAATGATAGCAACACAGAAAGAATCAGTAATCGGACTGGTAAGCAATTGCGCAAATCTCAGAGTCCGCAAGGAACCTGACGACAAGGCTGAGGTACTTGGCACTATTCCGGTTGATACAGAGGTTATGATCGAGGAAGACGAACCTGCCAGCGAGTTTTACAAGGTTCTTACAGCCTCTGGGTTAGAAGGCTTCTGTATGAAACAGTTCATCACGGTTTAAATGAATAAGGAGGACCGCGATGGAAAAGAGCATACCAAGCATACTGACATCGATTAAAAAGTTGCTCGGAATCGCAGAAGAATACCAAGTATATGATGCTGACCTCATCATGCATATCAATTCTGTGTTTTCAATTTTAACTCAGCTTGGCGTCGGTCCTTCCGATGGATTTTCCATCGAGGACGATGATGCTGTGTGGACGGATTTCGTTCCTGAGAAATCTAAAATTGAATTTATAAAATCTTATATGCATTTGAAGGTTAAACTTCTCTTTGACCCGCCGCTTGCGTCTGCGGTTATCGAATGTATGAACCAGCAGATAAAAGAGCTTGAGTGGCGTATTCTCGTTGCGGTTGATCCGAGTGGAGAGGAGGAAATTCAAAATGGATAATACCTTGACTCACCATGGCATTCTCGGAATGAAATGGGGCGTTCGCCGAACCCCTGCACAGTTGGGACAGGGAAAAAGTTCAGCAAAAAAGAGCTCTTCGGATGATTCCCATGAGGATTATAAGAAAGCTCACGGTTCCAAGTCTGTTAAGACCATGAGCGACGCAGAACTTAGAAGCCGTTTAAATCGTCTTCAGATGGAACAGCAGTATTCCAGATTATCTTCGAGCAATGTAAATAAAGGTAAGCAGTATTTCAACAATGTTATTAAAGCCGGCACAACCGTTGCCACTGTAACATCTACTGCGCTGACGATTTACAACAACTACGATAAGATTAAGAAAATTATTTCGGGGACATCAGATTAAAAGCGGAAACGAGGTGAGTAAATTATGGCATTGTCGAACACTGCCGTTCCGAAGTATTACGGCGCGTTCAGAGATGCCGTAATTCGCGGAGAGATACCCGTCTGCCGTGAAATCGAGATGGAAATGAACCGAATCGATGAACTTATCGCAGACCGTGGAATTTATTACGATGACCGTCCGGTTGAGGGTTGGATCGCATATTGCGAGGAAGAACTTACTTTAACCGATGGGGGCAATCTTGTCATGCTCGATACATTCAAACTCTGGGGCGAACAGATATTTGGATGGTATTACTTTGAGGAGCGGGAAGTATGGGAACCAAACCCAAATGGTCCAGGCGGGCATTTTGTAGTAAAAACTATCAAGAAGCGGCTTATTAACAAACAGTATTTGATTGTTGGGCGAGGGGCCGCCAAGTCATTGTACGATTCCTGTATTCAATCCTATTTCGAAAACATTGATACTTCTACCACTCACCAGATAACAACGGCTCCGACTATGAAACAGGCGGAGGAAGTAATACAGCCAATAAAAACAGCCATTACAAGAGCAAAAGGTCCGCTGTTTCGGTTCCTTACGGAAGGTTCTTTGCAGAATACCACAGGCGCCAAAGCAAACCGTGTGAAGCTCGCCTCGACTAAAAAGGGAATTGAAAATTTTTTCACAGGTTCTCTGATAGAGGTTCGTCCGATGTCCATTGATAAACTTCAAGGTTTGAGAACTAAAGTATCGACAATCGATGAATGGCTGTCTGGTGATGTAAGGGAAGATGTGGTCGGCGCTATCGAGCAGGGTGCTTCGAAACTTGACGATTATCTCATCATCGCAACCAGTTCCGAAGGAACCGTCCGGAACGGGAGCGGCGATACAATCAAAATGGAATTGATGAAAATCCTAAAGGGCGAATACCCGGCAATTAACACGTCCATTTGGTGGTATAAGCTCGATTCCATTGATGAGATTTCAGAGCCTAACAAATGGCTGAAAGCTAACCCTAACCTTGGAAAAACCGTTACGTTTGAAGTATATCAGCGAGATGTGGAAAGAGCCGAGAACGCCCCAGCCGCCAGGAATGATATTTTGGCGAAGCGGTTCGGGCTACCAATGGAAGGTTATACCTATTACTTTACTTATGAGGAAACTTTGAAATATCGTAAGCGTGATTTTTCTGGTATGCCTTGTTCTATGGGTGGCGATTTATCGAGAGGCGATGACTTCTGTGATTTTACCTTCATGTTCCCCTTGTCAAATGGGACATTCGGAATCAAAACCAGAGCGTATATTTCGGACCTGACATTTCGGAAACTTCCTTCTGCAATGCGCAGCAAGTATGAGCAGTTCATATTGGAAGGCAGCCTGATTGTCATGGAAGGCACTGTTTTGGATATGATGCAGGTATATGAAGATCTGGATAATCATGTGGCTGAACGAGGCTACGATGTTCGTTGCTTCGGGTATGACCCTTATAATGCTAAAGAGTTTGTTGAAAGATGGGCATCTGAAAACGGACCATTTGGTATCGAAAAGGTAATACAGGGGGCAAAAACAGAATCCGTTCCTTTGGGAGAGTTAAAGAAACTTTCAGAGGAGCGGATGCTTTTATTTGACGAAGAACTAATGTCTTTCTGTATGGGCAACTGCATTACTATCACAGACACCAATGGGAACCGAAAGCTTTACAAAAAGCGTGGCGACCAAAAGATTGATGCCGTGGCAGCTATGATGGATGCCTACATTGCTTACAAACTGAACAGAGATGCGTTTGAGTAAAGGAGGTGAGCGCGTTTGTCAGAGATGATGGAACATCATGGGATTTTGGGACAGAAATGGGGCGTTCGCCGAACCCCTGCTCAACTCGGAAATCTCAGTAAGAAAGATGCGAATTGGGTTAAGAAGAAAAGCGAGAAGATTACAGAGCAGGCTCGCCGAAAATCTTCAAAAGAAATGAGCCAATACGCGAACGCAATACTTCGAACTCCCGGCGCTGTAAATAAATCCGGAAAATTGAGTTCATCGGCAATCAATGCCTATAACAAGAAAATGGCTGAACTTATGAGCCAGTCAGCTTCAAAGATTCGGTCTCCGTCCGGAAAGGTCGTCCAGTTTGTAGCAAAACGCGGGGAAATCGGCGTTATGATGGCGCTCGCCGATGAAGGTTATAACATGGCGCAGCTTCGAAATGGTGTATGGGCTTCTGGGCGGGTTGCTTACAAAAAGACAGTGCTGGATAAGGCGTAGGGAGGTGATGAGAAAATGGATGTAGCGATTGGTTCCAGGTTTAGACATGCCTGGAATGCTTTCCGAAGTAACGGTCAGCAAAACTATTACCGCGATATCGGAACCGGATATTCTTACCGGCCAGACCGTCCCCGTCTTACCAGAGGAAATGAGAGGTCTATTGTCACTTCCGTATATAATCGTATCGCATTGGATGCGGCTGCGATTAACATTCAGCATGTCCGTTTGGATGATAATGAACGGTTTCTTGAGGTTATAAAGTCCGGTTTGAACAATTGTCTTTCTTTGGAAGCCAATATAGATCAGACCGGGCGTTCTTTTATTCAGGATGTCGTCATGTCGATGCTGGACGAAGGATGCGTGGCTATTGTGCCTACCGATACCGATGATGATCCGGAAGATGGAGTAGCGGGTTCATTTGACATCGACAAGATGCGGACCGGAAAAATTCTCGAATGGTATCCGAAGCATGTTCGTGTTCAGGTTTACAACGAGAATACTGGTTTAAAAGAAGACATCCTCATGCCAAAGGAAGCAGTTGCGATTATTGAAAATCCGCTGTATGCAGTTATCAATGAACCGAATTCCACAATGCAGCGGTTAATCCGGAAGTTGAATCTTTTGGACGTTGTCGATGAGCAAAGCAGTTCCGGAAAACTGGATTTAATTATCCAGCTCCCGTACGTCATCAAGACAGAAGCAAGGCGTCAACAGGCCGAAAAACGGCGTAAAGATATCGAACAGCAATTGTCGGGTTCTAAGTATGGTATTGCTTATACCGATGGTACCGAGCATATCACTCAGTTGAATCGTTCTGTCGGGAACAATCTAATGACCCAGATTGAATACTTAACGAGTATGCTATACAGCCAGTTAGGAATCACTCAGAGTATATTAGACGGTACCGCCGATGAAACGACGATGCTCAATTACTATAACCGGACAATTGAGCCGATTGTTTCTGCTATTGTTGACGAAATGAAGCGAAAGTTTCTGACAAAAACTGCACGTTCTCAAAAGCAGTCAATCATGTTCTTTAGAGATCCGTTCAAGTTGGTTCCTGTTACCGAATTGGCTGAGATTTCTGATAAGCTGACCCGCAACGAGATTGCAACTTCAAATGAGATGCGGCAGACGATTGGGTGGAAACCATCGAAAGACCCGAAAGCGGATGAACTTCGGAATAAGAATCTTAACCAGACAGAAGGCGAAGCGTCGGCTGGTGAAATGCCCACATCAGAGGATTCGAGTGGTGAGAGTGAGCAGGATCGTATCGTAAATGAATTGCTGGACAGTCTTGAAGCAGAAATAGAAAAGATAGTCGGCGGTTATATTTCCGATGACGAGGAAGAGGAGGATGATTCGTAGATGGATAACAATCTTCAACATTATGCCTCTCCTTACTATGACCCCGTCAAGGCACATGAGTATTATATGAAGACGCGGGAACTGAAAGGCCGCCGTTCGGCTACTAAGCTTTCAGATGAGGGAAAGAAAGTCTGGTCCTATACCAAAAATGAAATAAAAGCTGAGAAGAAAGCTAAGGTTGAGGGGGAACAGGAAAAGCGAAAACAAACCATAACAGCGCTTAGAGAAAGAGCATCAGCTACAAGAGAACAAATTTCTGCACGCCTGAAGGAGTTGAACGACGCTTTAACCAAAAGGGCATCTCGTAAAAAAGAGTCAATAGATTCAGATAAAAAATCTGATTTGGAAGACATCGAAAAAACTTCAACAGCAGCGAAAGAAAGAATAACGTCCAAAACTAATTCTGCTATAGAACGTCTTATGGCCGAAAAGATTCCGGACAGCTTACCAAAAGCAGAACGGGCAAAGCGGATAGCTGAGCGTAACGAGAAAATCGCTAAGTTGCGTTCCGATTCGAAAGCGGCAAAATCAAAGGTAAGTGAAGAATCTCAATCCAGTAAAGAAGATGTTCGCTCTGATGCCACTATGAAAAAGCAGCGGGTGTCGGAACAAACAAAAGAAGAACGTGCGGATAATTCTGCAAATGCCTCAGCCGAGCGAAAGCAGGTTGCTAATGAGCTGAGGTCAGCAATCTCCGCAGCCAGAGAAGCATACAAAGCAGCAAAAGAGTCTTTGGATTCTTCTTATGAGGAAATCTATCAAAGGGAATTTGACAAGATTGCTGCTGAGATGCCGAAGATATCCAAGCGTAAAGGTAAATCATCAAAGAAAAAGAAGTAAGGAGGAAATTTCAAAATGGCGAAATATGATTTCAGTGGCTGGGCCACAAGAAATGATTTGCAGTGCGCCGACGGAAGAATTATCCGTAAGAATGCTTTTAAACAGCAGGATGGCGAAACTGTAAGCCTGGTTTGGAACCACCAGCATAATTCCCAGGATAATGTTTTGGGACACGCACTGCTGGAAAACAGGGATGATGGCGTTTATGCCTACTGTACATTCAATGATACCGAATCTGGTCAGACTGCTAAAAAGCTGGTTCAGCACGGAGATGTTGTTTCTTTGTCTATTGCAGCAAATCAGTTGAAGCAGATGGGGAAGGACGTTGTTCACGGTATCATCCGTGAGGTAAGTCTTGTTCTGGCCGGCGCAAATCCCGGAGCCTACATTGATACGGTTATGAATCATGGGGTTGCCGTTGAGGACGAGTTGATCATTAACTACAATGAGAACATCATGCTCTATCATTCGGATGATGAGACCGACCCCAAAGACAAGAAGCCGGATGATAAAGGTGAATCTAAAGATAAGAAACCGGACGATAAGCCGTCGGAAGACGAGACTGTTGGCGAAGTCTTTGACCGGATTTGTAAGAAACTCGATGAAAAAGAGCAGAATGTGGTTCTGGCGATGGTCGGTATGGCTCTCGGCGAAAATGGGGAGCCGGAAGATAACAATGACAATTCTAAAGGAGGAAACGAAGATATGAAACATAATGTGTTTGACAACAAGGGTGAGACTCAGGACAATGTTCTTTCTCATGCGGCTCAGAGTGAAATTCTGAAGCTTGCCAAATCCAGCAACGTTGGTTCTCTGAAGCTTGCTATGAAAATCTACAGTGAGGAGCACGGACTTCAGCACGCCGACATCAGCGGCTTTGTTCAGACTGGCAACGGAAACATCACTACCATGTTCCCGGAGTATGTTGAGGCTCATCCCAGCCGTACTCCTGAGCTCATTACCAACGATATGGGATGGGTTGACGCTATTATGGCCAAGACTCAGAAAATCCCTCACGGTCGGGTTCGTACTTCTCATGTAGATATTCGGAACATCGATGCGCTGGCTGCTAAGGGTTATCAGAAAGGAAAAGAGAAGAAGATTACCGGTAACTATTCTCTGGTAAGGCGTACCACCGATCCTCAGACTGTGTATGTCACTTCTGAGCTGCATCGTGATGATGTAGTGGACATTGAGGATTTCGATTATGTTCAGTTCCAGTACAGCATCGACCAGATTTCTTTGAAGGAAACTCTGGCAGTTGCTACCATGCTGGGCGACGATCGGCTTGAGAGTGATCCTGAGAAGATCTTCCCGGACAAGATTCGTCCTATCTGGACTGATGATGAGCTGTACACCATCCATAAGGATGTGGACTTTGCTGCCATGGCCAAGGAACTTCAGGGCGCCAATACTGAGCAGTATTTCGGTGAAAGCTTTATTTATGCGGAAGCTATGGTTACAGCTCTGCGCAAAGCCCGCAAGGACTTCCGTGGTACCGGCAAGCCTGATTTGTTCATTACCACCGATATGCACAACACCATGATTCTCGCCCGTGACCGTAACGGCCGTCGTATCTATGAGACGGATACCGAGCTGGCTGCGGCGTTGGGTGTTGCCAATATCTATGAGGTTACTCAGTTTGAGGGGAAGGTTCGTACTGATGCCGATGGCGTTAAGCACAAGCTTCACGCGATTTGTGTGAATATGGCTGACTACGGCTATGGTGCTTCTAAGGGCGGCGATGTGACGCACTTCACCGATTTCGATATCAAATTCAACCAGCTTCAGTCGCTGCTGGAGACACGCAAGTCCGGCCAGCTTACCAGAATCAAGTCGGCTATCGTCATTGAGGAGAAGGAAGAAACGAAGAAGCCGAGTGAGTCTGTCAGTGGCTAAACGATCATCATCGGAGGTGAAAATTCAAAATGGCGAAATTTCACGGACCAATCGGCTACGCTGAAATGGTGGAAACAAGGCCCGGCGTGTGGGACGAGAAGATTACAGAGCATATGTACTTTGGTGACCTGACCCGAAACACGCGCAGGCTTCAAAGTGCCGAAACACTCAACGATGACATCAACATCGCAAATGAGATTAGTATTGTCGCCGATCCGTTTGCCAATGAGAATTTTCATGCTATGCGATACGTTGGGTTTATGGGCGCGAAATGGAAAATTTCCAACGTGGAAGTACAGTATCCGAGATTGATACTTACGGTGGGAGGTGTTTACAATGAGCAGGCGTCTGAAACTACATAATATTTTATGTGAGATTTTGGGTTGTCCAAATGAAGGTCTCGACTGTCGCGCTTATTTTCAGCCTCCCACTTCTGTTAAGATGAAATACCCCGCCATTGTGTACGGTCTTGAAGACATTGATAAGAAGTATGCAAATGACGGGGTTTATTTATCTCAACGAAAATATTCGGTGACAGTCATTGACAAAGACCCGGATAGCCCGATTGTAGGTAAAGTGGCTGCTTTGCCGCTTTGCGGCTATAACCGGCATTACGAAAAAGACAATCTGAATCATGATGTCTTTGAAATATTCTTTTAAAGGAGGAACAAATCTATGAAACTTGTTTGGGATAAAACTGGCGAGCGTCTGTATGAGACCGGTGTCGATCATGGCGTTCTTTACCCTATTCAGACTGGCGGCGTTTACAATAAAGGCGTTGCGTGGAATGGTCTGAGTGCTGTGTCGGAAAGCCCTTCCGGAGCGGAGGCTTCTCCGATTTACGCGGACAATATTAAGTATCTGAATCTCATGTCGGCGGAGGAATTCGGAGCTACCATTGAGGCGTATATGTATCCAGATGAATTTGCGGAGTGCGATGGTTCCGTGGAAGTTGTGCCCGGCATGTTTGCGGGACAGCAGTCCAGAAAGACGTTCGGTCTCTCTTACCGGACGATTCTGGGCAACGATGTTGACAACAACGACTATGGCTATAAGCTGCATCTGATTTACGGTGCTTTGGCGGCTCCGTCCGAGAAAGGCTATTCCACCATCAACGACAGCCCGGAACCTATCACCCTCTCCTGGGAGATCAGCACGACTCCGGTGGCTATCAACACGGTTATCGATGGTAAGAAGCTCAAGCCGACGGCATGTCTTACTTTCGATTCCACCAAGTTTGACGCCAAGTTCATGGCTAAGCTGGAGGAGATTCTGTACGGTACAGAGCCTACCACCGAGGGCGGTACGGATGGCGTTGACGCAAGGCTGCCGCTGCCGGATGAGATTCTGAAGCTTTATCAGGAGTTCCAGACAGCGGGCTAATTCACAACTTCATATTTAAGTAGATTGGGAGCCGTTTCAGTGTAAAAGCTGGCGGCTCCTTTTTTTTATTGTCGAAAGGAGAAAACATTATGTTAAAGAAAGCGATAACCTACAAGGATTACAACGGAACTGAGCGCACGGAAGACCATTACTTCAATCTTTCCGAGGCGGAATGTATGGAGATGGAAATGGGGACTACCGGCGGGCTGTCTGAGATGATTCGGAGAATTGTGGCAGCACAGGATACTCCGGCCATCATCAAGATTTTCAAGGAACTGATTCTCAAAGCATACGGCGAGAAGAGCCCCGATGGGAAGCGGTTTATCAAATCTGATGAACTGTCCAAGGCTTTTTCCGAAACGGAAGCTTATTCTGTCCTATTTATGGAACTGGCAACCAACGCTGATGCGGCGGCAAAGTTTGTGAACGGTATTGTTCCGAACTCCAGACAGGGGGCAGCGCCGGCATTGACTCCGGTAACAAATTAAATCTGAAAGCAAGAGGAGGTGGAGGGAATGTTGCGAATTACAATACCTGCTGGCGAGGAGCAATGGGATGAAATAAATCAGATGTTTATCTATCCCAAAGAACAAACATTGCAGTTGGAGCATTCCCTTGTCTCCCTTTCAAAATGGGAATCCAAATGGTGCAAGCCTTTTCTTACAAAACAGGAAAAGACGCTTGAGGAAACTTTGGATTACGTGCAATGTATGACACTCACACAGAATGTGAATCCGGAAGTGTATAACTATCTGACAACATCTTGTATTGACCAGATTAACCGTTACATTGACGCTCCGATGACCGCCACACATTTTACGGAGGAAAAGGCGGTAAAAGCCAGTCGTGAACAGGTTACGGCAGAGATTATTTACTACTGGATGATTGCTCTGAATATTCCGTTTGAGTGTCAAAAGTGGCATCTGAACCGGCTTCTTACTCTTATTAAGGTGTGCAACATCAAAAATTCGCCGCCCAAAAAGAGAAGTCGAAGGGAAATCATGAAACGCAACGCCGCTTTAAATGCAGCACGAAGAAAACAATTAAATTCGAAGGGGTGATAGTTATGTCAAAAGAACGTGGGATTGATATCTCCACTTGGCAGGGAAATGTGGATTTTGCCAAGGTTAAATCCGCCGGGATTCAATTTATCATTCTCCGGTCAAGCTACCGGCAGACGGTTGACGGGAGATTTCACGGGTATGTAAAAGCTGCCAGGGAAGCCGGGATTCCAATCCTCGGCATTTATCATTTCAGCTATGCGCTGAATGTGGAACAGGCCAAGCAGGAAGCTGCTTTCTGTATTTCACAGTTGGAAGCGGCTGGTCTTGGGAAAGATGTTATCGTGTTTTTCGACTTCGAGTACGACACAATCACGAAAGCAAAAGCGGCTGGCGTTACACTTGGCCGGACCGAATGCAACGCACACACAAAAGCATTCTGTGAGTATGTCGCTGGGAAAGGATACAAAGCCGGTATCTATTCCAATATCGATTATTATAAGAACATGTTTGACCATGATCTGCTGGCAAAGTATGTGTTCTGGTTGGCCGATTGGAGCGGTGATGCGGATTATCCGTGCGATTTCCATCAGTACACAAGCAAAGGCGTTGTGAGCGGTATCTCCGGAAACGTGGACATGGATTACAGGTTTGTCGATTCTGCCGAAAAAGATGAAACATCTGTCGAATATTCGAGACAGGCTGTAGTGGACCTGGCGAGATCGTGGATTGGGAAGAACGAGGCGGATGGTTCTTATAAAGAGATCATCGACATCTACAATTCCTATACGGGCAAATTCCCGCGCGGAACCAAGATGCTTTACTGCTGGGCGTGGTGCGCGGCAACATGGTCGGCTCTGGCGGTTAAGCTCGGTTATACAGCGATTATGCCGATCGAAATTAGCTGCTATTACATTATCGAGGCTGCTAAACGGATGGGATGCTGGGTTGAGGACGATTCGTATGTTCCTTCTCCCGGAGATGCAGTTTTATATGATTGGGAGGATTCCGGAATTGGTGATAATACCGGCAATCCGGATCACATCGGTACCGTTGAGTATGTATCTGGCGGTTACATTACTGTTATCGAAGGAAACTTCAGCAACGCAGTAAAGCGGCGTACATTATCGATTAACGGAAAATTTATCCGTGGTTTTATTACGCCTAAGTATGATGAGGGGGCTGTTGCTCTGCCTGTGCAGAGCGAGAAAAAGAGCATTAACACGGTTGCTCATGAAGTCATTACAGGTCTCTGGGGAAATGGCTCGGATCGTAAAGCTGCTTTGACTGCAAAAGGCTACGATTATGCTGAGGTTCAGACTCGTGTCAACGAAATTCTGAATGGTTCAGCAACAAAATCTAATACCTCATGTCAGTCCCAGAATCAGCCGGCATCAAAGAAAGTCACAGCTACGGCCTATGCAAAATCTCTCGACAAGAATTTGGCGGGGACATATAAGGTGGTTGCAAAGGGCGGGCTTTATTGTCGTAATGATGCCGGAACTAATAAGAGAGCGCTCTGCCTTATTCCGGATGGAACCGAAGTTCAGTGTTACGGTTACTATACCGTTTATAACGGAACCAAATGGCTATACATCCAGTTCATTATGGATGGTATTCAGTACACTGGTTTCAGCTCCAGTGTGTATCTGAAAAAGTAAAGGGGTGTTCCAATGATAACGTTCAGACAAAAGGGCGACTTCTCTAAGTTGACGAGGTATTTAGAGAGGGCGAAAGAGGTCGTTAAACTCGGCGACCTTGACAAGTACGGTCGAGAGGGAGTAGCTGCCCTTGCGTCTGCAACACCTGTCGATTCCGGAAAAACCGCCAGTTCGTGGCGATACGAGATTAACAATAAAAGCGGGTCAGTAACGATTTCGTTTTACAACTCAAACATTCAAAATGGAGTTCCAATTGCCATCATTCTGCAATACGGGCATGGAACAAGAAACGGAGGCTGGGTACAGGGTCGAGATTATATCAATCCTGCTATCCAGCCTATTTTTGACAAAATCGCAAATGAAGCATGGAGGGAGGTTACGAAGCTATGAGCAAGACCGTTGACGAAAGAGTTGTCGAGATGCGATTTGACAACAAACAATTCGAGCAGAATGTCCAGACCAGCCTCTCGACGCTTGACAAGCTGAAGCGCAGTCTAAATTTAGACGGTGCTGCAAAGGGCTTGGAGGATGTGAACTCCGCGGCAAAAAACTGCAATATGTCCGGGCTTACCAGTGCGGTGGAAACGGTTCATGCTAAATTCTCAGCATTTGAAGTCATGGCTGTAACCGCTCTCGCTAACATTACCAATTCGGTTATCAATACCGGAAAGCAGATGCTTCATTCGCTTACTATAGAACCGATTTCCCAGGGATTTGAAGAATACGAACTGAAGATGGGTTCGATTCAGACAATCATGATGAGTACCGGTGCTTCTTTGGAAGAAGTAAACGGATATCTTCAGGAGTTGAATACATATTCGGATAAAACGATTTATTCGTTTCAGGATATGACTTCAAACATCGGTAAATTCACAAATGCCGGAGTCAAGCTGGAAGATGCTGTAATGGCAATTCAGGGTATATCAAATGAAGCCGCCATTTCTGGTGCAAACGCGAATGAAGCTTCCAGAGCTATGTATAACTTCGCGCAGGCTTTATCGGCGGGTTATGTAAAGCTGATTGACTGGAAATCCATTGAAAACGCAAATATGGCGACCGTGGAATTCAAGACACAGCTTTTGGAAGCGGCTGTTGCAGCCGGAACAGTGGAAAAGACCGCGGATGGGATGTACCGTGTTTTAACGGAAAATAATCAGGGTTCCACTATGGACGAGGCAATCAACGCCACGAAGAATTTCAACGATAGTTTGCAGTATCAGTGGATGACGACGGATGTTCTTGTCGATACCTTGCGGGACTATGCTGATGAAACAACGGAAATCGGTAAGAAGGCTTTTGCTGCTGCCCAGGAAGTAAAAACTTTTACTCAGTTGATGGACACGCTGAAAGAAGCGGTCGGTTCCGGCTGGGCTATGACATGGGAGATTCTGTTCGGTGACTTCGAGGAAGCGAAAACGCTGTGGACAAGCTTGAGCAACGCAATCGGCGGGTTCATCGATGCTCAGTCGGATGCCCGCAATTCCATGTTGCAAGGCTGGAAAGATATGGGCGGGCGTACCGCTTTGATTGAGGCAGCTAAAAATGCTTTTGAGGGTCTCGCCAGTGTTGTTAAACCAATATCCGAAGGATTTCGTGAAATATTTCCGCCTATTACTTCTGAGCGGCTTTACAATCTTACAGTTGGATTGAAAGAGTTCACTTCTCATTTGAAGCTTGGCGAATCCGCATCCAAAAATCTGAAAAATACCTTCAAAGGACTGTTTGCGGTTCTGGATATTGTGAAACAGGCTTTTTCGGCGGTATTCAATGCGATTGTTCCCTTATTTGGAGGATTGGATGATCTTGGCGGCGGAATTCTAACCGTGACCGGAGGTATTGGCGAATGGCTTGTGGCTCTTGATGAATTTATCAAGAAAAATGATATTTTTAACAAGGCAATTCAAGGTGTTATTGGATTTGTTGGAAAAGCCGCCGGAGCGTTCAAAGATTTTGCGGCAGAAATAAAAGACAGATTCAACCTTCCGGATTTGGACGAGATAAAAGAATCACTCAAAGATTTCCTGAATCTGGTCAAAGAGAAAATCAAGCTTCCGGGGTTGGAGTTAATTCACGCTACTCTTGAACGGATTCACGAACGGATGTCTCATGTTGGAGAGTCCGCAGGAAACATGAAAAACGGAGTTCTCAATGCTATTGAAGCGATGGGAAATGCGTTGGCAAACTGCAAGTTTTTACAGCTACTTCAGGCTTTATGGAATGGCGTTAAAGCGATTGGCGGAGGGATTGCAAAGGCTCTTGGCGGTTTGGCTGATACATTGATTGAAAAAGTAAGCAACGCCGATTTCAGCGGTGCCATTGACTTACTGAACGGTCTTTCTATTGGCGGAATTGCGCTCGCTGTAACTAAATTCTTGAAAAGCTTTACCGAACCGCTTGAAGGTTTGCAGGGGATTTTGGACGGAGTGACCGGCATTCTTGATGGTGTCAGGGGCTGTTTTGAAGCATATCAAACGCAATTGAAAGCGGGTACCTTGCTTAAAATTGCAACGGCAATAGGAATTTTGGCGGCTTCTATTGTGGTCATTTCTTTGATTGACAGCGAGAAGCTTTCGGCATCGCTTGGTGCGATGACTGTTATGTTCGCCGATTTAATTGGTGCGATGGCGGTATTCAACAAACTCGGCGGATTTACCGGGAAAGGTTCTACAAAGCTGATCGTGTTTGCTGGAGCTGTCCTCATTCTTTCCAGCGCAGTCAAAAAGTTAGCAGATTTAAGTTGGGAGCAGTTGGCAAAAGGTTTGGTTGGTGTCGGAGTATTGCTTGCCGAGCTCGATGCTTTTATGGCTACCGCAAAATTTAGCAAGAAAGCCACTTCTACAGCAACGGGTATGGTGGTTCTTGCAGCGGCCGTCAAAATCCTTGCTTCCGTTGTAAAAGATCTTGCTGATTTGGAATGGGAGCAGTTGGGAAAAGGTTTAGTTGGAGTAGGTGTACTGCTTGCCGAAGTAGACATTTTCTTGAACACGGCAAAGTTTGGCGGAAAAGCAATAAGTACAGCAACGGGTATGGTAATTCTTGCAGCGGCGATGAAGATTCTTGCCTCTGTTTGCAAAGACTTTGGCGAGATGAAATGGGAAGAAATCGGGAAAGGTCTTACCAGTGTTGGCATACTGCTTGCCGAAGTCGCAGCATTTACCAATCTTACAGGGAATGCGAAACATGTGATTTCTTCCGGTCTTGCTTTGATAGAGATTGCAGCGGCGATGAAGATATTTGCTTCGGCAATGTCGGATTTCGCTCAGTTTTCATGGGAGCAGATTGGGAAGGGTTTAACGGCCATGGGCGGTGCTTTAGCGGAAGTTGCCATTGCTACAAAACTGATGCCGAAGAATATGGTCGGTATTGGAACTGGGCTGGTTATCGTTGGAGCAGCGCTTGAAATTGTAGCACATTCTCTTGGTAAGATGGGGAATTTCTCATGGGAGCAGATCGCGAAAGGTCTTGTGACTATGGGTGTTGCTTTAACAGAGCTTGCGGTTGGTTTGAACTTTATGAAAGGTACTCTTAGCGGTTCTGCTGCTATGCTTGTAGCTGCGGCTGCTTTGGCAGTATTGACGCCTGTTCTTTCTGTTCTTGGCGCTATGAGTTGGGTATCCATCGCGAAGGGGCTGGTTACAATTGCTGGGGCATTTACCGTTCTTGGTGTTGCCGGGGCCGTTCTTACTCCGCTCGTACCGACAATTTTGGGATTGAGTGGTGCTTTCGCTCTCATCGGCGTTGGGGTCCTTGCCATCGGAGCCGGACTTTTGGCAGCCGGAACGGGGTTATCCGCTTTGGCGGTAGGTTTTACGGCTTTGGCTGCGGCTGGAGCTGCTGGGGCAACTGCTATTGTTGCATCTCTGACGGTTATTATTACAGGGGTAGCGGCGCTGATTCCTGCCGTGCTTGAGAAAATCGGAGAAGGTATTATCGCATTCTGCCGCGTAATTGCGGAGAGCGCTCCTGTCATTGGTGAGGCTATCAAGGCTGTTGTTTTGTCACTGCTTGATGTTCTCCTGGAATGTGTTCCTCAGATTGCAGATGGCGCACTTGCGTTAATCGCCGCAGTGTTAGAAGCGCTTGTGAAATACACACCCTCAATCGTTGATTCTATCTTCCAGTTCCTGATTAAAGTGCTGGAGGGGATCGCAAAAAATCTGCCGGAGCTTATCAAGGTTGCCATAGATGTTCTTATGGCATTCTTCTCTGGTATTGTTGACGCGCTTAGAGGTATCGACGTGGATACACTGGTGAAAGGCATTGCTGGCATCGGTCTGCTTTCAGCAATTATGTTGGCGTTAAGCGCGGTTGCCTCTTTAGTTCCGGGCGCAATGGCTGGTGTGTTGGGAATGGGTGTTGTTATCGCAGAGCTGGCGCTTGTGCTGGCGGCTATCGGTGCATTGGCACAGATTCCTGGATTGTCCTGGCTGATTGGCGAAGGCGGAAAATTGCTGGAAGGCATTGGTACCGCAATCGGTCAATTTATTGGCGGTATTGTCGGTGGATTTATGAGCGGCGTGTCCAGTCAGTTCCCACAAATCGGAGCGGATTTGTCAGCATTTATGACGAATATTCAGCCGTTTATTGAGGGCGCGTCTAAAATAGAGCCTTCTATGATGGATGGAGTGAAAGCGCTTGCTGAGACAATTCTCATTCTGACAGCGGCTGATATTTTACAGGGTTTGACATCCTGGTTGACTGGCGGATCATCGTTATCCGGGTTTGCAGAAGAGCTTGTTCCGTTCGGAAAGGCGATGAAGGACTTTTCGATAGAGATTGCTGGTATGGATGCCGGTCTCGTGGCAAATGCTGCAACTGCCGGAAAAACGCTGGCAGAGATGGCTTCTACGCTGCCAAATTCAGGTGGTGTTATTGGTTTCTTTACTGGCGAAAACGACATGAAGGAATTTGGCGAGCAGCTTGTTCCCTTTGGTGAGGCAATGATGGCGTTTGGTGCTTCCATAGCAGGACTTGATGCAAACGCCGTTACGGAAGCGGCTATTGCAGGAAAAGCAATGACCGAAATGGCTTCCACAATTCCGAATACAGGAGGCGTGGTAAGTTTCTTTGCCGGTGACAACGATATGAAGGCGTTCGGCGAGCAATTGATTCCGTTCGGCGAGGCTATGATGGATTTCTCAACGGCTGTAAAGGGATTGGATGCTGATGCCATCGTCAATTCAGCAACGGCTGGTAAAGCTTTAGTAGAGTTGGCAAAGACAGTTCCAAACAGTGGCGGAGTGGTTGGGTTCTTCGCTGGCGAAAATGATATGGATATGTTCGGCGAACAGCTTGTTCCGTTTGGAAAGGCTATGAAATCTTACTCCGACGCAATATCGGGAATAGATGTAGATGCCATAACAAACTCAGCAACAGCCGGAAAGTCTTTGGTCGAGTTAGCAAACACGCTTCCGAATACTGGCGGTGTTGTAAGCTGGTTTACCGGAGACAACGATATCGGCGCATTTGGCGAGAGCTTAGTGCTGTTCGGCGAGAACTTTTCAAAATACTCCGACTACATGAAGAATGTTGACACAGGTATTGTAACGTCAACTACAAACGCTGCGACTTCCATTGTTGAACTTCAAAAGAGTTTGCCAAAAGAAGGCGGCTGGTTTTCTGATGATAAAACGCTTGCCGATTTTGGTAAGGACATGAGTTCTTTTGGCTCATATTTCAGTTCTTACTATGGCTATATCAGCGGTATTGATACCGGTCTGTTATCTAGTGTAATCACACAGACAAATAGACTGGTTGATATGGCAACCGGTATGGCCGGATTGGATACAAGCGGAATGACATCCTTCGGTTCTGCATTGACAAAGCTTGGAGAAGCTGGAATTACTGGTTTTATCAACGCGTTTAATAACGCAAATTCGAAGGTAACGGCAGCGGCTTCTAATATGCTGACAACATTCGTCAATGCTGCAAATGCCAAGAAAACAATGTTGACAACAACATTCACGACACTGGTTCAAGCGGTTCTTACAGCTATCAATGCAAAGCAGCGGGACTTTCAGACTGCCGGCTCTACCCTTATGGTGAAATTTATTGCCGGGGTGAAAACCCAGGATAACAGTGCCCGAAGTACCTTTACGAACATCATCAGCGGTTGCTTGACGGCGATTAAGAACAAATATTCGGAATTTCAGTCAGTTGGGACACAGACAATGGTGAAGTTTATCGCAGGTGTTCGAGCGAAGGATACGGATGCCAGAAATACATTTACAAACATCATTAGTGGTTGCTTAACGGCTATCAAGAATAAGTATTCAGAATTCCAAAGCGCTGGAGAACAATGCATGGTGAAATTTATTGCCGGGGTAAGGAGCAAAGATGCAGATGCAAAGAATGCGTTTACTTCCAGTCTCGGCGGCGCCATCTCTGGGGTTAAGGATTACTATGGACAGTTCTATGATGCCGGTTCCTATCTCGTAGATGGGTTTGCTAAAGGTATCAGCGAGAACACATATAAAGCCGAAGCAAAGGCGAGAGCTATGGCGGCCGCGGCTGCTAGGGCGGCGGAGAAAGAACTTGATGAACACTCCCCTTCCAAGGTGGGTTATCGGATTGGCGATTTCTTCGGTGTGGCGTTTGTAAATGCGATTGGCGACTACACAGAGAAAGCGTACAAAGCCGGTTCTGGAATGGCGAAAGCCGCGAGAACGGGACTTAGTAATGCAATCTCCAAGGTCAAGGATTTTATTGACAGCGACATTGATACTCAGCCGACCATTCGTCCAGTTCTTGATTTGTCGAACGTAGAGGCCGGAACAAGCAGGTTGAATGCGATGTTCAGCAGGACACAGGCATTATCCATCAGTACGGGTATGAATCGACAGGAGACCGCGGATGTTCAAAATGGAGAAAATTCTCCAAATGCAGGAAACACATTTACATTTACACAAAATAACTATTCGCCTAAGGCACTGTCGAGAGTTGAGATTTATCGGCAGACAAAGAATCAGTTCTCGGCGATGGAAAGGATGGTGAAAGCGTGATTAAGTCAATCACTGTTACAAACTATCTTGGCGATAGTATTAAGTTGGTACTTGCGAGGCCGGAGGAATCCGGTTTTGTGGTTACCTCTGTAACCGGTCTGGGGTCTGGAAAAGCGAACATCAATACAACCGAAATCGCTACAACTGACGGAGATTTGTTCAACTCTGCCAGACTCCAGAAACGGAACATAGTTATTTCTTTGAAGTATCTTTGGAAAGATTCGATTGAGGATGTACGTCAGTTATCGTACAAGTATTTTCCGATAAAGAAAAAACTTACGCTGCTGATTGAAACGGATAACCGTTCAGCGGAAATTGACGGGTATACTGAATCGAATGAACCGGATATATTCAGTAAAGAAGAGGGTTCGGATGTCTCTATTGTGTGTCCGAATCCTTTCTTTTATTCTGCCGGGGAAGACGGAATTAACACCACGATTTTCTATGGTGTGGAGCCGTTGTTTGAGTTTCCTTTCAGCAACGAATCCTTGTACGAATGTCTGCTGGAAATGGGCGAGATTCAGAACCAGATGGAAAAGACGGTTGTGTATAGCGGAGATGCCGAGATTGGTGTGACAATTACCATTCACGCCATCGGCGAAGCCCGCAACATCACCATATACAATACCGGAACCCGTGAGATCATGCGTATCGATACTGATAAGATGAAGGCTTTTACGGGTTCTGGAATTGTAGCAGGCGATGAAATCACTATCTGTACCGTCAAAGGGAAAAAGTCCATTACTCTTCTGCGGAACGGAAAAACAACCAACATTCTTAACTGTTTGGATAAAGCGGCTGATTGGTTTCAGCTTGCGAAAGGCGACAATGTGTTTGCGTATACCGCGGAAGAAGGAAGCAGTAACTTGCAGTTCAAGATAGAGAATCGGATTATTTACGAGGGGGTATAGCGATGGATTTGATAGTTTTAAACACAAATCTGGATGCGGTCTCCATTGTGGATGTGTACGAGTCCTTTATCTGGACGGACCGATATTATGAGTATGGCGATTTCGAGCTTTTTACATCCATGACGAGTACCATTCTCAGTTACATACGGCAGGATTACTATTTGCAGAATCGGGAATCGGAGCATTGCATGATTATTGAAAAGATAAGAATCACTTCGGATTCCGAGGACGGAAATCATATCACCGTAACCGGTAGGTCGCTGGAATCTATCTTAGACAGGAGAATTGTCTGGGGACAACGGACCATAAGAGGAAATCTTCAAAATGGAATTCAGACACTCCTGAATGAAAACATCATCTCTCCTTCCGACAGCAATCGTCGTATCAGCAATTTTATTTTTGAAGCATCTACGGACCCGGCGATTACAAAGTTGACAATTGATGCTCAGTATACGGGGGACAATCTATACGATGTGATAAACAAGATTTGCAGCGAACGTGATATCGGTTTCAAGATTACACTGAACGATAAAAAGCAATTCGTGTTCAAGCTCTATGCTGGTGTTGACAGGTCTTATGATCAGACTGCAAATCCATATGTGGTCTTTTCCCCCAATTTCGAAAACATCATCAACAGCAATTATGTTGAATCAAAGTCAGCGTTGAAAAATGTTACACTGGTTGGCGGTGAGGGAGAGGGTTCTGCAAGAAGATACACGACAGTTGGCGGCGGAAGTGGCTTGAGTCGCCGGGAGCTTTTTACCGATGCAAGGGATATTTCTTCGGATGTCGGCAACGATGTCACTTTAACCGATGCCGAGTATACGGCATTACTGCAACAAAGGGGGAGAGAAAAGTTAGCGGAGAATACGGATGTCACATCGTTTGAGGGCCAAGTGGAAACCACCGTTATGTTCAAATACAGTGAAGATTTCTTCAATGGTGATGTTGTTCAGATTGCGAACGAGTATGGGCATGAAACGAAAGCCCGGATTGTCGAAATCGTTATGACTGAAGATTCCGAAGGGGCATCCGTATATCCAACATTTAAAACAACGGAAGGAGGCGATGAATAATGAGTGTTACCTATGGATTTTACAATTCCAAAAACCGTGATCGAAGATACGATGCAATTCAGATGTCCAGTATTTTTGATGGGATTATCCGGGACGGTGTATTGCAGCATTACGGCACCGCCATGATGGTTAAGGAATCTGAAGGCATGATGGTGAATGTCGGAATCGGCAGAGCATGGTTTAATCACACATGGACATTGAACGACGCCCTATTGCCTCTGACCCTTCCCTTATCGGAAGTAATTCTGAACCGGATTGACGCGGTTGTGTTGGAAATCGATGCCAGGGAATCGGTGCGGGCAAATTCAATAAAGATTGTCAAAGGGACTCCCGCATCCAGCCCGAAGAATCCGACGCTGATAAAGACGAATGACCGCTGGCAGTACCCGCTTGCCTATATTCGTGTGAATGCCAGCGTGACAGCAATCAGGCAGGCGAACATTACAAACTGTGTCGGTACATCGGCGTGTCCGTTTGTTACGGCTCCGCTTGAAAAGATGTCAATCGATGCTCTGGTGGCGCAGTGGGGAGATCAGTGGAAAGCGTTTTATGGCGCTCAGACTGCCGATATGGAGGCTACAAATTCTTTCTGGAAAAACCAGTGGAGGATATGGTTTGAAGCTCAGACAACGGAGATTCAGGAAGCCTATCTGAATTGGGAACATCAGTGGGAGGAGTTTTATAACGCACATGCGAATGAAATTACTGATACCGCTGATTACTGGAAAGACATGTGGCAAAAGTGGTTTTACGATTACGTCAACAACAGCAGCCGGGAGTTGGCATACTGGAAAAAGCTTGTAACGGATGATTTCACGGAGTACAGCTCTTTCTGGAAAAACCAGTGGAGGATATGGTTTGAAGCTCAGACAACGGAGATTCAGGAAGCCTATCTGAATTGGGAACATCAGTGGGAGGAGTTTTTTAGCAGCCAGACCACCGAAATGCAGGAGACGAACGCTAATTGGAAAGCGCTTTGGAGCGGATGGTTCTATGATTATGTGAATGCCAATACCAAAGAGTTCACTGATTGGAAGAATTCCATCGACAAGGACTTCCGGGACTGGTGGGACTCCATTAAGGATCTCATTGATGGAGAGGATGTTTCGGCATTTGCCAACGAGCTTGTCATTCTCAATGAGCGGATAAATAAGCTTGTGGATTTTCAAAATGAGCTTACAAACACACACTCGATTTATGACAGTCTTAATGACTCTTCCGACTCGTCAGTTCTGGACGGCGATAACAAGCCAATTGAAGGAAAACGGGTTACGTTCGTTGTTGAGAAGGGTTCCGATGTCAGCGAAGAACTCGAAGATGTGAAACGACGGCTGGCGGCTATTGAGCAGGCGTTTGATGGACTTGTTAATGAATTCACGGTTTATCAGATTCTGACCGATGGCGGTACATGGCTGTATGTGAACAACCCGGATGCGGATCAGACAGAGCAGCTCCTTGATGATAAAGGTGATGTTATCAGAGGCAAAACCATATTTGTCACAAAGTAAAGGAGGAGCCTATGTTTGATAACATCTTTGTATTCTTATCAGCAATTACGGATGCGGAGAAAAATCCGGTTATGGATAACAACGAGAATCCGATTGAGAGCCGGACTTACTCTGACCTGTTGGCTAAATTTATGGAAGGCATACCGAAAGAATTTCAGGTATCCGGATACCTCAGAGATAATGCAAGAAGAGGTTTATATTCTGTATTAGACTCTGTGGAGGATGCTGTAAAAGACAGCAATTCCAGAGGCTTGAACGGTCGGTCTTATTCAACCGAACAAATTCTTGACGGCGGGAACAACCCGATTTTCAGTCAGGCTATATTTGTTAGAAATTAAAAAGAAAGGCGGATTAAGTAATGAAAATTACAGATTACGAAAAGGTAACGCAGCTCCTCGCCAACAATGTTCTGCTTGTGGACGGGGACGGCGGGACAAAAACAATTCTCGCAAGGGATTTGCTTGCGGCACTCGTGGCGGTTAGTTCTTCCCAGGACTATCTTGCCAAGATGGATGTCTCGCAGCTCACCCAGGTTTCGTCGGTTTCTGCGACAGACAAGCTGATGGTTTCTGCTGCGGACGGTAACAAGGGCATTACGGTCAACGATGCTTTCTGGGGGATTTTGGATGCTGTTATCTCTGTGGAGCAGCGCCGGAATATTTTCCGTGGAAAGAATCTCGGAACAGCTTTGACAACGGACCAGAAAGCCCAGATCAGAGCCGGTACATTCAAGGGGTTCTTCATCGGGGATTATTGGAGCATCGGAGACAGGATTTGGAGAATCGTCGATATCAACTATTGGTTGAATTCTGGCGACACTTCCTGTACAACTCCTCATCTGGTAATCATGCCGGATACTGCTTTGTATAACGCAAAGATGAACGAGACCAATATCACCACCGGCGGTTATGTCGGCTCACTGATGTATACGGCTAATCTGGCCAACGCAAAGACTTTGGTGAACTCGGCTTTCGGTTCTGCCAATATTCTCACTCACAGAGAATATCTGACTAATGCCGTAACCAACGGTTATCCTTCTGCCGGTGCCTGGTACGATTCTACGGTTGAACTTCCGAATGAAATCATGATGTACGGGAGTCTGGTGTTTACCCCGGCCGGAGACGGTTCTTTCGTTCCGAACCGGTACACCATCGACAAGACCCAGTTGGCGTTGATGAAGATGTATCCGAGATTCATCAATCCTGGGAGATATTGGTATTGGCTGAGAGACGTCGTTTCTTCGGCTTATTTCGCCCGTGTGTACGGCTGTGGCACTGCGAGCTACGTCAACGCTTCGGCCTCTCGCGGGGTTCGTCCGGTCTTCGGGTTGGTTGGCTAAATCTGGGGGCCTCGTGCCCCCTCGCTCCGAAAGAAAACACCGTACTCAGGTGACAGAATCTTGTGTTATAACAGTAAAAAAAATTAAGTGAAAGGAAGAATCAAAATGGATGAGAAAACTTATAGAATCACCCTTGCCGATGGAACCATCCTTGACAACCTTACCATGAACGGGAACAATTTCATTTCCGAGGAGGCTATTGACGCTTCCATCTTCGACGGAACGTGTTCCCCTGTCATCATCAACGACGGAACCAATGAAGAAATTCATGAACACATGGATTTGGTTCAGGTGACGACTGTTGATGAAAAATCGTGGTTTGTCCTTCGGGATATTCCGCAGAAAGAACTGGAACAGGCAAAGCTCAAGTCCGACCTCGAATATCTCGCTATGATGTGCGACGTCGAGCTTTAAGAAAAGAAAGGAGAGCACCATGGAACATAGCAAGAATTACGACAAAGTAAAGGGTTTCTACAACAGAAAGCTGTGGGATTTGACCCGCGTTCGTAATGCCGTAGTAAAGGGCTGGATTACCGAGGAAGAGTTTGCTGAGATTACCGGAGCCACTTATTGATGAGTGTTCTGGCAAGCAAACGGAAAGAATCCAAATTTGAGGCCATTACCTTCTCGATAGATTTACATGACATGCTGCTTGACTTCATGCAGAGAAGTTTCGGGGTAAAAGATTTAGACCATCTGGTACGGGTCCGTTATGCCTATGGAAAGGATGAGACGGAAGACTTTGCGAAGTATCGATATTTGATGACTAATTTCAAAAATCGAATCGACCAGTTGGCATCCCAATTGACGAGCAACGTAAGGGCGGCTAATTCGACTTATCCTACTTCTATGCGCGAGTATGAACAGCGGCGGGACTATCAGAACAATGCAATTATAAATTGCGAGCAGATTCTCAAAGAGCTTCAGCGAATCGTGGAAATCTTCGAGGTGGATGTTAATACCTATGGCAGATATGTTAATGCTATCGACCGAGAAATCGGTTTGATAAAGAAATGGCGTCAGCGTGACAACAAAATCAAAGCATACCTACAGGGCAATGTCTAAATCGCGTCGTTTCTTCGGCTAATTTCGCCAATGTGAACAGCAATGGCAATACGAACTACAACAACGCTTCGAACTCTAACGGGGTTCGTCCGGATTCTCTGTCTAACCAACTGAGAAGGAGACGTTGTCCTTTCCATCAAGGATAAATGACAAAGCTGGACGCAATTTACTACGGTAAGTATTGCTATCACGGTGAATAATTATGACGTATGAAGAGATTTTGTCTGACGCCAACAACTTGTATAGGGCTTACAAGGCTTCCGTAAAAGGCAGTAAATGGAAAGAAACGACGCAGAAGTTCATGATGAACTTTCTAAGGTACATATTTTCTATCCAAGAAGACCTTCTTAACCGGACTTTAGAAAATGGTCCTGTTGAAGAGTTTTCTCTGTCTGAGCGGGGCCGAGTAAGACCTATATCGAGTATCCGAATCAGAGACCGCATTGTTCGCCATGCTTTATGTGACGAGATTTTGTTACCAGAGGTCAAGAAGCATATTATCTATGATAATGGCGCTTCCATCAAAGGTAGAGGAATTTCACACCAAAGAGAGCGTTTTGAGGTGCATCTCCGACGGTACTACAAGCAGTATGGCAACGAAGGATGGATTCTGTTCGGAGACTTCTCAAAATTCTACGACAATATCATTCATGAGATAGCGAAGCGGGAACTGTTAAAGCTCTTTGACGATGACGAGTTTATTGACTGGCTTCTAACACTTATATTTGACGGGTTCAAAATTGATGTTTCTTACATGACAGATGAAGAATACGCCAATTGTATGACCGAAACGTTTAACAAGCTGGATTACAGGGAAATACCCAAGGAACAATTAACCGGCGAGAAGTGGATGGAAAAATCGGTAAACATTGGCGATCAGCTTTCGCAAGTCATCGGGATTTACTATCCATACCGCATTGACAACTATGTGAAATATGTAAGAAGCCAGAAATTTTACGGTCGTTATATGGATGACTGGTACATCATGAACCCAAGCAAAGAAGAACTGGTGGACTTGCTTGAGCATATTCGTGTAATCGCCAAAGAACTGGGTATTCACATCAATGAGAAGAAGACTCGCATCGTTAAAATATCCAGTACATACAAATTCCTGCAAGTGAAATACACACTTACCAAGGATGGAAAAATCATTAAAAGAATCAATCCGGATAGGGTTACGACTATGCGCAGAAAATTGAAGAAACTGGCTGTTAAAGTTGCAAACGGAGAAGTTCTCTATGAAAATGTGGAGAATATGTTCCGTGGTTGGATGGGTAGTTTCTACAAGATTTTATCCAGGCAGCAGCGTCAAAATCTTATGCGGTTGTATGAAGACCTATTCGACAAGACAGTAACAGTCGTAAACAAGAAGCTGGTTATATTTGATAGGTCGCCACAAAATATTTTACAGGAGGTATGAGATGGAACAATGGTTTCAAATATTACTTACCATATTTAGCTCAGTTCTTGCGTCTTCTGGGCTGTGGGCCTATATAACAAAGCGGCTTGAGAAAAAAGACGTGAAAACGGAAATGCTCATAGGGCTTGGACATGACCGGATTATGTATTTGGGCATGGTCTACATAGAGCGGGGATACATTACCTCGGATGAGTATGAAAATCTCTACGAATATCTCTATAAGCCTTATGAGAAGATGGGCGGAAACGGCTCCGCCAAACGGATCATGAACGAGGTAAACAAATTACCTATACACAAGTCACAATACAAGGAGGAAACAAATCATGAAGATGAGTAACCAAACCTACGATACCCTGAAATGGATTGCACAGTATCTGCTTCCGGCAGCCGGCACTTTATATTTTGCGCTGGCCGGCATCTGGGGTCTGCCCTGTGGTGAGCAGGTAGTCGGTACCATTACGGCTGTTGATACTTTCCTGGGCGTTCTTCTGGGAATCAGCGCCGCAAACTACAACAAGGATATCAAGTAACATCACAAATGCAATCTTTACGGCTATACTCGTCTATGATTCGCTGCCTATTGTGTGTGGGCGGCTTTTATTATTGTAGAGGGTATAGCCGTTTTCGATTGCCAGACAGAAATGGAGGAGAGCTATGAGTTATAAGGTTTCCGGAACAACCATTACTCTTACGCGAGGCGACACTTTCATGGCTCAGATTTCTATTAGCCAATCAAATGGAGATCCATATATACCATCCGAAGGGGATTCTGTTCGTTTCGCGATGAAAGCCAACTATACGGATGAAGATACTCTGCTGGTAAAAGATATTCCGATTGATACGCTGAAACTGGTTTTGAACCCGGAAGATACAAAAGACCTCGCTTTTGGAACTTATGTGTACGATGTCCAATTGACGAGGGCGTCCGGCGAAGTGGATACGTTCATCACTGCCTCTAAAATTAAAATAACGGAGGAGGTGTGCTGATATGAGCGGTATACGGGCGCTGGATTCGTTAAGCGGAAAAATATCGGGCGAATCTGTTCTGAAAGGGACTCTTTCTGGTATTGAAAGTCTGAATGGGTCAATCTGTGTGACAAGGGAATATGACACTTACTCCGGGGATTATAAGGTCGTTCCCAAAGCATCCGGTTCTCAGATTTTGAACACCGCAAATAAGGTGCTGAAGGAGGATATTTTGGTTACGGAGGTTCCCTATTGGGAAACCAGCAACGAGTCCAACGGCACGACCGCTTATATTGCAAAGGAGGTGGATGCAAATGGCGATCAATAAAGTGATTTACGGGGGTAATACTTTGATTGATTTGACCGGTGACAGTGTTACAAAAGATAAACTGCTGGCCGGTTATACTGCCCACGACAAGAGCGGTGAAGTAATCGAAGGCACTTGCCCGTTTGATGTAGATTCTACGGATGCTACTGTAACCGCTGCCGAAATCCTCAGCGGGCAAACAGCCTATGCGAGAGGCAACAAAGTTTCCGGTACTATGAAGAACAATGGAGCCGTTTCCGAGGCGATTACAGACAAAGACTCGGTCTATACAATTCCTATCGGTTACCACGACGGCTCGGGAACAGTGCAGCTTGATGCGACCGAAAAGGCCAAGCTTATACCTGGCAATATTAAGAAGGGTGTCAACGTTCTGGGAGTAGAGGGTGACTGCGAACCATCTTCAGATGTTACGGCGCAGGCAAAAACAGCGACACCTTCTACAACAAAGCAAACAATCCTTCCTGATGACGGGATCGATTATCTCTCTCAGGTTGTAATAAACCCTATTGCCTACGTCGAATCTGCTAATTCGGCAGGGGGTACAACGGTAACGATTGCGGGGTGATTGGATGGCTGTAAATAAGGTCGTTTACGGTACAGAGATTCTAATCGACCTCACAAACGATACGGTTACTCCAGATACCTTATTCAAGGGTTGCACCGCACACCTAGCAGATGGTACAATAATTACTGGAACGTTGTTCAGCAATTATCCGGACGAACAGTGCTTTTACGATACTCTTCAAGATTTGGATGGGAACCGGATTGAAGATATTTCTGGCTCTGAGATAAAGGGTAAAACGGTGTATCGGAAAGTGTAGAAAAGTCGTTTATTTCTTGACTATTCCTACACTTCACCGATGAAAGCATTGAAAATGCTGGATTTTATGTTTCTATAATATAAAAAGATGAAAGCGGAGGACAAGGGCGCGGAAATATGACGGATCACGTGAAGCAAAACCATATATTTTACCGGATTGTCAACGGCACAATCCGACTGCTGCTTGCAGGAGCGGTGTTTCTTCTGTTTTTGCACAGTATATTCAGCACAAGTTTTGTGGGCAGGCTGATTCTGGAGGACGGAAGCGAGCAGGAGAAAACTCTGAACATAGCGGACAGTCCGCTGCGCCATCTTCTGATATTTGTCTTTCTGACGGCGGCGCTGCTTGCAGGCCGGAAATTATGGCGTTTTTTTTTGACACGCAAAAACGGACAAGCGGCTGCGGACGGCGGGGAAGGTGATTCCGCGGGTGCGCAGTTGTGGAAAGAATCCGCGGCGTACAGGGGCAATGTGATATTTTGGGGAATGACTCTCTTGACGGTGATTCTGGCGGCTTCCTACGTGGCGTTGACACAGCTTTATCCGGGATCCGATCCGGCAAAGGTGTATGAGACCGCCATGCAGTGGCGGCAGGGCGATTTCTCTTCTTTTGAGGAGGGGGAATATCTGTTCCGCTATCCGTTTCAGTCAGGGATTGTCCTGTATTTCTATCTTTTGAGTTTTCTGTTCGGAGAGGGAAACTTTGTGGGCCCGCAGCTTGTGAACGTGGTTTTTCTGGCGGTGATTTACGGCGTGCTGGTGAAGCTTTCGGGACTTTTCGGGCTTTCTGAGGGAGAAAGTGCGGATGAGTTCGGAAAGAAAGGAAAAGGCTTGCAGACGGCGGTGTATCTTGGGCTTTTGATTTGGGCGCCGTTATCTTTTTATGTGACATATCTGTATGGCATTTTGCCGGGAATGGCGTTGTCTTTGGGGGCGGTTTACTTTGCGCAGCGGTATCTGGCATCGAGACGTTACCGCTATATTGCGGCGGCCTCCCTCTGTATGGGACTTGCCACGGTGATCAAGATGAACTGTCTGATTTATCTGATTGCCATCGCCTGTTTTCTCGTTTATGACGCGATTTCTCTTTGTTTTTTTTCGGGCGAAAAGAAATGGAGGGAAGGCGCGGTTTCCCTGATTTTCATTGCATGTATGGGGATAAGTGCGGCACTGTGCACACAGGTTTCCAATGCCGCTGTGGAACGGATTGCGGATTGCGACATGCCGGAAGGGGAGGTTATGCTCTCCTGGGTGGTGATGGGGATGCAGGAGGCGCCGCTGGGACCGGGAGGCTACAACGGTTACATTGGCAATGTGTTTGAAGAATACCATTATGACACGGAGCTGATCACACAGGCATCTGCGGAGGAGCTTCGGAAAATTGTGACACGGATGTTGGAATATCCCGTGGATGAGGGGATTCCCTTTCTGGCGAAGAAAACGGCTTTTCAGTGGAACGATCCCACTTTTATCTGTCTGGACCGTACCCGGGGAAGAAAATCTCTAACGCGGATACCGGGATGGCTGAGAAGCGTGATTGACGGCAGGGGCGGCGTGCGGTTTTCGGTTCTGCTCAATGATATGCAGACATTGATCCTGCTTGGGATGCTGTTATATCTCTTTCTGCGGTGGCGAAAGGGCACGATTTATGAGTTGATGGGAGCGGTGGTTTTTCTTGGGGGATATCTTTTTCATCTGTTTTGGGAATCCAGCGCCTCCTATACGATACCTTATTTCGTGCTGCTGATCCCTTACGCGGTCTGCGGGATGGCGGAGTGGGCGGCGTTTTTGGAGCGAGCGTGTGGAAGACTGCGCATAATCCGCGGCGGCGCTTTAGGAGAGACAGCCGCAGGAAATTTGGGAAGCGCGGGAGAAGCGGCGGAGAGCCGTGAAGGTGCGGAAAATGCGGAAGAAGGGATGGGGACTCGGAGAAAAATCGGCAGGGCGCTGACAGCGGCTGCGGTTCTCGTGTTCTGCCTGCTTGTCCTCGCCTTTACGCGGACGAATCTCTTCAGACGAACGCTTGCGCTGGATGATGACAAAAACGGAATCGACGCGAGCGCGCAGTTCTATCAGACAGGGACTTGGGAGAAACCGTATTGAGCGGGTTTCTGAACAGAGGAACGTGTGCTGTCGCAGGATGCGGGCCGCACGGCCTCAGTGTGAAAGGAAAAAGCGGAACAGGCCGTACAGTCTGTGGCGGATGCAGAAAGTATAGATCTTATTGTGGAGGCCGGAGATCTCTTTGAGCCTGACACCGCGAAAAGCCCGTCGGATGGGCGGATAACCGCACTCCTCGCGGAAAGCTTTTTTAAAACCGGTCTCAGCGCCCTGCATGGCGCGGAATACGGGCGGGAAGGTCAGGAGACACTGATAAACATAATAATAGAGAAGCTGTTTTTCCATGCACGGGTGTATGGAAAGGTCGACCAGCTTGTCGTAGGTATCGAACAGCAGACGGTTTTCCGCAAGCCGGCCCTGATCCATCGTGTGGGTGAGGGAACCGCCGCTGCTTCTATAATAATAGAAGGATTCCGAAAGAAAACAGGCCGAGGAGGCTTCCAGCAGACAGCCGTAAACGGCCAGGCCGTCTTCCCCAAGTTTAAGCGGAAGAGGCACTTGAAAAAGGTGCTTCTCAAACAGGCTGCGGCGGAAGATTTTATTGCAGAGGCTGGGGGAGACACCATAGTGGAAGAAATGCCCGGAAAAAAGCATAACGGGAAAAATCTTCGTTTCAAGCCCCTCACGGTCATAGAAGCCTGGGGCGCAGACATCCCGCCGCTCGATGTGTTTTTCGGGGGTGACAGCGGTGTAATTGCAGCAAATGACATCTGCGTCATATTTCGCGGCGGCTGTGCACATGCGCTCATACATGACGGGATCAATCCAGTCGTCGCTGTCCACGAAAGCGGCATAGATTCCCGAAGCCTGCCGAAACCCTTCCTGTCTGGCCGACATGTGGCCGCCGTTTTTTTTGTGGAAGCAGCGGATGCGGGCATCCCTTGCGGCGTAGGCGTCGCAGAGGGCGGGCGAGCCGTCCGTGGAGCCGTCGTCCATGAGGAGGATTTCAAAGTCCGTGAATGTCTGGGCGAGAATGCTGTCGAGGCATGCGGAGAGGTAGTTTTCTACATTATATACAGGGACAATGATGCTTAAAAAGGGCATGATGTAACTCCTTTTAGAGACCGGTTGATGTCAGTATTTTTTATATTATAGCATACCGGAAATGACAGAGGCTATAGAAGAGGGAATGTGTGATGGAAAAGATTGTATTTATTATTCCCAATATGACAGGCGGAGGGACGGAAAAGGTGATATCCCTCCTGAGTACAGAATATATCAAGCGGGGATTTCAGGTTGCGATTATGCAGTTTGCCGGATATCAGCATGCCTATGAACTGGACAGCCGGGTGGAAGATTTCTCCATTTCCGAACAGTCGGGCGGCAATCCGCTGGTCCAGATCAGAAGAATCAGAGACATGCGCAGATATTTTAAGAAGAATCCAAACTGTCATATTTTTGCTTTTTGCGTGAACGGAGCCGTATTTTCAGCCGTCGCGACACTTGGCATGAAGCGCTCCTTTCTGGTTGCGGAGAGAAACAGTCCGGAGAGCTGCAAGGAGAAAAAAATCCGCAACTGGGCTTATCGGCGGGCGGACGTGATTACCTTTCAGACGGCGGACGGCATCGCTTACTTTCCAAAAGACATTGCAAAAAAGGCTGTGATTATACCCAATCCCATCGACGCGGCGATTCCGCAGCGCTATGAGGGAGAGCGGGCGAAAAAGATTGTGACGGTAGGGCGGCTTCACAGTCAGAAAAATCAGGCGCTGCTTTTGGAGGCGTTTTCGGATTTCCGTAAGGAACGGACGGATTATACGCTTCATATATACGGCGAGGGCGAGTTGGAAGAAAGGCTGAAAGCGTACGCGCAGGAGCTGGGGCTCGGTGACAGTGTCGTGTGGCACGGTTTTTCCGCGCGTGTGAAGGAGGAGATTGCGGACAGCCGTATGTTTGTGCTCTCCTCTGATTTTGAGGGGATTTCCAATTCTATGCTGGAGGCGCTTGCCATGGGGATTCCCACGATTTCCACCGATTGTCCGATCGGCGGGGCAAGAGCTTATATGAAGCATAACGAGAGCGGGCTGTTGACGCCGGTGGGGGACCGGGAGGCGCTTGCGGAGGCTATGCTCCGGGTGGCCGGGGATGACGAGCTTGCCGGGCGGCTCTCCGTCAACGGAGCAAAGTTGAGGGAGCAGTATTCTCTGGACAGCATTGCGGATCGTTTTTTGGAGGCGGCGGGTATTTTATGAGCACGATAACCATTTTGACACCCACATATAACAGAGCGGCGTACCTGCCAAAACTTTTCGAGAGCCTGAAAGCGCAGACGAACAGAGATTTCAGCTGGCTGGTGGTGGACGACGGCAGCGAGGACGATACGGGGCAACAGATTGCCTCGTATGGTCAGAAGGAAGTGGAGATACGCTATATCAGGCAGGACAACGGGGGAAAGCACACGGCGTTAAACAGGGGGATTTCGGAAATTCGGTCGGAGCTTACTTTTATCGTGGACAGCGACGATTATCTGCCTCCGGATGCAGTGGAAACGATACTCGCCTATCACGAAAAATACAGGGGAACGCCGGGGCTGTGCGGCTACAGCTTTTTGCGCTGTCACGGCGACGGGCGGGTGAATACTGCCTATTTTCCTTCGGATGAACTGATCGGCTCCTATGCGCAGGTACGCATTAACGGAGGGATCGGCGGGGATAAGGCGGAAGTGTTTTACACGGAAATTTTGAAGAAATATCCGTTCCCCGTGTTTGCAGGTGAAAAATTTATGCCGGAGGACGCGGTGTGGATGCAGATGTCCGGGCCGTATCAGATGGTGCATATCAACAAAAATATATATTACTGTGATTATCTGGAAGGAGGACTGACCAACACGGGGCGGCGTATGAAGGTGCATTCCCCGCGGGGGATGGTACTGCGGTCACGGGTATATCTGGATGATCCGACAGTCTGCATCAAGGTGAAAGTGAAGATGATGCTGCTGTATCAGATTTATGGCAGGTTCGCGGGGCTGTCCGCGAAGGAATTGCGGGGCAGGACAGGAGAAAAGGCGCTGTGGTATCTGTGCAAAATTCCCGCCTTTTTCATCCGGCTTATGTGGAAGCGTTCGCCTGTGTAAGCACAGGTCACTTTTCACACCCGCACCATGCACTTGCTGCATGGTGTCGGAGCCAGACACAGACAGCGCTTTCAATCGGATAGACTTTGCATTTTGGGTGTGATATACTTATGTCGTAATATAGGTCATTCAGATGAAAGAAAGAAGGTGCGTATATGACAGAAGGTGAAATGTTGAAATTATCGGTAGAAGAGTTTTCAAGGATTCAGCGTTACATGATGCTGGCGGAAAAGAATTCTGAAGTATACAAAGCGATGAAGGAACGATATATTGATTTAAAAGTGATACTGACGGCTTCCGGCGTAAATCTTACAGAGATTGACCGCATAAAGGAATAATTTAAGAATATGGAAAAACTGAGAGTCGTTTATTGCTTTGATGAAAATTTAGTGGCGCAGGTGCAGGCGGCGGCAGCTTCTCTTCTTGACAGCCGCGGTCCGGATGATCATTTTGAGATTCACTGCGTCTGCACGCCCGCGGCGGAGCTTGTGGGGGCGCCGTTAAAACAGATTATAAAGAAGAGGGATCCGGATTCCGCACTCGTGATGCACTGTAAGGAAAATCCTTATGAGAACGCGTACCAGGTGCGGGATATTTCTGCGGGCACTTATCTGCGCCTAGCGCTGCCGGGGCTCTTGCCGGAGACAGACAGGATTCTCTATATGGACGCGGATGTGTTGGTGAGGGAAAGCCTGGCGCCGCTCTGGGAAACGCCTATGGAGAACAGGACGCTGGCCGCCGTAAAGGGTGCGGTGAACCTGACCGAAAAATGGGAGTGGAACAGCGGCAGGTCATACTGGCATCAGCTCTCGGAAATGAAAGGCGGCTATATCAACGCAGGCGTTACGCTTCTTCATCTTGCCGAGGTGAGAAAAAGGGGGCTGGACGCGCGCTGGCATGAGCTGACGAAGGAACGGTTTTACTATCAGGATCAGGACATTTTGAATATCACCTGTCAGGGCGCCATCGCCTATGTGGCGCCGAAATATAACAGGCTTGCCTATCTCGAAGACAAGGATTTCGAGCAGTTTGTCATGGAAGGCGTTTACACGCGAAAGGAGGTGCGGGAGGCGCTGGAGTCACCGGCGATCATCCATTACGCGGGGGATAAGCCATGGAAACGCTATGACACGAATCTGGGGAGTCTCTGGTGGGACTATGTGAATGGACAGGCCGACTTGAAGGATCTGTTTGACGAGGAAAAAGCGCGCCGATATCATGGCCCGACTTTGGCGCAGAGGGCGGTGCGCAGGGTGAAAAGATTTTTCGGCGGCGAGGTGTGAAGGAGCATATGCCCTGCTAAAGACGGAAGGAATCAATACAAATGACAAAAGAAGAAATAAAAAGAATCGTCCAAAATCATTGGTTTTATGCTGCATGTATCTGCGTTGTCATCCTGTTTCTCGGTTTTCAAATCTACAATCTGCATTTGGGCGCCCTGTTTATTCAGGATGACTGTAAAGATATGGATGACACCGTGCGCCTCACGGCGATCGGTGCCAGAGAGACGAATCGTTATCAGCTTTCAGCACAGGATCATAAAATTACGGGAATTCAGCTTCGGCTTGTGGATACAGATTCCGGGCTAAAGGGTGACGAGACGGTGACAGTTACCATTTTGACAGAACAGGGGGAAATTGCCAGATGGCAGGTCAAATCGGATGAAATACCGGAGGATCAGTATGTACAGCTCATGACGGATCAAAAATGTACCCTGACCGGAGATGCGGTGACAGTGGCGGTTGCGTCCGATCAGGCGGCCGACGCGTCTCACACGGCGCTGGCTTTTGACGGGGATATGCAGCCGTGCATCAGATTGATTTACGGTTCCGTCAGCGCCGGATGGAGCCGGTTCTTAGCTTTTGCCGTGATCCTGTCGTTTGTTCTGGCGGGCATTTTTGCGGTGAATGCAGTCAAAAACGGGACGATTAGATTTGCGGCATTTGTGGCGATAACGGGGATTTGTTATATTATTGTTGTGCCGTTTTCCAATGTGCCGGATGCGTTCAATCATTTTATCAGAGCTTATGAAGTGACGGAAGGGATTTTTTGTACGCATGACCAGGAGGATGAGAAGGCCTGGCTGCCGGAGCATCTGACGGCGGATTTGGACTTTCATGCGGACTACTCTCATACTTATCTGCATCGAAATATACAGTTGGATGATGAGGCGAGACGCTATTACATACATGATAATACCGCGCTGTATACACCGATTGCTTATTTCCCGCACGCATTGGGAATTCTGATAGGGAAACTATTCACCGACAGGACGCTCGCTCTCGTGCTGTTTGCCAGGATCTTTTCGCTTGCCGCGTTTATTGTGACGGTAAGCTGTGCCTATCGGATGTGTTCGATCAACAGGGGAATGGTTGCCGTGACCGCCCTGCTGCCCATTACGCTCATCGAGGCAGGCTCCACTTCTCTGGACGGGTTTATGATTTCCATTTTGCTTCTGGGGCAGGCGTATCTTTTGACTTTGTGTGAAAGGAAACGCAGATTGACGAAGGCGGAAGCGGCGCTGCTTTGGATGCTGCCGCTGGTATTTTCTCTGTGCAAGGTCGTTTATGTTCCGTTTGCCCTGCTGCTTTTCCTGATTCCCAAAGAGAGCTTCGGCGGTGGACGAAAAAAAGGCGTCTTTATCCTCTCCTCTTTTGCCGTGGCGTTGACGGTATATTTTGCGTGGTCCGCCGCTACATTTGATTTCGTCAATCGTTATGCGGCCAAGATGAGCGGAAATTCGGGCGAACAGATTCGTTTTATCCTCACGCAGCCGCTGGCATACCTGAATGTGCTCAGAAATACGCTTCACAAGTGGTTTGATCTGTATTTGAGGGGTATGTTCGGAGGCATTGCAGGCTGGGCGCAGAACGTTGGGGTCAATCCGTTTTTCCCGCTTACCTGTATGGTATGTACGGTGGTCATGCTGACGTTTCATCCGGAATCCTCTCTGCATCGGGATGTAAAGGTCAATGTGCTGTATGCGCTGATCGGTTTGGCTGTAACGGCCCTTACTTTTACGGCGATTTATGTGCAGTATAACGCGCTGGAGTCGCCGCTTGTCGAGGGAATACAGGGCAGATATTTTGTGCCGCTTCTTTTTCCGCTCGGTTTTGTATTGACCAGTGTTTTAAAATATATTTACCGGGAAAAGCTGTTTCCGGACGGGCAAAAAGAGGAGACGGAGAACGAAGCGGGGTATCAGGTCAGCCGCTATTTCTATCTCTTTGCGGCATGGATGAACGCGTCGATGATGCTGGAGATGATACAGGGGATGTGGTCCTGAAACCAAATGGGTTGAACTGTTACAAATAGACATTTGCGCATTTGATGTGCTATACTTAACATGATCGTATATTTATGGAACAGAAAAATTAGGGAAAGATTGCGGGTTGGAAAGGGATACGGTAACGGATTATGAAAATTGCGGTAGCGGGAACAGGATATGTAGGTCTGGTGGCGGGCGTGTGCTTTGCGGAGAAGGGACACGATGTCACCTGCGTGGATGTGGATGAAAAGAAAGTAAAAATGATGGAAGCCGGAAACAGTCCCATCTTTGAGGAGGGGCTGGAGGAGCTGATGCGGAAGAACAACGACGCGGGAAGGCTCCATTACACGACGGATTACGCGGAGGCTTATCGGGATAAGGACGCCATCTTTATCGGGGTGGGCACACCGGAACAGCCGGACGGCTCCGCGAACCTGAATTATATCGCTACGGTTTCGAGGCAGATCGCGGAATCTGTGGAGCGGGATTGTCTGGTGGTGGTGAAATCCACGGTGCCCGTCGGCACGAATGATAAAGTGGAACAGTTCATCCACGATTTTCTGACCCGGGATGTGAAGGTGGAAGTGGCCTCCAACCCGGAGTTTCTGGCGCAGGGCTCCGCGGTGCACGATACCCTGCACGCGGCACGCATTATCATCGGTACGGAGAGTAAGGAGGCGGAGACGCTGTTAAAGAAAATTTACGAGCCCTTCGGTCTGCCGATCGTGTCCGTAAACAGGCGGTCCGCTGAGATGATTAAGTACGCCTGCAATGATTTTCTTGCCCTGAAAATTTCCTATATGAACGATATCGCGAACCTCTGCGAGCTGGTTGGGGCGGATATTGACGCGGTGGCGGAGGGCATGAGCTATGACGCCCGAATCGGCGCGAATTTCTTAAAGGCCGGCATCGGCTACGGCGGAAGCTGCTTCCCGAAGGATACGAAGGCGCTCAAATATCTGGCAGGACAGTACGGATATGAGCTGAAAACCGTGGAGGCGGCGGTGGATGTGAACGCCCTCCAGAAGACAAGACTTTACCAGAAAGCGTGCAAGCGGATGATTACCTTTGAAGGATTGAAGGTGGCGGTGCTGGGGCTTGCCTTCAAGCCGGGAACGGACGATCTCAGAGAGGCGCCCTCGCTTGACAACGTGAAACTGCTTCTGGAAAACGGCGCGCAGATTGTGGCCTATGATCCGGTGGCGGCGGACAATTTCCGCAAGGTTTATCCGGAGGGAAAGGTTGACAAGGGCTCCATTTCCTATGTAGAAACGCCGGAGGAGGCGCTTAAAGGCGCCAACATCTGTTTTGTGTTTACGGAGTGGGAGCAGATCCGCTCTCTGCCGCCGGAAACCTTTAAGGAGCGGATGCGGATTCCGCTTGTGTACGACGGACGCAATGTCTTTGACGTGAAGCGAATGAAGGAAGCGGGCATTGAGTATTACAGCATAGGGCGGTAAGCGGCAGAAAGGAGCGGCGGTGAAAGAGTTAGATCCCTCAAAGACATATCTGATTACCGGCGGCGCGGGCTTTATCGGATTTCATTTATCCAAAAGCCTTCTGGAGAAGGGCGCGCGGGTGATCGGTTTTGACAATATGAACGATTATTACGACGTGCGATTGAAGGAGGACCGTCTGGCAAAGCTGTATTATTATGACCAATATACCTTTGTCAAAGGCGATCTGGCGGACAATGCGGATGTGTTTCAGCTGTTTCAGGAATACCGCCCGGATATTGTGGTGAATCTGGGCGCGCAGGCGGGCGTTCGCTACAGCATCGACAATCCGGCGGCTTATATGGAGTCCAATATGATGGGGTTCTTTCATATTTTGGAGGGCTGCCGCTATTTCCCGGTGGAACATCTGGTGTACGCGTCGTCCAGCTCCGTCTACGGCGGCAATGAAAAGGTGCCCTTTTCCACGGAGGATAAGGTGGACGAGCCGGTAAGCCTCTACGCGGCGACGAAGAAATCCAATGAGCTGATGGCCCACGCTTACAGCAAGCTTTTTTCGATTCCCGTTACGGGACTTCGGTTTTTCACGGTTTACGGGCCGTTTGGCAGGCCGGACATGGCATATTTTAAATTTACGAAAAAGATTCTCGCGGGTGAACCGATCCAGGTTTATAACCGGGGCGACATGATGCGGGATTTCACTTACATCGACGATATTGTGCGGGGCGTGGAAAATATTCTCTGCAATCCGCCCGAAAAGAATGCCAAGGGAGCCTTCTATAAGCTCTATAATATCGGCAATAATAGGCCTGTAAAGCTGATGGATTTTATTGAGACGCTGGAGCGGTGTCTTGGCACGGAGGCGAAGAAGGAGTATCTGCCCATGCAGCCCGGCGACGTGTACCAGACGTATGCGGACGTCACCGATCTGATGCGGGATTATGATTTTAAGCCGGAGACTTCCATCGAGGAGGGCCTGCAGAAGTTTGTGGACTGGTATCGGGGATACTATAAGTAGGCGTGGGCTGAACGAGGCATTGAGGAAGGAAAAAGATGAGAGAAATTCCGATTTTATATCTGGTGGTGCCCTGCTACAACGAGGAGGAAGTGGTGGAGAAAACCGCCGCCGTTATGGGGGAAAAACTGACCCGTCTGGAGCGGGAGGATAAGATAGCAAAAGGCTCCAAGGTCATGTTTGTAAACGATGGGAGCAGGGACAAAACCCTCCAGCTTCTTCACGGGATCGCCGGGAAGGACAGACGGTTTTCCGTGGTGAGTCTGGCGGGAAATTACGGGCACCAGAGCGCGATCCTGGCCGGGATGATGACAGCGAGAAAGTACGCGGACGTGGTGGTCACAATCGATGCGGATTTACAGCAGGATATCGAAGCGCTGGATGCGTTTTTGCAATGCTACATGGAGGGCTGCGAGGTCGTGTACGGCGTGCGCAACGACAGGCACTCCGACGGCTTTTTTAAGAAAGCGACGGCAACCGTTTACTACAAGCTGATGCATATGCTTGGCAGTACGGTAATGACAAACCACGCGGACTACCGTTTGATGTCAAAGAAGGCGCTGGACGCGCTTTCGGAGTATGGCGAAACCAATCTTTTTCTGCGGGGGTTGATACCCACCATGGGATTTCCCTCAGACGTGGTGTATTTTGATGTAAAGGCCAGAGAGGCGGGCCATTCCAAATATACGCTGAGCAAGATGATGACACTGGCGCTCGACGGTATTACGTCCATGAGCGTGCGGCCGCTCAGATTGATCGGCGGCCTCGGCTTTCTCATGTTTCTGTTCAGCGTGGTGATGTGCGTGATCGGTCTGGTGGACTGGGTCAGAGGGAACAATGTGCCCGGCTATACCACGACCCTGATTGTGTCTCTGATTATCGGCGGCATCACGCTTTTGTCGCTGGGCATTATCGGGGAATATGTGGGGAAAATTTATATGGAGACGAAGCACAGACCCAGATATATCATCGATACGCTTGTTTGGCGTGAAGATGACGGGGAGGAGAAATAACTATGTTGATGGTGCTTTTTTCCTGGGTGATCATCGCGGGAGCGGCGCTGCTTTTTGGCAAGGCGGTGACGGACGGTGTTTATCGAAACCGCCTGAAAGATATGGGGCATCCCGATGTCTATATTATGACAGGTCTGATTGTTCTGAATATATATGCCCAGCTTTTCAGTCTTTTTTATAAGGTGGCGGGAATTGCCTGTACGATTCTGGGAGCGGCGGGCATTCTTTTATTTTGCGGCTGGATATATTCCTGTTTCCGGCAGAGAAGGCGCGCTTCTCTGTTCCCGGGCTGTACCTGGCGGCGGCCGGCCGCATGGCGGATCGCGGCAATGCTGTTCTGTTTTGTTCTCACGCTGATTTGGACGACACGGGAACCGGGCCAGTACGACACGGGGCTCTACCATGCGCAGGCGATTCGGTGGATTGAGGATTACGGTGTGGTGCCGGGGCTCGGCAACCTTCATATGCGCTTTGCATACAACAGCGCGTTCATGTCCCTGCAGGCGCTTTTCAGTCTTGGGTGGCTGGTGGGGCAGTCTCTGCACAGCTTAAACGGCTTCTTCTGTCTGGCGGCGCTTATTTATGTGTGCGCCACAATCCGGCTCTGGGGAGAGAGAAGCCTGCGGACTTCGGATTTGTTAAAATGCGTGATGGTGATTTATGTGGTGCAGAAGCGGTATGACATTTCATCCTCCGGGACGGATATCTGGGCTATGCTCCTTGTTCTCTATGTTTTGATAAAGTGGAGTGAATTTCGTGAGAGCAGCCGGGAGGACGGCGTGATTTACGGCTGGCTGTGCCTTGTCGGCGTTTATGCCGCAACGGTGAAGCTGTCTGCCGCGGCGGTGGCGGTGCTGGCGCTTTATCCGCTGTATTTGTTTATCAGGGGGAAAAAGGGAAAAGCGATTGTTGCCCATGTGGCGGCGGGAGTCGGCGTCTTGCTGCCGTTTTTGATTCGCAATGTGATTATTTCCGGTTATCTCGTCTATCCCTATGCAGGGCTGGATTTCTTTCATCCTGACTGGAAAATGGATAGAGCGGTGCTTGAGGGAGACAGTCTGGACATCAAGATGTTTGCGCGGGGACTGCGGAGCGCGGCGGAATATGACGATTCTCTTGTCGGGTGGATTCCCGACTGGTTTTTGCGGCAGGGAATGGGTGACCGTATTTTGATTGCGGTGGGGGTGATCTGTATCCCCGTGATGCTGTATCTGATAATACGGTATTTTCGCAAAAGAGACTATGCAGGTGCGGCTCTTCTGGGTACGGCTGTTGTCAATTTCCTTTTCTGGATGGCGACCGCTCCGCACATGCGCTTTGGCGGACCGTATATCTATACGCTTGTGGCGATGACGCTGGGAGAGCTGCTATACCCGGCGGGCCGGGAGGAAGGATGCGCGGATACGGGGAAGCCGTCCCCGGGAAGCGGTATGGCGGCGGTTTCCGTGTGGAAAAAATCATTTGGCATAGCGGCGGCAGCCGTTCTTGCCGTGTTTCTGCTGCAATACGCAGGGAGGCTTTTGAAACTTTCCGAGCTGGAGGCGAAGGATTTTGTCAGACAGCCGGATTACCTTTCCTGGCAGTCTACTCAATACCCGGTGGACAATGTGCATATCTGGAAGCCGGATGATGGAGATTTGTCGGGGTATTTTGCATTTCCCGCCACACCGCAGGGGAATCAGCTTCAGGTGCTGCGGCTGAGGGGAGAGAGCTTTTCGGAGGGATTTCGACATGAGTAAACCTGATATTCACGCGGACGACTATGCGCTGACCGTAAACACTTCCAAGGATATGCTGGAGTGTATGCGGGCAGGCAGGCTTGACAGCATCAGTATCGTGCCCAATATGAGCTGTTTTGAGGCGTGTATGGAGCTGTTTTATGCGGAGATACCAAAGCTGCCTTTTCTGCCGCTCTTGTCGGTGCATCTGGATTTTGTGGAGGGAAGAAGTCTGGCGGGGAGAGCGCAGGCGCCTGATCTGCTAAAGCCCGGCACCGATCTGATGGGGCTTGGCTGGGGCGGCCTTTTTGCGGCGTCCTATCTGCCGCATAAGAGGAAGAAAATCAAGACGCAGTTGAAGTGTGAAATCAAAGCCCAGCTTGCGAAAGCGCAGGGGGCTGTCATAAAATGTATGGAAATTGCCGCCGAAAAGGGAGTTCCCTGTGGGCAGAAAGGGCTTCGGATTGACAGCCACCAGCACGCCCACATGATTCCCGTGGTGTGGGAGGCGGTTCTGGAAGTGGTGCGCGAGGAGGGGTATGCGTTAGAATATATCCGTAATTCCAAAGAAGCGCTGGGCGTATTTCTGACAGATGTGTCACTTTACAAAACCTACCGCCCCATCAATTTCGTGAAAAACAGGCTCCTTGCCCTCTATTCTCATAAAGTGGACCGCTTCTGCAAAGAGAGCAGGCTGAAACCGATGTATCTCTGGGGGCTTGTGATGAGCGGGCGGATGGACCGGCCGAGAATAGAAAGACTTTACAGGAAGATGAGGCGAAAGGCCGAAAAGGACGGGAGAACGCTGGAAATTCTTTTTCACCCGGGACTTACTTTGCCGGAGGAGGTCACGCCCGAGATCGCGCAGGAGGCGGCGGAAGATTTTTATCTGCGCGAGGACAGGCATGTGGAGATGGAAGCGGTGCTTTGGGGGAAGTGGTGACGGCTGACCGCGAAATGGCGGTGCCGGGATCCTGATTTTAGAAAAATGTGTAAAATCCAGCCGAAAAACCCAGAAAAATGTGCGAAATGATCGCCAAAAAATCAGAAAAATGTGTAAAATGGAATTGAAAACCCTGGAAAAATGTGCAATACTTGTTTTGGGGCACATAAAAGGGAGGGATTTCATTGAAGCGCAATGTCATTCTGGATTTGATGGACTGGAAAACCAGTGAAGAGCGCAAACCCATGGTTTTGAAGGGGGCGCGCCAGGTCGGCAAGACATGGCTTATGAAAGAATTTGGCCGGAGCTGTTATGATAATTTTGTCTATTTTAACTTTGACGAAGAGGATGAACTAAAGTCCATTTTTGAGACAAACAAGAATCCGCACCGGATCATAGAGCTTCTTTCCATGATTGCCGGGGAAAAAATTCTGCCGGGCGAAACGCTTCTTATTTTTGATGAGATACAGGAGTGCCCGGAGGCATTAAACACACTGAAATATTTCAAGGAGAAAGCCAATGATTACCATGTGATTGCCGCAGGCAGCCTTCTCGGAACGCTTCTTGCCAAGCCGAAATCTTATCCGGTCGGCATGGTGAATCTGCTCGATGTCTTTCCGCTGACCTTTGACGAGTTCCTTGAGGCGGTTGATCCGGCTCTCTATAACTATTATGCGGACATTCAGAAAAATCAGCAGATTGAGGATATTTTCCACAACCGCCTGCTGGAAGCGTACAACAACTATCTGATCATCGGCGGTATGCCGGAATGCGTCAACTCGTGGGTGAAGTACCGTGATCCGGAGAAAATTTCCCGGATACAGCGTGAATTGATTGAAGTCTATGAAAATGATTTTTCCAAACACAACGGAAAAGTGAACAGCGGGCGGATTCTCATGGTGTTCCGCAGTATTGTCACACAGCTTGCCAAACCAAACGAAAAGTTTATGTACGGCGCTGTCCGCGAGGGCGGCAGGGCGCGCGATTTTGAGGAGGCAATCGAATGGCTTGTCTCAGCCGGGATGCTTAACCGTGTCTACAACGTCTCCAAAATGGAACATCCCCTTTCGGCCTTTGACAGACTGGATCAGTTTAAACTTTTTGTATTTGACACCGGACTTCTCAAACACATGGCTGGTGTGGACAACAGCGCCATTTTATTGAAGACTGATTACCAATTCAAGGGGCCGCTGACGGAAAATTACTGTTTACAGCAGCTTCGCGGGCAGTTCGGAATCGAGCCCCGGTATTATTCCGATAAAAACAGTGAAATTGACTTTGTATTGCAATATGGTACGGAGATTATCCCTGTGGAGGCAAAGGCCGGGGAAGATAAATCCGCCCCGTCGTTCAAAAGATATATTGCCGATCACCAGCCGGAGTACGCACTCCGTTTCTCGAAATGCGGGTATCGGAAGGATGGGTATATCACCAATATGCCGCTGTATCTTGCGCGGAGGACACGGGAATTGCTGTGAGGTACGCGGCATTTTTTATGTGGAAGTCATGAAACTGTGACAATATAATATGTTTACCTGGGGAGCTGGGGGACGTGCTCTCACCTGATCCGAGTACCTATCGGAAGGGGTGATTATTATGAGTACATATGAGGAATTGAGTTTGATAGCAAGCATTGCTTTGTTAATCGTAGCGATTCTGAATTTGAAAAATAAGAAATAGCCGTCCCGCTCACTGGCAATGACTGGACGACTATTTCTCAAAGTCTAATTTAGTTTTTCGCCGGGTCGGGTGAGCTGCATTCACCTTCCGGCTCCCTTGTTAAGCATATTATACACAATTCGACCTGCTTTTGCAATAAAAAAGTTGGCGGCATGTGATGTCACCCACGGATGACATCCCGCAGCTCCGGCACCTCCTCCGAGATGATTTCCATGAAATACGCCGCTCCCTCCGCGTTCAGATGGTCGGAGTCTGAAAAATATGTCAGATTTTCGCTGAATCGCGCGTCGTGGGAGTAGTCGTAATAATTGACACCTGTGTCAGACGCGATGCGGTTGATCGTGCCGTAAAAGCGGTCTAAGAAATCTTCCGGCACCGGGTCGTTATAGTAGGAAGAAAATGGTGTGGTGATAAGCACGGGCGTAAGCTCGTGTTTTTTGCAGTAGTCGATTAGGGACAGAAGCTGCTCTTCACGCTCAGGCAAAAAGAGAGTTTCCTTGTTGTTGAAATGCCGGTCGAAGCGCATGGCGGCCCGATTTGCGAACTCCGCGACGGCGGCCTCGTCCATTTCAGGCATATCCGAGTGATCTGCGGAAACTTCATTCATTTCGTGCGCCTCCGGGGTATCTGCGGCGGCTTCGTCTGTTTCGGATGCGTCGGGGTTCCCCTCAGCGGCGAATACCTTGAGAGAAGGGGAAAACTCCGGCACCAGCTTTAAGAGATCCTTCCCGGCGGAGAGAATCGGAAGCCTCGTCGTCACGATATCTGTGTAGAGATCGTAGTCGGGTATGTTTTTCGGGGAGAGGCAGTGGTAGTATTTGATGGAAAGCGCCTGGGCTTCGGTTTCATTCACTGTCTCGTTGTTGAAAGAAAAGTAGGAAACAGGGATAAACACCACGCAGCCATCATCCAGATGCCCGCCATACTCTTTTAGCAGAGCCAGGTCATACTGATATGTCTGGCTCACGCTGCCGAAGTTAAAGCAGGAATACCCGTCCTCCGTCAGCTCGTCATAGATAAAATCATACGCCCCGTGGGAGCTGCCAACATTGGCGATCTCCACCTCATTAATCTGATTCCCCAGCATCCGCAGATTCCACATATCCATATACTTCGCATCATCGATTTCCCGATACGGAATATTCAGAAGAAATAAAACAAGCACCGCCGCCGCAGGGATGGAAATACATTTTATTATAAATATGAGAATTGTTTTTTGAGGTTTCATACAATATTCCTTTCCTGTTCCGGCTTGGCAAATTGTGAAAATTACTCTTGTCGTTGTCCTTGTGGAGAAAATCTATTTTACAAAATTTTCTTTAAAATTGAAAATAAATAAACTCCGTCGCAATTCCCTTGTAAGAAAACAGCGCAATCACCACCAAAAGCAGCACATAGACACTCCATCGCACAATGCCTCTCTGCCGGGACACTGCGCAGATCACATCCCGTTTCAGCGAGGCGAGATCATAAACAAAAAGCACAGCCGCCGACAGCAGCATACCACACATGGACAGATAGGGCATATCCAGACAAATAACAGCCGTTTTCAAATAATTCAGGGGTCTTCCGATATCCCAGAACAGCCGGGAACAAATCCAGAAGGCATCCTGAATCGTGTTTGCCCGGAAAAAGATCCAGGTTAAGCAGAGCAGGGTGAAAGTCACGGGAAGCTGCCACCAATGTTTCCTGCGGACGACAGAGACGCCCTTTCGTGTTTTCGGGTAGATCAACGTTTCAAGAATCTGCAGGATGCCGTGAATCGCGCCCCAGAGGATGTAGGTCAGGCTGCTTCCGTGCCAGAATCCGCTTACCAGAAAAGTGATAAGGAGGTTCAGGCAGTTACGCCATTTCGGCACCCGATTGCCGCCAAGGGGAATATAGACATAGTCCCGGAACCATGTGGACAGCGAGATGTGCCAGCGGCTCCAGAATTCCTTGATGGAAAAGGAGAGGTAGGGACTTTTAAAGTTGGCTGCAAGCTCAATGCCAAAGAGCTTTGCACAGCCGATGGCGATGTCCGAGTAGCCTGAAAAATCACAGTAGATTTCAATGGCAAACATCACCGTGACGATGATAAAGACAAGCCCGACATAGCTGTGCGCGTTGTCGTACACCTTATTTACGGTGACGGCGAACACGTCCGCAATTACCAGCTTTTTAAAATACCCCCAGGTCATCAGCTTGAGTCCGTAAGTCACTTTCTTATAGTCAAACCGCCGCTCCTTTTTTAACTGCGGCAAAAGCGCGTCAGCCCGCCCGATAGGGCCTGCCAGAAGCTGCGGGAAAAAGGAGACGAACAGGGCATAATAACCAAAGTGCCGCTCCGCGCGGATTTTGCCTTTATATACGTCGATCAGATATCCCATGGATTGAAAAAAGTAAAAGGAAACGCCTGCGGGCAGCAGGATTCTCAAGGTGAGGGGGTGCAGGGAGAGGCGGCCCGCGTCGATCATGGCGTTCAGGCGGTCGATCACGGGGGCTCCCAGCTTAAAAATCAGAAGGATACCCACAAGGGGCAGGATGCCGCCAAGCAGGCAGAGATTTTTCTTCGCATGATCCGGGGCTCTTTCCAGCCCCAGAGCCAGAAAATAGGTAAGGGCCGTGGAAAAGAGGAGTAAAATGCCGTAGGCGGCGTGCAGATTCATGTAAAAGGCATAGCTTGCCGCCAGCAGGAAAACCCACCGGAATCTGGCGGGCACGATATGGTACAGAATAAAGGCCGCCAGCAAAAAGACGGCAAAAGGGATCGAATTAAAAAGCATAGCTGCCTCCGCTCCTCTATTGAAAGAGGATGATGATTTTATCTCCGTTTTTGTAGCAGGCGTAGACGCTGTTTGCCGCAGCGGGCTCCGCGCTGTCAATCAGGTTTTGATCTTCCTCCGTCAGCTTTTCGAAGTCAAAAGATTCCTGCGTATAGTGCAGGAGCAGCGCACCGCCGAGATAGGATGAGTTTGACGGATAAACAGGCACCAGATGGCGGAAAAGAGGATACTTTTCCCTCAGCCGCGTTGTCTGGGGAGAACGCGGTATCCTGCCTGATATAGTCAGCTTTTCAAAAGAGCCGTCCGCATTCAGTGTTTCCACATCATGCACAATGCTGTAAATCAGGTATTCCTCATATTGCTTCTGGCTGGTCATGGCATTTCCGTAGCTGTAGGAAAAGGTCAGCCCGAAAAGCATACAGGGAAGGAAAAGAAGAGGGCCAAGCCGTGAAAATCTGGTGTAAAGAGCGGAAATCATAATGCCGGCCCACAACCCGACGCTGCACAGGCACAGCAGGGAGTGCGCGCTTATGCTGAAATTGGAATGGGTCAGAACCAAAAGCGGGCTGACTGCTCCCAGAGTCACGAAAACTGGCAGGAAGAGCAGGTATACGAGGGATAAGATTTTGAGATACCGCTTCTTTTTGCGGCCCCAGAGGGTTATTCCCCAAACAACCATGCCCGCCGCCGTGAGGATGGCGAGGAGCACAAGCATGGGCGTGGGAATGCTCTGCGCCGCCATGGTGATAAGCTTTGCAAAGGTTTGCAGATTTAAGGCAATGCCTGAGAAAAACCCATCTTCGGAATGCCAGGCGAAGCGGTAAGCTTCCGGCTGCCATCCGCCGTTTCCGGTATAGATATAGTAGTTTAATATCAAATATTTGTAGAGCAGAACGCTGAAAATGCAGGCAATTCCGCGTACAAAAAGTCTGGGCAGGTCAAGGCGTTCCGAAAAGAGCATGAAAAACACTTCCAGAAACCAAAGACTGATATATACGCCTATGGCGGGCTGGTATGTGGTGAGTGTGACAAGGCACAGAAAAAGGGAAAACAGAAAAATTTTCCAGAGCGCTTTTTTCGGGGGAACCACATAGGGCAGAACCGCCGCGCAGAGAGCCAGAATCATGGTGACGCAGTCAAACCGGTAGGAAAGGTTTGACAGGAGAAAGGGATTGGCAATCACGAGAAATCCGATGCAGAGAGCGGAAGTCATGCGGCTTTCCCCGGACGGGTAACGCTTTGCGTACAGCGTAATCGTGTAAGCGAAAAGGAGGACGGACAAAAGAAGGGGAAGAGGGTGCACATCCCCTATGGGAAAGCCGCCGCAAAGCCAGGTTACCAAGCATTCCGTGAGCGGCCTTGCGTCGTTTTTCCAGCCCGTAATCCCGTAGAGACTGCGGGAGAGATCATCCTGATAATAGCGGTTGGCAAGGATGATGGGCAGGACATAGACGGCGCACAACGCTGTCAAAGAAAAAAAGAGCGTCCGATCCTTCTGTTCTATCTTAAGCCATGCGGGAAATTTCCTGTTTTTCATTGATGCGGTCTCCTCCGTTTCTGCTAATTATTTTACTGTATTGTGGAAATATTTACAACCATGTGCTATAGTGAAAACGGAGGCGGATGAAAATATGGGTATCACTTCCTTTTATTTTTTGTGTTTTTTTGCCGTTTTATTAATCGTTTATTATTGCATTCCCCGTAAGCTGCAATGGGGATTTCTTTTGTTGGGAAGCGTCGCGTACTGCCTGCTTGCGGGGCAGGGAATCCTGATTCTCTATCCACTTGTGTCCGTGGGAGCCTGTTATCTGGGAACGAATGCGCTTGCAAGGGCGCCGCAGGAGGCGGAGAAGGTGCGCAGGGGCATCCTTATAGTGACTATATTAGTCAATATCGGCATTCTCTTTGCTCTGAAATATGTGAATTTCTTTATCAATACGGTGGATGGTGTCGTGCATTTGTTCGGCGGGCCGGACGAACTGATTGCCGGGACGGATTTTCTGGTGCCTCTGGGGGTGAGCTTTTATACGTTTTCCCTGCTGGGTTATGTGATTGACGTCTATTATGGGTTGGCGGATGCGCAGAAAAATTTGGGGAAGCTCGCGCTCTACGGGCTGTATTTTCCCAATCTGATTTCCGGGCCGATTTTAAAGTACAGGGAGCATGCGGCGCAGTTTTTTGCGCCCCATGCCTTTGACTATAAGCAGGTGACGCGGGGCTTACAGCGCATGGTCTGGGGCTTTTTTAAGAAGCTGGTGATCGCCGAGAGACTGGGCGTTTTGGTGAATACGGTTTACGGCGATTACGAAGGGTATCCGGGCGCGTACATCTGGGTGGCGACTGCCTGCTACGCTTTTCAGCTCTACACGGATTTTTCCGGTTGTATGGATATCGTGCTGGGGCTGTCGCAGAGTCTGGGTATCGCTCTGCCTGAAAACTTCCAGACGCCGTTTTTTTCGAAGAGCGTGGCGGAATACTGGCGCAGATGGCATATCACGCTGGGCGTTTGGATGAAGGATTATGTTTTTTATCCGCTTCTTCGGTCAAAACTCTTTACAACCTTAAATAAGTCCTTTAAGGAAAAATTTGGGAAAAAGCGCGGAAAGCAGTACGCCACGTTTGCGGCCATGTTTGTCCTGTGGCTGACGGTGGGTGTCTGGCACGGCGGCGACTGGAAGTTTGTGATCGGTTCCGGATTGCTGCACTGGTTTTATATCGTGATGGAGGAGCTGCTGGCGCCGCCCTTTGCCCGTCTGAATGAGCGGCTTCATGTAAGTGGAGAGGGACGCTTTTTAAGCGGCATTCGCATCCTGCGCACCTTTTTTCTCGTGTGTATCGGCGATCTGTTTTTCCGCGCCGCCTCGGTGGGCGACGCGTTTGCCATGCTTAAGAGTGCGGTGGGCGAGTGGAATCCGCAGATCCTATGGGACGGTTCCCTGCTGCAGCTCGGCCTTGACGGCATTGAGACGGCGGTGGCTGTTCTGGCCCTCCTTCTCCTGTGGGCAGTTTCCCTGAAACAGAGAAAGGGACCGGTGCGGGAATGCATTGCGAAAAAGCCACTTTTCCTTCGCTGGATTTTGTGGTATGCGTTATTGTTTGCGGTAATTCTGTTAGGGTACTATGGGCCGGGGTACAGCGCGGCGGAGTTTATCTATCAGGGGTTTTAAGAAATCGGAGAAAATCAGATAGTAAAGACTGGAAAACTGTGGTAAACTTAAAAATAGGACTATGAGTACGGGAGACGGAGAATGGATAAAATAGCAGTATTAATTCCCTGTTATAATGAAGAAAAGACGATAGCGAAGGTGGTGACCGATGCCAGGGAGGCGCTGCCGGAGGCGGTGGTTTATGTCTATGACAATAATTCCACGGATCGCACGGTAGAGCTGGCGCGAGATGCCGGTGCGGTGATCCGGTATGAGCATATGCAGGGAAAAGGCAATGTGATGCGCAGAATGTTCCGGGAGATCGAGGCGGAGTGTTATATCATGGTGGACGGTGATGACACGTATCCCATGGAGTACGCGAGGGAGATGGCTGACAAGGTGCTTCTTCACAGCGCGGATATGGTGGTGGGAGACAGGCTCTCCTCCACGTACTTTACGGAGAACAAGAGGCCGTTTCACAATTTCGGCAATTCCATTGTGCGCGGCAGCATCAACAGGCTTTTCCACTGTGACATCAAGGATATTATGACGGGTTACCGCGCGTTCAGCTACGGTTTTGTAAAAACTTTCCCCGTGCTTTCCACGGGCTTCGAGATTGAGACGGAAATGACGATACATGCGGTCTACAACAATATGCAGATCGAAAATGTGATTGTGGATTACAGGGATAGGCCCGAGGGCAGCGAATCAAAATTAAATACCTTTTCGGACGGTTACAAAGTGCTTCACACGATCATGAAGCTTTACCGGGATTACAAGCCTTTCGGATTTTTCGGGCTGTGTTCGATTATCCTTATGCTGCTTGCGGTCGTGCTCTTTATCCCCATCCTGATTACTTATTTTGAGACGGGGCTGGTGGATCGGTTCCCTACGCTCATTGTCTGCGGGTTCATTGGGCTGGCGGCGCTGCAGTCTCTGTTTGCGGGATTGATGCTGTCCAATATGGCGCTGAAAAACAGGCGGGATTTTGAGTACAGACTGACGCTTGTGACAAGGCGGCTGCGGGAGAAATAGAAATTGTGGGGCATGTTCGGAGGTCGGACATGCCCCTGCTTATGCACAGGGGCGCACAGATGAAATTGTTGCTTCCGCAACGTGCGCCCCGCGCGGCGAGCAGGGGAAGACAGCTCTTCCCTGCTCGATTCGTATGTAAAGGAAAATTTGGACAGGCAGGGAGAATGGTTATGGAACGGGTAAGAAAAGGTTTGTCGATGCGGGAACTTGCGCTCACGGGGATATCCGCCGCCCTAGCGGTTGTCTGTGCGGGGCGCATATGCCTGCTTCTGCGTGGGCAGGGAAGCGTGTACACGATGGGGATTTTTCCGATGGCGCTGCTCTTCGGGCTGTACTGCCTGTGGAAAGGGGCCCTGTTTTTGGAGATCGTCTTTTTCCCCGTTTTCGTGCGTGCGCTTTTGGCGGCGGGCTTTGCGGCCCTGCAGGTGATGGGACTTGTTTTCAGCCATCCGGGAATCTGCGGCGTGTGGGAGGCGGTTTTGTGGCTTCTTTGCTTTACGCCGATGACTTTTGCGGGGCAGAATATGCTCTTCTTCCTGGCAAAGCCAAAGCGGACGGTTGGGGCGGACGCTGCAAAAGTGCGGAGCGCGGGGGCGGCGGAAACTGCAGTCGGCGAAAGGATAGCGGGTGTTACGCATAGAAAAGGCTCTTTCCCGGGCGCATTTGCGTTGATTTTCGGCGGTTTTTGTATTCCTTTTGCCACCTATTACCCGGCAATCATGGCATATGATGTGATTCCCCAGCTCGACCAGATACGGGCAAGCGGCCTGACGACCCATCATCCGCTGATCCATACGCTGATGCTGAAAGGCTGTCTGGAGACAGGGGAGCTTCTTTCCTTTCTGCCGAATGCGGACAGGGCGGGGCTGGCGATGTACTCCCTGATACAGATGGCTGTGGTGGCGGCCTGTTTTGCCTATGTCTACAGCTTTCTCTGCAGGCGCGGCGTGTCGAAGTGGCTCTGTTATGCCTTTGTCCTGTGTGCGGCGTTTTTCCCTACGCACGGGATGCTGGCGGTTTCGATTACAAAGGACACCATATATGCGGCGCTTACCATGGTGTTTACGGTGTTTGCCTATGAGCTGGCGGTGAGTGAGGAAGAGCCGGGAAAAGGCTGGTTTGTCCGCTATGGGATTCTGACGGTTCTTTTGCTTTTGTTTAGAAACAACAGCGTCTATGCCTGGATTGTGTATGTGGCCGCCGTGGCTTTTGCGGGGCGGAAAAGGCCGCTTTTTCTTAAGAAAACCTGTGCCTTTCACGGGGCAGTCTTTCTGCTGTATCTGTGCATAAACGGCCTTATGGTGCAGGCGGTTTCGGCCACAAGCGACACGTATGCCAGGGAGATGCTGAGTGTGCCGGCCCAGCAGATTGCAAGGGCAGTGCAGTACCACGAGGAGGAGCTGACGCAGGAGGACCGCGCCGTGCTCGCGGCGGTATGGGGAGAAAATCTGCCGGAATATGTGCCTGCCATTGCGGACAGGAGCAAGAGAGATATTCCGGGCGACAGGGAGACGCTTCGGATCTTTCTAAAGGAGTGGGTTTCCCTGGGACTGCGTTACCCGGGGGATTATTTACAGGCATTTCTTTTGAAAAATAAGGGCATGTGGGATCTGACGGATATGACATATCTGAATGACGTGTATTCCTACGCGAAAGGATATCTGCAAATCACTTATCCCAGTGACCAGCAGCCCTATATGGAAGCGCTTGCGCCGGGTTATGTGAGACATCAGAAGCTGCAGCCGCTGCAGTCTTTCTATCGGTATTTCGCGGCGGCGGATGAGCTGTGGCGGTACTGCCCGCCCGTGGCGCTTGTGATGCAGCCGGCTTTTACCTGTTATCTGCTCCTGTTTTACTGTCTCTGCTGCATCGGGCTGAAAAAGCCGCTGATGCTGCTGCCCGCGGTGTATCTGCTGGCGCTCGCAGGAACGCTGCTTCTCGGGCCCTGTGTGCTGACCCGCTATGTATACCCGCTGATGTTGTCAACCGCGGTGCTGGCGCTGCTGCTGTTCGGGCGGGACAGAAGGCAGAACTGATATGGGTGGCTGCTATTTGTTTGGGTGCAGATACATGACATAAATGTTGAATTTTGGGGCACATAAAACTGACAAACGTGTCATTTAATAGCTGCCGGTAAAACGAACCGGTAATGGCGCCACACTGTCGGTCACAGAGGATACAACTGATAAACCATGTAGGCCGTATCCCCGGCGGTGAAGGTATCGGCCACGGAAAGCCCCGCCTGGTAGGTGTGCCGGAAATACATAATGACAGGGTGCTCCTCATTGTAGGGGGCTTCCTGCAGAATAAAGTATACATGCTTGCTGTCCACCACATCCCGGCCAAAACTGCCGATGCCCTGGTCAGCGAGCTTTTTTTGTGTGTTGGGGTTGCAGATTACGCCCCAGTTGGTGTAGATGAAATTCTGGTAGGCGTCCTGCCCGCGCCCGAAGGGCGTCTCATAGAAGTGCTCCAGTGTCCCGGAACCGTAAGTCCATATGTAGAAGTTGTCCGGGTGTGAGCGGCAGTATTCCCGCAGCTCCTCCCATGTCTCTTCGTGAATCCTGTAGTTTTCCGCAATGTCTCTGTGTGTGGCATACACCGAGAACAGACTGAGGCAGCCAAGCAGGGGGAGAAGCGCATAAAAACGCCTGCGGTTACCCGACGGCAGCAGGTTGAAAGCCAGAAGGATTCCCAGAAGAATCAGGAAGTCCACAGTAATCAGCGGCTGAACAATGCGCTTGGGGAATCGCCCCTCGTAGAGTACATAGCCCCAGCTCACGCTTCGCCCGAACAGATACATCAAATATACGAAAAGTGCGCTGGCGCTGCGGTCAATAAAGATCAGCACGGGGGTTAAAAGCAGCAGAAGTCCGGTGAGCAGATTGGCGGGCTGCATCCCCTCCTGATAGAAAAAGACGTTTACGGCGGAAACCGCCACATTTTTCAACCGCTCTTTCAGGCTCACGCGGGTCAGATAACACTGTCTGGCAATATCGTGCATCTGCTTCCATTCAGTGACAGACATGTCATATCCAATGTGCGGCGCGCCGCTTCTGCGGTACATGTAGGCTTCCTCGTCCAGACCGAGCGCGCGCAGCTCGTCCGCGCACTCCTCGTACTCGGGCCAGCCGTAGAAGTCGCCTACCCGTTCGCGGTAGTGGTTGATTTTTCGAAAATCGGACCACTTGTCGGAGGAGTAAGCGGCGGCGTTCGCACCCCAGAGCAGTCCCATGCCAAGGCATAAAAGCAGCGCGAAGCCGAGGAGTTTGGCTGCCGTCCCCTCGTATTTGTTTCTTGCGGCAATGATCCATTTTGAGAGCCAGAGCATACCCGCCATGGGCAGCATGAGATAAAAAATCTGCTGGCGCATACTGAAAGAAATCCAGGCCAGAAGAAGGGTCGGTATGTTGTCCAGAAAGAAGCCGGCGTGCGGCTGGTTGATGCGCGAAGTGGTAAAACAAAACAGCGCCGCGGCGGCAGCCAGTCCCGCTGTGGTGGTGTACTGCGCCTCCGCGAGCACGTTCAGGTCAACAATAAAAAACAGGAGCAGAAAGACGCTCAGGGCAGACGGCCAGAGCGCAGCCTGCGGATTGTGCCGTCTGCGAATCCGCAGAATGCGCCGGTAAATGGTATAAAGGCTGAGTATCTGCACGATGTGCTGGAACAGCCCGTACCAGGGGATGAAAGACCACAGCGTATAGAGTTTTGCAAGCAGCCAGGAGAGCGGATAGAGGAAAAACATGACATGCGCGTCAGGTGTTCCCGTATATGCGCCGGAAAGGATGCTGTACATCCCCCAGTCGTCGTTGATGCCGTCCACCGGCTTTATAAAAAACAGAAGTAAAGCGTAAAATATAATAAGAAGCAGAAGAAAGAGAAGATCGCCCTGAAAGGGGCGGACTTTTTTCTGCGTAAATTTCGTCTGCATCGGCTTATCCTTTCGTAAATGAATTGCTTCGCATATTTTTAAGCTGCTTCTACTATAATATATCATGACAGCAGGAAATCAAGCGGCTGCGATTTTTGAGTATATTATATCATAGGTATATGCGTGTGAAGCGTAATCTATTAAGATTTATGGAAGATTTCATTAATTCCGGATGCATATTATTTGAAAACAGGGAAAAATGTGGTAAAGTATACATAGGTTTGCAAGGCAGGCTGCAGATGAAACACAGCGCATTAAGTCAGCAGATATTCATAGAAGGAAAGGTCGGAAAAAGATGGGAAATACAAGGAGAGGCAGACAAAATATCAATATGCTTCTGGTAGTTTTGATCGGCTTCTGCGTTCTGGCAATCATTGAAATTGTATATGGACAGGCGCAGATGAAGGTGGAGCGGGAAAGGCTGGATCTGGAGGAGCAGAACCGTCAGGCGGTGGAGGAATTGAAGGAAGAGTGGCGAAACCTCAGGGAAGGTTCCAGCGTGGTGACTGCCGAGAGTGAAGCCGCGCCTGCAGCCAGCGAGGCGGATCAGGAAGAGACGCCTGAGAAGATTACGAAACAGGAAACGGTGAAAAAGGACACGACAGAGGAAAAGAAGGAGGATACCGCCCCCAAGGAAGAAGATGACAGGGATTACAGTATGCAGATTGTTATTCTGGGCGACAGCATTATGGACGGAGACCGGACGGAGAGCGGCTCGGCGGATATCATCGGTGAACAGTTGGACGCGAAGGTTTACAATATGTCCATGGGCGGCACTACGGCGGCGCTTCTGCCAAACGATCAGTACAATTTCGCCACATGGGATTCGCGCAGTCTGCTGGGAGTGGTGCATGGGATTCTCGGCAATATCAACACGGACATTTTTGACGGCTATGCGGCGGGTGAAGTGCTGAAAACCTGTGATTTTGACAAGACGGATTACTTTATCATAGAGTACGGCGTGAACGATTTTTTGACGAAGCAGATTCCCAACAGCAGGTATCTGGAGGGCGGAGACACGCTGGCGATAGACGAGGCGCATACCTATACCGGCGCCCTGCACGATGCGGTCAGCAGGCTGAAAGCTCGTTTTCCGGATGCGGGGATCCTGATTGCTGCGCCCCATTACTGTCAGGTGTTCAATGGCAATACCTTTATCGGCGACGGGTATTCTCTTGACTATGGCTACGGGCCGCTGATTACTTATGCAAGAGGAGCCGGTTATGTGGCCGGGCAGTTTGAGGGGGAGCGCGTGTTCTTCTTCAATGCTTTCGAGGAGAGCGGGATTGACGCGGACACGGCGGACGAATATCTGGTGGACGGGATTCATATGACACCTCTGGGGGCACGGGTATATGCGGAGAAGCTGGCGAAAATAATCTACAATGATTATGCGCCGGAGGAGTGATTGCATAGAGCAGGTAAAATATGGTATGATAAAGGGCAGGTGCGAAAACCTGCCCTTTACGCGCATTGGCAGAGTCAGAAAGCTTTTATTTATGGAGAGAATTTATGCGGGAACTGGAATACCCTTTTGACGGGGAATTGATCTTAAAGAAATCTAAAAAGATAAAACGCACGCTTCTGGAGGAACGCTCTGACTTTACGCAGAAGCGGATCGCGGTTTTGGGAGGCAGTACAACCCACGATATTATCCGCGTTCTGGAGCTGTTTTTGTTGGATCAGGGCATCCGGCCGGTGTTTTATGAGTCGGAGTACGCGCAGTATTGGCAGGATGTGATGTTTGACAATCCGGAGCTTGTCTCGTTTGCCCCGGATCTGATTTTTATTCACACCTCCAATCGAAATATTGCGGTGTGGCCCACCGTTTCAGACCCGGAGGAGCGGGTGGACGAGCTGCTCTCGGAGCAGTTTTCCCATTTTCAGATGATGTGGGAAAAAATTGCGGAAGTCTATCACTGTCCTGTGATCCAAAATAATTTCGAATATCCCTTTTACCGGCTTTTGGGCAATCAGGAGGGGGTGTATCCCCAGGGACGCATCTGTTTTATTAACAGGCTGAATGAAAAGTTCTATCAGTATGCGAGGGAGAACGGCAATTTTTATATCCACGATATCAATTATCTGTCGGCATCCTACGGGCTTGACCGTTGGGCGGATCCCTTGTACTGGCATATGTATAAATATGCCTGCTGTATGCAGGCGATACCGGCATTTGCCCACAATCTGGCGAATATCGTCAAGTCGGTTTTCGGAAGGAATAAGAAAGCGCTGGTTCTGGATCTGGACAATACGCTCTGGGGCGGCGTGGTGGGCGACGACGGTCCGGAAAATCTGGAGATCGGACAGGAGACGCCGATGGGGCAGGTGTATTCGGAGTTTCAGGGTTATGTGAAGGCCCAGAAGGACATCGGCGTCATGCTGGCGGTGAACTCGAAAAATGAGCATGAAAATGCCATCGCTGGATTAAATCACCCGGAGGGCGTCCTGAAACCGGATGACTTTGTTTTGATTAAGGCGAACTGGGAACCGAAGAGTGAAAATATGAGCGCCATTGCGCAGGAGCTGAATATACTCCCTGACAGTCTGGTATTCGCGGACGACAATCCGGCGGAGCGGGAGATTGTGAGCACCCAGACGTCGGGTGTGGCGGTTCCTGAGATCGGTACGCCGGAACAGTATATCCGGGTGCTGGATCACAGTGGCTTTTTTGAGGTGACGAGTCTGTCGGAAGACGACAGAAAACGAAACGAGATGTATCGGGCCAATATGGCGAGAAAAGTGCAGCAGGAGCGTTTCACCGACTATCGGGAGTATCTGCTGTCTCTGGAAATGCAGGGGACGATCCGTCCTTTTGAGGAGATCTATATGGCGCGGATCGCCCAGCTTACCAACAAGAGCAATCAGTTCAATCTGACCACAAGGCGGTTTACGCAGGCGCAGATCGAGGCGTTTGCGGCGAATCCGGAATATATCACCCGTTATGGAAAACTGACCGACCGTTTCGGAGATAACGGCGTGGTTTCCGTGGTGATTGGCCGGAGGGGGACGATGGCGGATGTGGAAGTCTACAGGCGGGGAGAGACGCCGGACGCGGCAGACGGTGCAGCGTCGGAAAGTGAACTGACAGCGTGTGGGACAGCGGCAGGCAGCGCAACGGCGGGCAGCAGTGCGGCAGATGGCACGGTGCCAGACAGCAGTGCAACAGACAGCGTAGCTGATGGCAGCGTTCTGCATCTGGTGCTGTGGCTGATGAGCTGCCGCGTGTTAAAGCGGGACATGGAGTATGCCATGATGGACAGTATGGTGGAGGCATGTCGTGACTGCGGAATCGGGACGATCATGGGATATTATTATCCGACAGCCAAGAATGCCATGGTGAAGGAGTTTTATCGGACTATGGGTTTTGAGAAGACGGATGAAACTGACACGGGCGTCACAATATGGCGGTTTGAGATTCCTGCGGATTATGAGAAGAAAAATACGGTCATAGAGTGAGAAGTACTTCTAAAGACGTCCCGCCATAGGACGGGACGCCAAGAAGTACTAAGTCTCACTCGGGAGAATGCCTGAGATGCGGCATTCTCCAGGACGAGTTTACTCGTCCGCGGATTTTGAGATTCCGCAGAGCGGAATCATGGCGGTTGAGGTAAAAAAGCGAAAAGGAGAGGACATATGAACAGAGAAGAAGTGTTTGAAAAGTTGAACGAGGTTTTTCGGGATGTGTTTGACGATGAGGAGATTACCGTTACGGACGCCACCACGGCGGATGATATTGAGGAGTGGGATTCTCTGGAGCACATCAATCTTCTGGCGGCTGTGGAGCAGGAGTTCGGCATGAAATTCAATATGGGACAGGTGGTGTCCATGAAGAATGTGGGCGAGATGGCGGATATCATTATCAGCCAGATTGGCTAGCAGAGTGAAAAGAACTTCTAAAGCTCAGCAGCAATGGCTGCTTCGCTAAGAAGTTCTAGATTTGCTTCGCAAATCACTTTCACTCGGGAGAATGCCTGAAATGCGGCATTCTCCGCATAGGTCGTGATTTCGGTGAGATAAGTCCGTATAGGATGGAGAGAAGGCAGAAACGGTATGGTGAGCGGATTCCTGGACAGGGTGCAGGCGTTTTACAACAAACTGGATCATATGGGTAAAAAGCGTGAGGCCGCCTTGGTGTGGGCTCTCTTTGCTGTGCTGGTGTTCGGTGTGGTGATCGTTACGGGCACGCTGACTTCCGGGTTTCATCTGGTGGACGACTGGGAGTTTGCCAAGTACGTGGACTGGATGACGCTGGAAAATTACAGCCTGTGGGACTGTCTGCGTGAGGCTGTGGGATTTGATATAACGATCCGTTTCCGTCCGCTCTATTATATCAACCGGGTGCTGATGGCTTATGTGTTCGGCATTAATCTGACAGCAATGTCAGTTGTGAAGGCGGCGGAAATTGTCGTGGCGCTTGCGGCGCTCTATTACTGCGCCAGGCAGATGAAGTGCAATATGGTCTACGCGGCGCTTTTTTCCCTGACGGTGATGGTGGGATATCAGTCCCCGGTCTGGTGGAAGCTGGGGCCGCAGGAATCCTATGATATCATGATGTTTGCGGTGGGATTCTTTTTTCTGCTGAAATGGCTTTCCACGGAAAAACGGAGGTATGCATTCGCCAGTCTGGGCGCTCTTTTTCTCATGTCGGTGTACAAGGAGCCGTTTATCCTGCTTCTGCCCTTTGTGGGACTCTATGTGCTGTACCACGGGATGAGGGGAAAGCGGGTGACGTTTCCTCATCTGTGGGAGACGATCAGACAAAGGCTTCCGTACCTGCTGGCGATCGGCGTCATCTTTGTGGTGGAAATGTATCTGATTATGTTCGTGATCGGCACGAACAACTATTCTTATGTAGGGCTGGATAAGGGCGTGACGCTTGACCAATATGTGCAGGTATGGAGCAGGGCGGCGGGAAGCGAACTGAAATGGTATGTCAGGTTCGGCGTGCTGATGGGGCTGATTCTTTTGACTTACTGGGAACACGCAAAGAAGATGGGCTGGGAAATCCTGCTGGCGGCGGCGATTATCCTGCCACAGTGCGTCACTTACAGCAAGACTGCTCTGGAGGAGCGTTACATTCTGCCAAGTGTGCTGGGATATGCTTTCTTTTTCGTGGTTGTGGGGTGTCGCTTCCGTCCCTTAAGCGGCAAGAGGCGGATTGCCTATATGCTCTGTCTGCTTCTGATGCTGGCGGCACACGGAAGGGTGATGCTGCGGGAGGCGCAGTATTTTACTTATCGTGGAGAGAGTGTCCGAACCATGCTGGAATCTACGCTTGAGCTGGTGCAAGGGACGGATCAAAAGGTACTGTCCTGCTTTGCGCCGAATCTGGAGGGAAACAGGACGATGTATTACTGGTTCCGTCTCCACGGCTACGACGAAGTGTTTTACTGGGAGGAGGGCGAGAAGAAAATCAACCGCTCCTTCGGGCCCAGAGAGGACGAGCAGGCTGATTTTGCGGATATAGATGTGATTGTGATGTACAATGAGGAGGATCGGCACTGGTGCTATGAGCCGAGCCTGGATTTGACGGATTTTACGGAGCGGAAATGCGGGACGCTGACCATGTATATACGCGATGCGAAAAGTGCTTCTAAAGACGCCCCGCCATAGGACAGAGCGCAAAGCCAGCAAGCTGACTTGGAAGTACTAAATTTCGCATGGGAGAATGCTCCAAATACGGGAATTCTCCGCACGGTCAGTATATTAACTCCACCATGCCGATGACGGGGCTTGTCAGAAAGACCACCTTACGGCCGCCAAGCGCGGGCGCGGGTGTGGGCGTGTCGATGGCGGCAAAGCCGTTTGCGGTCAGTTCCGCATAGGCGGCCGCGGGATCGTCGGCCTCATAGCAGATGTGGTAGGGCGCGTTCTTATATTTTTTCAAAAGCCCTGCGACCACGGAGTCCTCGGAGACGGGGGAGACAAGCTCCACACGGTAACCGTTCTTCACGAGAAAGCAGATATCCACTTTGCGGATATCGTCGTATACGGTGTCCTGTTCGACCAGATAGCCGAGGGCGGCAAAGGCCTGCTTCGCTTTTTCGATTTTTTTGACTAAGTAGCCGATATGGTGTATTTTTAATGTTGGCATGGGCGCTCCTTCTTATTTACTATATGGGGTAAGAGTATACTTTGCGATAAAAGGTGATCCGTGTGGGTTAATCATAGCACAGAACGGCGCGAAAAGACACACAAAAATGGCGGGGACATATATTTGGGGAAAGGACAGCGGTTTGGACGGATGAAGGCTCTGTATTTGAAATATAAAGATTTTATCATGGAGGTCATACATTTCGGCATGGTGGGCGTGATCAACACGTTTCTGGGCTGGGTGATTATGGCGGTGCTGTACAACCTGATTCATATGAATTACTGGCTTTCCAGCGGTATTTCCTATTTTATCGGCAGCGTTTTTTCTTATCACGCCAACGCGAAACTGACCTTTAAGGTGGAAGACAGGGACAAATGGCTGCCCTGGCGGTTTGCTCTCAATATCATTGTTTGTTATCTGGTGTCCTTCAGCGTAGCGCAGCCCCTTGTAGGATGGCTTCTTGACTTGTCCGGGCTGTCGGCGGGAGGTACGCTCTCGCAGGCGTTTCTCGACAATATCGCCATGATTTTCGGTATGGGCATCTTTATTGTGATGAACTTTTTCGGGCAGAAGCTGTTTGTGTTCCGGACAGGGCGGCATAAAACGAAGGAAAAGTGACGGATGATGATGGGATAAGGGTATGAGGAAGCTTGTAGAGCGGAAATGGTTTCTGTGGATAACAAAATATTGGTTTTTCTTTCCGATTATCGGATTTCTACTGCTGACGGCGGCGGTGTTTTTCGGCTATGGGGAGCGCAGTTACATCGGCGTCCATGACAATATGGACTTATTTCTGGCGCAGTTTCAGATGCTGAAAAATACGGATTCCTTCTGGAAACATGGCGTGGACGTGCCGTTTCTGGGCGGCGTCAGCAGAGACAATCTTCCCTCGGAGCTTTCGCTTTACAGTCTGCTTTTTATGATTTTTCCGACCTACACGGCTTATGTGCTGGGGCTTTTGGGAAAGATACTGATCGGTATGATTTCTTTCCGACTGCTGGCGGGAGAACTGATTGGGGAAGCATATAAAAAGTACCGACCGGCTGTCTATATGACGGGTTTTGCCTACGGCATCTGTTGGTTTTTTCCGGCTTACGGCTTTGCCTTCGCCTCGATCCCGCTGTGCGTCTGGCTGCTGCTTAAGATATACAAAGGGGAGGGGAAATATTGGTACGGCTGGTACGCGGCGCTGTCTGCCTATCCGCTTCTGTCCTACTTCTCCTACCACGGCATCTTTATTCTGGGGTATCTGGCGCTTGCGGTGTTGTGGCTCTTTGGCAGGGGAGCGTACCTGCGCAGAAGGAAAGGACGGGATAAAGGTCTCGGGACGGCGGCTTCCGACGCGCAGAAGGTTTGCACGGTATGCGCAGGGCAGAAGTTGTCTGCGCACGAAACGGTGCGCTGTGACAATCGTAGCGTATGGCGGCTTCTGGGCGCGCTCTTTGTGCTGGCCATCGGGTTTGTGGTTTGCGAGTACCGCCTGTTTGGACAGATGCTTTTTAGCGACGAGGTGACGATCCGCTCTTCCATTGTGAACGCCAACCTTTCCCTGCCGGAAATTTTTCGGGAAATCGGGCAGGTGTTTCGAGAGGGTATTTTTCATGCGGACGGTGTACACGGAAAAGTGGTACTCCCGATATGTATCATCTATTTTGTGGTAAACAATGTGCTGTATCTGCGGAAGAAAGAGGGGAAAGCCATTCTGCGCGATCCTTTCAATCTGCTGATGGTTTTTATTCTTTTCAACTGCGTGGTGTACGGTCTTTACGATTTTGAGCCGCTGCGCTCTCTGGTGGAAAAGCTGATTCCGCCGCTGGAGGGCTGGCAGTTTAACAGGACGATTTTCTTTAATCCGTTTCTCTGGTACGCCGCCCTGTTTCTCGTCCTGCGCAGGCTGTATGACGCGGGCGCATGGCAGATGTGGCTGGCAAACGGCATTGTCTGTATCGCCGTGCTGGCTGTTATTTTAACGCCGAACCGTTACAATGATTTATATAGCACCTGTTATAATAGGGCTTATGAGCATTTTCACGGGCAGGAGGTGGACGAACTTTCCTATGAACAGTTTTATGCCGTGGATTTGTTTGAGGAGATCAAGGCGGATATCGGTTATCAGGGGGAGTGGGCGGCGGCCTACGGTTTCCACCCGGCGGTGCTGGAATACAACGGAATCGCCACGCTGGACGGCTATCTTGGGTTCTATTCCCAGCAGTACAAGGAAGATTTCAGAAAAATAATTGCCCCCGCGCTTGAGCGGGTGGAGGCCACCAGAATTTATTACGACGACTGGGGCGCCAGGGCTTACCTGTATTCCGGAACGGATTTGAGTATCGTCAGCGCCACAAAGACGGTCTATGCAACGGATGACCATATTTACATGGACGGGAAGGCCTTCGCCGCGCTTGGCGGGGAATACCTGTTTTCCAGAATAAAACTTTCCAATGCCGCGGAGGCGGGACTTTCCCTGCTGGGAGAGTACACCGCGGCTGATGGGAGTATGACGGTGTATGTGTATAAGCATTGAGCCGTGCACATTTGTTACGCTGAGGGCAGAGGGGAGCTTGCACGGTGAAAAAACGAAAAGGAGATGTAGTTATGCCAATCAGAGTACACAATTTCGGGGGCGTGATCGGGTGGAACGCGAAAAAGTATCTGCCCTGGGTTGCCAGCGAGAGCTATTTAAAGCTGCAGTTTGTCAGCCGCAGGAGATCCCAGAAAGGGTATATTGATTATTTTATGAGCCACAAGGAGGCACCGCATCCGCTGGTGGTGAATCTGGAGACGGTGAACCGCTGCAACAGCACATGCGAGTTCTGTACCGCCAACATCCATGCGGAAAAACGCCCCTACAAGAAGATGGACGACGCGCTTTACTACTCCGTGATCGACCAGCTTCACGACTGGAATTACAAAGGACATCTGACCCTCTACGGAAACAACGAGCCCTGGCTCGACACACGCATCGTGGAGTTTCATAAGTACGCCAGGGAAAAGCTGCCGGACGCCTTTATTTTCATGTCCACCAACGGTCTGCTCTTAAACGTGGACAGGGTGAAACAGATTGTCCCCTACGTGGATCAGCTTATCATCAACAATTACGGGATGGAAATGAAGATGCACGACAACGTGCAGGTGATTCACGACTATGTGAAGGCGCACCCCGACGAGTTCAAGGATGTGGACATTCTCGTGCAGATTCGCTACTTGAAGGAAGTGTTGACCAACCGGGCGGGCAGCGCCCCCAACAAGCAGTCCAAGGGGAAAATCGTAAAAGAGACCTGTCTGATGCCTTTTACGGATCTGTGGATCACGCCCTTCGGCAAGCTGGGCATCTGCTGCTGCGATAATTTTGAAGTCACGGAGATGGCGGATCTGAATACCACCTCCCTGCGGGAAGGCTGGAACAGTGAGAAGTACAGGCAGCTGCGGGAGGCCATTGCCACAGGCAGGCACAATTATCCCTTCTGTAAGTATTGTGACTTTATCGACGCGGGACTGCGCATGGACGCAGTGGATGATGTGTTGAAGCACAGGGAAATGCACGGGGCGAGACAGTCTATGTTTAAGAAGAAGTAAGGAATGTGGCATGGAAGATAGTGACAAAAAGAAAAATGAGGGCGGCGGACGAATGAGGAGAGGGATTTGCGCGGTGGTCTGCGCGATGGCGGTTTCGGCGGTTCTGTGGGGCTGCGGAGGCGGCGCGGACACGCGGGAAGAGGAAGGCGCCGCAAGTACGAATATGCAGGAAAAGGCGGCGGAGAGCGCGACAGGGACAGAGGAGAACAACGGCGCGGCGGGGCAGGAAAATGCAGAGGCAGGGAATGCCGGCGCGGCAGGACAGAGCGGAAGCAGCGGCGAGGACAGCACGGATACGCGACCGGATGATACGAATGGCGGGCAGAACGCTGGCGGCAGTGCAGGAGCGGCGGATCAGACGGCCGGGGCGGTACAGCTTGCGGGTACCACGTTCTCGATTCTGGGCGACAGCATTTCCACCTATCAGGGCTATAATCCCGTGGGATATTATGCATTTTTCCCGGATAACGGAGAGGTGGCAGAGGTGGAAGATACCTGGTGGCGGCGGGTGGCGGACGATTTGGAGCTGACGCTCTATGTGAACGGTTCCAGCTCCGGGGCAACAGTGGCGGGGGATTCCACGGGGACGGAAAATCCACGGTGCGGCTGCAATGAACTGCGGACCAACGATCTTTCCGGCCCGAAAGGTGCGTGCCCTGACAGAGTTGTCATATTTATGGGAACCAACGACATGCTGAAAGCCATTCCGCTGGGGGACAACGATGGTACGGGGTTGGTGGAGGAAGGAGAGATCAAAACCTTCAGCGACGCGTATACCCTGATGCTTGACAAGGTGCAGGCCAATTATCCGCTGGCGGAGATTTACTGCTGCACCCTGCTTCCGGTAGGGGATTACGGCACGGAAACGCCCTATGTGGAGTTTGTCAACGGCGGAAAACTCACGTCTGCGGATTATGGGGAGACGATTATCCGGATTGCGGAGAACCGGGGCCTTCCGGTCATTGATCTGTCCGACTGCGGCGTTACCATAGAAAATCTGCATGAAATGACGAGCGACGGGGTGCATCCCACGGCGGCAGGCATGGCATGTATCGCGGAGGCGGTAAAGAGCGCGTTTGTCGGACAGACGCAGTGAATCGGCGGCGTGGGTGTGAATTGTGACAGGCGTGTGGGAGTGGCAGCGTTTCGAATGCGGGGGAGACGTCTGTGAGCGGCAAAGCGGTTGACAGTTCAGACAAGGCGCAAAGCGCAGGAATGGGGTGTCCATGGAAATAGAAGTGACCGGGATCAGAAAGGCGTACGCACGAAAGCAGGTGCTTACAGATATAACGTTTGCGATGGAGGCCGGGAGCTGCGCGGCCATCCTCGGCAGCAACGGCAGCGGGAAATCCACGCTGCTTTCCATTTTGGCGGGTGTGCGGAGGGCGGACGGCGGCTCTTTTCTGTATCGGGGAACCGATCTGCTGCGCCATCGCGGGCTGATTCCAAAGGTGCTGGGATATGTGCCCCAGGGGGATCCGCTGATGGAGGAGCTGAACGCCTGGGACAATCTGCGCATGTGGTATGACAGGGAGACGTTGAAACGGGAGCTCGCAGACGGCGCGCTTAAGCTGCTTGGCATAGACGGCTTTCTGAAAACGCCTGTGCGGAAGATGTCGGGCGGGATGAAGAAGCGTCTTTCCATCGGCTGTGCGGTGCTTTCCCATCCCGGAATTCTGGTGCTGGACGAGCCCTCGGCGGCGCTTGACCCTGTCTGCAAGGAGAATATCCGCCGGTTTCTGGATATTTACAGAAAGGATGGTGGCATCGTGTTGATGGCGACCCATGACGCGCAGGATCTGGAGTTATGTAATATGTACTATATTCTGCGGGGAGGGACACTGCACTCTTATCCGTATGACGGGGATTTTCACAAGCTGGCGGATGCGCTGTGACGGTGTGGGAAGTATGGTGCCCGGCATTGGAGAATGTCCGAGAGAGATGGTTTCTAAACGGTGGAATCATGGAGGATAAATGAGACAGACGGCGGCTTATTTTCTGGCACAATTGAAACGAATGGCGAGACTGCTTCCCGGGCAGATCCTGGTAGATCTGGCTGTCTGTGTCTGTGCGGGCGCGCTGGTCTGCCTGCTGCTTGCGCAGGGTGCGGCTGCGGAGGCTGGGACAAGATATCGAATCGGCATGGTGGGGGATTTGTCGGCTTCCTATCTGGGGTTTGGCATTGCCGCTGTGCAGGAGATGGATGATTCCCGCTTTATGGTCGAACTGATACCCATGGAAGAGCGGGAGGCGGAGGCGGCTTTTGAGCGTGGGGAGCTTTACGCCGTGATGCGTGTGCCCGAGGGGCTGATGGAGTCCATTGTGTATGGAGAAAATGACAATCCTGTCACATATACGGCGACGCAGGGACAGCAGGGGTTGGGAACCATGGTGATGGGGGAGATCACGGATGTGGCCTCCACGCTGGTGACCTGTTCCCAGAGCGCGATCTACGCCATGCAGCGCGTGCTGGCCGATCAGGGCAGGGGGGAGGAGATCAGCCGGGAGACGGATAAGCTGAATCTGGCGCTGATTCAGATGGTGCTTGACAGGGGCGGATTTGGCGAGGTCGAGATTCTGGGGTATGGGGACGGATTGTCTCTGGAGCTGTATTATTTTTGCGGCGTGATTTTACTGTTTCTTCTGCTGTCGGGGCTTTTGAACAGCGCCCTTTTTCTGCACGGAAACGGCGCGTTTTCCTGCTTTTTGAAGGCCCGGGGTGTGGGGGCGTTCCGGCAGATTCTGGGAGAATATGCGGCATACCTGCTGCTCGTGCTTGCGGGACTTTTCTCGTTATGCCTGCCCCTTGGTTTTGGATTGGGGCGGGGGCTCTTTGCGATTCCCGAGTGGGAGGGAATGGGCGCCGGCCCCTTTTTCACGTTCCTCCCGCTTCTTCTTCCCGTGGCGGCTATGTTTGCGGCTATGCAGCTTTTTCTCTTCGAGGCGGCGGAAGGCATTGTAAACGGGATTCTGCTGCAGCTCATCTGCGGGATTGGCATGGGGTATCTTTCGGGGTATTTTTATCCTTCCGCCTTTTTCCCTGAAACAATGCGGGCGTTGGGAGAGCTTCTGCCCTCCGGCGCGGCGGCGCGCTTCGCGCAGGCGGGCGCTCTGGGGAAAATTCCGGCGGCTTCGTGGGCGGCGATGTTTGGATGGCTGGCGGTGTTCCTGCTTTTGGCGGCGGCGGTCAGGAGAGGAAGAATTGCGAAGAGTTGACAGAGAAAGTGAAAGGCCGGGCGATGCAGGACGGAAAAGCGCTGACGGCTAGGAGACGGAATATTTGGCGTATGAAGGGCAGATGGCGGAAAGTTGCAGGAGGACATGATCATGCCGGGACAGATGTTGACAAGGTTTATACTGCTGCAGAAACGGCTTTTGAAAAAGGGCGGCTTTCTTCTGATGCTCTTTCTGGCGCCCCTGCTTGCGGCAGGAGTCGGCAGGCTGTCTGCGGAGTCCGCCGGAATCGCCACGATCGCCTTGTATCTGCCGGAGGGGGATACGGCCGCGGCGGAGATTTCCGAACGGCTTTTGGACGGCGAGGGTGTTATGAGATATCTGCCCTGCGGGGGCGGTGAGGAAGCGTGCCTTGCGGTGGAGAACGGGGAGGCGGACGCGGCCTGGATTTTTTCGGAGGATCTGACAGAGGAGATCGGGGAGCTTGCGGCGAAGCGCAGGGTGCGGCCGGTGGTGACGGTGGTGCAGCGGCAGGACAGCGTTCCCCTTATTCTTGGCAGGGAGATTTTGTCGTCCGCCATTTATCCTTCCTTTTCTTATGCGGTCTATGAGGGCTATGTGAGGGATGAGCTGGGGCTTGAGGAGATGACGGAGGAGGAGCTGCGGCGGGTCTATGAAAGCGTTGCCGTGGAAGGGAGCCTCTTTCAGATGGTGTATCCTGATAAAACGCCCGGTGAGACGGAGGATTTCACTTACGTGCAGGCGCCTCTCAGGGGGATTCTGGCCATCTGGCTTACATTTGTGGGGCTGGCGGCTTCGCTCTATTTCATGCAGGATGAGGCGCGCGGCGCCTATGGGCGTGTATCCGTGTCAAGGCGGCTTTCGGTCTCCTATATTGCGGGCGCGGCTTTTCTCCTGGATGGGGCTCTTGTGCTGTTACTGTCGTGTAAGCTGGCCGGGGTGTTTACGGATTGGAAGAGGGAAGCGGCGAGCTGTGCGGTGTTTGCGGCCTGTGTGCTGGCTTTTTCCAATCTGCTGCGGATGCTGTGCCGCACGCCCCGCAGACTGGGAATGCTTTTCTTGCCGCTTCTGGCGGCGATGCTTGTGCTGTGCCCGGTTTTTTTGAATATACAGCAAGGCAGGGCGGGAAAACTGCTGCTCCCGCCCTGGTACTATCTACAATCTATTCATAACATGCGCTATTTATATGAGATGGCCGTCTATACGGTTATTTTGGTTCTGATCAGCGCCATATTACAGCGGGTGCAGAACCGTTTTGGCTGACGGCGCTGGTTACAATTTTCGATTCGGAAAAAAGAGGCGAAAAAGCTGTGCGCCTAGTCGATTTCGAGCTGATCGCCCGCGGCAGTCTTTTCCTCCTGCACGGTCTCGTGGTAGGTTTTCTCCGTGTTGACATTCCAGATATTGTCCTTGGAGGAAACGCCGTTCACTATATTTTTCACGGTTTCAAAGGAGGTCATCATGGAGTGGTCAATATTGTTGTAGCGGTGCTGGCCGTTTCTGCCCACGCAGTAGAGGTTGTCGATGGATTTTAAGTATTTGGTCAGCTTGTCCATATCCTTGTAGGTGTCAAAATAGGCGGGATAAGCTTTCTTTACCCGCTCCACATGGGAGTCCATCACGTCCGAAGGGCTGTCGATCAGTCCCATCCGGACGATCTCGTCCACCGCAAAGCGGGTGAAATCCGCATCTGACATTGTCCAGTATTTGTCCCCCTCAAAGACAAAGTATTCCAGACCGATCCATATCGTGTGTTCCAGATCGCGCACCATGTAGGGCGACCAGTTGTTATAAATCTGGAACCTTCCCAGACGGACGCTCTTGTCGTGCACGTATACCCAGCAGTCGGGCACGATATTGCCGATGGTTTTCAGTTTCGTCTTATTTTTCAGGTTCAGCTTCGGCAGCAGGAGCCCCACGGTCATGTAGTCGCGGTAGGGAAGCCCTGCGGCAATCTCAGCCTCGGCTTTCGGCACATCGTTTATGCCCGCCACCAGATCTTTCACGGGCATGGAGGAGATGAAAATGTCGCCCTCGGCGGTCACCTCGCCCTCCGGCGTTTCATAGGTGATAGAGGTGATGCGGTTGTTTTCGTCCTTGTGTAATCCGACCGCCCTGCTGTGGCAGAGGATTTCTCCGCCCAGCTCCCTGATTCTGTCCGCGGTTACCTCCCAGAGCTGGCCAGGGCCGAGTTTGGGGTAACTGAACTCTTCGATCAGGGAAGTTTCCACCTCGCGATCCTTTTTGCCGGGAAGCATCTTTGCAAAAATATCTTTTAAGATGGCGGTGATGGACAGACCTTTTACCCGCTGCGCGCCCCAGTCCGGCGCAATCTCGGAAGGATGCCGGCCCCAGAGATTTTCGGTGTAATTTTCAAAGAACATAGAGTAGAGCTTTTTTCCAAATCGGTTGACATAAAAATCTTCCAGCGAGTTTTCGGGCCGCTTGTGGATCATAGCGGCGAGATAACTGAAGCCCACCTGCATGGTGGCGAGAAATCCCATATTGATAAAAGTTTCCGGTTTCAGGGAAATCGGATAGTCAAAAAATTTCCGGTTAAAGTAAATCCGCGATACCCGGTTACGCCGCAGCATGACCCGGTCTTCCTTCTCCGGATCCGGGCCGCCGGGGGCCAAGGTCATATCCCGGTGCAGCACAATGTCGTCGTAGGTGGGCGAACCCTGCGTGGGCAGCATGTGTTCCCACCACGCGTTGACCTCGGGCACCTTGGAAAAAAAGCGGTGTCCGCCCATATCCATGCGGTTTCCCTTGTAGTTGACGGTCTTGGAGATGCCACCCATGGCGCCGGATTCCTCCAGCACCGTGACCTTGTATTCTTTGTTTTTATCCTGTCTGAGCAACTCATAAGCGGCGGTCAGACCTGCCGGGCCTGCGCCGATCACGTATACTTTTTTCATGCATTACCTCATTTCGGGGCGCAAAACGCCCTGATCTATAGTCTGTCCGCGGACATTGTCAATTAGACATTATGATAATTTTATCATGTTTGGGGGAGGATGTACACAGCGAGTTCTGGGAGAGTATGGAGGGGAATACGAAAGTTTCCGGGGTAATGTGGAAAAATAAAAAGGTGTATGCTATAGTAGTACTGACTATAGACCATGTTTCGGAAGGAAAAGAGAGGCAAAAATATGCTGGCTGTCATCAGTTTGATCTTCTGGCTTCTGGTCATCCCGTTCTGTATCGGGCTGATCCCTGCGAATTTCATATCGGCGGAAAAGAGAAGCCCGGGCTTTGTGCTGCTTTCCGGGTATTTCGGCATGTGGGCGATCTTTGAGCTGGCGGCGGTGCCGGCGGTTCTCTGGGTGGAGTACAATAACTTTAAAGTGGCTTCCTCCGTGTTTACGGTGTTGACGCTTCTTGGTGCGGCGGCGGGGGTGTGGCTTTTGTACGGAAACAAAAAATCGGGAAGACAAGGGCTTATCTGGGGAAATGCAAGGATGCCAGATTTTCAGGGCGTGACAAGTAATTTGAAAGCAAAAAAAGACGAGAATGTTAGAAATGTAGACCGCTCAAGAGTACGCGCGGCAGTCATAGCAAAGAGGTTCCTTACGGGCGCGGGCGTCGAGTGGCTTTTGTTCTTCGCGCTGCTCGGTTTTCAACTCTACAAGGCGGCGGCGTTCACCTCCTTCGACGGTGACGACGCCTACTATGTGGTGGAGTCGCTGATCGCGCAGGAGGCGGGTGTGATGTACCGCATTCTGCCGCTGACGGGCGGTTCCACGGGATTGGATGTGCGTCATGCGATGGCGGTTTTTCCCATGTGGGTGGCTTTTGTTTCGGTGCGGGCGGGGATGCACGCCACGATTGTGTCCCATGTGGTGATGCCGCTTGTGCTGATTCCACTGACGTATCTGCTGTACTATGAAATAGGGCGGGCGCTTTTTGCGGAGACTGCGGGGAGCGGCGAGAAACAGTCTGCTGTCAATGGCGCGGCCGGGTCGGGCGGACGTGTGCTCCATAAGGAGAATCTGCCTATATTTATGATACTTATGGCGGTGTTCCAGATTTTCGGCAATGTGTCCCTCTACACCAACGAAACCTTTTTTCTGACCCGCACCTGGCAGGGAAAGGCGCTGGCGGGCTCGCTGGTCATTCCGGCGCTGTTCTGGGTATTTTTGCAAATTTATAACAAAGGTGTCAGGAAAGGACGGACAGACGCGGGACTTTGGATTTTACTCGTCTGTGTCAACATGACGGCGGGCGTCTGCAGCTCAATCGCGGTGTTTCTTGTCTGTATCCTGATTGCGGTGGCGACTTTCTGTCTGGCGGTGGCGGAGCGGGACTGGAAAATTCTTTTTAAGGTGGGGGCGGCCTGCATCCCGAATGTGGTGTATATGGGGATTTATGTCTTTATGGCGTACAGCTATCTCTTAAAATAAAGTTTGGGCACGGCGTATTTTATGAATGGGCGCGGGCTGAACAAGACGGTGAGGAAAAGTATGTGGGGTATTTTTTTAGAGAGCGTAGTGATATTTAAAAATTATATGGGTTATCACGAAAACCACTTTCTAGCGGGAATTTATCTCTTTGTGCTCCTCTATCTGTGGCTGACGGAGAAGGATAAGCGCAGGCGCGTGCTGTTTGTCTATGCGCCCACGCTGATTCTGTTTTTGTTTTTCTGTCCCCTGTTCCGCAAGGTGTTCGTGCGGCTGATGGAGGATTCCGAGACTTATTACAGGCTTTTGTGGCTTTTGCAGATGAGCATTGTCAGCGCTTACGGGCTGATCCGGCTGATGGGAAAGCACAGACGGATCGGTCTGGCGGTGGTATGTCTGGCGATTGTCGCCTGTGGGGACTATGTCTATGACAGCGAGCATATCTCCCGGGCGCAGAATGCCTATCATCTCCCCCAGGAGGCCGTTGACATTGTGGATATGATAGAGCCGGAGGAGGGGCGGATCACGGCGCTTGTCCCGGCGGATCTGATTTATTATGTGAGGCAGTACAGCACGGATATTGAGCTGCCCTACGGCCGTGAGATGCTGATCGCCCGCTGGGATTACTACAATGCCATGTATGAGGCCATGGAGGAGGCGGAGGTGATCGACACGCCTGCCTTCGCGGAACTGGCAAGAACGTACCCCTGCTCCTATGTGATTTTGAAGGAAGATCGGGAGGTTCGGGAGCCGCTGACGGATTACGGTTACTCGGTCTATGGTCAGGTGGGGGAGTATGTGGTATATAAGGATATGACACTGTAGAGGGCGGTTTTATTATGTTATTTAATTCCTATATTTTTGTGTTCGCATTTTTTCCCATATGCCTGTTCGGCTATTACGGTCTTTTAAAAAGCGGGAAGCCTGAGGCGGCAAGAGTGTTTCTGACTGCCATGTCATTCTGGTTTTACGGCTATTTTAATCTGTCTTATCTGCTGATTATGGTTTTAAGCATTGCCGGAAACTATCTGTTTCACAGATTGTTGTCGCAAGAGAAATTTTGGGGCGGCGCGCGGAAACAGGAAGACACGGCGGAACAGGGCTATGCGGTTGGACGGAGAGCGGCAGCGGCACAGAGAGCGGGGAAAAAGACGGCAGGATACGGAGCCGTGTCCCGCCGGATGGTTATGGTTTTGGCAGTTGCGGTGAACCTGTGTGTGCTGTTTTATTTCAAGTATTTTGACTTTTTTCTCGATACCGTGAACCGTGTGGTTGGCACTGATTTTGTGCTGCGGGGCATTCTTCTGCCGCTGGGCATCAGTTTTTTTACCTTCCAGCAGATTTCCTTTATTGTGGACACTTACAGAGGCGAGGTGGCGGACTGCTCCTTGTCGGAATATGCGCTGTTCGTCTCTTTTTTTCCGCAGCTTATCGCGGGTCCGATCGTGAACCACAGTGAAATGCTGCCGCAGTTTCGGGCGTTTGGCGAAAAAAAAGCGGATTGGGAACGGATTGCGGGCGGGCTTGCGCTCTTTCTGCTGGGGCTTGCCAAGAAGGTGCTTCTGGCGGACACGCTCGGCGCGGGCGTGGATTACGGCTATGAAAATTTGGCGTATCTCGGCAGGGCGGACGCCTGTCTGGTGATTCTGTTCTATGCCCTGCAGCTCTATTTTGATTTCAGCGGATACTGTGATATGGCTGTGGGTATCGGCAGGATGCTCGACGTCGAGATCCCCGTCAATTTTAATTCTCCCTACAAGGCGACGAACATTGTGGACTTCTGGAAGCGGTGGCATATTACCCTGAACCGTTTCTTTACGAAATATGTCTATATTCCTCTGGGCGGCAACCGCAAAGGGGAGGGACGGATGTACCTGAACTTTCTGATTGTTTTTTTCCTGAGCGGGCTCTGGCACGGGGCGGGCTTTCATTTTATCGTCTGGGGGATGCTGCACGGGGCGTTGTATGTGGCGACCCGGTTCTGGCAGGGTCATGTCAAGCCCCGGCTGAAGAAAAATCGTGCAGGAATGCCGTCAAATGAAGTACCCGCAGAATCGCAGAAGATGACACTTGGGATGGAAGCGGGGCCGGCGGCCCGTGCGGGGCATAAAATTATGACAGCATTGTCACAAATTGTAACCTTCCTCTATGTAAGTGTGGCCTGGGTTTATTTTCGGGCGGAAAGCATTGCGCAGGCGAATACGCTTCTACGGACAGCCGTCAGGGGAGAGGTGAAGAAAATTTCCTTGGATTTGGCGGAATGTCTGCGGCCGGATGAATTTTGGTATGTGCTCAAGGTGCTGCATCTGGACAACCTGTCCTTCAGCCGCTACATTCTGATGTTTGTGATTCTGGCAGCAGGACTGTATTTATCCATGGTGGGAAAAAACGCGAAAGAGCGTGTGGCACGCCTGAAATACGATCCGGTGTCGGCGGCGGTGCTGGTGGTGCTGGCGGTGTGGTGCATCTTGAGCTTTTCCGGTGTCAGCACGTTTTTGTATTTTAATTTCTAAGGATGGTGTGGTATGGCAAAAACAGAACAAAATTTAGTTGTATTGGATGGGCGGATTGAGGTTACGAATATTATGGCGGCGCAGTATGACATAAAAAATATGATTTACACAGTGCGTAGTCAGCAGGTTATGATAGATTATGAGCTGGCAGTTTTATATGGAGTTGAGACCAGAGTGCTGAATCAGGCGGTAAAAAGAAATATAGACAGGTTTCCGGAGCGGTTTCGCTTTCAATTGACCAAGGATGAATATGAAAACTTGATATCACATTTTGTGATTTCAAGTTCGGGAGAAGAGAATCATGGATATGGCGGACGCAGAAAACTTCCGTATGCTTTTACGGAACAGGGAATCGCTATGCTGGCGTCTGTCCTGAGAAGTGAAACCGCTGTACAGACAAGCATTCACATTATGGATTCCTTTGTGGAAATGCGACGGTTTCTCGCGAATAATGCGTTGCTGTTTGAGCGTATCAGTAATGTGGAGTTAAAGCAATTGGAGTATCAGAAGGAGACGGATGAAAAATTAGGACGCATATTTGATTATATATCTCAGAATGAAGAACCCGCGCAAAAAATCTTTTTTGACGGACAGATATATGACGCATTCAGTTTGATTGTCGAATTGATTCAAAAAGCAGAACGGGAAATTGTTTTAGTAGACGGATATGTGGATGTAAAAACATTGAATTTGCTGTCAAAAAAACAGGAGCAGGTAACGGTGACTGTATATACACAGAAACAGACGCGGCTCACCAGGACAGATTGCTCAAATTTTAATGCGCAATATCCGGTGCTGGAAGTGAAATATGTAACGGCATTCCACGACCGATTCCTCATTATTGACAGGGAAACGGCATATCATGTCGGGGCATCGTTGAAAGATGCTGGTAAAAAATGTTTTGCCATTAGTTTAATTCAAGATGAGAAGATTATCAAAGATATATTGCAACGGTTGGAACTGGAAACGGAGGAACAGGATGAAGCGGTTTAAAAAATGGATTCTCTCCATAGTGTCCTTTACCTTGATACTGCTTATGCTTGCGGCTGCGCTGGTGGTCTGGGTGGACCCTTTTTTCCAGTACCACGCGCCGCTTGCGGACTTCCCCTATCTGGTGGACAACCAGCTTACCCAGAATCCGGGGATGGCGAAGCACATGGATTATGACAGCGTGATTCTCGGTTCCTCCATGACGGTGAATTTCAACACCCACTGGTTTGAGGAGCTGATGGGGCTTCGGACAGTTAAACTTAATTACAGCGGCGCTTACCCGAAGGATCAGGCCAATATTATGGACATTATTTTTGACAGCGGCCATGAGGTAAAGTCGGTCTTTCTCGGGGTTGACGTGACGACCTACACCGGGGGCGTGGAGGAGACGAAATACCCGATTCCGGCCTATCTTTACGACGACAATTATTTAAATGACATACAGTACGTGCTGAACAAGGATGTGCTTTTGAACTATGTGCTTCGCCCGCTTGCGGACCCGGATAAAACCGATCTGGCTACTGTGTACCAGAGCTGGTGGACGGACGAATATTACAATATCCAGTGGGTGATGCACAATTATACGCCGCCTGCACCCGTGGAGGCGGAGATGCCGCCGGACGCTTTTCTTGACGGCACGGTTAAAAACCTTCGGGTCAATCTCTGCCCTTACATTGAGCGGAACCCGGACACGACATTCTATATCTTTTTCCCGCCCTACAGTATTCTTTACTGGAACGATGTGATGCAGGAAAATCATATGGAGGCCACGATGCGGGAATATGCCTACATCGCAGAGACGCTGCTTGCCTACGATAACGTGCGCGTGTTCTATTTCCCGAACAGGGAGGAGATTGTGACGGATCTAAACAATTACGCGGATTACACCCATTATCACGCGAGGTTTAACCGCTTTATGACGGAGTGTTTTGCGGACGGGACATGCGAGGTGAAGAGCGCGGAGGAGATGGAAAAAGCGCTTGAAGAGACGCGGGATATGGTGAAGCGGTTTGACTTTGAGACGCTGTTTTCGGTAGATTATTAACAGAGAATGCCGTATTTCAGGCATTCTCTCGCGTCCTAGTGATTCTTGGCGTCGCGTCCTATGAGCGATGCCGGGAGGATTTACTCCCCCGCCGGGAATAGGCAGTCCGCAAACCGCTGCGCCAAAAGCTCCCGCCCCGCGTCGTTGAAGTGGATGTAATCCGTCATATAATCCAGATAATTATCCTCGTTGACGGAGCCGTAAAAGTTGTCGATAAAGGAGACGCCCACGTCCATGGTGGCATCCCGCTCCTTTTGCAGATAGTGGCTCAAGGTGCCGTGGCCTAAGTCTGCCCGGTCGCCGTTCTGGAAATTGCCGTCCTCGCCGATGCTGTGGCAGAAGGTGTGGGACATTACCACAATGCGGATGTGGGGAAAGGCTTCCTGAATGGCCTTCACGCCCGAACGCAATGCGCCCGTGTAGGTAACCTCATCATAAGGCGCATTGGGATCGTCGCAGGGCCGCTTATTGATATAGTCGCTGCCGTCGTACATCACGCAGATCATATCTACAGTGTTCATGTCGAGTTCGGAAAGCATCTGCGCTGTTGTGGCGAAATTTTCGTCATAGCTGTAGGTTGCCGCCGTTTTCATCAAGTCGAAATCTCCGCTTGCGAGGCTTTTTGCCACATACGAGAAGGAGAAGGCGTCCAGAATATATCCGTCGTTGTAAGAGGCGAACTGCGCCGCCATGGTGGTTCCCGTAAAAGAGCCGTTATAGACGGTTGCGCCTGTTTTCTTTGCAATCTGCTCCGCCAGGCCGTTCTCTCCCCGCTCCAGCGAGAAGGGATCGTCGCCCAGACAGAGGATGGTGGTCACACCGTCGTCCACATAACCCTCGCGCTTATCCGGAGCGAGCGGAATCAGGTTATCCATCACCTCAATATCGAAGTCCGTGGTCTGGTAGTTCGGATCGTAGTCGGAAGGCGTTCCCTTGTTCCATTTGTAGAGACGGTACGCCGAGAAACCGATGACAAACACAATGGCAGCCAATAAAATGAACTGAATATTGGCGAGAAGTCCGCTGCGTTTTTTCGGCTCTGCCGTGGATTCCGACACCTCTGTCATATTTTCTTCCTGCAATGTATTTTTATCCTGATTTTCTCCCATGCTTTTATTCATACCCTTTCCTGAAAGTCTTATGCGCCGCTGCACCTTTTATCTTAGAGGAAATCGCGGCAGCGTAATGAATCGTATTTATTCTACTATGAATTTTTACAAAAATCTACAGAAAAAAGAAGGCTCATAAAATCTTAATAAGTAACATAACTTACAAAACAACGTACAACAGAAAAAGAGCGCCGTCCGGAATCCGAAGATTTGGACTGCGCTCTCTTTCTCCGCGTTTTCGTATCATACAATAGATACGGCGTTTTCCAGCGGGCTTTGTTCCGGCACGGCAAAGGTGTGAACCGTCGGCTGCGCAAGCTGCCGCTGCAATTCCTTATACCATTTGCTGTACTTATACATACGATATGTAGTGCTCAGTTTTCTGAGCTGTTCATCGTCGGCACAGCAGACCGTAAAAGAAACCCTCTGCGATTCATCCATAGATACATAGTCCAGATAGCTGAGTTTAAGCTCGGTAATCAGTCCCTGACATTTTGGACAAAACTGCTTATGCCCGTTCAACATATGAACCCGCTGGCAACGCTTACAGTAATGCATGTACATCATGAAAAATTCCCCTTTTCCCACAATCTCTGTAAGGTAACCGTTTGTCTGTTGCCTTTCTATTGTGTCAGTTGAAACGGTCAAAGTCAAGCGCATATTAGCGAGAAATGCCGTAAAATGGGTGTAAAATATCGCGCAATTATCGCGTAAAAAGCGTAAATCTAACAGAAATTACCAATTTACATAATTCGGCATCCCGCTGCGTGTGACAAAAATCTTGATATTGCGCTATTTTTGTGCTATAATTTCCAAGAATTGTTTCGATTTGAGGTTTACATAAGCCACACAACCAATTGACACAGAATTAAGGTGGGACTGTAATGCAAAATAAGAAAAATAAGAGACAGAATAAGGAAAATCACCGCAAGCCGGTTCGGTTTGAGGATCTGCTTGAGGACGACCGGTTTGATGATGAGGATTATGACAGCGTGACGGAAGACACGCTGGAATTTTTAAGTCTCGATGATGATATGATCGAGTCTTATCAGCGCGCTCATTCTCCGAAAAGCGGGAAAGGCACATCCACGAAAACCCGCACTGTCCGCTATGAAGATGAGGATTACGACGACTACGAGGATGAGGATTACGAGGACGACGACTACGAGGATGAGGATTACGAGGACGGCGACTACGAGGATGAGGACTACGAAGACGGCGACTACGAGGATGAGGACTACGAGGACGACGACTACGAGGATGAGGACTACGAGGACGACGATTACGAGGATGAGGATTATGAGTACGATGATGATGACGGCTTTGTCGCCCGTCTGATGTACTGGATCGGAGAGATGAGCGCGCTGGATGTGGCGGTAGCGCTTCTGGGCGTCCTTGTACTTGCAGGGGCGATTGTCACGGGCGGCATTTATGTTCATGCGAAATCCGTGGAAAAGCAGGTGGCTGCTTTTGCCGATATGGGCGAGGAGATAGAGGGCATCTCCGTGATCGGGGAGAGCGGGCTGTTAGCGGCGTCGGAGTCTGCGAAGCTGGGCGGTATGATCGACGTGGAGGAAGAGGCCGGGGAGGAGCAGGAAGAGACAGAGCAGAAGGAGGAGAAGGACGCAAAGGGAGAGGTGGAGGTCGAGCTCCATCTGACCTCTATCCTCTCGGATATGAAGATTAAATTTGTCAATAAAGAGACTGGTAAGCTGATTGGCGGCGTGCCTTTCGAAGTGGAGGTTTCCGGGGCAAAGAGCTTTCAGTGGAAAGACGATGACAAGGACGGCGTGATTTACCAGAAGGATATTGCGGCCGGATCGTATGAGGTTAAGATATTGCCGCTGTCGGGCGGGGCGGCGGAAAAGTATACGCTTCCCTCGAAGGGCAGCAGCGTCAAGGTGACTGACAAGATCGCCTACCAGAAGGTGGATGTGGCGGACGAGGTGAAGACCGAGGCGGAGATCAATGTGGCCAAGGAGGAAGCCACCCAGCAGAATACCGTTGTGGAATCCGCTCTGCAGGATACCGTGGAGTGGGTGGAGTCCACGAAGACCCCGATCGGGGATGAGAAGACGGAGTACGAAAAGGTGCCCATGGACAAAATTGCGGATCCGTGGAAGAGCGCCGGTGTGTTCAGAAAGATGGTTGAGGACGGGGAGGACGATCCCTATGATGACGTGAAGGTGTCCATCAACAAAGAAAGCATGACGCTCGATAAGGGAAAGAGCGATTCCCTGAAAATATCCGTCAGCGGCGAGGTGGAGTATTCGGTGGAATGGAGCGTTGCGGATTCGGCGGTCGCGACGGTGGACGGCGGTACGGTTACGGCAGTTGCGGCGGGCAGCACAACGGTTACGGCACGGGTAGCCGTGGGCAGTATGATTCAGGAATTTAACTGCTCTGTGACGGTGAATGATGCGGGGGGCGACGATTCGGATAAGAAGGACGAGAACCAGGATTCCGATCAAGACAAAGATAAGGACAAAGATCAAGATAAGGACAAAGACAAAGACAAAGATAAAGACAAAGACAAGGACAAAGACAAGGACAAAGACAAAGATAAAGATAAAGACAAGGATAAGGAAGAAACAGTCTACACCAAGCTCTCCATAAGCGGCGAAAAGGAAGTGGCGGTCGGCAAGCAGGTGACCCTGACTGCGGAGACGAAGCCCAAGGGCGGCAAGGTGGTTTGGAGCAGCGATGATGAGGAGATCGCGAAGGTCAATGAGAAGGGCGAGGTGACGGGCGTTGCCGAGGGCGAGGTGAAGATTCGCGTCAAATGCGAGAATCCGGAAGACAGTGAAGATCTTGAGGAATCCTTCAAGATAAAGGTGGTGAAGGCGGCCGTCATTGATGAGAATACAAAGTTAAAGGATAAGGACGGCAATCAGCTTTACTTTAAAAATGCGGACGGGGATTATGAGGAAGCAACCTACAAAGAGTACGGGAAGCGGGATGCCTTTTACAAAAAAGTGAAAGGGTCATCGGCCTACAGGTACACCGGCTGGCAGACCATCGACGGACATGTTTATTTTTATGATAAAGATGGAAACTATGTGACGGGAGAACAGGTTATCCAAGGCGCGAAGTACAGCTTCGGCAGCGACGGAAAACTGGCGAAGAGCTCAGGTGCCATGGGCATCGACGTGTCTAAGCACAACGGTAACATCGACTGGAACGCGGTGAAAAACTCTGGCGTCTCCTACGTGATCATCCGCTGCGGCTACCGCGGTTATTCCACGGGCGTGCTGGTGGAAGACCCGAAATTCAGAAGCAATATTAAGGGCGCGAAAGCGGCGGGTCTGAAAGTGGGGGCGTATTTCTTCAGCCAGGCGGTCAACGAGGTGGAGGCCGTGGAGGAGGCTTCCATGGCGATTGATCTGGTGAAGGGCTACGGTTTAAATTATCCCCTTTTCCTCGACGTGGAGGCCAGCGGCGGCAGAGCCGACGGCATCAGCCGCGAAACCAGAACCGCGGTTTGTAAAACCTTCTGCCAGACCGTGCAGAACTCCGGCATTTCGGCGGGCGTATACGCGAACAAGACATGGTTTACCGAGAAGATCAACACGGGGAGTCTGACAAGCTATAAGCTGTGGCTGGCGCAGTACGCGAGCGCGCCGACGTACACGGCGACACGCTACGACCTGTGGCAGTATTCCTCCAAGGGAAAGGTCAGCGGTATCAGCACCCATGTGGACATGAATATAAGCTATGTAAATTACTAAGGCAAAAGGACGCTTGCATTTCAGGCCGTTTTGTGGGTAATATAACAGGAAGAAAAGGATTTTACAAGGAGGCAGAGGGCAAATCATGAAAACATATCTGGTAACGGGCGGTGCGGGCTTTATCGGCTCCAACTACATTCATTATATGTTTAAAAAGTACGGCGACACGATCCGTATCATCAATGTGGACGCGCTGACCTATGCGGGCAACCCGGAAAATTTGAAAGAGGTGGAAACAAAAGACAACTACACCTTCATCAAGGCGGATATCTGCGACAAGGAGGCGATCGAGAAAATTTTTGCTGAAAACGACATCGACAGGGTCGTTCATTTCGCGGCGGAAAGTCATGTGGACAGAAGCATCAAAAATCCCGAGGTGTTCGTGCAGACCAACGTGTACGGCACTGCGGTGATGTTAAACTGCGCGAAGGCGGCCTGGGAGCTTCCCGACGGCAGCTTTAAGGAGGACAAGCGCTTCCTGCATGTGTCCACCGATGAGGTGTACGGGTCTCTCGACGATGACGGCGGCTATTTTTATGAAACCACGCCCTACGCGCCGCACAGCCCCTATTCCGCCAGCAAGGCAGGCTCGGACATGCTGGTGAAGGCGTATATGGACACCTACCATTTCCCGGCCAACATTACCAACTGCTCCAACAATTACGGGCCTTATCAGTTTCCGGAGAAGTTGATCCCCCTGATTATCAATAACGCGCTGCATGGAAAGAAGCTGCCGGTCTACGGGGACGGGAAAAATGTGCGCGACTGGCTCTATGTGGAGGATCACGCCAAGGCCATCGACATGGTGCAGGAGAAGGGACGGCTTTTCGAGACTTACAATGTGGGCGGCCACAATGAGAAACAGAACATTGAGATTGTGAAGATTATCATAGAGACGCTTCGGGACATGCTTCCGGAGACGGATGCGAGGAGAGCGCATCTGACGGAGGAGCTGATCACCTATGTGGAGGACCGCAAGGGACACGACAGGCGCTATGCCATCGCGCCGGACAAGATCCGCGAGGAGATCGGATGGGAGCCGGAGACCATGTTTAAGGATGGCATCCGCCGCACGATCGAGTGGTATTTCGCCCATGAGGACTGGATGAAAAATGTGACAAACGGCGATTACCAGAAGTATTATGAGGAAATGTACCAGTCGAAGTAAAGGTGTGATATGAGGCAATTCGTATCGTGTGTTATTTTATTTATCGTGCCGGGTTTTATAGCGGCCGCCCTGCGATGCGGGAACAGGGAAAAGCGGAACCGGCTGCAGCTTACGGTGGATACGCTCTGTTATGCGCTGCTGATTCTTGCCGTCGTTTCCGGTATGCTGTACGCTCTTTTTGGCAGCGCCGTTTTTTCCCTGCCATATAATGCAAACCTGTTGCTGTATGTCTTCTGCTTTGTGGGGACATACGGCTTCTCGTTTGTTCTGGGGTTGTTCGGGCGGCGAGGGAGATTTGGTGCGGCGGTTGACGGGCGGAAGATTCTGCTTGTATTTACCGTTCTGTGGGCAGTTCTGCTCACCGGAATCGCCTACGACGATTACGCGGGCCGCCATGTCGTGATTAACGAGGTCTGCGCCCATAATCTGAGCCTTGCGCTGGACGACAGGGGAAAAAGCAGCGACTATATCGAATTATATAATCCGTCCTTTACAGCGGTATCGCTGGACGGATGGTATCTGACGGAGGAAGAGACGCTTTCGGAAAAAGCCCGTCTGGAGCAGGCGGAGATCGGGCCGCGCTCGTATCTTCTGTTCTTTGCGGATGGCTGCGAGGGACGGACTGTGGACGAGGAGAGCGGGGAAAGCAGTTATCATCTGGGATTCCGGCTGAATGAAGCGGGTGAGACGCTGACGCTCGCGGACAGCAGCGGGCATACGGTGGACAGGGTGGAGGTGCCGCGCCTGACGACGGACGTCTCCTATGCCAGAGAGAAGGACGGGCGGGACACATGGCGCGTTGTCAAAAACGGCAGTCCGGGGGAGAGCAATGAAAACCTGACGGCCCATGTGATTCCCACGCTGGAGGCGCCTTCCTTTTCGGCAGAGAGCGGTTTTTACCAAGAGCCTTTTGCGCTCTCCCTGTCGGCGGCGGAGGGACAGCGCATCTACTATACCACGGACGGAACCGAACCGACGGCGGAAGCGGCGCTTTACGAGGAGCCGCTTCTCATAGAGGACGGCAGCGGCAGGGAAAACTGCTATGCCAACATCGAAGGCATTTCGCGGGACGGAGATTATCGGCCAAAGAACCGCATTGACAAGGGTACGGTGGTGAAGGCGGCCGCGGTCAATGAGGCGGGAGAGGTCAGTGAAACCGCGTCGGCGGTATATTTTGTAGGCTTTGAGAAAAAGGCGGGATATGAGGGAGTTGAGATACTGTCTCTGACTGTGACGCCGGAGGATTTCTTTTCCGAGAACCGCGGCATTTATATGCTGGGAAATGACTATCGGGAATGGCTGGTGAATTACAGGAATTATCGGAAGCAGGAGGAATACCGGGAGGAGGGGCGTTCATGGGATTACGGGAGCGTGGCCTGGCGTTCCTTTATGGCAAACTATACACATCCCGATAAGACAAAGGAAAGGCCGGTTACGGTGTCTTTGTTTGATGCGGAAAAGAAGCTGCTCGGAGAGGAGCGGATCGGCGTCAGGGTGCGCGGCGGATCGTCCAGAAATCTGCGGCAGAAGGGATTTAATTTTTACGCCCGGGAGGAGTACGGAGAAGACCCGCTGGGACTGCGGTCAAAGATGCTGCGGACTTCAGGATCCATCGACACCAATGTGACCATGCTGCGGGATGTGTTCAACCAGTCGCTTGTGGCGGACCGGGACATAGCGATCCAGCCGGGAGAGCCCTGCGCCGTGTTTTTAAACGGGGAATACTGGGGACTCTATAATCTGCAGGCGCGCTTTGGCGCGGGATACTTTGAAGAGAGATACGGGCTTTCCGAGGACGAGGTTATTGTGGTGAAGCAGGATAACCGCGTATCGGTAGGGCGGGATGAGGATCTGGCGCTTTATGAGGATCTGGTGTCCTATGCGCAGCGGGAGGATTTATCTGAGGCAAAGGCCTATGAAGAGATCGGCGGGATGTTGGATATCCAGAGCTTGATCGACCACTACTGCTTTGAAATCTATATTGCCAATACGGACTGGCCGCTGAACAATCTGTGCTGTTGGCGGAGCAGGGAGAAGGCCGGGGCTTTGGAGGCGGAAGCCGGGAAAACCGGTGAAGACGCAGCGAAAACGGTGGGAACCGAAGAGGAAAAGGCGGGGGCGGAGGAATACAGGGACGGCAGATGGCGCTGGGGCGTGTACGATACGGACGAGTCCACGGGCATTTACGAGGAAGGCATGGGTACTTACGCATCCAATCCTTTTTCCGAGGAATCGCACTGGTTCGGCGCCCCGCTGACGACGCCGCTAATGTCAGGTCTGATCGAAAATGCGTCGTTCCGGCGGCAGTTTGGCCTGACTTTCATGGATATGGTAAATAAAAACTTTGCGTATCAGGATGTTCATGATAAACTATATGAGATGGCCGCTCGCTATGCGTCGCCTATGGAGAAGAGCTATCACCGATTTAATGAGGGCGGATACACTTTGGACACATTCTGGGAAAACATCGGGGTGATAGACGAGTTTTACGAGAAGCGGGCGGATTATGCGGTACCGTATTTTGCGGAGGCTTTGGGGCTTTCCGGGGAGACCGGGGAAGTTGTGCTGCAGACGATCTGTGTGACAGATGTGTCAGAAATGACAGATATGTCAGAAATAGGAGACGGTTCTTTCAAGGAAACGTCGGATGGGCAGATGCAGGGGGACGCGCAGGGCGGCACGATTGTGTTGAATACCATCAGCCCCGATTTGAAGGACAGCGAGTGGCGGGGGACTTATTTCACCGACTATCCCGTGACGGCAACGGCCGTGCCGGACGAAGGCTGGTGTTTTGTGGAATGGCAGGGGACTTACGAGTCCGGCGAGGAGACGATCGAGGCGCCCGTGACGCGGGACGGGATCTGCCTGCGCGCGGTATTTGCACCGGAGAAGGTGCAGTAAACGGCCGGAATGCGGAAGGCGGGAATCACGGTGAGACACGTCGGGGAAGGTTCTGACAGGAGGTATCTATGGTTTGTATTACGATTTTACTACTGCTTGTACCGGGAATGGTTACATGGAAGCTGGCGGGTGAGAACGAGCTTGCGGACTGGAAGGACGTCTGCAGGGCGGCCGTGTGCTGGCTGGTGCATGATCTTGTCATCGCCTGTCTGGTGTACGCGGCGTTTTATGTGATGAAGGGAGCGGTCAGCATCAGTTTTTCCGCGGACTATCCGAACGAAGAGGTTTATTATTCCATTTATGATATCAGTTTTGTGTTCCGCTATGCCGCGCTGGCGCTTCTGGCGGCGGCAGGGCTCGGCGTTTTTGAGCGCGGCTTGGGGAAGCTGTTTGGCGGAAAAGGAAAAGCGGAATGAGGAGGCTGTCGGCATATTGTGGAAGAATAGAGGCGTGAGGAAAATAGATAAGGCGGAAAGGCACTGGGGCAGGGCGGCCTGCGCGGCCATGGCTCTGTCTGCGGCCATGCTTCTTACGGCCTGTGCCGGGGAAAATGCGGCGGCAGGGCAGGATACAGCAAACGGGCAGCAGACTTCGTCGGGGCAGGACGGCGGGACGGGTCTGGCGGAGACCGATGCCGTGACAGGGCAGCAGGATGCGGACTGGCTGTCGGCGCGGATGAGACAGGAACGCAGAACGAAGCACGACCTGCGCACGGAACCGGAGGATATGGAAAAGGCGGAGCAGATTGACCTGAATGCTTTTGAAAACGGGAGGGTGATCCTTGCAGCAGGCGGCGACATCCGGCTTTCCGGCAGCCTGGAGGGACAGGTCATTGTCGATGCGGAGGAGGATGAGCTGGTGCATCTGTATCTGGCCGGGGTGGAGATTACCTCGCCAAATGGCCCGGCGATTCAAATACAGGAGGCGGCCAAGGCGGTTGTGACGCTTGTGTCAGATACGGAGAATGCGCTTTCGGATTCCCCGGATTACACGGGATATGAGGAGACGCCGGCCTGCTTTTACAGCGTCTGTGACCTCACCATCAACGGGGAGGGCGCGCTTCGGGTGTTTGGCTGTCACGAGGACGGCATCCGCGGCAAGGACAGGATCAAAGTGTTGGATGGTACGCTCTCTGTACAGGCCAAAGGCGACGGCATCCGGGGGAACGACGGTATTTACATGCAGAACGTCTCTGCAGAAATCGAGAGTGAGAAAAACGGGCTGCGCACGGCAAATCAGGGTGAAAATGACAGGGGTGTCATAGAGATAAACGGCGGCGCGCTCTCGGTGATAGCGGGGCAGAACGGCGTCAGCGCGGCTTCCGACCTGTATCTGTATCACTGCCTCTATAGCGTCAATGCGGTGGAGGAGAAGCTGCGGACGGCAGGGACGGCCTACATCGCAGAGTGAGAAGCGCGGCGAAGGACGTTCCGCCATAGGGCGGGAAAAAAAACGGCATAACTGACCGGGAGGCAGGGTGTTTCACGCAGGGAAAAGACGGGGTGCAGGAGCTGTGACAGAGTACAGACATGAGTATAAATATATGATAGATGCCGGGCAGAAGGCGGTGCTTAAGCTTCGGGCGCAGGGCGTTTTGGAGCGGGATGCCCACGCGGGGGCGGACGGGGCGTATCTGATCCGCAGTCTCTACTTCGACAGCCCGGACGACGATTGCTTTTACGAAAATGAGAACGGGGACGACCCGAGAGAAAAGTACCGCATACGCTTTTACAACTGTGATGCTTCCCGAATCAGTCTGGAATGTAAGGCAAAGCGGCGGGGGATGACGCGAAAGACCGCCTGCCCGATCACGCGCGGCCAGTGTGAGCGATTTATGGCGGGTGAGATTCCGGAGCCTGACGGGGAGGTATCGCCAAGGCAGTCGGCCATGTTCGCGCAGATGCGGTTCAAAAGCCTGCGCCCGGTGGTGATCGTGCAGTATGTCCGTATGCCCTTTGTGTGTGATGCGGGCAATGTGCGGGTGACTTTTGACGACAGTATCGCTTCCTCCAATGATATCGCGGGATTTCTGCAGCCGGAGATTCCTCTTCGGAGCGTGCTTGGCACGGGAAATAGTATTCTGGAGGTAAAGTGGGACGAGCTTCTGCCCGCCTACATCAAAGAACAGATGGCGCTTGACTCTTTACAGTGGACGAGCTTTTCCAAATATTATCTGTGCCGAAAATATAATTGTTACGGAGGAGTGAGGGTATGAGTTTTGTCGATATTTTTAAAAAATCATTTTTGGAGGGCTATGCATCCGTCCGGATTGATGTGGCGCAGATTGTGATATGTATGCTGATCACGGTACTGATTTCCTCCTACATTTTTTTGATTTATAAGGCCATTAATAAAAATGCCTTTTATAACCGCAATTTCAACCTCTCTCTGATCGCGCTTTCCGTGATTACGGCGGCGGTAATCCTAACGATCCAGTCAAACATCGTAATTTCCCTCGGCATGGTGGGCGCGCTGTCGATTGTGCGGTTTCGCACCGCCATCAAAGACCCTATGGATCTGGTGTTTCTGTTCTGGTCGATCAGCGTCGGCATCATATGCGGCGCGGGCTTCGCTGTGGTGGCGGTAGTTGCATCAATCGTCATAACTGTGATAATATTATTAGTTGACAGGGCGCCGTCCGGCGCGCCGGCGGTGATCCTTCTGGTGAACGCCTCCGATTATAAGACGGAAGGGCGTATTATGGAGATTGTGGAAAAGCATTGCGGCATGTCCAAGGTGAAGGCGCGCAATCTGACGAAGGATAAGTTGAATATGGCGGTGGAGGTCAAAACCGGTGCGGGCGGCAGTCTAGTGGAGGAGTTGATGGATTTGGAGAGCGTCACCTCGGCGTCTCTGGTGGACCACGACGGGGAAGTGACCTTCTAAGCGATCATACAGCCGTATTTGCGCGGCTTTGATAGAATTGTGGCGATAACGAAAAAATTTCAGGAACAGGAGAAAAGCGATGAAAGGAATTATTTTAGCGGGCGGTTCGGGCACAAGGCTCTATCCCTTGACCAAGGCGGTTTCCAAGCAGATCATGCCGGTATATGACAAACCGATGATTTATTATCCACTGTCCATTTTGATGCTGGCGGGAATCAGGGAGATTCTGCTTATTTCCACCCCAAGGGATCTTCCGGTATTTGAGGAGCTTTTCGGTACGGGGGAGCAGCTCGGACTCCGCATGGAGTACGCGGTGCAGGAACAGCCGAGAGGACTTGCCGACGCTTTTATTATCGGTGCGGATTTTATCGGGACGGACAGAGTGGCTTTGATTCTGGGCGATAATATTTTCTATGGGCAGAGCTTTTCCAAGGTGCTTAAGGAAGTGGCGGCCAGAGAGAGCGGCGCGACCATCTTCGGTTACTATGTGAGGGATCCGAGAGAGTATGGCGTGGTGGAGTTTGACGAGAAGGGCATGGCTCTGTCCATCGAGGAGAAGCCGGAGCATCCGAAGAGCAACTACGCGGTGCCGGGACTGTATTTTTATGACAACGACGTGGTGGAGATTGCAAGGAATGTAAAACCCTCCGCCAGAGGGGAGATTGAGATTACGAGCATTAACAATGCATACCTGCAGAGAGGAGCCCTGCGGGTGGAAACGCTTGGACGCGGTTTCGCCTGGCTGGATACGGGCAGCCATGACATGCTGCTCGACGCCGCGGATTTCGTGGCGGCGTTTCAGAAGAGGCAGGGGCTTTATATTTCCTGCATTGAGGAGATTGCGTACAGGAGAGGTTTTATCACGAAGGAGCAGCTGCTCAAGCTGGCGGAGCCGCTTATGAAGACTGCTTACGGACAGTATATAGTAGAGGTTGCAAATGGACTCTAAGCGGATGAGACGGGCGATGGCCTGCATGATCGTCGTATTTGTGGCGGTGTTTGCGGTGATCGCCATTGTGAATTTAGATATGGTGAAGCAAAAGCTTGGCTTTGCGGAGGAGGAGCCGGTACAGGAGGAGACATCGACGCCGGAAGAAGAGGCGGAGACGGAAAACGGGCAGATAGGAGGCGATTTGTCCGCTTTTCTGAGCGATGAGACCTTCTTTGACCCGGAAGTGAAGTTCAAGAGCATCGAATCCTATTCCGGCAGAAATGTGTCTCTGATCATGAGCTCTGTGTCCAAAGATCTGCGGATCATGGTGGTGGACAGTGTGGGCCGTCTGGTGACGGGAGCGGACTTCACCGTCACGATTCAGGATGTGGGCGAGTTCACCGATACCGACGAGGACGGCGTGATCTACGTGGACGGCCTGCGCTCCGGGGAGTACAGCGTGTCCCTCAATGAGAAGGACGGCTTTCGCGTGCCAAACACCATCACAACCATACAGGTGCGGCAGGATATCGAGTATCGTGTGCTCGATAATATTGAGTATCTGATGCTGACCGAGGACGATATTGATCCCGCGAAGGAGGATAAAGCGGTCAACGGCGCCGAGGAGGATGCGGACGGCACGGAGAATACGGCGCTTCAGTTTGACAACGGCAGCGCGAAGCTCGGTATCGACGTGTCCAAGTGGAATCAGGAGATCGACTGGGAGGCGGTGAAGGACGCGGGCGTCGAGTTCGCCATCATCCGCTGTGGATACCGTGGCGCGTCCACGGGTGCGCTTGTCATTGACCCCAGATATAAGGAGAACATAGAGGGTGCCATCTCGGCGGGTATTCCTGTGGGCGTTTACTTCTTTACGCAGGCCTTAGACGAGATTGAAGCGGTGGAGGAGGCGTCCATGGTGATCCGTTTGATCGAGGATTATGATGTGGATTATCCGGTATTCCTCGACAGCGAGAGCGCAGGAGGCAGAGGACGCGCCGATGGACTGGACAGCGACGAGCGCACCAGAGCGCACAGGGCGTTCCTGCAGACGATAGAGGCGGCGGGGTATGAGACGGGCGTATATGCTTCCCGCAACTGGCTGAATGACAGGATAGATATGACACGACTGTCAGACTATAGAATCTGGCTTGCGGAGTACGCGGATGCGCCTACATACGACGAACACTACTACCATATGTGGCAGTATACCTCGAAAGGAACGGTGGACGGCATTTCAACGAATGTGGATTTGAACCTGTGTTATATGAACATAGACACCTCGATCAACCACGCCAAAGGAGCGGCGGGATATTCCGGCGTGGTGAACGGGGATATCGGAAATGTACCTACGGGTGAAGATTAGATGGAAAGGAATGAGGGACGATGGGAAAAATAACGGTGGAGACTTGTGAAATCGAGGGTTTAAAGGTGATCACCCCGACGGTTTTTGGCGATAACAGGGGTTATTTCATGGAAACCTACCACTATGAGGATTACAAGGCGGCGGGAATCGATCAGGTTTTCGTGCAGGACAACCAGTCCTCGTCCGTGAAGGGCGTGCTGCGCGGGCTGCATTTTCAGATCAATTATCCGCAGGACAAGCTGGTGCGGGTGATCGCGGGCGAGGTCTTTGATGTGGCGGTAGATCTGCGGCCGGGTTCCGCAACCTACGGCAAGTGGCACGGCGTAACGCTGTCGGCGGAAAACAAGAAGCAGTTTTTTATTCCGAAGAATTTTGCCCACGGTTTTCTCGTGCTGTCGGACTATGCGGAATTTGCCTACAAGTGCACAGACTTTTATCATCCGAACGATGAGGGCGGCATCCTCTGGAGCGACCCTGAGATCGGGGTCAAATGGCCCATCCCTGAGGGGATGGAGCTTGTGATGTCCGACAAGGATAAAAAGTGGGAGGGGCTTTCCGCGATCTCCATAAAATAAAGAAGGCGATAACATGAGAGAAAAGAAGCAGACAGAGAAAAATTCCACAAAGAAGAAAGTGTTCCCGAAGTCCGCGGCGATAGCAATATTCTGGGGGCTGGGTCTGCTTCTGGCTGCCGTGCTTATTACGCACCACAATCCGCTGGCCGACCAGGTGACGGAGCAGATGAAAAAGGTCAGCGGCTGTGTGCTGATGGCCTTTACATGCACGATATTTACGATTTACTATGACAGAATCGTGACGATTCCCGTGGAGCTTTTCCAGAGCAGGGGACTGATCTGGAAACTGGCGAAAAACGACTTTAAGAAGCGGTATGCGGGCTCTTATCTGGGGATTGTGTGGGCGTTAGCGCAGCCTGTGGTGACGGTGCTGATGTACTGGATTGTGTTTGACAAGGTCTTTCAGGCGAGGGTGGAGTTCGTGGCGGCGGACGGGGAAGCGCCGCCCTATGTGCTCTATCTGATGGCGGGGCTGGTGCCCTGGTTCTATTTTTCCGAGGCGATCTCCCAGGGGACAATGGCGCTCGTGGAATACACTTATCTGGTAAAAAAAGTGGTGTTTAATATCAGCATTCTGCCTATTATAAAGGTGGTTGCGGCCACCTTTATTCACTTGTTTTTTGTGGGAATCCTGTTGGTGGTGGCGGTGTGCTACGGCTATACGCCCACCATTTACACCCTACAGCTTCTCTACTACAGCCTGTGCCTGATCTTTTTTGTGCTGGCGCTGAGCTACCTGACAAGCGCGCTGGTGGTCTTTATCAGGGACTTGCAGCAGGTGATCAGCATTGCGCTCCAGATCGGCATGTGGGCGACGCCTATCATGTGGAATATTAAGATGCTGCCCAGCGATAACATGAAGACGCTCTTCAAATTGAATCCTCTCGTATACATTGTAAACGGTTATCGGAGCGCAATTTTTGAGGAGGAATGGTTCTGGGAGCACTTTTACTCGTCCACCTATTTCTGGATATTTACGATCAGTATGTTCTGTATCGGGACATTAGTATTTAGGCGGCTCAGGAGTCATTTTGCGGATGTGCTATGAGCATTGCCGAAATATGTGCAGATAAGAGCGCGTGCTTGCACGGAAGCTATTATCTGTGCATATTTCGATAAGGCGACAGCCTGCGAGCGAAAAGGAGCAAAGCGGATTCGAGCTGCGGCAATGCTCATATATAAAGGAAAAATTATGGAAGTAATGGAAAATGATATCGCGATTAAGGTCACGGACCTGGAAAAAGTGTATAAGCTTTATGACAAGCCTTCGGACAGGCTTAAGGAAGCGCTGCATATCGGCCGGGGAAAGCACCATACGGAGCATAGGGCCTTAAAAGGGGTCAATATGACCATAAGGCAGGGGGAGTGCGTGGGGATTATCGGCACCAACGGTTCCGGTAAATCCACGATTCTGAAAATAATAACGGGTGTTCTTTCACCGACGGCGGGCGAGGTGGAGGTCAACGGGCGCATCTCTGCCCTGCTGGAATTGGGCGCCGGATTTAATATGGAATACAACGGCATTGAAAATATCTATCTGAACGGTACGATGATCGGCTTTTCCAAGAAAGAGATCGATCAAAAGCTGGATGAAATTCTGGCTTTTGCGGATATCGGGGACTATGTGTACCAACCGGCCAAAACCTATTCCAGCGGCATGTTCGTGCGGCTGGCCTTTGCGGTCGCCATCAACATTGACCCGGAGATTTTGATTGTTGACGAGGCGCTTTCGGTGGGCGATGTCTTTTTCCAGGCCAAATGCTATCACAAGTTTGAAGAGTTTAAGGAGATGGGCAAGACCATCGTTTTTGTCAGCCATGACCTGAGCAGCATCAGCAAATACTGTGACCGGGTGGTGCTCTTAAATCAGGGTGTCAAGCTGGGGGAGGGTGCGCCCAAGCAGATGATAGACACCTACAAGCAGGTGCTTGTAGGGCAGTACACGCCGCCCGAATCGGAGGGAGAGCGTCTGCTGGACGACGAGCAGCTTCGGGCGATGGCGGCGAAGGGCGTGGACGGCAGCAAGCTGGATGGCCGGCAGCAGGACGGAACAGCCGAGAATCCTGACCTTCTGGAGTATGGTTCTAAAAAGGCGCAGATTACGGAATACTATATTACGGATGAAAAGGGGACGAGAACCGCCACCATTTTAAAGGGCGGCACCTTCTCCATTCACATGCGCGTGGAGATGATGGAACGGATTGCCGCGCCTATTTTTGCGTTCACCATCAAAAATGTGCGGGGCACGGAGATCACGGGTACCAACACCATGTTTGAGAAGGCGTTCCTGGACTCCGTGGAGGCAGGGGACACGAAGGAGATCACCTTTACCCAGGAGATGAACCTGCAGGGAGGAGATTACCTGCTCTCGCTGGGGGTGACCGGGTATGAGGAGGACGATTTCACAGTGTACCACAGGCTGTATGATGTGCTGAGCGTGACGGTGATCTCGGACAAGGATACGGTCGGGTTTTACGATATGAACTCGACGGTTACCGTAAAATAGGAAGCAGATCATGGTGCGTCGGAATAGTATCAGTCATTGTGAGACGAATTATGAGTGTTATTTTATGGAGAAAATAGAATAGCACATGGTATAAATATAGGAAATAAGCCGACTTTGGAAATAAGGGGTGAATTGTAAAAAAAGAGATTCCGTGGCGGCGGATGGAAAGGAACAGGGTATGGCGGAAGATAAAACAGAATGGATCGGGAAAATAAAACTGGATTTAACAAAATATCCTGGGGAAGATCTGTACTGCGACGGGGAGATTGAGGACGAGCTTCTCGCGATTGCGAGAGACTGCGCGGAGGTGGAGTACCGGAAGATTATTGAGGAGCGGAAGAGCTGGGAGATTCTGTATCACCTTTCGCCGCTGCGGGAGAATATCGTGGAATGGCTGCCGATTAACCGCGCCATGAAGGTGCTGGAGGTGGGCTCGGGATGCGGCGCGATCACGGGAGCGCTGTCGAGGCGGGCAGGGGAAGTGACCTGTGTGGAGCTGTCCAAAAAGCGGAGTATGATAAACGCGTACCGCCATATGGAGGCGGACAATGTGACGATCCATGTAGGGAATTTTCAGGATGTGGAGCCGGAGCTCCCGGAAGATTACGATTATATCTGCCTGATTGGTGTCTTTGAGTATGCGCAGGCGTATATCGGTTCCGAGGCACCCTATGATGATTTCCTGCGGATTATCAAAAAGCATTTGAAGCCCGGGGGACATATCGCCATCGCTATAGAGAACAAATTTGGATTAAAGTATTGGGCTGGCTGCCGGGAAGATCATCTGGGCACATATTTTGGCGGGATAGAGGACTATCCGGAGGGAGGCGTGGTGCGCACCTTCACGAAGGACGGGCTGGTGGCAATCGCAAAACGCTGTGGCTTTTCTGAGGCGCAGATGTATTATCCTTATCCGGACTATAAGTTTATGACGACCCTCTATTCCGACAGGAGACTGCCGAAGCGCGGAGAACTATCAAATAACATGCGTAATTTTGACCGTGACAGGATGCAGCTCTTTGACGAAAAGCGGGTTTTTGACACGATACTGAAGGAGGGGCAGTTTCCTCTCTTTTCCAATTCCTATATGCTGCTGCTGGGGCCGGCGCTGTCGGAAGAATATGTGAAGTATTCCAACGACAGAAGGGAAGAGTTTCAGATCAAAACGCTGCAGAGAGCGACGGGATTTGGCAGAATAATAGAAAAACATCCGTTATCAAAAGCGGCGTGGACCCATATCGAAACCACGGTTTCGGCTTGTGAGAAACTGGCCGAACGGTATGAGGGCAGTCTCCTGAATGTCAATGAATGTAAGCTGGAAAGATCGGCGGACGGCGCACCTTATATCACGATTAAATTTTTGGAAGGCAGGACGCTGGAAGAAATTCTGGATGAGCGGCTGGAGAAAAATGATCTGGAAGGGTTTCACAGTCTTTTCGATGAGTACTTGAAACGGATATCGTGGGGTGAGGAGAAGGAGATCGCGGATTACGACATGATTTTTGCAAATCTGTTGATTCCACAGGGAAGTAACGGGTGTGACGAAAAGGATGACCGAAATTGTGAAAATGAAATCACTCGTTATTTAAACGAGGAAAAGTGGGGACTGATCGACTGCGAATGGACCTTTGACAAGACCATTGAGACGAGAGAAATTGCCTTCCGTGCGCTCTACTGTTATCTGCTGGAGGATGAAAAAAGGAACGGATTAAACCCTGATTTGATAATGGAGAAGTTGAAAATCGACCCGGCCGAGGCGGAGCAGTACCGCAGGCAGGAGATGAAGTTTCAGAAATATGTGACAGGGAAACGCCTTTCCATGGCGGAGATTCGGGAGGCCATTGGACAACCCGTTTACAGGCTGGCGGATTTCTGCGAGGGGTTAGAAAATAAACCTGCAGACAGCCGCATACAGATCTATGAGGATACCGGGAAGGGATTTCTGGAGGAGCAGTCTTTCTTCCCTGATGAGGACGGAGAACAGATTCTGCGCACAGGGGAGGGAACGGTGGAGGTTTCCGTGCGCATCGCAAGGGGAAGAAGCGCGGTGCGGATTGATCCCGGCAGCCGTGCCTGTGTGATTTATATAAAGAAAATCAGCTGGAACGGCGCGGAGATTCCACTTAAGGGAAAGCAGCTTCAGATGAACGGATTTAAGATCGGGGAAGATACCTACGCTTTTCCCACGGAGGATCCGAATATCACACTCTCGCTCTGGGGTCTGTCTTCGGAGGAAGAAAATCATCTGGAGGCGGTTATGGAGATAACCCCGGTGCCGGCGGAAACCATGAAACATTTGCAGAAAAGGGGATTGTTTAACTGATGAGCATTCAGAAAAACAACTGCGACTGGGTGGCCTACTATAAGGCGGCCTATGAGGAGGAACAAAAAAAGAATACCCAGATGGCCGGACACATTGCGGATGCGGAGAGACGGCAGGCGGATCTGCAGGATAATCTGAATCGTATCTGTTCCAATCCGTTATACAGGATGGCGGTTAAAGCGTCGGCTCCCCTGCGGCGCGCCGCGGGCCGGATGAGAGGAGTGACGGTTTCGGAAGAGATGCTGTCAGGGATTCAGGCTTCGGAGGAGAGAAGGCATGTTTATGAGGAGACTCTTTGGAGGCAGTCGAATCCCTATCTGCAATGGATTGCGGAGTGTGAAGATAAAAGAACGGGCGTTACTGAACTTCCCGAGCCGATTGCGGTACAGGGATTTCGGGAAATTGTGGTGCCGGAGACGGACGTCCGTATTCTGACCTATGGCGACGGTCTGCTTGCGCCTTATGTATTTTCCGAGGTGCGGGCTTATTTTAAAAAAAATGAGAATTGTCTTCTCGCTTACGCGGATGAAGATTTTTATTGGGAGGATTTGACGAAGCGGATGGAGCCGTGGCTGAAACCGGCTTATTCCCCGGATACGCTTCTCGCTTTCCAATGCTGGGGGCATTTTGTGGCAGTCCGGGTCGGTGTGCTTGACAGCATGAGTTATCGGATGGTGAGCATGAAAGATCCGGATCTCGGGTTTTATGAGCTCTGTCTGCGTCTGGAGGAGAAAATTGAGGAGCTTTCGCAGGGGCGCTTTGGAAGAAGACGGGCGATGATCGGCCATCTGGATTCCATCCTTTATCATAGGAGGTATTGTCTGCCAAAGGAGGAGTTTGACCCGGCAGGAAAGAACAGATCGGAGGAGGAGCAGTTTGCCCGGGCACAGGCGTGTTTGAAAAAGGAACTTGCCGAGGGGCGTTTTCTGACGGGGGCGTCCGCCAAATATGTGACGCTCAAGGAGGATATGCTGTTACGCAGAGGCGGCCGCGGTGTGCTGCGGCAGGGGGCAGATCCGGATATTTACCATCTGCTCTACGACACGTCCGTTTCCGGCACGGAGCGGTGCACCCGGTCGGGAAGTGAAAATATGGCGATTGCGCCGCACCGCGTGGTGTCCGTGATTATTCCGTCCAAAGATCATCCCGAGGTGCTGGAGAAATGTCTGCGTTCCTTCAAGAGAAAGACGCAGTACCGTTTTTATGAGTGGATTGTGGTGGATAACGGCAGCAGCGAGGAAAACCGGGAGAAGATGGAGGCGCTGCAGAAAATTTACGGCTTTACCTATATTTATGAGCCGATGCCCTTCAATTTTTCAAAAATGTGTAATCTGGGTGAGAAGAAGGCGAAGGGAGACTTGCTCCTCCTGATGAACGACGACATGGAAATCATCGAGGGGAGCTGGCTGGAGCGTATGGCGGGACAGGCTCTGCTGCCCCATGTGGGGGCCGTCGGGGCGAAGCTGTGGTATGCGGGTACGGAAAATATTCAGCACGCGGGCGTTACCAACCTGAAAATCGGCCCATCCCATAAGCTGATTACTTTTCCGGACGAGGAGGATTATTATTTTGGGAGAAACCGGGTTACCTACAATGTGGCGGCGGTGACGGCGGCCTGTCTGATGGTTTCCCGGAAAAAATATGAGAAGGTGGGCGGTTTGGATGAGAGTCTGCCGGTGGCTTACAATGACGTGGATTTCTGCTTTAAGCTGCTGGAGGCGGGCTATGTCAACGTGCAGAGAAACGACGCGATTCTCTGGCATCATGAGTCCTTAAGCCGCGGTCTGGACGAGCAGAACGAGGGGAAGTGGGAAAGGCTGCTGGCGGAGAAGGAAGCGCTTTATGAGAAACATCCGCAGCTTCGCGGGAAAGACCCCTTTTATCACAAAGATTTGATTGACAACGCGTCAAATTACATGTGTAATTACAAGTTCCCCCACGAGGATCACCTCTGCACACAGGAGGCGTCCTTCCTGTCAAAGCCTGCCCTGCGCAAGCTTTTGAAAAAGGCCGGGAGAGGTGTATTAAAGCTGACGGTGGATCTGGCCGAACCCCAGCACAAGATACTGGCTGACGAGCCGGATATCGTGTGGGTGATGGGATGGAGTTATATTCCCGGCGCCGACAACGCGGCCTTCGGGCGCAGAGTGATTTTGCAGAGAGCGGACGGGGCAGGTTATCTGGCGGTTCCGGCGGACTGGCATCGGGCGGATGTGGAGGCGATCCTGCCGCATGAAAACAATGTCGGGCTTGCGGGATTTGTTCTGCGTCTGCGGCGGGAAGAGTTGGCGCAGGGAGAGTATCGTGTCGGTATGCTGGCGGAGACGGAAGCGGTGAGTGAGACGGAGCCGGGAATGTGCTTCGTGGCATGGTCCGAGAGCACGTTGACGGTATAAAAACGCGAACCTTAGTACTTCAAAGTCAGCAAAGCAGACTTGGCGGTACTGAGGTTCGCGTAAGAGAATGCCCAAAATAAAGACATTCTCTGCATAGATTTGGAGAGGAAGAGTTATGGACAGAAAGGGAATGACGGAGACGGAGGCGCTCCGCTTTTATAAGGAGGCTTACGGGCGGGAAAAGCGCCGGGGCCGCGCGCTTACGGAAAAGTTGTCGGAGGCGGAGATCAACAGGGCGCAGACGGAAGGAAAGCTTGCCAGAATTAAGGAAAGTTTTCTGTGGCGGGCATCTAAGCCGCTTCGTATGCTCTTTCACAAGATGGCACGGGTGAAGGAGCGGCTCGGCTATTACGGGAGCCTCAAAGGGATTGCCCGCAAGCTGAACGCAAAAATGATCGAACGGCAGGCGAGGGCGCAGCATGGGACTGCAAGCTTCCCGGAGATTGAGGAGGCGGCGAGACAGCGCCTTCACAAGTTTGAAAGAGAGGTCAAATTCAGCATTCTTATGCCGCTTTACAACACACCGGAGAAATTTCTGCGGCAGGCCATCGAGTCCGTGATGGATCAGACTTACGAGGGATGGGAGCTGTGTCTGGCGGACGGGTCGGATGAGGAGCACGCTTATGTGGAGCAGGTCTGCCGGGAATACATGGAGAGGGACAAACAGTACCTGCGTCCCAGCAGCAGTCTCTACTGCCGGATTTTGTATAAAAAACTGGAGAAAAATGAGGGCATTTCCGGCAACACCAACGCCTGCCTGTCCATGGCTTCGGGAAATTATATCGCGCTCTTTGACCACGATGACGTGCTGCATCCGTGTGTGCTCTACGAGTACATGAAGGTGATCTGCGAGAAGGGGGCCGACTATATTTACTGCGACGAGGCCACCTTCAAGGGCAGCGGCAGCGTTGACGACATGATTACCCTGCATTTTAAGCCGGATTATGCGCCGGACAATCTGCGGGCAAACAACTATATCTGTCATTTCAGCGCTTTTGCGAGACGCCTTCTGGACGGGACGGAGCTGTTCCGCTCCGAGTTTGACGGCAGTCAGGATCACGACATGATTCTGCGGCTCACTTCCCGCGCAAAGTGCGTGGTGCATGTGCCGAAGCTGATGTATTACTGGCGTTCCCACGCGGGCAGCGTTGCCTCCGACATCAGCGCGAAGAGCTATGCCATCGAGGCGGCGAAAGGGGCGGTGGCGGCCCACCTGACGGCGCAGGGCTTTAAAAACTTTGAGATCACTTCCACCAAGGCTTTTGAGACGATTTTTCAGATCAAATACGAGATTCTGGGCAACCCGAAGGTTTCCATTGTGATTGCGAACAAAGACCACATCGAGGATTTAACGCGGTGTATCGCTTCTATATTAGAGCGCAGCACGTATGACAATTACGAGATCGTTGTGGTGGAAAATAACAGCGTCTCGGAGGAAATTTTTGCCTATTATAAGAAAATACAGGAGAATCCTGCTGTCAGGGTGATCACCTACGAGGGGGACTTTAACTATTCCAGGATCAACAATCTGGGTGTTTCCCGGGCAGAGGGTGAGTATGTGCTTCTTTTGAACAATGACACGAGTGTCATAACACCTGACTGGATAGAGGAGCTTTTGATGTATGCCCAGCGGAAAGATGTGGGTGCGGTGGGCGCGAAGCTCTACTACGAGGACAGGACCATCCAACATGCGGGCGTGGTTCTGGGGCTGGGTGCGCACCGGACGGCGGGGCACAGCCATTACCGTGTGGATCACCGAAACCTCGGGTATATGGGGCGGCTCTGCTATGCGCAGAATGTGATGGCGGTGACGGGCGCCTGCCTGATGATGAGAAAGTCGCTATATCAGGAACTGGGCGGGTTGGACGAGCAGTTTGCCGTGGCGCTCAACGATGTGGATCTTTGCATCCGCGCCTGGAAGGCCGGGCGGGTGAATGTGTTTACTCCTTTCGCGGAGCTTTACCACTATGAGTCGGCTTCCCGGGGAACGGATCTTTCGGGCGCGAACGCCGAGCGGTACGAGAAGGAGTCCGCGCTGTTTCGGGAGCGGTGGAAAGACCTGCTTGAGCAGGGGGATCCTTACTACAATCCGAATTTCTCTCTGGACCGCAGCGATTTTGCGCTGAAGATTTCTGAAAATAAGACAGATAAAACGGAATCGTGAAATACCTTGACCGAAACACCCACTTTTACTATAATCTTTGTAGGGGCGGGTGATCCGAAAGGGGGTAACAAATATGGAGGTTACTGATATGACTGAAAAAGAAATGCAGAGTGTAAAAATGTCTACGCTTTATGAGTTGAGACTGCTGTTTACGCAGGGAGATAAGAAAGAGTATACAACAGATGAGATTGTGGAACTTTTGGATAAAATCGCGACGGCTAAAGATCAGAAATAGGCAGGATCCGATGTTTAAATAACGATTGTTGCAATATAACATTATTTAATAAGGAGGGTTTCAAAATGGGCTACAAAGAGCAGTTTGAGTTTTGGCTGGAGGATTCCTACTTTGACGAGGCGACGAAGCAGGAGCTTCTGGCGATCAGAAATGACGAGAAGGAAATCGAGGATCGCTTTTACAAGGAGCTTGCGTTTGGTACAGGCGGACTTCGCGGCGTGATCGGCGCGGGTACGAACCGTATGAACATCTATACGGTGCGCAAGGCGACGCAGGGGCTGGCAAACTACATAAAGAAACAGGGCGGCGAGGAGAAGGGCGTGGCGATTGCCTACGATTCCAGAAGAATGTCTCCCGAGTTTGCGGATGAGGCGGCGCTGTGCCTTGCGGCGAACGGCATCAAGGCGTATGTGTTCGACGCGCTTCGGCCCACACCCGAGTTATCCTTCGCGCTCAGAGAGCTTGGCTGTATCTCGGGTATCGTGATCACGGCGAGCCACAATCCGCCGGAGTACAACGGTTACAAGTGCTATTGGGAGGACGGCGCGCAGGTGACGGCGCCCAAGGATAAGGAGATTATCACAGAGGTCAACAATGTGACCGATTACCATACCGTGAAGACCATGGACAAGGAAGAGGCGAAGAAGGCCGGACTCTATGTGGTTATCGGCAAGGAGATCGACGACAAGTACATGGCGGAGCTGAAAAAGCAGATCATCCATCCCGAAGTGATCGCGGAGATGGCGGAGGATATGAAGATCGTCTACTCACCCTTCAACGGTACGGGCAATGTGCCTGTGAGACGGATCCTCTCCGAGCTTGGCTTTAAGAACGTGTATGTGGTGCCCGAGCAGGAAATGCCCGATCCCAATTTCACCACGCTGGAGTATCCTAACCCGGAAGATCCCAAGGCATTCACCCTTGCGCTGAAGCTGGCGAAGGAGAAAAACGCCGATATCGTGCTGGCGACCGATCCCGATGCCGACAGACTCGGCATTTATGCGCTGGATACCAAGTCCGGCGAATATGTGCCTTTCACGGGCAACATGTCCGGTATGCTCGTTGCGGAATACATCCTGCGTGAGCGGACGGCGACAGGAAAAATGCCGGAGAATCCCGCTCTGGTGACCACCATTGTGACCACCAATATGGCGCGGGCGATCTCTGAGGATTATAAGGTACGGTTTATCGAGGTGCTGACAGGCTTTAAGTTTATCGGCGAGCAGATCAAACTCTTTGAGCAGACCGGCTCCAACAACTATGTGTTCGGTCTGGAGGAGAGCTACGGCTGTCTGGCGGGTACACACGCGAGGGATAAGGACGCGATCGTGGCGGTAATGTGCCTGTGCGAGATGGCGGCATGGTGCAAGAAGAACGGCAGGACCGTCTGGGATCAGATGATCAACCTCTATGAGAAGTACGGCTACTATAAAGAGAGCCAGTATTCCATCACCAAGAAAGGCATTGAGGGCGCGAAGGAGATTGAGGATCTGATGAACAAGCTGCGCCAGAATCCGCCGAAGAGCTTCGGTGAGCTTACGGTGAAGGAGTTCAGGGACTACGACACAGGAAAGACCTTGAATCTGGAGACGGGAGAGACGGGCGAGACCGGGCTGCCGCAGTCGAATGTTCTGTACTTTGACCTGACCAACGACTCATGGTGCTGTGCGAGACCTTCCGGCACGGAGCCGAAGATCAAGTTCTATATGGGCGTGAAGGGAACGAGCTTGGAGGATGCGCAGGAGAAGCTGGACCGGCTGACAGAAGAGGTTAAGAAGAATATTTAAAGGAAAAAGGGCCGCCCCGGCATATAAGTGCGGGGCGGCTTACCTTATATGCGCCCGCCCGCATAAGGGATCTTGCCATTTACAGCGACATGCGGGCGGAGCGGCGGGCAGGGAAAAGTTTCCCCGCCCGATTGAAAGACAGGGAGAACCATAATGGGAAACCGGATACTGAGAATCGACAATGTGAGAAAAACCGTAAATTATCTGAAAAAGAACGGGCTGGCGGGCACGTTCTATGCGGCGGCGGAGCGCGTGCAGGAGGAAAGAAAGGCGGATTACCGTTACACTGCCCCCGATGCGGAGACGCTTGCAAAGCAGAGGGAGGAGACGGCAGATTATCCGTATCTGTTCAGTATCGTCGTGCCGGCCTACGAGACGAAGGAGACATATCTGCGGGAAATGATTGCTTCCGTGCAGTCACAGAGCTATGTGCGCTGGGAGCTGCTTATCATGGATGCGAGCATGGGCAGCGATGTGGAGCGCACGGTGCGGCAGATCATTCACGACACGGATGACATGCGGATTCGTTATAGCCGTCTTTCGGAGAACCGGGGAATTGCGGAAAATACCAATGCCGGAATTATGGCGGCGTCGGGAGATTACATTGCGCTTCTCGATCATGATGATTTCATAACACCCGATGCGTTATATAATATGGCGGTTTGTGTACATCAGAGCAGGCGGGCCGGGGTCTCTCCGATACTTTTGTATTCCGACGAGGACAAGTTCGACGAGGGGGCGCAAACCTTCGTATTCCCTAACAAAAAGGAAAACTTTAATTTGGATTTAATATTGTCAAATAACTATATCTGCCACTTTATGGCTGTGGAAACGGGGCTGATGAAGCGGCTGAAGCTGCGGGCGGACTACGACGGCGCACAGGATTATGATCTGGTGCTGCGGGTGGTGGACAGCCTTTGGCCGGACAGCGCTCTCGTCCCTGATACGGCGCGCATCTGCCACATCCCGAAGGTGCTCTACCACTGGCGCTCTCACAGGGACTCCACGGCGTTAAATACAGCGAGCAAAACCTACGCCTACGAAGCGGGGCGGTGCGCCCTCGCGGATTTCTGCGCCGGGCGCGGTTTCCGGGTGCAGGTGGAGCACAGTCTGCATCTGGGGTTTTACCACATTGCTTACGAGCCGGATCTGCTGGGGGTAAGGCGGGACGCGGGCATGGTGGGCGGACGGATTCTTGACGGAAAAGGCCGTATCTTTGCGGGCGGTTATGACGGGGAGGGCCGCTGTCTGTATGAGGGGCTTCCGGCCCGCTTTACCGGGGGGAGTACGCATCTCGCCGTGATGCGGCAGGACTGCGCTGCGGTGGATATCCGCTGTATGCGGCTTCGAGAGGAATTACAACCGTTATTTTCTGAAATTACGGGACTGTCCTACCGGGAGAAGGATATGCAGGTGAAAGAACGGCGGGGCAAGCGGGAAATTCATGTGGCGGATGTGTCGGGACTTACCTGCGACGAGGCCGGTTATCGGAAACTCAGCATGGCCTTGGGAGAGGCGGTGCGCAGGGAAGGGTATCTGGTTGTCTGGGATCCGGGCATTACAATTCGATTATAGGGGTTGGGTGCACATTCCAAGGGTCTGCTTATGATTATGTGATTCGCACCACTAATATAGGATTATGAGGAGCTGCACAATTACGGAAGCGCGTATAGAAATTGAGGAAGGAAAGAATGCCGCAAGAAACAAAGAAGGACAGAGTACGCTCAACGATTATTATTCCAAATTATAATGGGATTAAATATATAGAGAATTGCCTTAATTCACTGACAGACGAGCCTGCCAGTGTGGTAGTGGTGGACAACGGGTCTGCGGACGGGAGCAGGGAGCTTGTGCAGGAAAAATTTCCGCATGTGCGGGTGATTTCTCTGGACAAGAACTACGGTTTCTGCAGGGCGGTGAACCGGGGGATTGCGGAGAGCGACGGAGATAAAGCACCATACGTTATTTTATTGAACAATGATACGGTCGTGGAATCCGGCTTTGTCCGCGCGCTGGAAAAGGCACTCGACGGGGACAAAAAAGCCTTTTCCGGGGCGGCGCGGATGGTGAACATGTACCGCCCGGAGCTGATCGACGACGCTGGGGACTATTACTGCGCGCTGGGCTGGGCTTTTGCCGCGGGAAAGGACAAGCCGGCGGCGGACTACGGGCGGTCACGGGAAGTTTTCAGCGCCTGCGGGGGCGCCTGCATATACCGCAGGAGTGTCCTTGAGAAGATCGGGCTGCTGGACGAGAACCATTTTGCCTATCTGGAGGATGTGGATATCGGCTACCGCGCCAGAATACACGGCTATCGCAGCCTCTATGTGCCGGAGGCGGTGGTGCGCCACGCGGGAAGCGGTGTTTCCGGCTCCCGCCACAACGACTTTAAGGTGAAACTGTCCGCGAGAAACAGCGTTTATCTCGTTTATAAGAATATGCCGCCTGTGCAGATTCTTTTGAATCTCCCGTTTCTGCTTGCGGGCTTTCTGATTAAGACGCTCTTCTTTCTGAAAAAGGGACTGGTCAAAAGCTGGCTGCAGGGAACGGCGGAGGGGCTGCGTCTGTGCCGCTCTCCGCAGGGCAAGGCAAAAAAAGTGGTATTTTTGGCAAAGCGGCTTCCGGCATACGGCAGGATTCAGTGGGAATTGTGGCGGAACATGTGGTACCGAATCAGCCTGTAAATTGCATTTTGCCCCGACCGGGAGGAGGCTGTGCCGAAAACAAGGAATGACAGGGAGACAGTGGGAACTGTATACAAATAGCAAAGGGCAGTTAAATACGCAGAAAAAGAGAATCGCACGGGAGAAATATATGAACAGGGAACTGGAACAGGTCGTCGCCGAAGTGAATAAGGTTGTGAAGGGAAAGGACTGGGTGATCCGCAAGGCGCTTGCCGCGATCCTTGCGGGCGGGCATGTGCTGCTCGAGGATATACCGGGCGTGGGCAAGACCACGCTGGCAATGGCTCTGGGCAAGGCAATGGAGCTTTCCTGCAAGAGAATGCAGTTTACCCCGGATGTGCTGCCCAGCGATATCGTCGGATTTACCATGTACAACAGTGCGACAGGGGAATTTGAGTATAAAAAGGGCGCGGTATTCTGCAACCTTTTTCTCGCGGACGAACTGAACCGCACTTCTTCCAAAACGCAGTCCGCGCTGCTGGAGGTGATGGAGGAGGCAAAAGTCACTGTGGACGGCGTCTCCTATCCGCTGTCTCCCCCGTTTACGGTCATAGCGACGGAGAACCCTTTCGGCTCATCGGGCACGCAGCTTTTGCCGGAATCCCAGCTTGACCGTTTTTTGGTATGTTTATGTATGGGGTATCCCTCCCACGACGATGCCCTTGCTATTCTGAAAGGAAGCGTGGGGCAGGGGTTGGACCGGGTAGAGAGTGTGATTACGGTAAATCGTCTGATGGAACTGCGCGCGCAGACGGAAAATCTGTATACGGACGACAGAATTCACGAGTATATTGTCAATCTGGCGGAGGAGACGAGAAAGGAGCCGCGTATTGCGCTCGGGGTAAGCCCGCGGGGCAGCATTGCGCTCCTTAAGATGGCAAGGGCGATGGCCATGATGCGGGGCGGCGACTATGTCGTCCCGGAGGATGTTCTCAGTGTGATAGATGATGTGTGGAAGCACCGGATCCGGCTGAATGCCCACGCGCGTGCCGAGGGTCTGGATGCGTCGAATATGATTATGCGGATCACGGAAAGGATACATGCAGTTTGATGGATAAGGGGCTGCGGCTGAATATAAAAGGAATAATCGGATTTCTCGCGGTAGCGGCCATTCTCCTGTGGATGTGGAGTTTTTTCAGAAGCTATCTTCTCTTTGTGGCGATTTTGCTGATGATAGCGGGCGTTATATTATCCGCGGTCAGTTTGCGGCGTGTCCGGGGCGGCATACGGGCGGAGATTGCGTCGCCCCGTCACCGCGTCGGAAAAAATACGGAGATTCCGATCGACATCTGTTTCGCAAACCCGCTGCGGTTTGCGGGGGTGGCGATTGACGTCACGTACCGCTGTGAAAATATTTTTACGGGGAGCATAGAGGAGAAACGGGAAAAGATGTGGGCGGCTCCCGGAAAAGGAGGAAAACTCCGGTGCCTGTTAAACAGCAATTATGCGGGACGGGTGAGGATCCGTGTGGAAGAATGCAGGGTATATGATTTCCTGCATTTGTTTTATCTGACATACCGGGCGGCGGAAGATGGGGAAGTGCTGGTATGGACAGCGTTTGCGGACGGGGAAGAGACGGAAGAACGCTATTCGAGCATAGAAGGGTTCCCCGGGGAGAGTGAGAGCAGAAAGCGGGGCGTGGAGTACAATCCCGACTACGAAATCAGAGAGTATGCGGCAGGCGACGAGCTAAAAAATATCCATTGGAAATTATCGGCGAAACAGGACAAACTGATGGTGCGGGAACGTCTGGCGGCCGGGCGGGAGAAAGTCAGCGTGCTGCTGCCGCTGGGGGACAATCCTGATGAAAATGACGTGCTGATGGAGTCTCTGTACGGCATGGGCAGACTTCTGCTGGCGAAGGAATATCCGGTTCAGCTGTTCTGGCAGGGCGGCAGGCAGCAGCTCTGCAGCAGGTTTATCGCGGAACCGGGCGAGCTTGAGAATGCAATGGAGGAGATTCTTAGTACATACGGCATCCATGCTTCCGGTTCTGCGGAGGCGCAGATGTCCGTGGAGCATCCTGCTGAGCCGTATCTGTTATGTCAGCCGGTGGACGGGAGAGGGCGAAGTGAGCGTATGCGCCCGTCAGACGCGGTGGCGAAAAAATCATTGCGTTTTGAAAAGATACAGGAGAGCGATCGGTATGACCTTTTCGCGGCGATTACAAGGGCGCTTCTTTTGTTCCTGCTTGTCTATGGTGCGGCTGGCGGGTTTCTCGCCGCGTTCGGGATCGAGTTTCATTCGGGTTTATGTATGCTTGTGTTTTTCGCGCTTTCCTTCGCGCTGAGCGCGATTGATGAGACGGGGAAAAAATGGCTTGTCAACCTTACGACGCTGCTCGTCTTTCTGCTCTATTTATATATGGCGGTCACGGAATACTGGGTAATAAATAACGGATATTATTATATACTCAATCACATATTTGAAGTGGCGAGGGACTATTTTGACCTGTCCGCCGGTATGGAATATACCTTGATCGTTGAGGACGGGTACAGGGCGGTGACCACTTTCGCCATCTTTCTCGGTATGGTAGGGATCATTCTGCTGAATATACAGCTGCATAACAGATGTACGCTTATCAAAGTTATGCTGCTGACATTGCCGCCGTATGTCCTGCCGATGTACTTTGCGTGTTCGCCGCCTTTATTGTATATGATCTTTCTGCTGACCGGGTATGCGGCGGTAATGATGCTGTCTTACGGCAGGGGACGTGTCTCGGGGCAGACCCGCTATATCCTTCCCGTGACGGCGGTGGCGGTCGTACTGTTTGTGAGGGCTGTGGCGTTTCTCGTGCCCGAGCAGAGCTATACCCTTCTCGTGCCGGAGAGTGCGGGGAAGGAGGCGTCCGCAAGGGGGATGGAGAATTTCGCCCAGTATGGTATGCGTGCCCTGTTTCCGCAGAATATCGCGGGTTCGGGGGTCAGCGGGGGAAAACTGAACAAAGGATCCGCCATCATGCCCAGTTATGAGACAGCGCTGGTTGTCCGATATACGCCTTACAGCTTCAATCCGGTATATCTGAAAGCGTTTACGGGAATGGATTACATCGGGACTTCATGGACGGAAGCGGCGATGGAACCGCCGGAGGACGGCAATATGGAGATGTCCCTGATCAGCAGGCAGCGCCGGTTTGAGGAGAGTGACGGCACAGCGGAGCAGGGCATGGGAATCATGGAGGTGGAGAAAACCGGGGCGGGGGATCCGTTTGAGTACAGGCCGTATTATACGGATTATTGCAATATAGAAGAGGAGGACGGTACGTACACTTATCGCTATTATCCCGATAATGGGAAGGCTGCGATACCGTCTGGGGAAGAGCCGTACACGAGGTATCTGAATGTGCCGGCAAGCTGCGAAACGGCGGTGCGCCGGATATGTGAGGAAGCCGGTTTTTCGGGAACGGAGGAGGAGATTGCGCGACAGATTGTAACGTATTTTGACGAGAACTACCATTATACGCTGCGACCGGGGGTTTATTACGGCAATCCCGATTATATCTCACATTTTCTGCTGGAGAGCCGAAAGGGGTACTGTGCGCATTTTGCGTCAGCGGCGACCATGCTTTTCAGGCAGATGGGTATTCCCGCCCGCTATGTGGAAGGGTACGCTTTTTCGTATGTAAATGTGGTCGAAAACGGCGAGCTGGTGCCAGGGGCCGATTATAACGATTATTATAGCGGCTTTTCGGAGATCGGGGCGACTGCTCTTGTTCAGATAGAGATTCCGGAAGCAAGCGCCCACGCGTGGGTAGAAATATTTGACAGGGAGAGGGGATGGATTGTCGTGAATCCCACGCCGTCCTCCGCCGAGGAGGAAAGGACTTCCTTCTGGGATGTATTTATGCGAAGTGAAGGCGGGGGAACAGAGCTTGCGCTGGGGGATGATATTCTCGGCGGATATATTGAGAATGCGTTGGGAGTCATGGGTTATGTGCTTTTTGCCGTTTTCCTGATCGCCGTCATACTGCTTGCGACAATCAGAACGATCAGAAGAGAGAAGGAGAGATGTCTGCCGGACAGGGAGCGTGTGAAGCTGGCATATGGGAGGCTGCAGAAAGCGGCGGCAAAGAAAGACAGGGATTTCCGAATGCAGCGCACCTTGAAGGAGCAGCTTGCGTGGATCAGAGAAAATTGCCATGTGGAGATCAGCGAAGAACAGGAGGAGGCGCTCTATCAGGTGTTTTTTGCCGAAAATATCGACTATGACTGTGAGAAACTCTGCAGGGAGCTGAACAGATGCCGGCGGATGCGGGATTCCGACAGTTGTATTTTTGAGCGGTTTATTGTAAAATAATAATAATTATGGCATGAACAGAGTATGGTAAGTGTGATGCGGCATATGGATAAAACGTAGTAAAAAAGCGTAGAGCAAAGACTGATTATGATAAAAGATAACCAGAAATATTTCAACAGACTGCATGTTGTGCTGGATGCTGTGATTATCGCAGCGTCCTATACGTTGGCCTGGTATCTGAAGTTTGCCAGCCCGTTTGTGAACGCCGACCCCAATGTCGGTGCTCTTGACATACCCACTTATTTTGGGATGCTCTACTTTATCGTGCCGGGCTATCTCATTTTGTATTACGCCTTCAATCTATACACGCCCAAGCGGGCAACCGTTCACCGCTATGAGATTTTGAATATCTTTCAGGCAAACACCGTGGGCATGGTAGTGCTGATGGCAGGCTGGTACATGGTTGCGCAGATCCATTTCTCACGTACCATGATGGCGATGTTCTATGTCATCAATATTATTCTGACCACGCTGGGGCGTTCGCTTATCCGCATTCTTCTGCAGTATTTCCGCGAAAAGGGCTATAATCTGAAGTACATTCTGCTGGTGGGGTATTCCCGTGCCACGGAGGAGTACATCAAGCGCATTAACGCCAATCCTCAGTGGGGCTATGTGGTGCGCGGCATTCTGGACGACCATGTGCCGGCCGGTACGCTCTACAAAGGCGTGAAAGTGGTGGGCACGATAGAAAATCTGCTCTATATTCTCCCGGAAAATAAATTGGATGAGATAGCGATTACCCTGTCTTTGAAGGATTACGATAATCTGGAGCATATCGTTGACTTATGCGAAAAATCCGGCGTGCACACGAAGTTTATCCCGGATTACAACAGTCTGTTCCCGAGCCGTCCTTACACGGAGGATCTGATGGGGCTGCCGGTGATCAATATCCGCTATGTGCCGTTAACCAACACGTTGAACTGGTGGATGAAGCGGCTCGTGGATGTCTTTGTGTCACTGGTTGGGCTTGTGGTGGCGTCGCCCGTGATGCTTGCTGCCGCCATTGCCGTTGGCTGTACGTCAAGAGGACCGATCATCTTTAAGCAGGAGCGGATCGGGCTGCACAATAAGCCTTTCCGCATGTACAAGTTCCGCACCATGGAGGTGCAGAAACCGTCCGCGGAGAAAAAGGGATGGACGACGAAGGATGATCCCCGCGTCACGAAGGTGGGAAAATTTTTGCGGAGGACAAGCGTAGACGAGCTGCCCCAGCTTTTTAATATTTTGAAGGGGGATATGAGCGTGGTGGGGCCGAGGCCCGAGAGACCGCAGTTTGTGGAGCAGTTTAAGGAGGAGATTCCCCGCTACATGGTCAAGCATCAGGTGCGGCCGGGGCTTACGGGCTGGGCGCAGATCAACGGCTACCGCGGCGACACTTCCATAAAGAGACGGATTGAGTTCGATATTTTTTATATTGAGAACTGGACGATGTCCTTTGACATCAAGATTATGTTTCTCACGATTTTCAGAGGATTTATCAATAAAAATGCCTATTAGAAGAGATACTAAAATCTTAAGAATTGTGAAAGACTTTCGGAAGATAACGGGAATGATATTGCAATTATATCAAGATGTAGTATAATCTTATAAGAATGTCCACTAAAACTTGCTTTTTTGGACAACATGTGACAAAATAAAAAAATGAACTTTTAGAAATCAGATCAGAGACTGAGGGAGTACAGGATATGGCTAAGAGATATGACGACGACTACGATGACGAGGTGAGGCCCAGAAAGAAATCCTCCGGGAAGAGTAGTTCTTCCGGCAGGAAAGGCTCCGGGAAAAAGAAATCAGGAAAGAAGGCGCAGGCGAAAAAACAGCGCAGGCGCATTATTCTCTTTATTGTAGAGATTATTATTCTGATTATCGCGGTGATGGTGCTCTATATGGTTCTCGCCGGAACGGGAAGCGGCAAGGTGGAACTGAAGGAGAAAGATATCATCATCAACGAGACCGTGCAGGAGGCGGAGGAGACGACGATGAAGGGGTATCGAAATATCGCCCTCTTCGGTGTGGACTCCACCACAGGGGCGCTTACGAAGAATACCCGAAGCGACACGATCATGATCGCGTCCATCAATCAGGATACGGGAGAGTGTAAGCTGGTTTCCGTCTATCGTGACACATACCTGAACCTGAGCAACGATTCGTACAACAAATGTAACGCGGCTTACGCAAAGGGCGGCCCCGAGCAGGCCATCAATATGTTAAACATGAATCTGGACATGAACATTACCGATTTCGTGACGGTTGGCTTTGCGGGACTGACGGATGCCATTGACGCGCTGGGCGGTGTGGATATTGATGTGGATGATTCGGAGATCAGCCATCTGAATAACTATCAGCTCTGTATCGCGGAGGACTTGAAGAGAGAGTACACGCCGGTGACGCAGACAGGCTATCAGCGTCTGGACGGCCTGCAGGCGACAGGTTACTGCAGAATCCGTTACACGGCGGGAGATGACTTCAAGCGTGCCGAGAGACAGAGGGAAGTGCTCACCGCGGTGGCCGATCAGGCGAAGAAAGCATCGCTGCCGAAGCTGACAGAGACGGCCAACTCCGTGTTTGAGGAGGTATATACCTCTCTGGATCTGTCCGAGATTGTCGATATGCTCGGGAATGTGGGGGCATACCAGATTACAGAGACCGACGGGTTCCCGCAGGAGGATATGCGGCAGACGGGCACCATCGGATCAAAGGGTTCCTGCGTCATTCCGACCAGTCTGGAGGATAATGTCAAGTGGCTGCATAAGTTCCTGTTTGACGCGGACAACTATGAGCCGTCTGAGACAGTGAAAAAGTGTAGTGAGAAGATTTATGAGGAAACAAACGGATATCTGAAATAATAAAAGCAAAGGGGCTTGTCTCACAAGCCCCTGCTTTTGCGTGAATAGGCGGAGCATTTCGAGTCTGCTTATTCGCTGTACAGAGTCAGAAAGTGACAGATGGAGGATAAATGTGTGGAGAAAGTGGACGTGATTATTCCCGTCTACAAGCCTGATCGCGGGTTTTTGACGATGGTGGAGAAGCTGCTGGCGCAGACAGTGCCTGTGAATCGGATTATTCTTATGAATACAGAGCAGAAATATCTGGACAGGCTTCTTTACGGTACTACGCTGGAAAGGGAACATCATAATATAACAGTGAAGCATTTGTCAAAGAGGGAGTTTGACCACGGCCGGACGAGAAACCAGGGGGTGAAGCTTTCGGATGCCGAGGTGTTTGTGATGATGACGCAGGATGCCGTTCCTGCGGATGAATATTTGGTGGAGCGGCTTCTGGAGGGACTGCGCGGGGAAAAGGCAGCAGTCGCTTACGCCAGACAGCTTCCCGGAAGGGACAGCAGCGAGGCCGAGCGGTATACGAGACAGTTTAATTACCCGGCAGAGTCCCGCCTGAAGACAAAGGCCGATCTCCCGGAGCTTGGAATCAAAACTTTTTTTTGTTCCAATGTGTGCGCGGCATATAAAAGAGATATTTTTGATGAACTTGGCGGTTTTGTGAACCGGGCGATCTTTAACGAGGATATGCTCTACGCTGCCAAGGCGGTGGAGGCGGGCTTCGGGATCGCTTACGCTGCGCAGGCGAAAGTATATCATTCCCATAATTACACATACAGGCAGCAGTTTAGGCGGAATTTTGATCTGGGGGTCTCCCAGGCGGATCACCCGGAAGTGTTCGCAGCCTACCCTTCGGAGTCGGAGGGAATACGGCTGGTGAAGAGCACGGCGGCGCATCTGAGAGAGAAGGGAATGTACAGCAAAATACCGGGCGTTATGATACAAAGCGGATTTAAGTATATGGGATATTTGATGGGAAAACGTTATCGGCGGCTGCCGCGGCGGCTGGTGTTGGCATGTTCTTCTAACAAAGAGTATTGGAGGTAAGGTGAAATGTGTGGAATCGTAGGTTATATCGGGACGAAGCAGGCGGCACCCATCATTTTGGACGGCCTGTCTAAATTGGAATACCGCGGGTATGACTCGGCGGGGATGGCGGTTTATGATGGCGAGGGAAAAATCAATATCACAAAGTCGGTGGGAAGGCTTAAGATTTTAGAGAATATAACTCGCGGCGGGGAGACCATGCCGGGGCTTTGCGGCATCGGGCATACCCGTTGGGCGACCCATGGCGTGCCGAGTGACATCAATGCACACCCGCATTTCAATGAGGCGGAGACGATTACCGTGGTACATAACGGTATTATTGAAAATTATTTGACGCTTCGAAAAATGCTGACTGAGCGCGGTTATCATTTTGTGTCGGAGACGGACACGGAGGTTCTGGCGCATCTGCTGGACTACTATTATAAGGGCAACCCCCTTGAGGCGGTTACAAAGGTGCTTCACCGCGTGGAGGGTTCCTATGCGCTCGGCATTCTCTTTGCAGATTGTCCCGATCAGATTTTTGCGGCAAGAAAGGATTCGCCCCTGATCGTGGGGCAGAGTGAGGATGGCTGTTTTATCGCTTCGGATGTGCCAGCGATTTTGAAATATACCCGTAAGGTGTATTATGTGGACAATCAAGAGGTCGTGCGTCTGCGGGCGGATCATATGCATTTTTATTCGGTGGACGAGGAGGAGACGACGAAGGAGCCTGTTTTCATTGAGTGGGATACCAACGCGGCTGAAAAGGCGGGCTATGAGCACTTCATGTTGAAGGAGATGTACGAACAGCCAAAGACCGTGACGGATACGCTTCTGCCCCGCATCAAGGATAACGATATCGTCATCGAGGAGCTTAACATGAGCGACGAGGATATCAGGGCGCTGCGAAAGATTCATATTGTGGCATGCGGCTCCGCCTATCATGCGGGCGTTACGGGGAAATATGTGATCGAGGGACTGGCGCGCATTCCGGTGGAGGTGGATCTTGCCTCTGAGTTTCGTTACCGCGACCCGATTCTGGAGGAAGGCAGCATGGTGGTGGTGATCAGCCAGTCCGGCGAGACGGCGGATACGCTGGCGGCGCTTCGCGAGTCCAAGAAGAGGGGCTTTCAGGTGCTTGGCATCGTCAATGTGGTGGGAAGTTCCATTGCCAGAGAGTCTGACAATGTGATGTACACCTGGGCGGGACCGGAGATTGCGGTGGCAACCACGAAGGCTTACAGCGCCCAGTTGGTTGCGCTCTATCTGCTTGCCATGAAGTTTGGCAGGGCGCGGGGAAAAATCGATGATATGACATTTGCGTCACTTTTGGGTGATCTGCGCTGTCTGCCGGATCAGATTGAGCTTCTTCTGAACAATAAAAATAAGATACAGCGGTTTGCGAACCGTTACATCGGCGCGAAGGATGTGTTCTTTATCGGCAGGGGGATCGACTATGCGATTTCGCTGGAAGGTTCTTTGAAATTGAAGGAAATTTCTTATATTCATTCCGAGGCGTATGCGGCGGGCGAGCTGAAACACGGCACCATTTCCCTGATTGAAGAGGGAACGCTTGTGGCGGCGGTGTCCACCCAGCCTGCGCTCTACGCAAAGACCATCAGCAATATGGTGGAGGTGAAGGCGAGAGGCGCTTTTGTGCTGGCGGTGACCTGCGAGGAGAATAAGGAGATTGAGAAGGCGGCGGACTATGTGATTTATATTCCGGAGACGAATCCATATTTTGCCAATTCGCTGGCGATCATACCGCTGCAGCTTTTTGGGTATTATGTAGCTGTGGGCAAGGGCTGCGACGTGGATAAGCCGAGGAATCTGGCGAAATCGGTGACGGTAGAGTAACGCGAAAAGTACTTCTAAAGACGTCCCGCCATAGGACGGGACGCCAAGAAGTACTATATTTCGCGTGGGAGAATGCCACAAAACGGCATTCTCCGCAAAATCACATTTTCTTCTTGAATTAAACACAATTTAAACACAAATGACAGATATACTAGAGACATAATCAGCGAGGGAAGTGAAATACTCCGCAGCAAGCTGCAGAGTATTTCACCCCCGCGGCAGTCGCCAAGGTCATACAAGCACGACTTTGGCTCGTTGCTCGCGGGAATAAACAGCGGGCGTGAGTCCGTAACTTATGGAAAGGAAGCGGGATTATGTACGACAACAACAATTATCCAAACGACTATTCTAATCATACGGGTTCGGAGCAGACGGGACTTCAGACGGGGAGTGAGTCTGAGCAGAGGGGGATCGGTTACCGGTCTTACCAGAACACAGGAAACCAGACGGGCGGCGGCACATACGGACAGGGCGCAGGGCAGAATGTGTATGGAAGCAGCGGCGCGTATGCGGGAAACAGCGGTTCCTATCAGGCAAATGGCACGTCCTATCAGGGAAGCGCCGGGAATTATCATTATGGAAATACCTACCCCAACGGTTATGCCCAGATGGAGCAGAAGAAGGAGAAGAAGCACCGGGAGAAAAAACAGGGCAGCGGTTATTTAAAGAAAGCCCTTGTGGCGGTGTCACTGGGGTTGTTCTTCGGGCTTTTCGCGGGAATCGGGCTGTATGCCGTGGATGCTGTTACAGGGATGACAGGAAAAGACAGTGCGGCGCTCACGGAGACAGAAAGCTCTCCCATGGAGGAGGCAGAAGTCGATACAGAGATTCAGGCGCCCACGGATGTGCCGACAATCAAGCAGTCAGACTCAGCAACGATGGTGGTTACGGATGTAACCGAAGTGGTAAAAAATGTGATGCCTTCCATCGTGGCGGTGAATAACCACTATACGGAGACCATGTCATGGTTTGGACAGTCCATGGACAGCGAGGCGGACGCCAGCGGTTCCGGCATTATCGTGGGATTGAATGATTCGGAGCTTCTGATTGTGACGAACCATCATGTGGTGGCGGACACCGACAAGTTGACGGTGCAGTTTAACGAGGGCAGCGAGGCGGAAGCCTTTATCAAGGGACAGGATTCCAAGATGGATCTGGCGGTCATCGCAGTACCGGTGACAGAACTGTCAGATTCTACGTTGGAGGCTATAGAAGTGGCTACCCTGGGCGATTCTGATGCGCTGGAGGTGGGAGAACCCGCCATTGCCATCGGCAATTCCCTCGGATACGGACAGTCTGTTACGACGGGCGTGATCAGCGCGCTTGACAGAAGCATCAGTCTCTCCGCAAGTAACGGCTACGGCGGGGACAGCGTGGAGGGTACTTTTATCCAGACCGATGCGGCGATTAACCCCGGTAACTCCGGCGGCGCGCTCTTAAATATCAAGGGCGAGGTAATCGGCATCAATTCCAATAAGATCGGCGGCAGCGCCGTGGAGGGTATGGGCTATGCGATCCCGATTTCCTCGGCAAGCCCCATCATCGCGGAGCTGATGCTCAAGGAGACGAAGAGCAAGGTGGCCGAGGAGGAGAGAGGATATCTCGGCATTTCCGGTATCAGCGTCACCCAGGAGGTTTCACAGGCTTACGGTATGCCGGAGGGCGTGTATGTCGCGCAGGTTTACCCCGACACGGCGGCGGAGGCAGCAGGGCTTAGGCAGGGTGATATCATCACTAAGTTTGGCGGCAATACGATCAGATCCATGGATGAACTGCAGAAGGAATTGGAGTTTTACGCCAAGGGCGATCAGGTGGAGGTCAAAGTGATGACCATGACCGTGGCCGGATACGAGGAAGTGACGAAGACGCTGACGCTGGGGAATAAGGTGAGCGAGTAAACAGAGGTAAAATAAGAGGAATGTAAAGATATAGCGGAGAAGAACATCCCCGGCAGGACGGTGTCGTGAAGATACGGACTGCCGGGGATCGTCTTACGGAAAGGAAATTCAACTATAGCTAATCCACTATTCGTATGCTATACTATGGGCAGACCAAGGCATGCGGGTGAATGGAGGGAAGATAAGACATATGGGCGATCACAAGGACGATAAACACGAAGAGACGGAATTAGAGAAGAAGGACTCCGGCACAGAAGAGAAAAAGGGCGACGATTCCGGCAGCGATTACGAGGATGTCTGCTTTATCTGCCGCAGACCGGAGAGCAAAGCGGGGAAAATGTTTAAACTCCCCAACAATATCTGCGTCTGCGACGACTGTATGCACAAGACCATGGATACGGTCAGCCAGTTTGACTACCAGGGGCTTTTGAACAATCCCAATATGGGTAACGGGCAGGGATTTCCGAACATCAGTTTTGTCAATCTGGCTGATTTGCAGGGAGACGGCGGCATTCCAAACAAGCAGAAGCCGAAGAAAAAAAAGAAGAAGGAAACGGCGGAGATTGATATCAGGGATATTCTGCCGCCCCATAAAATCAAGCAGAAGCTGGACGAGTATGTGGTGGGGCAGGAACACGCCAAGAAAGTCATGTCCGTGGCGGTTTATAACCATTATAAGAGAGTGGCGACCGGCACCATGGATGAGATTGAGATCGAGAAGTCCAATATGCTGATGATCGGTCCCACGGGCTGCGGCAAGACCTATCTGGTGAAGACGCTGGCAAAGCTTCTTGATGTGCCGCTTGCCATTGCGGACGCCACATCCTTGACGGAGGCGGGCTATATTGGCGACGATATTGAGAGCGTGGTGTCAAAGCTCCTCGCGGCGGCGGACAACGATGTGGAGCGGGCGGAGCGCGGCATTATTTTTATCGACGAGATTGATAAGATCGCCAAGAAAAAGAATACCAACTCCCGGGATGTGAGCGGGGAATCCGTACAGCAGGGAATGCTTAAACTTTTGGAGGGGGCGGAGGTGGAGGTGCCTGTTGGCGCTAATTCCAAAAACGCCATGGTGCCCCTTGCCACGGTGAACACGAGAAATATCCTTTTCATCTGCGGCGGCGCGTTTCCCGATCTGGATGAGATTATTAAGCAGAGACTGAACAAAAAGACTTCCATCGGTTACAGTGCGGAGCTTAAGGATAAGTATGATAAAGAGAAGAATATTTTAAGCAGGGTTACAGTGGAGGATATCAGGAAATTCGGCATGATTCCGGAGTTTATCGGTCGCCTGCCGGTGATCTTTACGCTGGAGGGCTTAAGTCGCGACATGATGGTGCAGATTTTAAAAGAGCCGAGAAACGCAATTTTGAAACAGTACCAGAAGCTTCTCGAGCTGGACGAGGTGGAGCTGCTTTTCGACGAAGGCGCGCTGGAGGCCATCGCGGATAAGGCTATGGAAAAGGAGACCGGCGCAAGAGCGCTTCGGGCCATTATCGAGGAATTTATGCTGGATATTATGTACGAAGTGCCGAAGGACGACAACATAGGACGAGTGACCATCACCAGAGAGTACATTGAAGGAAACGGCGGGCCGATCATTGACATCCGCAGCAGAAGTGCGGAGCACCCGGATCGTCTCAAGGTGATACAACAGCCTGCAAACGGGTCGTAAGTGTCAGGACAGACTGTCCCTGCATAAACTAACGTAAGGAGTGGTGGGTGGAAAGGGCATATAAATAGCAAATACTATTTATGTGTATAAAAAGGGTTTGACCTGCAAAGAAATGATTTTGTCGGATGAATTTGCGGATATTATCGCGGATTATGACGCGATCGAACAGATTTTGGAAGATGTGGATATAGAATACTGCTATCATGCCGTGGACGCCGGATACGGTGTGGCGACCGTGAAACGCAGTCAGGTTGCGCCTATATCCATAGGATATTATGGGTATTCGACGATCCCTAAGCTGTACGGACTGATGCAGGCGGGAGAGCGGGTTTTTGACGCTTCCCCTCTGGCGGCTATGGGCAATATCCGAATACAGAACCCGCCGCTTGCCTTACAGGGGAGCGGCGTTATTATTGGCTTTGTCGATACGGGAATCAACTACCGGGAAGACGTGTTCCGCAGGGACGACGGGAGCACCCGTATCCTGTCCATCTGGGATCAGACCATTCAGGCAGGGGAACCGCCCGAGGGATTTCTGTATGGAACGGAATATCGCAGGGAGGATATTGACCGGGCGCTTGCCTCCGGGGAGCCGGAGTCGGTGGTGCCGAGTACCGACACCAACGGGCACGGCACGAGGATGGCTTCCGCGGCGGCGGGCAGCCTTCTGAATCAGGGGCTGACCTTCCGGGGAGCCGCGCCCCTTGCGGATATCGCGGTGGTGAAGTTAAAAGAGGCAAAGGCTTATCTGCGGGACTATTATCTGATCGACGACCGCGCCGTGGCATATCAGGAAAATGATATCATGGAGGCGGTGAAATATTTACAGCAGATGGCGGTGGCTTTCAGCAGACCTGTGGTGATTGTGATTGGGCTTGGCACAAATATGGGCAGTCACGACGGGACTTCCGCGCTGGATTCCTATTTAAATATCGTGGCGGGCAGGAGAAGCCGGGCTGTTGTGGTGGGCGGCGGCAATGAAGGGGATAAAGAACACCATTACGAAAATTTTATGCCGGGCAATGTGGAAATCCGTGTTGCCGGACCGATGAAGGGATTCTGCGCGGAAATCTGGGGAAGTCTCCCCGATGCCTATTCGGTCTCAATCCGTTCACCCGGCGGGGAGGTTTCGCCCGTGATTGACTTTCGGAATGGAATGGACAGGACTATTTCCTTTATTTTTGAGAGAACCCGCATACAGGTAGGGATTGTCCTTGTGGAGAAAGACTCCGGCGACCCGCTGATCTTTCTGCGTTTTCAGGACCCGACGCCGGGTATATGGACGGTGACACTGGCGGCTTCTGTGCGGAGACTGAGCGGTGACGGGCGCTACCATATATGGCTGCCGATTGAGGCGTTTCTGGAAGACAGCGTCACATTTTTACAGCCGAGCCCCGATGTGACGTTGACGGAGCCGGCAAACGCGTCTCAGGTCATTACGGTCTCCACTTACGACAGTTATACGGACAGCGGGTATGCGCCCTCCGGCAGAGGGTTTACGAGGAGCGGCAGCATTAAGCCGGATCTGGCGGCTCCGGGTGTCGGCGTGCACACCGCGCTGGGAGAGACGGACGGTTCCTGCATGGCGGCTGCCCTGTCTGCGGGCTGTGTGGCGCAGTTTCTGGAGTGGGCTGTGGTTGACGGCAATGCCTTTGCGGTGGAGAGCCGGGGCACGAAAAGCTTTCTGATTCAGGGGGCGCAGCGCCCGGAGGGGATCCGCTATCCCGACAGACAGTGGGGCTACGGGCGGATTGATATCAACGGGACGTTTGAGACGCTGGCGAGGCTGTGAGGGGGGAGCAATAGCAGCGATCCCCTTTTTGCATGTACACAGGCAGACAGGAAAATATTTCATCTTTACACAAGAACATATGTTTGATAACATAATAGTACATTCATTCACGGGGAGGAGGTGAAAGGAATGGAAGATATCTTCCAATTCCTGTAGCGGTGGGGAAATATGTGTTCCATATAGATGTCAACAGCGCTTTTCTTGCCTGGACTGCGGCATACCGGGTGAATGTGCTGGGCGAAAAGGAGGATATCAGGCTGATCCCCAGCATTGTAGGCGGGGATCAGGAGAAACGGCATGGGATTGTTCTCGCCAAGAGCAGTCCGGCGAAAAAATATGGCATACAGACAGGGGAACCCATTGTGGCGGCGCAGAGGAAATGTCCGGGGCTGGTGATCGTACCGCCGGATTATGGCCTGTATGTCAAGTCCTCGCGTGCCTTTATGAAAATATTGCAGGAGTACAGCGACATTGTGATCCAGTACAGCATAGACGAGGCGTGGGTGGTGTTCGAGGGCTTTGAAAAGCTGTACGGCCGCGATCAGATGGTAAAGCTGGCCTATGAATTGAAGGACAGGATCAGGGAGGAATTGGGCTTCACTGTAAATGTGGGCGTTTCCGAAAATTTCCTTCTGTCTAAAATGGCGGGCGATTTTTCCAAGCCCGACAAGGTGCATACTCTTTTTCAGGAAGAAATCAGGCACAAGATGTGGCCTCTTCCCGTTTCCGATCTGTTTCTTGCGGGACGGGCTACGGTGGAAAAACTGCACGGCGTAGGCATACGGACAATCGGAGAACTGGCGCAGGCGGACGAGGGGATGATCCGCTCCCTGTTAAAAAAGCATGGGCAGACGATACAGGGCTTTGCGCAGGGCGCAGACCTTGATGCTTCCATGATTTCTCATGAGGCGAACAAGGGTTACGGCAACAGTATGACCGCGCCGGTGGATATCGTGACGGAGGAGTATGCGAGACATCTGCTGCTCTCCTTAAGCGAGACGGTGGGAACAAGGCTTAGGGCCGACGGGGTGATGATTGGCGTGGTCAGCGTACATCTGACAACCTGTGAGTTTAAGCGGATGAATAGACAGATGCAGCTGGATTCACCTACAAATATCACGGAGGAAATATTTGGGGCGGCCTGTCAGCTTTTCGGTAAGCTGTGGGATAAAAAAACGCCTCTCAGACAGATGGGAGTCCACACTTCGAAGGTGCAGGAGGAGGCGGCCCGACAGTACAGTATTTTTGATCTGGGAAAAAGCGATAAACTGGAAAAACTGGACAAGGCGGTGGATCAGATTCGCGGAAAGTACGGGGAGGATGCGATTTTCCGGGCCAGTTTCCTGAATGGAAACGTGTCCCATATGAGCGGAGGCCTGAATAAAGAGAGGCGCAGCGGGGTTACATTAGGAATAGATGTGGAGGGGAATCAGATCTGATCTAAACTTGCTGATTCCCCCCACTTGTGGTAAGGTGTTATATGTGAGTGTTACATTTGGAGTACTATGCTCACACGGCGGTTTTGAATGTTTACGGAAGGTGGATACAGTGGAATGTGGAAAGGTAAGCTTGGATTAGCCGGGCTGATTTTAATATTGTTCTTGACGGGCTGCGGGAAACCGGTACAGGAGACGGCGTCGCCCGCGGAGAATGAAACATCGGAGGAGACTCGGCAGGAGACCGAGGAGGATGCGGAGAGCGGATCGGGTGTGGAGATGAGCTCCTGGCGGGAGTCGGTGCAGAAAATGTTTGAAGACCCATACGGGGATTATATGGAAACGGGCGGGGAGATCGCCTTTCTGACGGACGGATCCGTGGAGGATGGCGGTTACAATGAGGCCATTTTTAACGGCGTGAGGATGTACGCTTTGGGGGCGGGAACTTCCTTTTCCTGCTATCATGCCGACCCTAACGCGCCGGAGAGTTATCAGGAGATCATACATCGGGCCGTGGAGGACAAGGCAGGCTTGATTGTCTGTGCGGGAGATGTTTTTGGCGAGGCCGTGGGCGCCTTGCAGGAAATGTATCCGCAGACTTCCTTTTTGCTGGTGGATGCCGTGCCTTACGACGGGGAAGGGGAGGAACTTCCCATTGCGGAGAATGTGCACTGTATCCTTTTCCATGAGGAACAAGCCGGGTACCTGGCGGGCTATATGGCAGTCTGGGAGGGATATCGGAATCTCGGCTTTATAGGCGGAAGAGAGGAGCCTGCCGTGCTGCGTTACGGTTACGGTTATCTGCAGGGAATCAATGCGGCGGCCAAGGATTTGTCGCTGGACGACGTGGCGGTCAACTATTGGTATGCGGACACTTACGCGGCGGATATCGCGGTGCGGGAGAAGGCCGACGTCTGGTATGAGAACGGCACGCAGATTATATTTGCCTGCGGCGGCGGCCTGTACGAGTCCGTGCTGGAGGCGGCGGAAAATCAGAACGGCCTGATGATCGGGGTGGATGTTGACCAGTGCAGGATTTCAGATCGGGTTTTGACAAGCGCGGTTAAAAATATTGGTGCGGCTGTGACGGATGCGCTCGATGAATACTATGCGGACGGCGGCTGGTCGGAGGCGGATGCCGGACAGGTGAAACGTTACGGTGTGGAGGAAGGTTGCGCGGCAATTCCGGTGGTAGATTCAGAGTGGCGGTTTCAGGAAATTCCTACGACCCACTTTTTTGAAATTTATAAGCAGATGAAAAGAGGGGACAGGACGGTGTCGGATGCAATCGACGCGCCGCCAGAGGTCGCTGTTGCAGTCAATTTTGAATGAGCACGGGAGGTTTGGAAGTGTACAAGGAGAAGAAGAGTAAAATCCGTTTCGGATGTCCCCTGCTCATAGGCATTTGTCTGGCGCTTGTGCTGCTTGGCGGCTGCGGAGGGGAGACGGCGCCGACGAGCGCGCCTGTCGTGCAGGAGGAGACGGGAGCGGACAGCGAAGCCGGACAGCGGGAAGAGGAATTGTCGGAACTGACGGCGGGTGAGACAAGATTGTCGTCGGACGAGCTTTCGGATTATGCGATGAATGTGGCTTTCGTTTATGATACGGAGCTGAAAAAGGTAAGGTATTCTCTTGCCATGCCGCTGGTTCCGTCCAGTGACGATGCGTACCTGTATTTGTTTCGGGCAGACACCTGGGAGGAGGATGCGGATGCGCTGACAAAGGAACCCGTCACAAGGGGCCGCAAAGACAGGGAGTGGGAAGCAGTCTTTCCTTACCGGGATGTCTATCTGTATGAACGGTTAATCCCGGCGGTCAAGATGGAAGGAAATTATGTGCAGGTGGGCAGGAGCGTATATTTATCGAATCCGGAAGCGCTTGCGGAAAATCAGGAGCCTTACCCGGAGACAGGCTCAAAGAAGGGAATTCTGCTAGATCCCACGATGCTGGGGACGCCGGAGCTGACGGATCTTGGTATCAAACACGCAATCTATAATATTCCCCTTTCGCATATTATGGGGGAGACGACGGATCAGACTTTCCCTACCATCACCTATACATATAAGGGAAGAAATTATGCGTTTAACGGGGCGGCGATCAACGGTTACGACGGGTTGTTTACCTATCTGACCGACATGGGGATGACTGCCACGGCGGTGGTATTGAACGACTGGAATGAGGCTTTCCCGGAGCTGATTCATCCGGACGCGCGTGAGCCGGAAAGCGGCGCGTACTATTATATGTTTAATGCATCCGAGGAGGAGGGCGCAAGGACGCTGGAGGCGGTGGCCGGATTTTTGGCGGAGCGCTATTCGAGCGGTGAGCATGGTATGATACACAGCTGGGTGATCGCCAACGAGATCAACCAGAATCGTGTCTGGAATTTCATGAATACCCGGGATGTGATTTACTATACAAAGGAATTTGAAAAATCTTTCCGGATTTTTTATCAGGCGGTAAAAAGCCACTATGCGCAGGGACGTGTATATTTCAGCATTGACCATGCATGGAACAGCAATGACGGCGACAATTCCGGCTTTTTTAACGGCAGGGATATTCTGGAAAGCTTTAATGGGGCGGCGCTGGCGCATGGAAATTATGACTGGGGCATTGCGATCCACCCGTATCCGGAACCGCTTACCCGTGTGAATTACTGGTCGCAGGAGTATGATAAGACAAGGAATGCACCTCATTTGTCCATTATGAATCTGAATGTGCTGACGGATATGCTGTCCGAGGAAGCGTATCTGGACAGGGCGGGCGAGGTGCGAAGTGTCACGATCACGGAGCTTGGGTTTTCTTCGGGCTCCGGGGAACGGCTGCAGGCAGCGGCTTTTGCGTATTGCTATTATATCGTGGAGAATAATCCGTACGTGGATGCCTTTCTGATGAACCGGCAGACGGACGCACCGGAGGAAGTGATGGCGGGGCTGGCTTTCGGTGTGTATGAGTATGACCATTCCGGGAAGTATATAAAAGATGTTTTCCGCTATATTGACACGGACAGGGCCGGGGAGTACACGGATTTTATGCTCAATATTCTCGGCGCGGACAGTCTGGAGGAGGCGCTTTCCTGGGCGCAGGCGGATGGAAATTCCAAATCGGGACAGTCCTGAAAGCCAGATAAGATCGGGAAAGGGCAGAACTCAGAAATAGAAGGAATTTCAAATATAAAAGGAATGTAAAATAGAGATGAAGGTTTCCTTACTGGTGACGGTTTACAATGCAAAGCAAACGCTCCCCCTCACGCTGAGGAGTATTGAAGAGCAGGACTATCCGGATATAGAGGTTGTGATGGTGGACGGCGGCTCTGTGGACGGCACGGTGGAGCTGATAAGGGCGTTTGCCGCGCGGATGGAAGAGCGGCGGGGCTATTCGGTGCGCTGGGTTTCGGAGCCGGACAACGGGCTCTACGATGCGATGAATAAGGCGTTTCGCATGAGTACGGGGGACATTGCCGCAGTTTGCAATGACAGATTATGCAAACCGAACGCCATCAGCAAAATGATGGACGCGCTGCGGCAGGGCGGCTCCTCATGCGTGGGCGTCCACGCAGACCTGGTTTATGTGGAAGGTGAGCGAATTGTCAGAGAGTGGCGCATGGGGCAGGGAAGGATCACGCAGGGATGGATGCCCGGTCACCCGACCCTCTTTCTGCGGCGGGCGGTGTATGAGAAATATGGACTCTATGATACCTCCTACCGCTGTGCGGCGGACTATGAGTTTATGGTGCGTTTTTTGAAGGAGCCGGAAAATAAGCTGGCCTATGTGCCGGAGATTCTGGTAGCCATGTTTTACGGGGGAACCAGCAACGCGGGACTTAAGAATTATCTGGTATCCTTTAAAGAGGGATATCAGGCGCTTCGAAAAAACAGGGTGTCTCACCCGCTTTGGATTACGCTGAGAAGGACGCTGCGGGTGCTTTCGCAGTTTGGGAGCCGCCGCTGATGCCGGCGGAAAAATAGTAGGAGGTGCGCTATGGCAGCGATCGGCTTTGCGGCTCTGGCATTCGGCATTTTTGTGCTGGATCTGGTGTTGAAAAATTATATTGAAAAGAGTCTGAAGGAGGGGGAAGAGAAACCCTTCTGCAAGGGAAGACTTTTAATCAGAAGATATCACAATAAAGGCGCCTTTCTGGATGTTGGGGAAAAGAGACAGGGGCTTGTGACCATGCTTTCCCTTGGATTAACCCTGTTTATGACGGTGGTTTTTCTCGCAACATTCAGTTTTCACGGGAACTCTACCCTTAAGGCAGGGTTGGCCCTTTTGCTGGGCGGCGCCTACAGCAATACCTACGACCGCCTGACGAGGAAATACGTGGTGGACTACGTCAGTTTTCCCGTGAAAAACAAGCGGTTTCGCAGGATTGTGTTCAACATATCGGACTTCTGCATCATGATCGGGGCGCTGCTTCTGGCACTGGGGGAAGCGAAGCGCAAATAAGATGAGCAGTCTGCCTTGCGCGCGCAGATTGATCAGGCAGTAATCACCGTACCGTTTTTGCCTTTTAGAGCGTCTTTTACATTTTCGAGGGAGGTGATCAGCACCCGCCCTTCGGGATTTTCTTCCAGATAAGCGATGGCGGCCTCGATCTTCGGCAGCATGGTTCCCTCCTCAAACTGGCCTTCTTCGCACAGCGTCTTCGCCTGCGCGGCGGTGAGGGAGGGGATGGCCTGCTGATCCGGCTGCCCAAAATTGCGGTACACGCAGGGCACGCCTGTCAGGATAATCAGTTCGTCAACCCGCAGGCTCTCTGCCAGCCTTCCGGCCACGGCGTCCTTTTCAATCACAGCGGACGCGCCTTTCAGGACATGGTTCTGTTCAATCACGGGTATCCCACCGCCGCCGCAGGCGATCACGATCTGGTCAGCATCAGCCAGCGTGCGGATGGCGTCGATTTCCACGATATCTATGGGACGGGGGGCCGCCACTACCCGGCGGAAGCCCTTGCCAGGCTCTTCTTTCACATAATTTCCTTTTTTGATTTCCGTTTCTGCGTCCTCCGCGGACATATAGCGGCCGATCACCTTGGTGGGCGCGTAGAAGGCCTCATCGTAAGGGTCTACGGTCACCTGAGTCAGAACGGTGCTGACGGTCTTCACGATGCCGCGCCCCAGAAGCTCAGCGCGGAGCGCGTTCTGGATATCGTATCCCACATAGCCTTGGCTCATGGCGGAGCATACGCACATGGGAGCGGGGGTGTAGTCGATGTAAACCCGCCGCAGCTCTGTCATGGCCTTGTGGATCATGCTGACCTGGGGGCCGTTTGAGTGAGTGATGGTGAGCTGATAATCGGCCTCCACCAGATCCGCAAGAGCTTTCGCGGTCATCTTAACCGCATCCCACTGTTCTAACGTTGTATAGCCGAGTGCCTCATGGCCGAGGGAGACGACCGCCTTCTTTTTGCTCATATGATTTCACACTGATCCTTTCAAACGTATATTTTCGGGTATGATCTATGATCCGGCCCGTATACTGCAAGTATATCAAAACGCCGGGTCTTTGTACACAATGGTTTTGTGAAAATGGCTTATGTAAACTTATATGAACGGTGAAAGGAGTATGCCAGAATCTTGCAAGTTGGCTGATTTTATAATAAAATCCGGTGGCCTTAGTCTAAAAATGTTGTCAATATTATGTAAATTAAATGTGTATATTACACAAATATATGGATAAAATTTTGTATACATTTATGCAACATATACAAGAAATGGTTTGACATTATTTAGGGCAGGCAGTATAATGAAAGAATAAAAAATGTAAATAAGCGGGGAAGGAGGCGAAACCGGCGTCACGATTGAGTTGTGGAATGCGCCGGTATGAAGATGAAATATCTGAGTGCATTGCAGGGCATGTCGTTGGAACAGATTCGTTCGGTCATTGAAATTATGCAGCAATCCTCCGATGCCTATCTGTTTATTCTCGATCTGACTGCAGATATTTATATGCTGTCGGAGAAGGCGACGAAGCGGTTTCCCTTCCACTCGATTGTGATTGAAAACTGTACGGAGACGCTGAAAAGCGTAGTATATACTTCCGATTATGAGATGGTAGCTGCGGATCTGGAGAAGTGCCGCTCGGGGGAGAAGGACAGCCACGAGCTGGAATACCGTTGGCTGGATCGCATGAACCGGGTGGTTTGGATAAGCTGCAGGGGTACGGTAGTGACGGGCGCGGAGGGGCACAGGCTTCTGATCGGCGCTGTCAGCGAGCTGGGGACGAAGGCGAAGGCCGACAATATTACGGGGCTCCGCAGGGAGGCGCGGTTCCGGTTGGATATGGAATCCACGCTTCGGGATCGCCCGGAATCTGTCCGCTATCTGATGCGCATCGGCATTGACAATTTTAAGGAGATCAATGAAAAAGAGGGCGTGGAGGCAGGCGACGAGGTATTGCGCGAGCTTGCGGACTGTATGATAAAGACAGTGGATGAGAGTGTGGATATTTATCGTCTGGTGGCCGATGAATTTATGATCGTGGACACGGGAAAGGGCAGGAAGAAGGAGCCGCGCGCCGTCTACAGACAGATTCAGGAGACCATAGCCGCTATGGCCAGAAATAAGGAATACAGTCGATTTTATACCGTGTCTGCGGGCGTGCTGGAGGAGGATTTCGTCGGCAGAACCGTAGAGGAGCTTATGCGGTTTACGGAGTTTGCTTTAAATGAGGCGAAACGCAACGGCAGAAACCAGATGACTATGTTTGACAGGACGGCCTATGACGTTTATCTGGAACGGCTTGATATCCGCAAGTCTTTGCGACAGGATGTCAGCCATGATTTCCGTGGATTTGAGGTGTATTACCAGCCGATTGTCTCGGCTGAGGATTACAGGCTGATCGGCGCGGAGGCGCTGCTGCGCTGGACAAATGAGAAATTTGGCAGCGTGTCGCCTGCGGTCTTTATCCCGATTCTGGAGGAGAGCGGCCTGATTATCCCGGTGGGGCAGTATGTTCTCTGGGAGGCGGCGAAAACCTGCAAGAAATGGAAGCGGTATATACCGGAGTTTCATGTCAACGTGAATTTATCTTATGTGCAGCTCTATAAGAGCGATATGATGCGGGATGTGGAGCGTTGCATTCAGGAAGTGGGAATCGATCCGGAAAGTCTGGTTCTGGAACTGACGGAGAGCGGCTATATCGAGACGAATGACAGGATCAAGGAACTTTTTAAGGATTTGAAATCGAAAAATATTGATCTGGCGCTGGATGATTTCGGCACAGGCTATTCAAATATGCGATATTTGAAGGAGATTGACGCCAAAACTGTAAAGATAGACAGAACTTTTGTGGTACAGGCGCTCAGAAACGAATATGATTTTAATATCATCAGTCACATCATAGATATGGTGCATAGTCTGGGATCGGTAGTCTGCATGGAGGGCATAGAAGAGAAAGAGGAGCTTTCTAAAATGATGGCTACTAAGCCGGATATGATACAGGGCTATTATTTCGGAAGACCCACTCCGGCAGGGCAGTTTGAGAAGGATTATTTACAGGCTACAGGTTCTCTCTGATCCGGATGTCCACGTCCACATAATTGTTTTCCGAGACGGGCATTTCTCCTGTGGCCAGATAGGCGAACAGGATGGCGAGGGGAAGGGAACCCTGTTGAAAGGGCTGTTGGCAGATAGTGGCTGCGATCAGTCCTTTTTTTATATATTCCCGGGTAGTGGGAACCAAATCGTTGGTTATGACAGTTGTGTCGTTTGCACGCGCGGCGGCCTCGATGGCCTGACAACCGCCATATACGCCGCCTGCGGTAAAATAAAAAGCGTTGATTTCGGGGTGAGCCGAAAGAAGCTTTTTTGTTAGTTCGAAGCTCATCCGGTCATCGTCGTTGTTGTTGACGGTGTCTACAATGCGGATATTCGGGTATGGCGCGATGATATGCGCGAATCCGGCAATGCGCTCGGTATGACAGAGGATATCCCGCGAGCCGGAGACGATGCCGACGCGCACTTCTCCCTTTGTCATCAGGCGCATCAGGCCCCCGGCGGCTTCCCCGGATCGGTAGAAGTTACTGCCGACGTAGGCCAGGCGGCAGGCGTTTTCGATATCGGTATTTAAGGTCACTACGGGAATCCCCTGCCCGTTTAGAGCGTCAATTTTTTCGCGCACGGCGCTGTCGTTGTAGGGGGAGATGGCAAGGCCGTTTATGCCCTCTGAGAGCAGCCCGTCTATGGCGTCGAGCTGTTGCTGTAAGCTGTACTCCGTCTGCCGGATGAGGACGCTGCAGTTGTAACCGGCAAGCTCCTGCGCCTTTTCATGTACCCCGGCAAGGACATCGTCAAAGAAAGGGGTGCCCACGCCCAGCAGCACAACGCCCAGCTTCAGATTCTTTTTCTGGGCGGCGAGAACGATACCTGCCTTGTTTGGCTTGTAGTCGAGGGCGCGGACGATTTGCATGATTTTTTCTTCTGTCTGGGGATTGACGTCACCGCGGTGGTTCAAAACGCGGTCTACCGTCCCCCGGGATACGCCGGCGAGAGCGGCGATTTCTTTAATCGTTGCCATAGCGGGATTTCCTTTTTGTGGGATCATGCTAACAGTGTGCGAGACTTAGTGCTTCCAAGTCAGCTTTGCTGACTTGGCGATGCAGCCTTTGCTGCTGAGTTTTAGAAGTACTTCTCGCGTCTTTCACTTTAGCATATCAAGTGGAAATAGACAATGCGTTTGGTTGTAATTTGTGTAAAATTACGAAAAACAGATACGGTATTGCTTTTCCATGCGGCACGGCTTATCATAGAAACAGAGAGAGCGTGCACGGGCACGGAAAATTTTAGCAGAAAGAATTGGAGGGTAAAAATGCTTTATATTGGGGTGGATTTGGGTACAAGCGCCGTGAAGCTTCTTTTGATGGAGGGAGACGGCAGAATCGTCAATATTGTATCGAAGGAATATCCGCTGTATTTCCCGCATCCGGGGTGGTCTGAGCAGAAGCCGGAGGACTGGTACGCGCAGAGCATCGCGGGGATTAAGGAGCTGATCGCGGATGTGGACAAGAGTCAGATTGCGGGCATCAGCTTTGGCGGGCAGATGCACGGGCTTGTGATTCTGGATGAGAATGACGAGGTGATCCGTCCGGCGATTCTCTGGAATGACGGCAGGACCACGGAGGAGTGCGATTATTTAAACAACGAGATCGGAAAAGATAAGCTGTCCGAATATACGGCGAACATTTCCTTTACGGGATTTACCGCGCCGAAGGTACTCTGGGTGAAGAACAAGGAGCCGGAGAACTTCGCGAGGATCAAAAAGATCATGCTCCCGAAAGATTATATCGCGTACAAGCTGACAGGGGTGCACTGCACGGATGTTTCCGATGCTTCGGGGATGCTTCTGTTTGATGTGAAGAACCGCTGCTGGTCCAAAGAGATGTGTGAGATCTGCGGCGTGAAGGAAGAACAGCTTGCGAAGATTTACGAAAGCTATGAGACGGTGGGATGCGTGCTCCCGGAGATTGCGAAGGAGCTGGGCATTTCCGAAACTGTGAAAGTGGCGGCTGGCGGCGGCGACAACGCGGCGGCGGCTGTAGGCACAGGCACGGTGGGAGACGGCATGTGCAATATCTCCCTCGGCACCAGCGGCACGATTTTTATCTCCTCCGACAAGTTCGGGGTGGATAAGTTCAACGCCCTTCACGCTTTTGCCCATGCGGACGGGCACTATCACCTGATGGGCTGTATGCTCAGCGCGGCGTCCTGCAACAAGTGGTGGATGGACGACATCATCGGCACAGAGAAATACGTGGACGAGCAGAAGGCGATCACCGACGATAAGCTTGGTGAGAACCATGTGTACTTCCTGCCTTACCTGATGGGAGAGCGTTCCCCGCACAACGATCCCGACGCGAGAGGCACCTTTATCGGCATGACCATGGACACCACGAGGGCGGACATGACACAGGCAGTTTTGGAAGGTGTGGCGTTTGCGCTGAGAGATTCCCTGGAGGTGGCGAGGTCCCTCGGCATTCATATCGAGCGGACGAAGATCTGCGGCGGCGGCGCGAAAAGCCCGCTGTGGAAACGGATGATCGCCAACATTATGAACCTGAAAGTGGATGTGATCGAGAGCGAGGAAGGTCCCGCTATGGGCGGCGCGATGCTGGCGGCGGTTGCCTGCGGCGAGTACGAAAGCGTGGAGGAAGCGGCGGCGAAGATCGTGAAGATTGTGGATACGGTGGAGCCGGAACCCGACCTTGTTGAGAAGTACGAGAAGAGATATCAGCAGTTTAAGCAGATTTATCCGACCTGCAAGGAACTGTTTGGGAAACTGAAATAGCAGCGTAAGAAGTAATTCTAAAACTCGGCAGCAGAGGCTGCCTCGCTAAGAAATACTAAATCTTACGCGGGAGAATGCTTGAAACGCAAGCATTCTCCGCACGGTGAAAGCATGGCGAAGGGAGAGAAGATATGGAGATTAAGAAAGTGACAGACCCGTCATTTCGTAAGTATGGCAGGGTTGTACAAGGGATCGACTTTACGGATCTGGTAGAGGCGATCAAAAGAGAGACGCCGCTGCCGGATGGCGTGGCTTACGAGCCTTCCATCAAGGCGCTGGAGGAGACCACGGCGGCTAAGGCGTTACAGAAAAGAACTTACGGCGAACTGCCTATCGAGGTGGGCTACTGCAACGGTCATAACTATAAGCTGAACGCGGTCGAGTACCACAGGAGTTCCGAGGTCAATGTGGCGGCTACGGACGCGGTGCTGATTGTGGGTATGCAGCAGGATATCACCGACGATTTCAAGTATGAGACAGCGAAGATGGAGGCGTTTCTGGTGGAGGCGGGCACGGCTGTGGAGATTTACGCGACGACCCTGCACTACGCGCCCTGCAGCGCGGACGAGGGCGGCTTCAAGGTGGGCATCGTGCTTCCGGCGGGCACAAACTATCCGCTTGAGGAAAGCCACGAGGGATGGGAGGATTCCCTGATCACGGCGCAGAACAAGTGGCTGATCGGCCATGCGGAAGGCGGGCTCGACGCGGGCGCGCATATCGGACTGGTGGGGAAAAACTTAGATGTCCGTGATTGAGAAGTACTTCTAAAGACGTCCTGCCATTGGACAGGACGCCAAGAAGTACTATGTCTCAATCTGGAGAATGCAAAAGCAGCATTCTCCGTATTTTGAGAAATTGTATAATGTACCGGTCAACCCGGTTAAAGGAGGAAAATAGAATGAACAATTTACCGAAAGTAAAGATTGGTATCGTGGCGGTGAGCCGTGACTGTTTCCCGGCGTCTCTGGCGATTAACAGAAGAAAAGCGCTGGTGGAGGCTTACGCGAAGAAGTATGACGCGGCGGACATCTACGAGTGCCCTGTGTGCATCATCGAGAGCGAGATCGACATGGTGAACGCGTTAAAGGATATCAAGGACAACGGCTGTAACGCGCTCTGCGTATATCTGGGCAACTTTGGTCCGGAGATCTCCGAGACGCTGCTTGCAAAGCATTTTGAGGGGCCGAAAATGTTTGTTGCCGCTGCGGAGGAGTCCCAGGGCGATCTGATTCAGGGCCGCGGCGACGCTTACTGCGGTATGCTCAATGCCAGCTACAACTTGAAGCTCAGAAATGTAAAGGCTTACATTCCCGAGTATCCGGTGGGGGATGCTGAGGACTGCGCGGATATGATCCATGAGTTTATTCCGATCGCACGTGCGGTGGCGGCGCTCTCCAGCTTAAAGATCATTTCCTTTGGTCCCAGACCGCTCAATTTCCTTGCATGTAACGCGCCCATCAAGCAGCTTTACAATCTGGGCATCGAGATTGAGGAGAATTCTGAGCTTGACCTGTTTGAAGCGTTCAACAAGCACGCGGATGATCCCCGTATTCCCGATGTGGTGAAGGATATGGAAGCGGAGCTTGGCGACGGCAACAACAAACCCGAGATTCTGCCTAAGCTTGCGCAGTACGAACTGACCCTGCTCGACTGGATCGAGGAGCACAAGGGGTATCGTGAGTATGTGGCGATCGCCGGAAAATGCTGGCCTGCATTCCAGACCCAGTTCGGTTTTGTGCCCTGCTTCGTAAACAGCCGTCTGACTGGCAGAGGCATTCCGGTATCCTGTGAAGTGGATATCTACGGCTGCTTAAGCGAGTTCATCGGCGAGGCGGTAAGCGACGATATCGTAACGCTGCTCGACATCAACAACTCCGTGCCGAAGGATATGTACAAGGAGTCCATCGAGGGCAAGTTCGACTACAAGTTTACCGATACTTTCATGGGCTTCCACTGTGGCAATACCTGTTCCAAGAAGCTGTCCAAGTGCAGCATGGAGTATCAGATGATTATGGCAAGATCCCTGCCGGAAGAAGTGACGCAGGGTACGCTGGAGGGCGACATCGTTCCCGGCAACATCACCTTCTACCGTCTGCAGAGCACGGCTGACAACATCCTGCGCGCATATGTGGCGGAGGGCGAGGTTCTTCCTGTGGCGACCAGATCTTTCGGCGGTATCGGCGTATTCGCTATCCCTGAGATGGGCAGATTTTACCGTCATGTGCTGATCGAGAAAAATTACCCGCATCACGGCGCGGTTGCGTTCGGCCACTTTGGCAAAGCGCTGTTTGAAGTATTTAAGTACATCGGTGTGGATGTGAGCGAGATCGGCTACAACCAGCCGAAGAGCCTGCCGTATCCGACGGAGAATCCTTTTGCGTAAGATGATGTCATTGCATAAAGTAAGGCGGAACCGAATAACCGGCTCCGCCTTTTTTATGTGCAGGCCCGCATATGGAAGTTTGCTGTTTCACAGCATGCGGGCCGCGCGGCGAGTAGGGAAAGATAGCTCTTCCCTACTCGATCTAATCCGAGTTCGCGAAGCGAATCTCGCAATCGAACTTGTTTGATTTGTTATACAATCGTATCCAGTATGGAATCTGTGGTCGGCACATTCACGCCGCCGTTGTTGTCGTAGGTCTTGTTTGTCAGGGCTTCTCCCTGCGTTGCGTAGCGATAAATCCGGTTCACACGGTCGGTCATTTTCTCCGCGAAGGAATACACACCGCCGAACAGATCCTTGACGCTGCTCATATCGGCTTCTTTAAACTTCTCCTCATCGATAGAGAGGGACTTGTCGGAGTTTACGGTAACGCCCATTTTGGAGAAAGCGCTCTTATTGTTGCCGACAAGACTCTTTAAGTAGGAAGCCTGGTTGACGACGTTACTGTTTGCGCTCTTATCCGTATTTTTAATCAGCTCGTTATAGTTCTTCACAAGGGAAGAGAACGCCTTGTAGACGTTGTCCTTGTTGTCGTTCGTGATATCTGTGGTTTCCAGATTCTTGATGGATTTGTAGAGCGAATCCGCAGCGGCAGCCGTGGAAGCGTCCGTCACGGTTTTGTTCTTATCTTTATCCTTCGTGGAGGATGTGCCTGAGGCGCTCGTCGAAGAAGTGCCGCCTGCATATTTTGCCTTGGAGGAGGTGACCGCCTCGCCGTCGCCCGCGGCCCTGTAAATCTGACTTGCCTTGTTCATGGCCTTGTCAGCGAAGGAGCCGATGCCGCCAAAGAGCGTTTTCACCGTAGCGCCGTTTCCGTGCTCTGTGTCCTGAAGCGCCTTCTTCATGGAATCCTCGTCGAAGGACAGCGTCTTGTCGGAATTCATGGTGATGCCGACCTTGGCGAAAAGCTTATAGTTTGTGTAGTAGGAGTTGTACAGGGACTCCGCCTGTTTCTGCACTGTGGTATTTTCGCTCTTTGCCGCGCTCTTCATCAGGCTGTTGTAATCCTTGATAAAGGAGGAGACAGAGTCTGTAATTTTGTTGATATTTTCCTCGCTGCGGTCGTCATAGTTGAGAGACCCGAGCGCGGAAGCGGAGCTGTAAAGTGATTTTGCCGCAGAAGCGGAGGCGCTGTCCTTAACTTTACCTGCTTTTTTGGAGTCGGTTTTGCCGGACTCCTCCGCTTCCTGTTTCTCCAGCTTTGCATAGTAAGTCTTCATCATCTTGCCGTAGCTGCCGTTTTTGATTGCGGCATAATCGCCAAGCAGTGAGCTCATCCCGCCGGCGTCGTCACCGCCGCCCATGCCGCCAAGCAGCGTAGAATAGGTGTCTGCCATTCCCGAATTTAAACCGTTTAAACTGATTCCCATATTTTCCTCCATTCCGAAGCGTATTATGCTGAGGAACGCGAGCAGAATATAGGAGTTTTCCGAAGGAATACTCCGATTCTCCTCTGCAATTAAAAGAATTTGTGACGCTTCTGCACAAATCCCCAATTGAGAAATCAGCATTTCAATGTGATTTCTCAATTTATACCTCCTTGTCATAATGGTTGACATCCGTGTCATATATATGTTTATCGCAGATTAGTCTTATATCTATTATTTCGTCTTTTCCTTTGATTTGTAAAGGGGTCGGAGCAAAAAAATTCAATTTTTTCTTCCCTGTTCAAAACGTATAAAATATGCATAAAAATGCAGGACGAATTTTTTGTCGAAATAAGCAGAAATGACAGCAGAAATTTTATTTGGTTGACACAAATTGTTAAAAATGCTATAGTAATAGAAATGTTGGTGCAGAAAAATTATTAAAATTGCAAAAAGGAGAGCGGAATATGGGGTTTATGAAAAATATTTTTGGGAAGAAGGAGGACGGCATACAGGTCTGCGCACCGGCAGCCGGCCGGCTGGTTCCTCTGAGTGAGGTCAGCGATCCCACGTTTTCGGATGGGATTCTGGGGCAGGGCGCGGCGGTCATTCCCACGGGTAATCAGTTCTTCTCACCGGTGGACGGTACGATCACCACGGTGTTTCCCACCGGGCATGCTGCGGCGATCACTTCTGCGGATGGCGCGGAGGTGCTCTTGCATATCGGACTGGATACGGTGAAGTTGAACGGGAAACATTTTACGATTCATGCGGAGGAGGGGCAGCAGGTGAAAAAGGGTGACCTGCTTCTGGAAGCCGATCTGGAACAGATCAAAGCGGAGGGATTTGACATAATCACGCCGATTGTTATCTGCAACACAGATGATTTCGCGGAAGTTGCGATGGCGGAAGCCGGGGATGTGGAGAACGGGGATACGGTTTTGGTTCTCAAAAAATAAGTGTCTTGACTCAGCGGAGGTGGGGATGGATAAATATATTGGAAAAAGCGTGATGAGGGGAATTGCCATAGGAAGGGTGTACCTTTACAAAAAGGTAGAAATTCAGGTGACGGATCAGAAGGTGTCTGATCCGGCTGCCGAGAAAGAACGGTTTTTTGCCGCCGTGGAGCGGGCGAAGGCACAGCTTACAAGACTCTATGACGAGGCCCTGCAGAATGTGGGAGAGGATCATGCTGCGATCTTTGACGTACATAAAATGCTTTTGGAAGACGAGGATTATCTGGAGACTGCCGCAGGGGAGATCGAGGACGGTTACAATGCGGTGTATGCGGTAGATCAGGCGGGAACGCAGTTTGCGGAGCTGTTCGCGGCGATGGAAGACGAGTATATGAGAGGGCGCGCGGCGGATATCCGGGATATCTCCCAGCGAGTGATCCGCATTCTTCTCGATCTGCCCGAGGAGGAGATCAACTCGGAGGAGCCGGTGGTTCTGGTGGCGGAGGATCTGACGCCCAGCGAGACGGTGAAGCTTGACAAAAAGAAAATTCTCGGTTTTGTGACCGTGAAAGGATCGGCCAATTCCCACACGGCGATACTGGCGAGAAGCATGAATCTGCCGGCGCTGGTGAACGTGAACATCGACCTTTCGGACGAACTGCACGGAAAGAGCTGTGTGGTGGACGGATTTGAGGGCGAGTTTCTGGTGGAGCCGGAGGAGGAGATACTTTCCGAAAAGGTTGTGCGGAAAAACCAGTGGGTGGCGGATCTGGAAGCGCTCGAGAAACTGAAAGGGCAGGACAATGTCACAAAGAGCGGGAAACGGATAGATGTTTTTGCAAATATTGGGAATGTGGAGGACGCCGATGCGGCATGTGCGGCGGACGCCGGCGGGATCGGCCTTTTCCGAAGCGAATTTCTCTATCTGGGCAGAACCACTTTTCCGTCGGAGGAGGAGCAGTATGCGAGTTATAAGGCTGTTCTCGAGAAGATGGAAGGAAAGAAGGTTGTGATCCGCACGCTGGATATCGGGGCGGATAAAAAGGTGGATTATTTCGGGCTGGAACCGGAGGAAAATCCGGCCCTCGGTTACCGGGCAATCCGCATCTGTCTGGATCGGGAGGAGATATTCATCACCCAGCTCAGGGCGTTATACCGCGCATCCGCACACGGAAAGCTGGCTATTATGTTCCCCATGATTATATCTGTGGATGAGGTGAAGCGGATCAGGCAGATTGTGGAGATGGTGAAGGAGGAGCTTACGAAGGAAGGCTATCCTGTCGGTGAGCCGGAGCTTGGCATCATGATCGAGACCCCGGCGGCGGCAGTCATCTCTGATAAGCTGGCGAAGGAAGTGGACTTTTTCAGCATCGGCACCAACGATCTGACACAATATACGTTGGCGGTAGACCGGCAGAACCAGAAGCTGGAAGGAATTTGCGATACCCATCACGAGGCGCTGCTTAGGTTGATTGAGATGACTGTGAAGAACGCCCATGAGGCGGGCATCTGGGTAGGCATCTGCGGAGAGCTTGGCGCCGATACGGAGCTGACGGAGTGGTTTTTGAAGATCGGCGTGGATGAGCTGAGCGTTGCGGCGTCAGCGGTACTCAAGGTACGTGGGGCGGTGAGAGCGCTGCCATAAAGGGCTTTTGAAGCCGCCTCATACCTGGTTCTGAGGGACTTCGAATGCACGTATAAATAAAAGTGAGAGGGAGGGTAATAGGAAATGAAGGAATTTTCGTATGTCATTAAGGATCCGGTAGGGCTGCACGCCAGACCTGCGGGTCTGCTGGTAAAAAAGGCGGGCGAATTTACCAGCAGTATTACGATTGAGTCCGGGGGAAAGAGCGCAGAGGCGAAGAAATTAATTAAGCTGATGGGGCTCGGAATCAAGCAGGGTGCGGAGGTTGTCTGCCGGATTGAGGGCGAAGACGAGGACGCTGCGCATGATGCGCTCGCAAAATTCTTTGAAGAAAACTTATAAAACTCTAAAACGATTGGGAGGTAGTGCTTATGATGAAATATTTACAGAAACTGGGGAAATCCCTGATGCTGCCGGTGGCGTGTCTGCCGATCTGCGGTATCTTGATGGGAATTGGGTATGCGCTGTGTCCGGCGACGATGCAGGGCGGCGACATGAATGGCTTTGCGAATATGTTGGGCTTTTTCCTTGTGAAAGCGGGCGGCGCGCTGATTGACAATATGGCGATCCTGTTTGTAATCGGCGTCGGCGTCGGTATGGCGGATGACCATGACGGTACCGCAGGTCTTGCGGCACTGGCATCTTGGCTGATGATGACGAACCTGTTGGCAGTTGGCACAGTTACGGCGCTTATGCCCTCTGTTGCGGATGACGTGAACAAATCCCTTGCATTCGGGAAGATTGCGAATCCGTTTATCGGTATTCTGGCAGGTATCATCGGCGCAAGCTGCTACAACAAGTTTAAGGGCACGCAGCTTCCGGATTGGCTTTCCTTCTTCAGCGGCAAGCGCTGTGTGGCAATTATAGCGGGTGTTGTTTCGATCCTCGCATCAGCGGTTCTACTGTTTGTATGGCCGATCGTATTCGGCGCACTGATCGCAGTAGGTCAGGGTATTGTAGGAATGGGCGCTGTAGGCGCAGGTATCTACGCTTTCCTGAACCGTCTGTTGATCCCTACGGGTCTGCACCACGCACTGAACAACGTGTTCTGGTTTGACACCATCGGTCTCGGCGATCTGTCCCACTTCTGGGCAGGCGAGACAAGCGCGGATGTTACATGGAGCCTTGGTATGTACATGTCGGGATTCTTCCCTTGTATGATGTTCGGTATCCCCGGTGCGGCGCTGGCAATGGTTAAGACCGCAAAGAAGGGCAAAGAAAAGGTAGCGATTGGTCTGGTAGCTTCCGCGGCTGTCTGTGCATTTGTCTGCGGTGTTACCGAGCCCTTCGAGTTCGGTTTCATGTTCCTGGCGCCGGGTCTGTATCTGATTTATGCTCTGCTTTACGGTATCTTCACGACGATCACCGTACTGCTCGGCTTCCGTGCAGGCTTCAGCTTCTCGGCTGGCGCGACGGATCTTGTGTTCTCGGCACCGCTGCCGGCTGCGGCAAATACATGGATGATCATTCCTCTTGGTATCGCAGCATTTGCAGTATTCTATGTGGTGTTCCGCTTCGCGATTGTGAAGTTTGACTTAAAGACACCCGGCAGAGAGGATGACGACATCGAGGCGGAGAAGAAAGCAGTTCTCTCCAACAGCAATTTCACCGAAGTGGCTTCCATCATTCTGGAAGGTCTCGGCGGTAAGGAAAATGTGAAGTCTCTTGACAACTGTATTACAAGACTCCGTCTGGAGATCAACGATTACACGAAGGTGGATGAGAAGAAGATCAAGTCCGCAGGTGTGGCAGGCGTTATGAGACCCAGCAAGACTGCGGTGCAGGTTATCGTGGGCACTAAGGTACAGTTTGTGGCGGATGAGATGAAGAAGATGCTGTAAACGGATTGAAAATGCAAAAATAAATAACGGAAAAGGAAATACAGGGCAGTCTCTTTCGGGGCTGCCCTTTCCTGTCAATATAATTATAAGGAGGCTTCGATCTCCTCCATCATGGGCTCGATCTGACAGAGCATATCGTCCATGGCACTGAACAGTGCGCTTTTGGCCGTACCAAGCTCATCCGCCTTATCGATATAGTCGGTCACCTGCGCATACTGCTCCTGATTTTTCATAAAAGTCTGATTCACCGCATTGAAATCGCTTTCGGATACCGCAATGGCTTCCCCGATTCGCGACTGTACCTCGGTAGCGCCATCCGCCACCGTAATGATTTTGCCAAACACATCGTATGTGGCATCTACCTCCATAAGACTTTGGCCTAAGGCATCCTTTGAAATACGGATGCTGTTATTGAGCTTCTCCGTACCGGCTTCCACATCGCTTATGCTGGAATTTACCGTACCTACAAGATCTTTGATTCCTTCGGCCAGCTCCTTTACCTCTTCCGCCACGACGGCAAAGCCTTTCCCCTGTTCCCCGGCTCTGGCTGCCTCGATGGAGGCATTCAGGGCAAGTAAATTGGTCTGGTTGGCAACGGATACAATCTCTTTCATACATGTTTTGATATTCTGCACGGCTGCCTGAAAATCCGTGAAAGTGTCCTGGATCTCATCAAAATATTTCTGAACCTGTCTGGAGCTTTCTTTCAGGCCGTCTACCTGCTGCTGGGCAAGATCTACGGAATCATCAATCTGCAGTTTTACGGTTCCAAACTGTTCCGAAATTTCTCCTACATGGAGAAATCGTTCTTGAAAAGCATGCATCTGTTCCTTCATCGTACTTTCTTTAGCGAGCACATCGTCGAAGGAGCTCCTGATCTTGGCAAGGCCCTGTAAGGAATCGATCTCTTTCAGAAGGATCTGCTGACGATAATTCTCTATGCTGCGTGCTGTGTGAATGACAGGATAGCAGTCGGGCTTTTCCTTCGTCACATTCTGCGCTGTTGCGGTTTTCTCTGCTTTTGTCTTCCAATGAAACATTATCATATCGCCTCCATTCCTCTATTCAAATACGACACAGGTCATGGTCTGATTCAGGAACTGATCATTATAGTGCTCCCCGTAGCCAAACAATCCGGCATGGTTTCCAAGTGTGCCCATGGTATCCAGATACTGCTGCAGTTCGCCATTTTGCTGGAAATACAGATAGCGGAACAGACAGTTTATGGAAAAAACGGCTGACATTCGTTTAAAATCCTGCTTGATCTGCGAGATGGTTTCTCCCACGATCCGAAAAGTGTCCTTTGCCTCAAGGATTGTCAGTACATCCGAATCATTGACGGCTCTGAAACAGGATAGCCCGTTCCCCACCGGCTTTTTCACAGAAACGATACTTGTGTCGGCGCCGTTGATCTTACCGAAGGGATTCTTGAAGGTTTGACTTTCGATTGCCTTCTCGTCAATTTGTAGTATTTCCGTGTACACCTGTTTTGCAGGCCTGCCGTTCAATTCGCCGATATAATAGCCGTCCTTTTTCGTCTTGGAGGCAATCAGTCGGTAATCTCCGCTGGGCTGATAAATGTTCTCTTTATATATTTTTATTTTCCCCATGTTGTTTTTAATCAGGGCGTAGGCCGACGCGTCCTCATAGATTTTTCCGTTGGCGGAAACCCGGCCGGCGTCGCCGGTACCGCCGATCAAAGCGGCCCTCTTGTTTTGAAGTACGCTGCACATGGTAGTCAATACACAGGCGTCATTTCCTGTACAGAAATTGATACATACGGTATTGCTCAAAGAAGGATTCAGCTTTTCCAAATCTTTTTGCAGCCGCTTTATGTATTTTACGGGCATATGGGATACCTGCTCAAATACATTCGCCGTGGCGGTAACGCCCTCCGTGTAGGCGACAACCATAACCCCCTTCTCGATTAGATGTCTGTCGTAGCTCATGTTGATACAGCCAATGCTGGGCACTCCTGGAAAAGCAGCTTCAAGCTGTGCTACATGTTCCTCGAACTTATCTGCGCTCGACATGAGGATGAGAAGTGCCGGAGCAGTTATTTTCCCCGCTCTGAGCGCTTCCTGCAAGTCACCACGCTTGCTGGATCCGGTCAGTTGCTTCATATCATAGTTTCCTCCCATTCTTAGCTTAACGCTTCTATTATTTGCAAAAAACTTTTATCAGTATAACAAAATCTGTGTGCAAATTAAGAACTTTGGTATGGATTGTAATTTTTTCGGTATACTTTGCATAGAATAAGTTTACATAACGTGAAACTGCGGATTTACTGTGTGGAGACGGATAAGAAGCAGGTCTCTTTGATCACTACGATATCATTAAAGATATCATTTTCCACCATAAGCTGAGCATTCGCCACAACGATCCTGGCAATTCATTATTCCGGAGCAAGTGAAGGAGTATAAAATCAGACCGTTCGGGGAGAGCGAAGAAATGGAGATTGCGATTATGTGAGGTGCTGAAATCAGCGGATTGTAAAGGAATGATAACAGCGGAAAAACAGATACAAAATTCACAGATCTCCCGCATATATTTGAAATGAGAATGTATGCGGGAGATTGTTATGTCGGAAAAAAGAAAATGGAACGATAAGTTTAAGCTTGCGATGGGAGAACTGGAATATAAAATACAGCGGGAGCGCAGAGGACGGATGCAGGGAGGCTGGCCCGAGCCGGAAAAGGTGGAGGCATGGAACGAGGAGCGGCAGCGGCAGAGAGGGTGTGGGCAGTATTGCGGCTCCGTGAGCGCGGCGGAGCGTCCGCAGACGAAGAAAGAGTATAAGCGGGAACAGTTTTTGAAAAATGTGGCTGTGCAGACAGCGAAATCGGCGGCGTTTCTGCTGGCGTCAGTGGCGCTGATTCAGGGGATCGCGCGGTTTCTGCCGGACTCCATCACCGTGAGCAGCTCCGTGGGCGGAAGGGAACTGCCCATCTACTGTGTGGAGACGGATAAGAAGCAGGTGGCGCTGAGTTTTGACGCGGCTTGGGGGAATGAAGACACGCCCCGCATTCTGGAGACACTCAAAAAACACAATGTGAAGGTGACGTTCTTTATGACGGGCGGGTGGGTGGAATCCTACCCCGAGGATGTGCGGGCAATTCTGGCGGACGGCCATGATCTGGGCAATCACAGCGAGAACCATAAAAACATGTCCCAGCTCTCCGACGAACAGTGTCAGGAGGAGCTGATGAAAGTACATACCAAGGTGCAGGAGCTGACAGGGTATGAGATGTTCCTGTTCCGTCCGCCTTACGGGGATTATGACAATCATGTCATAACGAATGCGCAGAAGTGCGGTTACTATCCGATCCAGTGGTCGATCGATTCTCTGGACTGGAAGGACTACGGCGTGGATGATATCGTCAAGCGCGTGGTGGAGTCCGACAAGCTGAACAACGGGGCGATCATTCTCATGCACAACGGGGCCAAGTACACGGCGGACGCATTGGACGCGGTGATCACCGGCCTGCAGGATAAGGGGTATGAACTGGTGCCCATCTCGCAGTTGATCTACAAGGATAAGTACCATATGAAAGCCGACGGGACGCAGGTGTCCGGGGAGTAGGGAGCGGCGCTGCTGTAATGATTTTCAAGAAAATCTGCATTGTTAAAATGCGGATTTTTTTGTATACTTAATTCTGAGCAGGGTTAATGTCTATGAGGAGGTTATGGGTGAATAAAGAGTCTTTTTCATTTGTCGTATATATGATTCATGCCTGTGCGAATAAATGGAATATGATGCCCTCCGAGGTATATCAGAAATTGCAGAGTGTGGGATGTATCCAGTGCTATCTCGTGCCGCATTATGATATTCTGCATACGCAGGGCACAGGTTATATTGTGGATGATATAAAGAGATATCTGGAAGTGCGGGGGGTAGTTGTATGATCGTATATCATGGTTCCACAGAGATTGTAAAGAAGCCGGATGACAGACATTCCTACCGGGCGCTTGATTTTGGCAAGGGGTTTTATGTGACTACAGTCAGAGAGCAGGCGGAGAGATGGGCGAGGCGCAAGGCAGATATTCTTGGAAAAGATACTGCCATTGTGAATCTTTATCAGATGAATGATCGTACAGAGGGACTTTTGATAAAATATTTTGATGAAGATTTGATGGAATGGATTGATTTTGTGTGCAGATGTCGGGACGGGGAGAAAGACTATCTGAAATATGACCTAATATTCGGCAAGGTGGCAAATGATAAAGTTTTTCGTGTGGTAGATATGTATCATACGGGGATCTGGGACAAAGAACGTGCGCTTAGGGAAATAAAAGTTTATCCCTCTTATGACCAGATTGCCTTTATTACGCAGAAAGCCATAGACGGACTACTGCAATTTGAATCTTTCGAGGAGGTGTAGCCGTTGAGCGAGGAAACTTTGGAGAGAGTCTATCAGGAAAATTTGGAAGAGAGAATCATTGCGTGCCTGTCTGAAACAAGGGGTATCCCATTAGAGACGGCAATGGATGTCTATTATCACAGCAAATTGGCGGATAAGATACATCAAGGAGCCTGGGGGGTACAGTATCTTGATTTTAAGGTACTTGTACAAATTTTGTGTGAAACAGAGCAGGAATTGTTTGCTTAGGGTTGAGGGTTAGAAGGAAAGCGGCGGAGGAGACGGGGTGTTGATAAAGCGTGGCAGGGGGATGAACGGATGATTTTATCGGACAGGGCAATTATGGCATTGCTGCAGGAGGGCACGTTATCCATATCGCCGCTAAAGGAACAGCAGATTCAGCCGGCGAGTGTGGATATCAGACTCGGCGATACGTTCAGCATTGTGGAGGACTCTTCCGCGCCGATCCTCACGTTATCGCAGGAAATGGCGTACAAGGAAATCCGTGCGGAAAAATATCTGCTTATGCCGGGGCAGTTTGTGCTGGCAACTACCATGGAATACATTAAACTGCCGGACGACTTGACGGCATTTGTGGAAGGACGCAGTTCACTCGGACGGATGGGGTTATTTATCCAGAACGCCGGATGGGTCGATCCGGGCTTTTCGGGCGAAATCACGCTGGAACTGTTTAATGCGAACCGCTGTGCGATCGAACTGCGGGCGGGACGCAGAATCGGGCAACTGGTTTTTGCGCAGATGGATCAGGCTGCTTTGCATCCTTACCGCGGCAAATATCAGGGGCAGCGGGGCGCCACAGGCTCAAAGGTGTATTTGGATGAGGAATCTTATGTTACGGGTGCGATCAAGTTTTTAGAGCAGTTTGACCGGGGAGGATATGGAGATTATACAGCGGAGAAATATCAAAATGAGGAGCCGGAACCGACTGATGAGGAAATTCGCAGGATGTTTGGACAGTAAGCGGCGAATCCGAGACCTATTTCCCATGAAAATCTGCATTGTTAAAATGCGGATTTTTTTGTATACTTATTTTTGGTACGATATGGAGGACGAGATTGAAAAATCATGCTGATGCACTGATTTTTCAATCGACAGCTTGTGAAAGAGCAGCACAAGCTGTTCTGATCGCAGCCGAAAATTTGATATTTTCGGCGCGTGTCATCGCAGTAAACTGCTCTGACATGGAGGAAAAGTATGCCACGCAGAACAGATATTCACAAGGTACTAATCATCGGCTCGGGACCGATCATCATTGGACAGGCCTGCGAGTTTGACTATTCGGGGACACAGGCGTGTAAGGCGCTTAAGAAGCTGGGATATGAGATCGTGCTGGTCAATTCCAATCCGGCGACGATTATGACGGACCCGGAGACGGCGGATGTGACTTATATTGAGCCGCTGAATGTAGAACGGCTGGAGCAGATCATTGCAAAGGAGCGTCCCGACGCCCTGCTTCCCAATCTGGGAGGGCAGTCCGGGCTTAATCTTTGCGCGGAGCTGCACAAGGCAGGTATTTTAGAAAAGTATAACGTGCAGGTGATCGGCGTGCAGGTGGACGCCATCGAGCGCGGCGAGGACCGCATTGAATTTAAAAAGACCATGAACAAGCTGGGCATTGAGATGGCGCGCAGCGAGGTGGCATACTCTGTGGACGAGGCGCTTTCCATCGCGGAAAAGCTCGGCTATCCCGTGGTGCTGCGCCCTGCCTACACCATGGGCGGCGCGGGCGGCGGTCTTGTCTACAATAAGGACGAACTGAAGGTGGTGTGTGCCAGAGGATTGCAGGCAAGCCTTGTGGGGCAGGTGCTTGTGGAGGAGTCCATTCTGGGCTGGGAGGAACTGGAACTGGAAGTGGTGCGTGATGCCGACAACAATATCATCACCGTCTGCTTCATTGAGAATATAGACCCGCTGGGCGTTCACACGGGAGACTCTTTCTGCTCCGCGCCCATGCTGACGATCTCGGAGGCGTGCCAGAAACGTCTGCAGGAGCAGGCATACAAGATTGTGGAATCGGTGCAGGTAATCGGCGGCACAAACGTGCAGTTTGCCCATGATCCCGTGACGGATCGGATTATCGTCATCGAGATCAATCCCCGCACTTCCCGCTCCTCCGCGCTGGCGAGCAAGGCGACGGGATTCCCGATCGCCCTTGTGTCTTCCATGCTGGCGGCTGGACTTACTTTGAAGGACATTCCCTGCGGTAAGTACGGAACGTTAGACAAATATGTGCCGGACGGCGACTATGTGGTGATCAAATTTGCCCGCTGGGCTTTTGAGAAGTTCAAGGGCGTGGAGGACAAGCTTGGCACACAGATGCGCGCCGTGGGCGAGGTGATGAGCATCGGCAAGACGTACAAGGAGGCGTTCCAGAAGGCGATCCGCTCTCTGGAGACGGGACGTTACGGTCTGGGGCACGCGAAGGATTTCGACACGCTGCCGAAGGAAGAACTGCTCAGACGGCTGAATACGCCTTCCAGCGAACGGCATTTCCTCATGTATGAGGCGCTTAGAAAAGGCGCTACGGTGGAGGAAATTTTTGAGATTACCAAGGTCAAGGCTTATTTTATCGAGCAGATGAAGGAGCTGGTGGAGGAAGAGGAATCCATTTTACGGCATAAAGGGGAAATGCTGCCCGATGAAATGCTTGTGACGGCGAAGAAGGACGGCTTTTCCGACAAGTATCTGAGTCAGCTTCTGGAGATTCCCGAGGCGGATATCAGAAACAGCCGCATTGCTCTCGGCGTGGAGGAAGCTTGGGAGGGCGTGCATGTCAGTGGTACGGAGAACAGCGCCTACTATTATTCCACCTACAACGCGCCGGATAAGAACCCGGTGAATGAAGAGAAACAGAAGATTATGATTCTGGGCGGCGGTCCCAATCGGATCGGGCAGGGCATCGAGTTTGACTACTGCTGTGTTCACGCGGCGATGGCGCTGAAAAAGCTGGGATTCGAGACGATTATCGTGAACTGCAACCCGGAGACGGTGTCCACGGATTACGACACCTCCGACAAGCTGTATTTTGAGCCGCTGACTTTGGAGGACGTGCTCAGCATTTACAACAAGGAAAAGCCCCTTGGCGTGATCGCGCAGTTTGGCGGACAGACGCCTCTCAATCTGGCGTCCGAGCTGGAACAGAACGGGGTACGGATTCTGGGCACGTCTCCCTCGGTCATTGATCTGGCGGAGGACCGCGACCAGTTCCGCGCCATGATGGAGAAACTGGAGATTCCCATGCCGGAGTCGGGTATGGCGACCACCGTGGAGGAAGCGCTCGGCATTGCGGCGCGGATCGGCTACCCGGTGATGGTGCGCCCGTCCTATGTGCTGGGCGGCAGAGGCATGGAAGTGGTTTACGACGACGAGAGTATGACGGAGTACATGAACGCGGCGGTGGGTGTGACGCCCGACAGACCGATTTTGATTGACCGCTTCCTAAATCACGCTTTGGAGTGTGAGGCGGACGCCATCAGCGACGGCTCCCACGCTTTTGTGCCTGCGGTGATGGAACACATCGAGCTGGCGGGCATTCATTCCGGGGATTCGGCTTGTATCATTCCCTCCGTGCACATTCCGCCGGAGAGCGTGGAGACCATCAAGGAGTACACGAGGAAGATTGCGGAGGAGATGCATGTCAAAGGGCTGATGAACATGCAGTACGCCATCGAGAACGGCAAGGTGTTCGTGCTGGAGGCGAATCCGAGAGCGTCCCGCACGGTGCCGCTTGTGTCCAAGGTCTGCAATATCCGCATGGTGCCCCTTGCCACGGATATCATTACCTCGGAGCTTACGGGGCGTCCGTCGCCGGTGCCGGGATTAAAAGAACAGGTGATACCGTATTATGGGGTGAAGGAGGCGGCGTTCCCCTTCAACATGTTCCCGGAGGTGGACCCGATTCTCGGACCCGAAATGCGCTCCACGGGCGAAGTGCTGGGGCTTTCCCGCTCCTACGGAGAGGCCTTCTTCAAGGCGCAGGAGGCGGTGCAGTCGAAGCTTCCCCTTGAGGGCACGGTGCTGATTTCCGTCAATAAAAAGGATAAGGATGAAGTGGTGGAAGTGGCGAAGAGTCTGGCGGAGGACGGCTTTAGGATTGTTGCCACCGAGGGCACGTACAACCTGATCACGGCGGCAGGGGTTCCCGCGACGAAGGCGAAAAAGCTCTATGAGGGGCGTCCCAACGTGGGCGACATGATAACCAACGGCGATTTTGATTTGATTATCAATTCTCCCGTGGGCAAGGACAGTGTGCACGACGACAGTTATCTGCGCAAGGCGGCGATCAAGGCGAAAGCGCCTTATATCACTACAGTTGCGGCGGCGAAGGTGACGGCGGAGGGGATTCATTACCTGAAAACCCACAAGGGCAGCGAGGTAAAGTCGCTGCAGGAGCTGCACGGGGAGATCCATGACAAAGAATAGCTTGCTCATCCGCGGATTTTGAGATTCCGCTAAAGCGGAATCATGGCGGTTAGTGTAAGAGAATGTCTATCATGGGGCATTTTCGATATAGATAAAAAATGTGTGAAAGGATGGAGAGAAAATGAAATTGGATGTGGGAGAAGTAGGAAAGTGGGAAGCGTCTTTGAGGGAAGCCGGGTATATGAGCGAGGAGGATCATATCATCGAACATACGAAGGGCGATTTGTGGGAGATGATGACGCAGACCCGCGGAAATTTCTTTTTTACGAACGAAAAGTTTATTTTTACCGGAGGGCTGCTGGGCATAAGCAATTTTGCCGTGAAGTACAGCGATATTAAGGAGCTTAAGCTTGTCAATGTGGGAGGGCTGATTCCGATTATCCCTACAGGGATCAAAGTGACCTGCCTGAATCCCGAAAACGGAAAGACCGTGAAACATAGATGCTCTGTTATGAAGAGAAAAGAGTGGATGGAGTATCTTCGGAAAAAGGCCGGACTGTAGCGTGAAAAATGCGAAAAGTAATTCTAAAGACGTCTCGCCATAGGACGAGACGCCAAGAATTACTAAGTTTCGCATAAGAGAATGCCTGAAAAGCGGCATTCTCCGCACGGATTTGAGATTCCGCAGAGCGAAATCATGGCGGTTAGTGTGAGAAGAATATGAGAAAGTTTTTGAAATGGAAAACAAAAACTTTCTCATATTTTTTATTTTTTGTGATATAATATAAAAAATAAGGAGGAAGAACACAGTGGTAGAGAGAAAACATTATCTGGATAAGCTGATGCAGGCAAAAGATAAGCAGATCATCAAAGTGGTGACAGGCGTGCGCCGCTGCGGGAAATCCACCTTATTACAGCAGTTTCAGGCGTGTTTAAGGGATCATGGTGTGGAGGAGCGGCAGATTATTTCCTTAAATTTTGAACAGATAGAAAATGAGCCGCTGTTGGAATACCATGCCCTGTATGCTTATGTGAAAGAGAGACTGCTGCCCGGACGGATGAATTATATTTTTCTGGATGAAATTCAGGCTGTACCGGCGTTTCAGCGGGCGGTTGACTCTCTGTTTGTTCTGGAGCATACGGATATTTATATCACGGGGTCAAACGCGCATATGCTTTCTGGCGAGCTGGCGACACTTCTGACCGGAAGGTACATGGAGATACAGATGCTGCCGTTGTCTTTTGCGGAGTATCTGGAACTGACAGGCGGTGATAAGAGGGATGCGTGGAACCGCTATTTTATAAACGGCGGATTTCCGTATACGGCTTATATTGAAGATGCGGATATCAGAAGAGATTATTTGCAGGGGATTTATCATACGGTTCTGCTGAAGGATATTGTGGAGCGGAAGCGGATTCAGGACGTTTCCCTGTTGGAGAGCGTGACACGGTTTCTGTTTGACAATGTGGGCAATATCGTGTCGGCGAAGAAGATTGCGGACAGCCTTACGTCCTTTGGAAAAAAAACCACGTCCGCGACAGTGGAGAGCTATATCCGTGCGCTGGAAGAGTCGTTTATTCTATACAGGGCAGGAAGGTATGATATCAAGGGGAAACAGCATTTGAAGTCGCTGGAGAAGTATTATCTGGTGGATCAGGGACTGCGGAGTCTGGTGTCCGGCGGGCAGAGCAGGGATGTGGGTCATATTTTGGAAAATATCGTCTATCTGGAGCTGCGGCGGCGGGGATATCAGGTTTATGTCGGCAAGGTGGGCAGTCAGGAGATTGATTTTTCTGTGGAAAAAGGAGACGATAGAGCCTATTATCAGGTTTCAGCCAGCGTTCTTGACCCGCTCACCTATCAGCGGGAGATCACGCCGCTCAAGGCAGTCAGGGATCATTACCCCAAATATATCGTCACCATGGACGAGGTGCCGATGGGGGAGGACGGGATTAAGCAGATCAATGTGGTGGAGTTCCTGAATCAATGAGATTGTCAGAAACGCCCTGTGTATTGACAGTAAATTTGGATAATCTACAGGAAAGGCGACAAGTACATGATAAAAAGTGTTTGACAAATACAAAAGACTGTGCTATTCTATCTGAAAATTCAAAGAAGAGTCAGATTTGACGGAGGAAGAGATATGTTTAACAGAAATCGAGTCCCGTTTATGGTCATTATGGATATGATGCAGATTTTTCAGATTACGGTCACAGCCTGAGGGCGGCGGAAAGCCGCGGATGCATGGCCGTAAGACGGAAGGTCTTATTGGCCGTGCGGGAATCAGGGTTAAAGATAGGAGAACCGCATGGGAAGTGCACGAAGGTGTACGGAACAAGCGGTTCTCCTTTTTTACGCGAATAAGCAGGACAGAAAAGAGGAGGAGTCAGAAATGCAGGCAATCAGAGTGGAAAATTTATCGAAGACGTTTCGGGTAAAGCGGAAGGAAAAGGGGATGCGCGGCAGCGTCAAAGCGATTTTTCATCCGCAGACAGAGGAAATCCGTGCGGTGAGCGATATTTCCTTTGCGGTGGAGGAGGGGGAGATGCTTGCCTTTATCGGGCCAAACGGCGCGGGGAAGAGTACGACCATCAAGATGCTCACGGGGATTCTCTACCCCGACGGCGGGCGGGTGGAGGTGCTTGGTTTTGATCCGACGAAGAAGAGAAGGCAGCTTGCCTACCGGATTGGCACGGTGTTCGGGCAGAAGGAGCAGCTCTGGACGCATCTGACGCCCTATGATAACTTCCGCTTTTTCGGGGCGATCTATGACTTATCGGAGCGGGAGACAGAGGCGAGAATTGAGGAACTTTCGGAACGGTTTGCCTTGAAGGAATTTATTGACACACCTGTCAGAAATTTGTCGCTGGGGCAGCGCATCCGCTGTGAGATGGTGGCGGCGCTGATCCATAAGCCGAAGGTGCTGTTTCTGGATGAGCCGACGATCGGCTTAGACCCGGTGGTGAAGGAAAATGTCCGGGAGCTGATCCGGCAGATGAACAGGGAGGAGCACACTACGGTTTTCCTGACCAGTCATGACGTGGGGGATATCGAGAAGCTGTGCAGGCGCATCATCATCGTGAATGACGGGCAGATTGTGCTGGATGACTCGGTGGAGCATCTGAAACGCCATTATCCGGTGAAAGAGGCAGGCGAGATGCCTGTATATGGTGAAAAGACGGAAAATGACGGGACGATTCCCGTGTCGTTGGAGGAAATCATTGTGGAGATATACAAGTCGCAGGGGGAGGACTGAAATGAGGAAATACGCGGTAATTTACAAATCCGTTCTGATGGAAAACTTACAGTATGCGGCAAATGTGGTGATGGGATTTTTCGGCTATTTTGTATTTATCTTTATTTTTATCAAACTATGGGGCTATATGTACCGGACGCCGGGGAAGCTGATTGCGGGCTACACGAAGGAGCAGATGATCTGGTATGTGATGATGACAGAAATGTTGTTTTTCGGTTCTGATGCGGCTTCTGTGGCAGGGGAGGTAGCGGGGGATATCCGGAGCGGCAATATCGCCTATCTGATGAATAAGCCTTACCACTATACACTGTATATTTTGGCAAAATACACCGGTGAGTGGAGCATCAGACTGCCTATGTACGCGGCTTTGGCGGTGGTAATCGGGATGGTGATGGTGGGGCCATTGCCGGGATTTCCGTTTACGGCGCTTCCTGCGATGGCGCTCTGCGTGGTGCTGGCGCTCACCATCAATGCGGTGTTTAAGCTGTGCATCAGCCTGTTCTCCTTCTGGATTGAGGACGCGACGCCCTTCCAGTGGCTTTACGATAAACTGATTGTGGTGCTGGGAATTCTATTCCCTGTGGAAATCTTTCCACAAGGATTACAGCCGTTATTGAAACTGACGCCAATCTATACGGTGTGCTACGGACCGGCAAAGCTGATTGTAGATTTCAGTCCGGAGAAATTTGTGGAAATTCTGGCGGCGCAGGGGGTATATCTGGCGGCAGGCTGTATCCTGATGTTTCTGATTTATGGGAAAGGGGTGAAAAAGCTGTATGTTAACGGCGGCTAAAAATCAAATGCGGGTGTGTGCGCTTTCCGTTAAATACAATATCATGCGGGAGATGGTGAACAAGGTGACCTTTCTCACCAACGTGGGCTTTATGGTGCTGAACAACGCCACCTTCCTGGTACAATGGATGATTCTGCTTCGGCTGCGGGGGGATGTAGGAGGATACACCATGCGGGAAATTATGCTGCTTTGGGGGTTGATGGCGGCATCCTTCGGGCTTTCGCATATCTTGTTCGCGCGCGCCTTTTCCTTGTCGGACCTGATCATCAAGGGGAAGCTGGATTCTTTTCTGGTACAGCCGAAGAATGTGCTCGTCAGCGTGCTGACCTCGTCCACCGACTCCTCGGCAATCGGCGATTTTCTATACGGGACGGCGCTGGTGTGCGCCTGTAAGCCCGGCGTGGGCGGGTTTTTCCTGTTTCTGCTGTTTACGGTGACGGGAGCGATGATTTTTACGGCGTTTGCCGTGCTTTTAGGGAGCCTTTCTTTCTGGTTTGTGCGGATGGATATGCTGCAAAACCAGATTGTTATGGGGATTGTCAGTTTCGGCACTTATCCCGATGGTATTTTTAAGGGCGTTTCCCGGTTTTTTCTCTATTTTATCATTCCTGTGGGGATGGCGGTCTGGCATCCGGTACACCTGATGGTCAGCTTTGACGCAGGGATGTTTTTCACCGTGGCGGGATATGCCTGTGTGCTTCTTGCGGTGGCTGTGGCGGTGTTTTACAGGGGGCTGAGGCGGTATGCTTCCGGGAATCTGATGGCGGCGAGGCTGTGAGACAGATATTGTGGGTGGCGGCAATATAAAAATTTTCTTTCCTTTTTCCGGATTCCATGGTAAAATGCTGTTGCTGACTAAAGCGGAATGGCAAAAGAGGGTGATCGTGTGCCCGAATCAAATCGCAGAAACAATTACCACAAATGCGTGGCGGTCAGCGACGCGTCTGTGGTATTTTTATAGATTATCATAGCAGCACATTAATGTACCAAATTAGTTAAGATAGGAGAAGGAGAAAAAGACATGAAACAAATGAAAAAGAGGTGGAGAATGCTTGTGCCGACCGTGCTTCTGCTGGCGCTTGCCTTTTCCACGACGGTGTTTGCGGCGGAGGAAGAGGTCGAGTATGTGCCGGCCCTACATGCTACGTTTTGGGCGCTTGTTCCCGCCATTGTGGCGATCGGGCTTGCGCTGGTCACGAAGGAGGTTTACAGTTCCCTGTTTGTCGGTATTCTGATGGGAGCGATCCTGTACTCGGGCTTTCAGTTTGAGCTGACGATCACGCATATTTTCTCGGACGGGATCATCGGCGTTTTGTCCGACAGCTATAATGTAGGTATTCTTGTATTCCTGGTGATTCTGGGTGCCATGGTCAGCCTGATGAACAAGGCGGGCGGCTCGGCGGCTTTCGGGCAGTTTGCGGCGAGCAAGATCAAGAACCGGGTGGGCGCGCAGCTTGCGACGATTCTTTTGGGCGTGCTTATCTTTATCGACGATTATTTCAACTGTCTGACCGTGGGAAGCGTGATGCGCCCTGTGACGGACAAGTTTAAGGTGTCAAGATCGAAGCTTGCGTACCTGATCGACGCGACCGCCGCGCCGGTGTGCATCATCGCGCCGATCTCTTCCTGGGCGGCTGCGGTGACGGGTTTTGTGGAAGGCGAGGACGGCTTTTCCATCTTTATTCGCGCGATTCCCTACAATTTCTATGCGATTCTGACGATCGTTATGATGGTCGGCATGGTGCTGATGAAGACAGAGTTCGGCAAGATGAAGGAGCATGAGAAGAACGCGGCCAGAAAGGGCGATCTTTTCACCACGGAGGGACGGCCTTACGAGAATGTGAAGGAAGAGAAAGTAAGCGCCAAGGGAGGCGTTGTGGATCTGCTGATTCCCATTGCGGCGCTGATTGTCTGCTGTGTGATCGGCATGATTTACACGGGCGGTTTCTTTGAGGGGGCGGGCTTTGTGGAGGCATTCTCCAACTCCGACGCGTCTCTGGGGCTGACGCTGGGCAGCTTTTTCGGTCTGATTATCACGATTGTTCTCTATCAGATCCGCCGGGTGCTTTCCTTTAAAGAGTGTATGGATTGTATTCCGGAAGGATTCCGGGCGATGGTGCCTGCGATTTTGATTCTGACTTTTGCGTGGACGCTCAAGGCGATGACGGACAGTCTGGGCGCGGATCTGTATGTGGCAGGGCTGGTGGAGTCCAGCGCGGGCGCGTTTATGAACTTCCTGCCTGCGATTATCTTTGTGGTGGGGTGTTTCCTCGCTTTTGCGACGGGCACTTCCTGGGGAACCTTCGGTATTCTGATTCCGATCGTGGTGGCGGTGTTCCAGAATGGCGATCCGCAGATGATGATTATGTCCATTTCCGCCTGCATGGCCGGTGCGGTGTGCGGCGACCACTGTTCGCCCATTTCCGATACGACCATCATGGCTTCCGCGGGGGCACAGTGCGAGCATGTGAACCATGTGACGACCCAGCTTCCCTATGCAGTATTGGCGGCGGTGGTGTCCTTTGCCACCTACATTGTGGCAGGTTTTGTGAAGAGTGCGTGGATTGCGCTCCCCGTGGGCGTTGTGCTGATGCTGGCGGTGCTGTTTGTGCTCCGCAGTATCAATGGTGTGGTTGAAGATTAGTAAACAGCTTCCACGTTCTCCACGCCGTCCTTCGTGATATCGAATTTCCAGACGGCGTGCCCGGGAATGCGGTGTTCGGTTAAATAATAGCTGTTATCTATCTGGGTTATGTAGTAAGGCGTACCGCCGCCGATGAAATTTTCATAGATATCCTCGTATTTACCGGCGGCAAGGTCTTCCAGATCTTTTGCGCGGATGATGGTGGCGAAGTCCTGATTTCCCGTGATATCGGTGGAGACGGTGATATAGCAGTTTCCTTCGGCAAAGGTGAGCTGTACCATGCCGGCGATCGCGTCAGGTACGGGATAAGTCTTCTTCACTTCAAAGGTGGACAGGTCAGCCTGTATGACGGCGGGTGTGCCGGGGATGCCGGAGACGAAATAGATATCGTTTCCGGCGATCGTGAAGGAGCGCACGTAGGTCTCTTTCAGGGCGTCTATGGTACGGATTTGTGTGAGATACATCTGCGGGCTGCTGGGGTCGTGGCGGCACAGATACATTTCGCCGTTCATGGAGCTCCACACATAAAAGGTGTCCGTGGGGGCGTCATAGACAATATAGTGAGGGCGGTTTCCGACTTCATCCAGCGTCTGGGTGTGGTAGAAAACGCCCTCTTTCTTTTCAAAAACAAGAACACGGTTTCCCTCCGTGTCGTCCACAAGATAGACGGTTCCGTCGCTGGCGAGGGTATGTCCCTTGTCGATTTCATCTGTTAAAATCTGCCAGTCTGTGAGAGGGTCCGTGAGGTTATCGTGGTAAATCACCTGATCGTGGTAGCAGTCCACGATAAACCAGGTGTCCTCCACTTTCGTGACATAGGTGGGGACGCTTAGGTCTGCGAGGGAATTGCGGGGAATGTCCTGCGGGGCAGCAGGGGTGAAATTTTCGTCCGCAAGGTTTTGCACTGTCGTAAACGCGCGCAGATGGCTTTCGCTTGGGAGCGGGGCAGGCGTTTCCGCTGCATTGCCGTCCGCTGCTTCCATGCCTGCGGGGGCGCCGCTTGGGCCGCAGGCCGTGAGGATTCCCGCCAGCAGAAGAAGAGAGAGTGGATAAAATATAATTGATAACGAGTGTTTTTTCATGGCTTTTGTCCATTTCATTGTTCGGCTGTTTGGTAGTGGGATACATATGCCTATTTTAGAGGGCCGCGGCATATTTTTCAATATCTTTTATGGATATTCCAATCATGGCATGATACAATATGATAATGAATTTATTTCTAAAGAGTAGGAAGATGTCAGTTGTGATGGAGAGGGAGAATAAAATAACGCATGTGTCATATGGACGGAGAGAGAGGGGAAAAACAGAGTCCCGGGAGTACAACGTCACCTTCGGCATTCTTTCCGCCCTCGCTATCCTCATGATCGTGGCCGGCCACTCGGGGTATGATATTTTAACGGTGGGCGGCCTGTTTCCTTACTATTCTTTTCATGTGCCGCTCTTTATGTTTATTTCCGGCTATTTTTATCGGGAAGAGGAGGAGAGCCGGCCATTTGCCTATCTGAAAAAGAAGGCGAAGAGACTTCTTCTGCCATATTTGATCTGGAATGTGGTGTACGGGCTTCTGGCGGCGGCGATGCGGGCTTTCGGCGGATTTGCCATGGGGGAGGCGGTCTCCTTAAAGACCTTGTTTGTGACGCCGTTTTTGAATGGCTATCAGTTTATTCTGAATTACGCGGCATGGTTTGTGCCTGTGCTCTTTATTGTAGAGATGATGAATCTGTGTATGCGGCTTCTGCTCGGGCGGCTGCGTATAAACAGCGAGTGGCTGATTCTGATCGGTACTCTGGCGGTGGGGATGCTTGTGGTGTGGTTTGCCATGGAAGGGCATGTCTGGGGCCTGTACAAGACGCCGGGACGGATTCTTTTTCTCTATCCCTGCTTTCAGATGGGGCAGTTTTATAAGAAGAAGCTGGAACCGAGGGATAAGCTTGGGAATGTGCCCTATTTCGCCGTAGTGCTCGGCATACAGGTGCTCCTGCATCTGTGCTGCAACGGGCTGGCCTACAGCAGCGTGTGGGTCACGGGCTTTGCCAACGGACCGGTGATTCCGTATGTGACAGCGGTGTCAGGTATTGCCTTTTGGCTGCGGGCGGCGAGGCTGCTTTCCCCGCTCTGTGATGGCAGGCAAAGTGATGAAGACGCGGCACAGAATCCGGCGGGAGGCTTCCTCCTGTATCTGGGCCGCAATACTTACGCGGTGATGATGCACCATGTCATGGCGTTTATGCTCGTAAAGATGGTTCTGGCGGGGGCTGCCGCCCACACGGGGTATCTGGCGGACTTTGACTTTGTGCGGTTTTATGCGGATATCGACTACTATTATCTGGTGAAAGGTTCGGAGGCCTTTCAGATGGTCTATCTGGCGGCGGGGGTGGGGCTGCCCCTGATGCTGCAGAGAGGGATTGATGCTTTCATGCCGGTGTTAAAACAGCGGTTTTTTGTACAGAGTCATACCGGATTGAGCGGCAATGGGAAATGATGTCAGGGCAGTCTGCAGCCTGTGGCAAAAAACGGCTGTTATCGATAAATCAGTCTGGCGGGACAGGCGATCAGCAGGTTCTGCATATTGCGGCAGAGTGTCCTCCAGGTGCCGTATGCCAGCCCCGCGTGATTGCCAAGCCAGTATTTGTGTCTGCCGTCCGTGGTGATTACCGTGATCTGGTAATGGCCGAACAGAGGCAGTTTTTTGTCGGGCGGATTCATAACAATCTGTTGTATGCGGTTTATATTGTAAAGGGACTGGTCAATTTGCAGCATGTCGCCTGCGAAAATGATTTTTTGCGGGCAGGAAGATTTCTGTACGGCACCCACAGCCAGTGCCCACAGGGAGCGGCAGAGCAGGAAAAGGCTGCCGAGGGAAATCAGAACGGAGACGCAGCCCGCGATTTGGGTGAGCGCGGAGCCGGAACCATATCGCCCGGGGGCAAACAGCAGACTGTAGTACAGACAGGTGAATACGATGAAAACTGTCAGAGAAAATACGCAGAACATGGTAAGCCGACCCGCCATGCGTCCCCAGAGCCGCCGGGGATCGAGGCGGATTTCCGTTTTATTCTGAAAAGCGTCCATGATGACTTCCGTCCTGTAGTCCTCGTCAAGATTTTCTGTGCGGGTTACCCGCGTGAGGAGCTGCGTTACATGTTCCAGATCTTTTTCGCTGTATTCATAAAGTCTGTATTTGACTTCTTTTCCCGTATCACCCCGGAAAATCAGATAACGTTTGCGGAATACCCAGGCGGCGAAACGAACGCTGACATAGGATTCCACGGTCTTCGGACGGATAAAATCCGTCACGGCAAGGCGGTCTGTGTGGCGCGGCCGCTGTATGATGACGGTGCTTCCGGACAGGGTGACGGTGGTACGGCGCAGAATACAGCGGATTATCGTGATCACCAGCGCGGTGATCATGACGCCGGGCCATGCAAAAAGCTTCAGCGCATAGTACAAACCCGGGATAAAGGGGGACAGGCTTTTCAGATAGTCGGAGAGGGGCATAATGACGAAAAGCTCCAAAAAGTAAGACAGGATGTGGAGCAAAAATCCCCAGATGATCGTCTGGATGACAATAAATTCAAGACACATAAGGGGACTGCCGGTGACGCTGTGGTCGTCTTTGGGTGTGTTCATGGCGTGAATCCTTTCTTCGGGTGTTATTGGGCTGATTGTAACAGTTCAGCCCGGAACTTTGCACTTGCGGCAACGTCCGTGAGAGCGTGCAGAGATCGAGATTGATTATATCTTATACGGGTTTGAATTGCAATCGACGGGGGAGTGTGTTACTCTATCTAATGAATGTGTGACTTGTAACGATGTGTGGAGAGATGTGCCTGTCGGGAACGGAGGCACAATGAGAGACAAGGTCAGGATTTACAACTGGGATGGCAGAAGGTATCGTCTGCTCGGCAGGGAGAGACTGCGCAGAGCAAATGACACATGTGTCGTAAATATGTCCGAGCGGTTCGGAGACAGGTCATTTACGACAAGATATCTGCTTTATCCTTCGGAGCAGTTCGTGAAGAAGCACCGCTATGAGAATCTGCTGTTTCGCGCGGGAAAAAATGAAGTGTGGCTGCCCGTGGAGGAGAGAATGTGGGCGGAGGTGCTGTTTTCTTATCGGTGACGGCAAGGCTGAATGCCGCAGACAGGAGCAGAGCGCGGGCCGGATGTCAACAGACGGGAAGAAACGCGGTGCAGAATGCCGGGAAACGGAAAGGAATAATACGCATGGTCACAATCAGCGTATGCATGATCGTGAAAAATGAAGAGCGGATTTTAGCCAGATGCCTGGACAGCCTGAAAGGGCTTGCGGATGAGATGATTATTGTAGATACGGGCTCTGTGGATGGTACGAAGCGGATTGCGGCGGAGTATACGGACAAAGTATACGATTTTGCGTGGACAGGCAGTTTTTCCGACGCGAGAAATTTTGCCTTTTCCAAGGCAAAGATGGAGTATATTTACTCCGCGGATGCGGACGAGGTGCTGGATGAAGAGAACCGGGCCGCCTTCCTGCAGATGAAGGAGGCGCTGCTCCCGGAGATTGAGATTGTGCAGATGTATTATGTAAACCAACTGGCAAACGGCACCATCTACAACTATGACAAGGAGCTGCGCCCCAAGCTTTTCAGGAGAAACCGCACCTTTCGGTGGCAGGGGGCGATTCATGAGCAAGTGGGAATTACACCTGTTATTTATGACAGCGAAATCTGCATTCAACATCTGCCGGAGGAAAACCACAAGGACAGGGATCTGGCGGCTTTTGCGCGGCTGACAGAGGCGGGAGAATACCTTGATAAAAGACTGCACAATATTTACGCGAAGGAGCTTTTTATCTCCGGGGAGACTAAGGATTTTTTGGCGGCGCGGGCTTTTTTTCAGGAATCATGCAAAGATGAGAAGCGGGGAGAAGAAGAGCTGATGGAGGCGGCCTGTGTGGCGGCGAGAGCGGCAAGACTTGCCGGGGATGTGGCGGACTTCTTCAAATACGCCATGAAAGCGGTGGCGTCCGAAGGGTGTGCGGAAATCTGCTGTGAACTGGGCGCTTTTTATATGGAAAGAGAAGATTATGACGAGGCGGTCGTCTGGCTGTACAATGCGGCATACGAGACGGAGAGCATTTTAGATATACACAGCGGCGGCGATCTTCCTCTGCGGGGGCTTGCCAAGTGCTATCAGGAGCTTGGCAATGAGGAGCAGGCGGCGGCGTATACGAAGCTTGCGGCGGAGTGGCAATGTGAGAAGTACATCTAATTGCTCGCAGCAAAGGCTGCTTCGCAAAGATGTACTATGTCTCACATGAGAGAAGCCCTGAAAAACGGTCTTCTCTGGTGATGGAATTAACGACAAGGAGATAGAAAGATGAAATGGGAAGAGAATGTGCGCAGGGTGGTGCCTTATACACCCGGGGAGCAGCCGAAGAAGGCAGGTATTATTAAATTAAATACCAATGAAAATCCGTACCCGCCCGCGCCCGGCGTGGCGAAGGCGGCGGCCGGCCTGAGTGCGGAGAAGTTCAGGCTTTACCCTGAGTTCCCGGAACAGACAGAGCTGGCGAAGGCGCTGGCGGCGCGTTACCATATCGGCACAGACCGGCTTTTTATCGGCGTCGGCTCGGACGATGTGCTTTCCATGGCGTTTTTGACGTTTTTTCATTCGGACAGGCCCGTCTTTTTCCCGGACATCACCTACTCTTTTTATGATGTGTGGGCGGATGTGTACAGAATACCGTATGAGAGGAAGGCGCTGGACGCGGACTTTCGGATTTGCCCGGCGGATTATTGTCAGCCAAACGGCGGCGTGGTTTTTCCGAACCCCAATGCACCGACGGGTGTGCGGATGCCGCTTGACAAGGTGGAGGAGATCGCAGCGGCGAACCGGGATGTGGTGGTGATTGTGGACGAAGCGTACATCGACTTTGGCGGAACGAGCGCATTGCCGCTTATTGACAAATACGATAATCTGCTGGTGGTGCAAACCTTCTCCAAGTCCAGATCCATGGCGGGTATGCGGATCGGGTATGCCATGGGGCAGCCTGCGCTGATTCGCTATTTGAATGATGTGAAGTATTCCGTTAATTCCTACACCATGAACACGGCGGCTCTGGAGCTCGGCGCAGCGGCCATGCAGGATGAGGCATATTTTGAAGCGTGCTGTAAAAAGATTATGGCCACGAGAGCGCGGGCGGAGGAGCGGCTTTCCGGGCTGGGGTTTGTTTTTCAGAAGTCCTCTGCCAATTTTATCTTTGCCTCCCACAAAACAATGCCTGCGCGGGAAATTTTTGAGCGGCTGAAAGAAAATGACATTTATGTCAGGTGGTGGGATAAGGAGCGGATTGACAATTACCTGCGGATTACGATAGGGACAGACGAGCAGATGGAAGCTTTGTATCGGGCTTTGGATGAAATCTGCGGATAAAAATCAGCGGAGAGTGTTTTTCATGCGTATATGATACATATACTTATAATAATAGAAGCAAAACCCGGTGAAAATATAGAGATAATGCGGTACTTTAATATAGTTATATTATGATTTAATGCGTAAAATAAACGGAGGAACGGTAAAATATGGAAAGTTTAGCGGTGGCTTTTGCCAATACACTGGGAAGATATGTGAGTAAGGAGATCGTGGTTTTTATCATCTCCATGATTCCGATTCTGGAGCTGCGCGGCGGCCTGATTGTGTCGAAGCTTCTACAGGTGCCGATCACCACGGCGATTCCGATCTGCATTGTCGGGAATATCATCCCGATTCCCTTTATATTACTGTTTATCAAACAGATTTTTAAGCTGTTGAAAAAAATAAAGCTTTTCCGTGGCATCATTGAGAAATTGGAAAACCGCGCTATGAGCAAAAGCGACAATATCAAGCGTTATGAATTTTGGGGGCTGGTGCTCTTTGTGGGGATTCCCCTTCCGGGCACGGGGGCGTGGACGGGGTCTCTGATTGCCGCGCTGCTGGATGTTGACTTTAAAAAGGCGGTTCTGGCGGAGCTTTTGGGCATTGCCATCGCCACGGTGATTATGTCCATTCTCTCCTATGGGCTTTTGGGCGCGCTGGTCGCATAAGGAAAGCAGGTGCGCCATCCGGCATTTCCGTGCAGATGGCGGGGAATACTGCACAGAAATTTCAGGGACGGAGCGTGGGAAAAGGCAGGATGGGAATAGGCGGAATTGTGGAGAACGGAAAAGGAAAGAATGAAAGGATCGGGAAGTCGGGAAAGAAGCTGTGGAACCCTGGCGGATGGGATCGCGGATGACTAAGGAGAGGGACAGAAAAAAATATGCGCTGGTTTTTGCTGCGATTGCGGTAGTTTTGGCGGCAGCCGGGCTGGTCGGGGTTCTTCTGCGGGGGCAATTCGGGGAGGATAATCCGAATCTGGCTCTGAAAAAGGGTGTGAAAGCGACCTGTGACAGTGTGGAGCAGGAGTCGCTGTCCGCGGCTATGGCGATCGACGGCAATGATCATGACCTTGCATCCCGCTGGTCAAGCGAGAATAACAGGGAGAACGCTTCCCACTATATTCAACTGGAATTTCCCGAAGAAATTTCAGTTTCTTTTGTTGTACTGAAATGGGAGAGGGCCAACGCCGTTTCCTACGCGCTGGAAGGTTCTGCGGACGGCGCGGTCTACGAAACGCTGGCCTCTTTTGATGCTGCGCCGGAGACGCTCAGGCAGGAGATTGTTCTGGATGCGCCTGCGAACGTGCGCTTTCTGCGGCTTTCCACCTATGCGGTGTCAAAAGAATCCGCGGATTTTTCTGACCTGTACCAGAATGTATCTCTGTACGAGTTTGAGGTTTACGGGGACAAGCCAACGGCTTATAAATTAAAAGCACCTGTTATTGAAAGGACGGCGGAGGGCGGAAGAAGACTCGTTATGCCGGAAACGCCGGAAGGTTTTCGCGTAACGCTGATCGGTGCGGACTTGGAACAGGTGATCGGTACGGACGGCAGAATCTACGACACCATTCAGGATAAGGAAGTGACGGTGGGATACCGGGTGGAGGACACAAAAGGCCGGGAGGGAACGAGAGAGGTTTCCTTTGTGGTGGAGGTGCCTGCGGCGGATACGATGTCTGATACGACAGAGACAGCGGCGGGGTACGGATTGTCTGATGGGGAAGGCGCTGCGGCAGGGAGTGGATTGTCGGATTGCCGGATTGCGGCGGCGGAATCTGAAAGTGACCTGCTTGGCGGGATCAGCGGCGTGCTTCCCTCGGTTGCGGAGTGGCGGGAAGGTCAGGGGTACTTTCAGCTGCGGGAAAGTGCGCGGATTATTGTGGATACCGACAGCCGTCCGCCCGCGAAAGACGGGAAGCAGCCGAAAGCAGCGGATTGGCAGGCGGAGCCGGGCGGGACGGGAACAGCCGTGAAACAGAGTGCGGACGAGCAGGCGCTCTGGAATATCGCGGCGCTGATGGGCGAGAGTTTGGAAAAGAACCTGCATTTTCCTACAAAGCTGACTGTCTGCAAGGGGACGGCGGACGATCTCAAACCGGGAGATATCTATCTTGGCTACGCCGAAGAAGAAAACGGTCTGGGAGAGGAAGGATACACCTGCGACATAACCGACAAGTGTGTCATAAAAGCGGAAGCGGCGACAGGTCTGCGCTGGGGCACAGTCACTTTGATGCAGCTTTTGTCTGCGGATGCAGGAGGAAATGCGCCGCAGGGACGGATCCGGGATTATCCGCTCTATGAGGTGCGGGGCTTTGGCATCGACGTGGCGAGAAAACCGGTATCGCTGGACACGCTCTATCGGATCATGGAGACAATGTCATGGTGCAAGATGAACGATCTGACCCTTCACTTGAATGACAATGAGATTCTTGCCACCAGCGGTCTGACCGATTCGGCCAAGCGGGCTATGACGGCTCAGAGTGCGTTCCGCTTGGAATCCGACGCTCTGGGGATGCAGGCAGGTGGAGAGAGCCCTACGCCGGAGGAGTATGTATATACAAAGGAAGAGCTTGCGCAGTTCATTGTCACGGCGAAAACCTACGGTGTGACGGTGGTGCCGGAGATTGATACGCCTGCCCATTCGCTTTCCATCACAAAGCGCTGCCCCGAGTATGCGCTGCGCGCATCCAATGAATCGGTGGATCAGATTGATTTAGGAAATGACAAGGCTGTCACTTTTGTAGAGGAAATCTGGCGGGAGGCGCTGGATGAGGAAGAGGGCGCGTTTCGCGATGCAGAGATCGTTAATATCGGCATGGACGAATATTACGGCGATGGGGAGCAGTACCGGCAGTATCTGAACAGGATCAACAGTCTGGCGCAGGAATCGGGAAAGACCGTGCGCCTATGGGGAAGCCTCAGCAATATGGGCGGCACGACGATGCCCGCGCCGGAAAATCTGCAGATGAACATATGGAGTACGGTCTGGGCAGACCCAATGGAAATGTACGAGGCGGGGTATTCTCTGATCAACATGCAGAATAACCATCTTTACATTATACCCGGCGGGGGGTATGATCGTCTGGACGGCAGGGATCTGTATGAAAACTGGGCGCCCAACCGTTTTTATGACTATAACAGGCGCGAGAGCGTGCCCGCTTATTCGCCGCAGATGCTTGGCGCGGTATACATGATCTGGAATGATATGAGCGGCAATCTGGATGTGGGAATCTGCGAGTATGATCTGTACGAGCGGTTTATGGAGCCTCTGGGGGCGCTGTCCGCGCGGCTCTGGGGTGGGGAGAAGCCGGAGTCGGGAGCAGAACGGACGCCGTCAGTCCCTGAAAAGTCGGCTTACGATTTCTTGAATGTTTCTTATCTCTATGATGAGACAGTGGCAGTGGAGCCGGATTATGAGGTGCGGATAGAGGTGTGTCTGGAGCCGGATGCCCCGGCGGAGAGCCGGGAGAGGGCAGGGAGCGTGAGACAGCCCGCACGGCGGACACAGATCATTGCTGAGGGCGATTGTGCCTACGGAAAGTGGGCGTTCTATGCAGTGGAGCCGGAGACGGGAAAGGTCGGTTTTACCAGAGAAGGGCGGACCTACACATTTGACTATACGCTGCCGAAAGGTGAGTGGGTGAATCTGAAACTGGAGGGGACGTCGGGGAAGACCACGCTCTATGTGGATGGAAAAGAAGTGGACAGTCTGGGGAGCGACGAGCCTTTTGAGGAGCACGCCACCTTTGTATTTCCTCTGCAGAGAGTGGGCAGCCAGACGGGAGCGTTTGACGGAGAACTGGAGCTGCAGGCATCTGGAATTTGATTCCCGCGAGCAATGAGCCAAGCGGATGCGAAGCAGACATTTGGCGAATGCCGCGAGGGTCACATACCCCGCCCCTTGGGGCGTTTGAAATTTGATGCCCCGTTGCTTGCGGCGGGGTTGTTGACTGACAGGCGCAGCCTCAGCAGTCTGCGCCACAAGAATTACAGCTTCTAAGAACAAAAAGAAACGGCAGGATGGATTAGAACATGGAAGCATACACAGATTTCGCGGAAGTATATGACGAACTGATGGACGATACGCCCTATGAGGAATGGCGTGATTTCTTAATGGAGATCTTTAGACGGCATGGTGTGGATGATGTGTCAAAAGGGGAAAATTGTGCAGGAAATGACCAGAATGCGATAAATGACATGCGTGTCAAAAACGAAAATAGGGAAGAGCATGCGGATTCCAGTGGGAAGAGAGAGGAAAAAGCAGATGATATGTCTACAGCTTTGGAGCAGACGGGGAAAAATCTCCGGCAGGAGCGAAACACAGTCCTCGACCTTGGCTGTGGGACAGGCACGCTGACGGAGCTTCTGGCGCACAAAGGTTATGACATGATCGGCGTGGATAATGCGGAAGAGATGCTGCGGATCGCCATGGACAAACGGGAGCGGTCGGGACTTGACATTCTGTATCTGCTGCAGGATATGCGGGAACTGGAGCTCTACGGCACGGTGGGTGCGGTTGTCAGCGTCTGTGACAGCCTGAATTATCTGCTGGATGAGGAAGATATTGTGCAGACCTTTGCGCGGGTCAACAATTATTTGTATCCGCAGGGGATTTTTATCTTTGATTTCAATACCGTCCATAAATATGCCGCCGTGATCGGGGACGCCACAATCGCGGAAAACCGTGAAGACTGCAGCTTTATCTGGGAAAATTATTATCATGAGGGAGAGGAGATCAACGAGTACGACCTGACGGTCTTTGTGGCGGAGGGCACTTTATTCCGGCGTTTTCAGGAGGTGCATTACCAGCGGGGCTATCGCCTAGAGCAGATGAAGGCGTTTCTTTCGCAGGCAGGACTGGAATTTCTGGAGGCGTTTGATGCGGATACCCACGGGAAAGTGACGGGGGAGAGCGAACGGATCTATGTGGTGGCGAGGAAGGGAACGGCGACCACGGCAAATCAGCAGGTGATGTCTGAAACGACAGGTATTTCATAAGGGCTGGGAAAGCAATGAAATATGGAGGCAAAAATGAAGAGCAGCGCTTCGAAACGGAGGAAAATATGAAAGAATACACAGGAGACTATATGGTGAGAGCCACCGCGGCGGACGCGCAGATACGTGCTTTTGCGGTGACTTCAAAGGAGTTGGTGGAAGAGGCGCGGGCAGCCCACAACACAAGCCCTGTGGTGACGGCGGCGCTTGGCAGACTTATGACAGGCGCTCTTATGATGGGTAGTATGCTCAAAGGCGAAAAGGACGTGCTCACTCTGCAGATCAGAGGCGCGGGCCCGGTGCACGGCATTACGGCGACGGCGGACGCGGCAGGGCATGTGAAGGGTTACGCGGATAATCCTTCGGCTATGATGCCGCCGAACGGCGCGGGAAAACTGGATGTGGGCGGTGTGATCGGCGCGGGTGTTCTGCACGTGATGAAGGATATGGGATTGAAGGAGCCATATGCCTCAACGGTGACTTTGCAGACAGGAGAGATTGCGGATGATCTGACCTATTATTTTGCGGCCTCCGAGCAGATACCCTCTGTGGTGGCGCTGGGCGTACTGATGAACCGGGACAATACTGTGCGGCAGGCGGGCGGTTTTATCGTACAGCTTATGCCTTTTACCTCGGAGGATGTAATCAGTCAACTGGAAGAAAAGCTGGCAAAGATAACATCTGTAACGGAACTGTTGGAGGCGGGAAAGACGCCGGAGGAGCTTCTGGAAACCGTGCTGGGAGAGTTTGGACTGGAGATCACGGACAGGACACCGGTGAGCTTTCGGTGCGACTGCAGCCGGGAGCGTGTGGAGAAGGTACTCTTGAGTCTCGGGGAAAAGGAACTGCGGGAGATGATCAGCGAGGGAAAAGAAGTGGAATTGCACTGTCATTTCTGTAACAGAAACTACTCTTTCTCCGCGGAGGAAGTAGAACATCTTATGAAAGCCGGGAGAGCTTGAAAAGCAGAGAGACACCAGTGTTAAAACATGAATTAATGCTTGAAAATAAGTGCAAAACAGCACGAATAAAGGAAAGATTTATGCGCGGATGAACGGAGCAGGAAAGAGATAAAAACCAGCCGTAATTTTATAATATGTGAGGATAAAACTTATGTAAAACGGGGAAAATAGATGCGCGGAGTGAAAACTGCGGCAAGAGAAAAGGAGAGCGGGACGGATAAAAAATAACGGGACATATGGAATTGGGAAATGGGCAGAGAGGAACAGGCGGGAATCAACTCTGCTGCTTCGCGAAGATGGTGAGAGAGTCAAAAATGTGTGCCGTGAGATAAAAGCCGCATCGGTGACGACAAATTTAAGAAAAAGAAGATAAGAAAAAAGTAAAACAAGATTTAACACAGAAAAGGAACTGCTATTTCGTAACTTCTGGAAATTTTATAACAAATGGGACGAAATGAGAAAAATTCAGCGTTTACAAGGAAAATGCGAGTTGAAATAACAGGTGTTCACATTAAAATAACAGAGCGTATATAACAGAAATTATGATTGTTTGGAGAGGCTGACAGGGAAGTGACTGTGCGGAAGGGATTAAAAACAGAATTAAGAAGCCCCGTTTCGGGCGTTCTGTTTGATATAAGAAATCGGCGCAATTTTTGACATCACAGTGGAAAATCAGAAAAGGAAAGGGATTAAAGGCTATGAGACAGGGATTTATCAAGGCGGCGGCGGTGACACCGAAAATCAGGGTGGCGGATACGCGCTATAATGCGAAAGAAATTGGCAAAGGTATTGAGGAGGCGGTGCGCCATGGTGCAAAGCTGATCGTCTTTCCGGAGCTTTGTCTCACCGGTTATACATGCGGCGACCTGTTCCTGCAGGAGATTCTGCTGACGCAGGCTATGGATGCGCTGACGGAGGTGGCTGCGGCCACGGAGGACAGCGACGCTTTAGTCTTTGTGGGACTGCCTCTGGTTAAAGGGTATAAGCTGTACAATGTGGCGGCGGTTCTGCAGGACGGGGAGGTGCTCGCCTTTATCCCAAAACGAAACATTCCCTCCTATGCGGAATTTTATGAGACGAGACATTTTGTGCCGGGAAATCAGCAGCCGGAGCCTTTCTTATATGAGGGAAAAGAAATTCCTTTCGGAACCGATATTTTGTTTCAGGTAGATGCGGTGAGAGGACTGACTGTGGGATGCGAGATCTGTGAGGATATCTGGGCGCCGGAGTCCCCGGCCACGGCCCACGCGCTGGCGGGGGCGACGGTGATCGTCAATCTGTCCGCCTCCAATGAGACGGTGGGGAAGGACGCTTATCGGGAGATGCTGGTGAAATCCGCCAGCGCAAGACAGATTGCGGCCTATATTTACAGCTCGGCGGGGGAGGGGGAGTCTACCCAGGATCTGGTCTTCGGCGGGCACAACATCATTGCGGAGAACGGCACGGTGCTGGCACAGGCGAAGCGATTTGAAACAGGTGTTATTTATGCGGATCTGGACATACACAGGCTTTCCCACGAACGGCGCAGAATGAGCAGCTATCAGGGAGAAAATCTGCGCGAACACCGGATTGTACCGATTCATATGGAAGAGGAGGAGACGTTTCTGGAAAGGCGTTTTTCAGCAAGGCCGTTTGTGCCGGATCAGGCAAAAGAGCGGGAGGAACGCTGCAATGAGATCTTGTCCATTCAGTCCTGCGGCCTGAAAAAAAGGTATGAGCATACCGGCTGTCAGTCGGCGGTGCTGGGGATTTCCGGCGGTCTTGACTCTACCCTTGCGCTACTGGTGACAGTGCGGGCCTTTGATATGCTTGGGCTTTCCAGAGATAAAATAGCATCTGTCACGATGCCGTGTTTCGGCACCACGGACAGAACCTATGACAATGCCTGCAGGCTGGCGCGTCTGCTCGGAACGACCTTGCGGGAGGTGGATATCAAAGAGGCGGTGAATGTACACTTCCGGGATATCGGCCAGAGCGGCGACTGCCATGATGTGACTTATGAGAACGGGCAGGCAAGGGAGAGGACGCAGGTGTTGATGGATATTGCCAACCGGACGGGCGGTCTGGTGATCGGCACCGGAGATATGTCGGAGCTTGCCCTGGGCTGGGCCACATACAATGGGGATCATATGTCCATGTACGGCGTGAACGCGGGCGTGCCCAAAACCTTGGTGCGTCATCTGGTGCGCTACTATGCGGACACCTGTGGGGATGAAGCACTCAAGACGCTCTTGCTGGATATTCTGGACACGCCGGTGAGCCCCGAGCTTTTGCCGCCCGTGGACGGTGTGATTTCCCAGAAGACCGAAGATCTGGTGGGGCCTTATGAGCTGCACGATTTCTTCTTATATTATATGCTGCGCTGTGGGTTTGAGCCTGCGAAGGTTTACCGGGTGGCGCAGATAGCCTTTGCGGGAATTTATGACAATGATGTCATATTGAAGTGGCTAAAGATTTTCTATCAACGGTTCTTTGCCCAGCAGTTTAAGCGCTCCTGTCTGCCGGACGGCCCCAAGGTTGGAAGTGTGGCGCTCTCGCCCAGAGGGGATCTGCGGATGCCTTCGGATGCAAGCGCGGCGGTCTGGCTGGCGCAGCTGGAGGAGCTTTAGATTAAATAAACGGCTGCTGCAGATATCTCTTTCATTTGCAACAGCCTGGCAGGCTGAATCTTTCTTTGATGAAGGCTGGACGGATACGATTGTCACTTTTCCTCTCCGGTACCATGTACTTGCCGTATGGCGTTGTGTGAAAAGTAGCCTGCATGTTACCTTTCACACCCGGTACCATGCACTTGCTGCATGGTGCCGGGATCAGATGATTTTCACTTTACGCTTGACAGGAACAATAGGAAAGTGTATGATAAATTCATTAAGAGTAATCAATGAACCGTGCAATTCGCACATTCGGGCAATTTCTGCCGCTTACTCAGAAACTGTAAACTAAATAGCGGCGGAGGCGAATGATGGAACGCACGAGAGCTTTGCAGTGCCAAACCATAGCCTGCCTTCTGCCGTACGAAAAGGAGGACAAGGCTTATGGAACACAGAAAAATGGAAAGAGAGGACATTTTCAGAATGATCGAGGGAGGAAAGTCTCACAGCGCAGATGTTTCGGAGAGAATGCCGGAAGACGGGGTATATACGGTCGAAGACATTGAGGCGCTGCCGGAGGGCGAGCGGGCGGAGCTGATCGACGGGAAAATGTATATGATGGCGACACCCGGGTTGACGCATCAGGAGCTTTTGGGGTGGCTGTATTTTAAAATTAGATCGTTTATTATAGAAAAAGGAGGACCGTGCAGGGTAATCCTGTCACCCTTTGGGGTTTATATCAAGAATGATGAACGCAACTATGTGGAGCCTGATGTTTTAGTGATTTGCGATATGGATAAGCTGGATGAAAAAGGCTGCCATGGTGCGCCGGATTGGGCGATAGAGATCGTGTCACCGTCCAGCAGGACGATGGACTATATCAGAAAGTGTGCGCTGTATGAGGCGGCGGGCGTTAGGGAATATTGGATTGTAGACCCGAAGGAGAAAAGCGTTTTGGTGTACAATTTTGAGAACGGGACGTCCGGGCGGTATACATTTTCCGAGCTGGTGAAGGCGGGGATTTACGGGGACTTGTTTCTTGATTTTGGAGAGGTAGCGTGAGGCGGAGTGACATGTTCACCTGCCGACAGGTATATTTTTATACATATTTATGACGATAATGTCATTTGAGCTTGAACAAAGGCTTAAAATGGAACATGATTTTGCGGCTGGGGAAAAAGGAACCCCAGCCGCCTGCATATTCGGCTTATTACATAGTTTCCCAAATATTTGGAAAGGAAAGTTGACGCTACTCGGTCTCTGTTTCCCCCTGATTTTCCAGCGCCTTGTTGAGAGAACTGGTGATGGCATCTAAGAGAATCATGGAAGTGTACTTGCTGTCGTCGGGATATGTAATGCCTTCCAGACTCTGGCTCTTTATGATCTGGTCTGCCAGATCCTCAAAGGAAGGCTGGATCAGAGGATACATGGTCGTTACAGCCTCATCCAGATTTACCAGCCGGATGGCGTTGATGTTCTTTTCATCCACGGTCACTTCGATTTCAACAACATTGTCGTTTAAGATCAGAGAGGTCGTATATACGCCCGGCACATAAGTGTCGTTTACGGGCTGCGTCACGGTGGACATGGTCTCCTGCTTCTTTTCTTTGGGCAGAAACATAATGATGAGCAGGATAATAAAAAGAATACCGAGTGCAGCGAAAATGCCGGTATATATTAACTCTTTTACATGAAGTACGACAATTTTGGTTTTAGAACTCATACAGATAATCCCCACAGTGATTCTTTTTTAACAGTTTATGTGTGTGGGGGTGGGTTTATGCGTGGGGATTTTTGAGAGACACTGACTTGACAAGAGAATGAAAAAACTGATATGATTGTACCGAACAAGGGCGTTCTTACAGGGATAGAGCGCCCTTTCGCTATGTATAAGCAGAGAAAGAAAGGCGGTATCGCATGAGAAAAAACTATAGCAGGGAAGATATCATAAAGCTGGTCGAGGAGGAGGACGTGGAATTTATCAGACTCCAGTTTACGGACATTTCCGGCAACTTGAAGAATCTGGCGATCACGGCAGGGCAGCTTGAGAAGGCGCTTGACAACGACTGCATGTTTGACGGCTCTTCCATTGAAGGCTTTGCCGGTGTGGAGGAGTCGGACATGTATCTGCACCCGGATTTTGGCACGCTTGAAATTTTTCCGTGGAGACCCCAGCAGGGAAAGGTGGCGCGTCTGATCTGTGACGTATACCGCCCAGACAGAACGCCCTTTGCGGGTGATCCGCGTTATGTCTTGAAACGGGCGATCCGGGAAGCGGAAGAGATGGGCTTTACCTTCCGGGTGGGGGCGGAGTGCGAGTTTTTCCTGTTCCATCTGGATGACAACGGAATGCCTACCACGCTTACCCACGAAAAGGCGGGGTATTTTGATGTCGGGCCGGTAGACTTTGGGGAGAATGCGCGGCGTGATATGGTACTTACGCTGGAAGACATGGGGTTTGTGGTGGAAGCTTCGCACCATGATGTGGCGCCGGCGCAGCATGAGATCAGTTTCCGATATGACGATGCACTGACGACGGCGGACAATATTATGACTTTCAAACTGGCGGTCAGAACCATCGCAAAGAGACACGGACTTCATGCCAGTTTTATGCCGAAGCCCAGATACGGCGTGAACGGCTCCGGTATGCATATCAACATGTCGCTTCTGAAGGACGGGAAAAATATTTTTGCGGATGAAAAAGGCGCCAATGGGCTGAGCCGCGACGCATACGCTTTTCTGGGCGGTGTGATGGAACATATGCGGGGCATGACAGCGATTATGAATCCGATTGTCAATTCCTATAAAAGACTTGTGCCGGGCTTCGAGGCGCCGACATATATTGCATGGAGCGCCACAAACAGAAGCGCTTTAATCCGCATTCCGGCTGCTGCGGGGGACGCGGTGCGGATGGAGCTTCGCAGCCCCGATCCGACGGCGAATCCGTATCTGGCCCTGGCGGCGGTTCTTCGGGCGGGGCTTGACGGAATTAAGCGACAGACACCTGTACCAGAGAGCGTGGACTGCAATATTTTCCATATGAGTGAGCAGGAACGGAGCGCGCGGAAGATAGAGGAGCTGCCGGGGACACTGGCGGAAGCGATTTCCTGCATAGAGAAGGACGGGTTTATGAGAGAGACGCTGGGAGATCATGTATTTGAGAAGTATATTGCGCTGAAAAAGGAGGAATGGAACCGATACCGCAGCCAGGTTACGGATTGGGAGATAAACGAGTATCTGAACCGGTTTTAAAATTAGTCGATAATCTGTGGGATAATCAGAATAAAATAACGTATGTTTTTATACGGGGAGGGGGTGAGCGTGTGTTCAACATCATAGTGGTTCTGCCAAAACCTGAGGACGCCAAAGGCATTCGCAATCTGCTTATGAAGAATGGATTTCGGGTAGACAATGTATGCACGACAGGCTCCCAGGCGCTTAGCAGAATGGACGATCTGAATGACGGACTTGTGATCTGCAGTTACCGGATGTCCGATATGATGTACCATGAGCTGCACGCCTGCCTTCCAAAAGGTTTTGAGATGCTGCTGCTCGCTTCCGCGAATGTGCTGCAGGAGTGTGATCTTCGTGATATTATGAGTCTTGCGATGCCGCTTAAGGTGCATGACCTGATTAATACGGTGGATATGATGGGGCAGGCGATAGAGCGGCGAAAGAGGCGGGAAAGGCAGCGCCCCAGAGAGCGCAGCGCGCAGGAGGAAGGGTTGATTAAAGAGGCGAAGGCGCTTTTGATGAATCGGAATCACATGACCGAGGAGGAGGCGCACCGTTATCTGCAGAAATGCAGTATGGACAGCGGCACAAATCTGGTGGAAGAGGCGCAGATGGTTCTCGCCATGATGCGGGCGTGACGGGTTCGGGGCATTTTGTGTTCATCGGATGCGGGTGTGAAAGGTAATGAATCATAACAAAAATGTGGACCGCTGCGTATGTCGGGGTAGCATTTTTGTAAGGATGGATATATACTTGAAAGAAAACTGGAATTATGTTTCGGAATGGAGATGGACATGAAATTCACAAAAATGCAAGGCTGCGGCAACGATTATGTCTATGTGGATGGCAGCCGCGAACGGATACCGCAGGAGGAAAAGCCGGAACTGGTGCGCCGTCTGAGTGACAGGCATTTTGGGATCGGCGGCGACGGGGTGATCTTTATCAACCCGTCAGCTGAGGCGGACTTTGAGATGGAGATGTACAATGCGGACGGTACGCGGGCGGAGATGTGCGGCAACGGCATTCGCTGCGTGGGGAAATTTGTCTACGACAAAGGACTTACCGAAAAAACTGACATCACCGTCATAAGCGCGGGGAGCGTAAAATATTTGACACTTGTTGTAAAAGAAGGAAAAGTAGAACAGGTGAAGGTCAATATGGGAGCGCCGCAGCTTAAGGCAGAGCTGGTGCCTGTGGTCAGCGAGAACGAGCAGGCGATTGATGAAACCATCCGTGTGAAGGGGCGGGACTATAAAATGACATGCGTGTCAATGGGAAATCCCCATGCGGTGGTGTATCTGGATGACGTGGACTCCCTTGCGATAGAAGAGATTGGTCCTTATTTTGAAAATCATGAGCGGTTTCCGAGACGTACCAATACGGAGTTTGTGAAGGTGATCGACAGAAATACCGTGCAGATGCGGGTGTGGGAGCGCGGCACGGGGGAAACGCTCGCCTGCGGCACGGGCGCCTGTGCGGTTGCCGTGGCATGTGTCCTGAACGGCCTGACGGAAGAGACGGTTACGGTGAAGCTCCTTGGCGGCGATCTTGTCATTACATGGGACAGAGAGGCGGATCTGGTCTATATGACGGGGCCTGCGGCAGCGGTTTTTGAGGGGGAAATATAGAAAGAGACACAGGACGGGAATATAGGCCTGAGAAAGCGGCTCAGAAGCGGCGTGAGGAACAAAAGACGAGAGAAGAAAAAAGGAAGGATAGAATAATCATGGTAAAGGTAAATGACAATTACTTAAAATTACCCGGGAGCTACTTATTTTCTACAATTGGTAAGAAGGTGAACGCCTACGCGGCGGCTAACCCGGACAAAAAAATCATAAGACTGGGGATCGGTGACGTGACAAGACCGCTCACCCCGGCAATTATCAGCGCGCTTCACGGGGCGGTGGACGAGATGGCGGACGAGAAGACATTTCGCGGGTATGCGCCCGACTTGGGCTACGAATTTCTGCGCACGGCGATCGCGGAGAATGATTACAGGGCGAGGGGCTGTCGGATTGAGGCGGACGAGATTTTCGTCTCCGACGGGGCGAAGTGCGATTCCGGCAACATTCAGGAGATTTTTGCCACAGACAACAAGATTGCGGTCTGCGACCCCGTATACCCGGTGTATGTGGACACGAATGTGATGGCGGGCAGGACAGGCACCTACGATGAGAGCACGGGCAATTGGAGCGATGTGATTTACATGCCCTGCACAGAGTGGAACGGTTTTGCGCCGGAGCTGCCAAAGACCGTGCCGGATCTGATTTATCTGTGCTTTCCAAACAATCCGACGGGTTCCACCATCACGAAAGCACAGTTGCAGGAGTGGGTGGATTACGCCAACAAAAACGGTTCCATCATTATCTATGACGCGGCATACGAGGCATATATATCAGAGGCGGACGTGCCCCACAGCATCTACGAGTGCGAGGGGGCGAGAACCTGTGCTATCGAGCTTCGGTCTTTCTCGAAAAATGCGGGCTTTACCGGTGTGCGTCTGGGCTTTACCGTGGTTCCGAAGGAGCTTAAGGCGGGAAATGTGGCGCTCCACGGACTCTGGGCAAGACGGCACGGCACGAAATACAACGGCGCGCCTTACATCATCCAGAGGGCAGGAGAGGCGGTCTACAGCGAGGCAGGAAAGAGAGAGACGAAAGAGCTGGTCGCTTATTATATGAAGAATGCGGCCTATATTCTGGATGGGCTGAAGTCGGCCGGGTTCCAAGTCTCCGGCGGCGTCAATGCGCCTTATATCTGGCTGAAAGCGTCAAACGGCATGACGAGCTGGGCGTTTTTTGACTATCTGCTTGAGACGGCGAATGTGGTCGGCACGCCCGGGTCGGGCTTTGGGCCGAGCGGTGAGACGTATTTCAGGCTGACGGCGTTCGGCAGCTACGAAAATACCGTGGAAGCGGTTGACCGGATTAAGAAGCTGGGCGTGTAAAGCAAAAGTCTGCGCAGGAAGAAGTCCGGGTTGGCAGCAGCCGTCAGAAACAGGGATATTGAGAAGCGTAATTTTGCCGAAAAGAGGTTCTGGAATGGCAAAAGGGAGAGAGGCATCAGAACATGGATATATATTTGCTCCGTCACGGCGAGACGGACTGGAATAAGAAGCGGCTCCTGCAGGGACATACGGATATTCCCTTAAATGAAAAGGGGAGAGCGCAGGTGGACGACACGGTGCGTAAGCTGTGCGCGCTTGACGTGCGGATGGATGCCATTGTATCAAGCCCGTTAAAAAGGGCGCGCGAAACCGCGGAGATTGCGGCGGACAGGCTGGGTTATCCGAAAGAAAAGATTGCCGTGGAAGAACTTCTCATTGAGCGAGGCTTTGGCGAAGGGGAAGGCATGTCGTTAAATGACATGAAGGCAAAGTATCCCGACAGCGACTGCCCGGGCATGGAATCCAGAGAGACGCTGGTAAAGCGTGCCGGACAGGCATTTGATAAAATAACGGGTGATTTCCACGACGCGGAGCGGGTTCTTCTGACAGCTCACGGAGCGGTTCTGTTTGCGCTTCTGGAGGCGGTCTGCCCGGAGCCGATTCCCTATACAGGGAGGGCGGCATGTATCACGCAGGGCAGTATTTACCGGATTCGTAAGGGGGACGACGGGATTTCCTTTGCCTCGTATAGTGAAGAGACAGGCGGATTTGTGGAGATGGATGCGGCGGGGCTTGGAAGATTGGCGAAAATCTATTTGTGAAATCTGTCCCGCGATGCAAAAGATGTATTTTTTGGTGTACATAGCCTATTTTTATCATAAAATACTTGCACATTGGAAAGAATTATGTTATACATGTATACAAGTGTGAAGGAAAACACCAGGCTCGAAAGAACCTCGCTAAGTGTTTTCAAGCTTCACATAAGAGAATGCGAAAGAGCAGCATTCTCTGCGAAATGCTATGAAGGAGACTCACCCTGAGGGAAGCGACAGGAATACGGCGTCACCGACTGAGAGCGCTGTTAGTGAAAGGCAGGGACGGGAACACTCCGGAGCAGACTGTCTGAATTTTGCGATAGGGGATCATCGAGGAAAGATACTAAATGTGACACGAGTGTCAATGACACGGGTGTCATGAGCAGGACTAGGGCAGTACGTGACACGCGTTAAGTGATTGAGAGGGTAAGGCGAATTTCATCTTGTCTGGAGATGGCGGCTTATCAATGCGGGTGGTACCGCGGATAATGAAACATATCCGTCCCGGAATACAGCAATGTGTTCCGGGGCGTTTTGCGCGTATAAGCAGAGTCAGAAGGCTTACGGAACATGAGTCATGCTTGCATGAGCGAATGTTTCGGAAGCCTTCTGACGAGGCGCAAGACATCCGGGGGATGTCTGTTCTGCGCGAACCGGAGTGGAACGGAGACCGCGAATGAGAGATGCGGAGCATCTCGAATCTGCTTATACAAGACATATTTATGAAGAGGAGAGGTAGCCATGACAATCAAAAATCAGTACAGGGATGTAACATTACAGGAAATCAGCGAGAGCGATATCGGAAAAGAGCTGCGTGTGGCGGGGTGGATCGAGAACATCAGGGACCATGGCGGCGTATCCTTTGTGGATCTGCGGGACATGTACGGGGTATTGCAGGTGGTGATGCGGGACACTTCCCTTTTGGAAGGGCTGTCCAAGGAGATGAGCGTTTCCGTTGAGGGACTGATCGAAAAACGGGACGAGGAGACTTACAATCCCCGAATTCCCACAGGCACCATCGAGCTGGAGGCGCATAAGGTGGATGTGCTGGGAAAAGTTTATAAGCAGCTTCCCTTTGAGATTATGACTTCCAGAGAGACAAGAGAGGATGTGCGCCTGAAATACCGCTATCTTGATCTGCGCAACCAGAAGGTGAAGGACAATATTATTTTTCGTTCCCGGGTGATTGCCTATCTGCGGGAAAAGATGACGGAGCTGGGCTTTCTGGAGATTCAGACGCCGATTTTGTGCGCGTCGTCCCCGGAGGGCGCGAGAGACTATATCGTGCCTTCGAGAAAGTATAAGGGCAAGTTTTACGCTTTGCCACAGGCGCCCCAACAGTTCAAACAGCTTTTGATGGTGTCGGGATTTGACAAATATTTTCAGATCGCGCCATGTTTCCGGGATGAGGATGCGAGGGCGGACCGATCGCCCGGTGAATTTTATCAGCTCGACTTTGAGATGAGCTTCGCGACCCAGGAGGATGTGTTTGCGGTGGGTGAGGAGGTACTCTCCGCCGTGTTTGAGAAATTTGCGCCGGAGGGGGCGGCGGTGACAAAGGCGCCTTACCCGATTATCAGCTACAAGCAGGCGATGTTAGAGTTCGGCACGGATAAGCCGGACTTGAGAAACCCGCTGCGGATTATAGATCTGACTGACTTTTTCCAGGCATGTACCTTCAAGCCTTTTCATGGCAGGACAGTCCGGGCGATCAAGGTGCACGCGGATATGTCGAAAGGCTTCCATGAGAAGCTGTTAAAATTTGCCACGGATATGGGCATGGGTGGCCTCGGTTATCTGGAAGTGGCGGAGGACTTAAGCTACAAAGGGCCTATCGACAAGTTTATCCCGGAGGAGAAAAAGGGAGAGCTTCGCGAACTGGCAGGACTTTCAGTGGGCGACACGATTTTCTTTATCGCGGATAAGGAGGAGCGGGCGGCCTACTATGCGGGGCAGCTTCGCACGGAGCTGGGGCAGAAGCTGGAGCTGCTTGAAAAGAACGCGTACCGGTTCTGCTATATCAACGATTTCCCCATGTTTGAGCGTGACCCGGAGACGAAACAGATCGGCTTTACCCACAATCCCTTCTCCATGCCGCAGGGAGGTCTGGAGGCGCTTAACACCATGGATCCGCTGGAAGTGCTGGCCTATCAGTACGATATCGTCTGCAACGGTGTGGAGCTTTCCTCCGGCGCGGTGCGAAATCACGATATGGAGATCATGGAGAAAGCCTTTGCCATCGCAGGTTATGACGAGGAGACGTTGAAGACTAAGTTTGGCGCGCTGTACAATGCGTTCCAGTTTGGCGCGCCGCCGCACGCGGGCATGGCGCCGGGCGTTGACCGCATGATCATGCTGCTTCGGAATGAGGAGAACATCAGGGAAGTGATCGCTTTCCCCATGAGCGGTTCCGCGCAGGATCTGATGTGCGGCGCGCCGGGGGATGTGACGGAGCAGCAGCTTAGGGAAGTGCATATTAAAGTGAGGGCGTAGGGAGAAAAAGCATGGCAAATATCATAAGCGATGAGACAATAGAATATGTAGGGATTCTCGCGAAGCTGGAGCTGTCGGATGAGGAGAAAGAGCAGGCGAAGTCGGATATGGGGCGGATGCTCGACTATATCGACAAGCTGGGCGAGCTTGACACGACAGACGTGGAGCCCATGTCCCATGTATTTTCGGTGGAGAATGTGTTCCGGGAGGATGTGGTGACCAACGGGGATGAGAGAGAACGGTTGTTATCCAATGCGCCGCAGGAGAAAGACGGGATGTTTGTGGTGCCGCGGACGTTTGAGTAATGCGAGAAGTAATTCTAACGCTCGCAGCAAAGGCTGCTTTGCGAAGAATTACTATGTCTCGCATAAGAGAATGACCAGAATACGGTCATTCTCCGCAGATATTGCATAAGGAGTGGAAATGAGTATGAATATAATAGATATGACCGCGACGCAACTCTCGACGGCAATAAGGGCGGGGGAGACCACCGCGGTGGAAGCTGCGGAGGCTCTGCTTGCGCAGATAGAGAAAGAAGATAAGAATTACAACTGTTATGTAACGGTAGACAGGGAGGGCGCCTTGGCGCAGGCGCGGGCGGTACAGGCAAAAATCGAGGCGGGAGAGCTCGCAGGGCCGCTTGCCGGCGTGCCGGTGGCGGTGAAGGACAATATCTGCACGGAAGGGCTGCGCACCACCTGTTCTTCGAAAATCCTGCATAATTTCGTGCCGACCTACACGGCGGAGGCCGTGAAAAATCTGCAGAAGGCGGGGGCGGTGATTCTTGGCAAGACCAATATGGACGAGTTTGCCATGGGCTCCACCACGGAAACTTCGGCGTACGGCCCCACAAAGAACCCGAGGAATATCGAGCATGTGCCGGGCGGTTCTTCGGGCGGTTCGGCGGCGGCGGTGGCGGCAGACGAATGTATTTACGCAATCGGTTCCGACACGGGCGGTTCCATCAGACAGCCGGCCTCCTACTGCGGGGTGGTGGGCATGAAACCCACCTATGGCACGGTTTCCCGTTATGGTCTGATTGCCTACGGTTCCTCGCTGGATCAGATCGGCCCGTTGACAAAGGATGTGAGGGACTGCGCGGCGGTGCTTGAGGTTCTAGCTTCCCATGATACGAAGGATTCCACGTCCGTTTCCAGAGACGATACTGATTTTACGGCGGCGCTCACGGAAGATGTGAAAGGAATGCGCATCGGTATACCAAACGACTATCTGGGAGAGGGTCTGGGTGATGAGGTGAGGACGGCTGTGCTGCAGGCTGCGGAAGTTCTGGCGGACAGCGGCGCTGTGGTGGAGCGGTTTGACTTAAGTCTGGTGGAATATGCGATTCCGGCTTACTATACCATTGCGGCGGCGGAGGCGAGCTCCAATCTGGAGCGATTCGACGGCATCAAGTACGGTTATCGCACGGAAGAGTACGCGGGTCTTCACAACATGTATAAAAAATCCCGTTCCGAGGGGTTCGGGGAGGAAGTAAAACGCCGTATTATGCTCGGTTCCTTCGTTTTGAGTTCCGGCTACTATGACGCTTATTATCTGAAAGCTTTGAAGGTGAAGGCGCTGATTAAAAAGGCGTTCGATGAGGCTTTTTCCAAATACGACCTGATTCTCGGTCCCGTGGCGCCCACGACCGCGCCGAAGCTGGGGGAGAGTCTGGCTGACCCGATACAGATGTATCTGGGCGATATTTATACGATCGCCGTGAATCTGGCGGGACTGCCCGGCATCAGCGTTCCCTGCGGGCAGGACAGCAAGGGGTTGCCCATCGGCCTGCAGTTGATCGGGGACTGCTTTCAGGAGAAGAAGCTGATCAGAGCCGCATATACTTACGAGCAACGCGGACAAGTGCAATGAAGGAATGTTTTGTTTTGTGTACGTTGATAATTGAATAAAACACGCGGAAAGAGTATAATATCTTCTAAACAGAAGGAAGTGGAGGTGTGTCTTATGACCGGATTACAGGAACAGGCGGTTCAGATGATAGGCAGCTTATCCGACGATAATGTAAGATTCTTAATTGAGATTATTCAAAGACTTATGCCAATTCGGGAAGAAAATGCAGATGATGGTATGCAGGCATTCCACAGGTTGGATGAGGCACGTGAAGAAATTCGGAAGTATTTACCGAAAGATTTTGATCCGGATAAAGAACTGGAGGAGGCACGTGCAGAGAGATATGGTAGTGTTAATTGATACGAATGTGATTATCGACTTCCTTTTGGAGAGAGAACCATTTTATGAAGCGGCGGCGGGGATACTTCGGAAATGTGCAGGGAACGAGTTGACGGGATATCTGGCATTTCATTCTATTCCAAATATATGGTATATTTTGCGAAAAGTGCCGGAGAAAAGCAGAAGGGAATGGTTGACAGATTTGTGTGGTTTTCTTCGGGTAGCGGGTGCAAGCCATGAGGAGGTACTCAAGGCGATTGCAGATGAAGAGTTTAAAGATTTTGAGGATTGTCTGCAAGACAAATGTGCCAAGGGTAAGGGAGCGCAATATATTATTACAAGAAATGTGAAAGATTTCGATGGCTCAGAAGTTTCGGCGGTTTCCCCGCAGGATTTTCTTGATATAATCAAGAATCGGTAATTGAGAAATATAAATAGAGAATGCTAATAGCAGCGTGTTTTATTCCCATGAGCAACGAGCCAAAGTTGTGTATGCATGACCTTGGCGACTGCCACGAGGATGAAATTCCCGCAGTTTGCTGAGGGGATTCCACTTGTAAAGGAAATGAATAAATCACGCTGTTTTTGTGCGAACAGGAAGAGCTGGAAAGCGTGCGCATTTTGAGAATAAGGGAGAGATTATTATGAGCAAACAATACGAAACCGTAATCGGCTTGGAAGTCCATGTGGAACTGGCCACGAAGACAAAGATATTCTGCGGCTGCTCCACCGCTTTCGGGGCGGCGCCGAACACCCAGACCTGCCCGGTATGCACGGGAATGCCGGGTTCCCTGCCTGTCCTCAATAAACAGGTGCTGGAGTATGCCATAGCAGTGGGGCTGGCGACGAATTGCGATATCACCCGCTATGCGAAATTTGACAGAAAAAATTACTTTTACCCGGACAATCCGCAGAACTACCAGATTTCCCAGCTCTATCTGCCCATCTGTCGAAACGGCGGCGTGGAGATCGAGACGGCGCAGGGCGGGAAAAAGGTAGTCGGCATCCATGAAATTCATATGGAGGAGGATGCGGGCAAGCTGATCCATGACGAGTGGGAGGACTGCAGTCTGGTGGACTACAACCGCTCCGGCGTGCCGCTGATTGAGATCGTGTCCGAGCCGGATATGCGAAACGCCGAGGAGGTCATCGCCTATCTGGAAAAGCTGCGTCTGGTGATCCAATATCTGGGTGCGTCGGACTGTAAGCTGCAGGAGGGATCCATGCGGGCGGACGTGAACCTTTCTGTCAGGGAGGTGGGAGCGGAAGCTTTCGGCACCCGGACGGAGATGAAGAACCTGAACAGCTTCAAGGCCATTACAAGGGCCATCGAGGGAGAGACGGAGCGGCAGATCGACCTGATTGAAGCGGGAGAGAGTGTGGTGCAGGAAACCAGAAGATGGGACGACGCGAAGGGAGAGTCCTACGCCATGCGGAGCAAGGAGGATGCGCAGGATTATCGTTACTTCCCCGATCCCGACCTGACCCCGATCAGCGTGAGCGGAGAGATGTTAGAGGAAATCCGCGCGAGACAGCCGGAGTTTCGCACAGAAAAGATGGCGCGTTACCGGGAAGAGTTTGACATTCCCGATTACGATATCGAGATTATCACTGGTGAAAAGCCGCTGGCGGATTTGTTTGAAGCGGCGGTGGCGCTGGGGGCGCAGCCCAAGAAGGTGTCCAACTGGATTATGGGAGAGACCCTGCGTCTGATGAAGGAGCGGGAGGTGGACGCTTCCGATCTGCGCTTTTCGCCGGAAAATTTGGCGAAATTGATTTCCCTTACCGACACGAAGCAGATCAACAGCTCGGTGGCAAAAGAAGTTTTCGAGGTGATGTTTGAAGAGGATGTGGATCCCGAACGGTACGTGGACGAGAAAGGATTAAAGACCGTCAATGACGAGGGCGCCTTGAAAAAGACCATAGAGGAAGTGATCGCAGCGAATCCCCAGTCCGTGGAGGATTATCGGAACGGCAAGGAGAAGGCTATCGGTTTCCTTGTGGGGCAGACCATGAAGGCCATGAAAGGGAAAGCCGATCCGGGAGCAGTGAACCAGATGCTGCGGGAACTGCTGTAAAAATGACATATATGTCGCAAATTGCAGCACCTTCACATATTATTTTCAAACAGGTAGTTCAAAAATTGCAGCGTGATCTCCGGATTCTCCACCGACAGCGGAATCCCGATCACAATCTCGGAGGGGTATCCCTGGAAGGTGTAATCGCCTTCAAAAATATAATCATAGTAGCCGGAATCGCCCAGCCTGTTTCCCGTCTGCGGGATGCGGATGCCCACTGCCACGGGCATTTCCATGGCGGCGGGATCGCTGTGGTCGATCACCTTTTCGTAAAGGGCTTTCTGCGCGGCTTCCAGCTCATCCAGCGTATCCCCCGTATCCGCATCAAAGTCGGCGCCGTCCGTGTAGTAGAGCAGGTCGGCATAGGGAGCGAGCTCTTCTGCACTGAAAGCGCTGTTCAGATCATAGAAGTATTCGAGTCGTGCATAACTTTCAAAGGCTTCCGTGTCTGCCACGATGGCCTGGATATCTCCGGCATGCATCATGGCCGCCATTTTTTGTCGGCTGGCCATTTCGTACTGGTCGCCGCTGCTGGCGGAAGTTGTGACAGTGGTGTCAATATATACCTGATAGGCGTCCGGGTCGATACCTGCATATTCCAGAAACTCCTGCGGCCATGTGACAGTGGCGTCATTATTATCCATGCTGGTATTGGCATTCAGCAGAACCGCGTAAAAGGCGTAGGGTTTGTTGGAACGGTAGGAATTGATGAAGGTTATGATGAAGACAACCACGATAACGGCCACGATTGTGTGCACCTTATAGTAATCCCAGAAATAGGCGAGCTTTTCTTTGAAAGTCATGGTGGCAAAGGCTTTTTTCTGAACATCTCTGATCTCTTCTATTACTGAATTTTGTGACGACATATCGCAATCCTTTCTTTCTTCGACAATTCAATCGATGTTTTTTCTGTTTAGCAGCATCATTCGGAACAGATATTTTGTAGCCGAAAAGTTTTCCACATATCTATTATGATAAAGATACCGGAAATGGTTGTCAATGAAGGGAGTCTTTCGTTTCTGTGAAATTTTTGTTAAATAAACGCACGGAAAACGCACGCCTAAACGCACGCGTGCGTTTAATTAATATTGATAAAACGCACGGCGTGTGTTAAAATGCATTTATCGCTGTTATATTTTGACAGATGGATTGTAAGTGTTTGGCGGATGTTTTGAAGCGGAGGTAATTATGAGAATGATTCCGGAGCAGGAAACATTAACTGTGGAGTTTAAGAGTGATAAAAAGAAGCTGCCGGATCATGATCTGATTGAGGCGGTTATCGGGATGGCAAATACGGAAGGCGGCGTTTTGTTTCTCGGCGTGGAGGATGATGGAACGATTACAGGCGTTCATAAAGAGCATACTGACGAAATCGGAGTGGCGGCGCTGATTGCCAACAAAACGGTGCCGGCTGTTTCTGTCAGAGCCGAAATGCTTATGGAGAACGGAAAAGAAGTTTTAAAGGTGGAAATTCCCATGAGCAGGGCCATTGTGTCATCTTCTGAGGGCAAAATTCTGCGGCGGAGAATAAAATTAGATGGAACGCCTGAAAACATTCCCTTGTACCCATATGAGATTAATACAAGGCTGTCAGAGCTGAGTCTGCTTGATTTTTCCGCACAGACATTGACTGGCGCGACTGTGGAGGATTTGGATTCGAATGAGAGAAAACGCCTGCGGGATATTATAAAGATGCGCAAAGGCGAGGAGTCTTTGACGGGATTGTCTGATGAAGAATTGGATAAAGCGTTACGCTTTGTAAAAGAGGAAAACGGCATATTGCACCCTACAGTCACAGGAATGCTTCTGATCGGCAAAGCGGAGCGATTGCAGCAGCTTATGCCGACTGCGGGCGCGAGTTTTCAGGTGCTGGAGGGTACGAAGGTAAGAGTAAATGAACAATTTATAGAACCGCTGTTACGTGCGTTTGAGCGGATAGAAACTCATCTGAGGGCATGGAATCCCGAACGGGAGATGGAATACGGGCTGTTCCGTATTCCGATTCCGGAATTTTCTGAGGCTGCAATCAGAGAAGGTTTGGTAAACGCTTTCTGCCATAGGGACTATACGATCTTACAGACGGTGAGAGTGGTTGTTGAGGATGAAGGCTTATCAATCAGCAGCCCGGGAGGATTTATTGAGGGCGTTAACCTAAACAATCTGCTTACCGTTGAGCCGCATGGACGCAATCAGGCGTTGGCGGATGCGCTCAAAAGAATCGGGCTTGCGGAACGCACAGGAAGAGGAATTGACCGTATTTTTGAGGGTTCCATTGTCTATGGGCGTCCGCTTCCGGACTATTCCGAATCGACAAGCCGGTATGTAAAGCTGTTTATCCAACGGGCCAGACCGGATATGGCGTTTACCCAGATGATTTCAAATGAGGAAAACAGGATGGGGAGAACTCTGCCGATCAACTCGCTGCTTATCTTGTCAACCTTGCGTACACAGCGCAGGGCGTCGGTGGGGGAACTAGCTGAAGCGATTCATGTGAGTGAAATGAGGACCAAGGCAAACGTCGAAAAACTACTTGAGAGTGGATTGATAGAGGCAGTGGGAAACGGCAGGGCAAGAGCTTATATGTTAAGCGCGAAAGTGTATAGAGAGCAGGAAAATTCTGTCGGTTATGTAAGGCAGACGGGTATAGACCGCCTGAAATATGAAGAGTTGATTATAAAACTGGCGAAGCAGCAGAGCTATGTCACAAGGGATAATGTGAAGGAGCTTCTAAGCATAAACGACAGTCAGGCATATCGAACCTTAAAGAAGCTCGCGGACAGGGGGCAGCTTGTTTTGGTTGGAAAGGGGAGAAAAGCGAGGTACGAGCTTAAAAAGTGAAATACCCCGCGGCAGTCGCCAAATGCCAAGCCAATCACTTGGCTCGTTGCTCGCGGGAATAAACGCACGGAAAACGCACACCTAAATGCACGCGTGCATTTAAATGCAAAAAGAAAACGCACGCGTGCGTATTTTACGAAAATGTTTACAGGAGCTGTTTCAGATGCTAAAATGATAACAATACGGATATAAGAGTTTGATAAAGGAAGACGATTCCGTTTTTTGGGAATGAGGTTGGAGTAAAGTTTCCGGCTCATTCTGCCGATAAATCATAAGACATTATTTTACTGTTTTGACAGGACGGGCCGCGTATGAGAAAATCACAAAAAAATCAGATAATTTCAACCATCGGCCTGCTTGAAAAAGCACATGATGCGATTAAAAAAGCGATAGATACCGGCAATTCGGATGCGGCTCTGACCCTTCTTGAACAGTGCCAGGACAGCGCGATCCAAATCGGCGGCATGATCGAGGAGTCTGAGGGAGAAGGCTTTGCCACGGTAGGGCTTCTGGAAAATTACTGTGAGCTGCTTTATCTGACCTATGAATCGATCAGGCAGCAGCAGCCTGTCAATGTGGGTAAGACATATAAAAATCTCCGCCGTGAGTTGATTCGGATAGAGAACAGCGTGAAGAATGATATTCCGGTCAGGACATGCGCGGTATTTCTGCCCTATAAGGCGTCCATGTGGGACAGCCTCGAGAGCGTCTGGAAGGCGGCGGATGCCGATCCGGACTGTGACGCGTATGTCGTGCCGATTCCTTATTTTGATAAGAATCCCGATGGGAGCTTCAGCAGGATGCACTATGAAGGAGAGCAATATCCTGACTATGTGCCGATCGTGTCTTGGGAAGCTTTTGATCTGGAGAAGGAACATCCGGATATTATTTATATACATAATCCATATGATGAGTGTAATCATGTGACAAGTGTGCACCCGGCTTTTTATGCGAGAGAGCTGAAAAAATTTACAGATAAGTTAGTATATATACCATATTTTATATTGCCGGAAATCAACCAGGACGACCAGGCGGCAATCGACGGCATGAAGCATTTCTGCTTTACGCCCGGCACCATTTATGCCCATCAGGTGATCGTCCAGTCGGAGGACATGCGGCAGATTTACATCAATGAATATTTGAAGGCGGCCAGGGAGATGGGGCTTCCGGGGGAGCATGTGGACAGGAAGTTTTTGGAAAAGAAGTTTCTGGGGACGGGATCGCCGAAGATTGATAAGGTATTAAATACAAAAAAAGAGGATCTGGAGATTCCGGCGGAGTGGCTGCGAATTATTGAGAAGCCGGATGGGAGTTGGAAGAAGGTTGTATTTTACAATACTGGCATCGGCGCATTGTTACAGCACGACGAGAAGATGTTGAAAAAGATGGAGGATGTATTCCGTATATTTAAAGAAAACAGGGCTCAGGTGGCGCTTTTATGGAGACCGCATCCATTGATAAAAGCAACTGTGGAAAGCATGCGTCCGCAATTGTGGATAGAATATAACAAGCTGGTTGGCAAATATTGCGAAGAGGGCTGGGGTATTTATGATGACAGCGTCGATCTGGATCGGGCAATAGCGCTTAGTTCGGCATATTATGGCGATACAAGCAGTGTAGTTCAGCTATGTAAAAAGGTGGGCTTGAGCGTGTTGATAGAGCAGGCCTTTTTGCAGGGTAAAGATAATGAAAAGTACCTCTTTTCCTTTGAGGAGCTCTATGATGACGGAGAGACTTATTGGTTTACATCTCTATACTTCAATGCCCTGTTTAAAATGGGAAAACACACGTGGCAGGTAGAGTTCGTCGGCTCTTTCCCAAATGAGAAAATAGATGGGTATCGACTGTATTCATCTATTTTGGAATACAAAGACAAGCTATATTTTGTGCCGCTTAGAGCAAAGGAAATTGGTGTTTTTGATAAAAAGAGCAGGGCGTTTTCGAAGATTGCATTTGAAAAAGAAAATATAGGGAGTTTAGAAGGGTATACGGGATGGAATTTCTCTACGGCATATCAGTATGGCGAGTCGATTTATTTTATCCCGCATCAGAGAACGTTTGTTCTAAAATGGAATCTCGAAACGGAAACGATAGAGTTTCTGTCAGATTGGTACAAGACACTGCAGGAAAATAATATAGATACAGGCACTTCTCTCTTTTTTAGAACATGTAGGAAGGAGAATGTTGTGTATGCTCCTTTTAATTGGAGCAATTATGTAATGACATTTAATCTGGAGACGGAGCGGACAGAAATTATCAGACTTGGAGAAGGTGACGCAGGGTATGCGGACATCTGCTTCGATGGCAGAAAATTTTGGATGGCGCCGTTGAAAAGCCGGAAGATTTTACAATGGGATGAAAAGGGAAATGTATGTGAAGGATATCTCATTGCATCTAAACAGACAGAAAGCTTCTTGTTCTGGGGATGCGAATATTTTGATGGCGAGGTATATTTCTTCCCCAATGAGTATAACAAAATTTTGAAAGCGGATGTGAAAGATGGAGAAGCGAAATGTCTGAAAGAAATAGCTGTTTTGTCAGACGTAAACAGAGACATTTTGGGGAGTCATTACACTTATTGCAAAGCTGATTCTTGTCACATGATGACATACGACAAGGACGGTTTCCTATCGGAATTTAGAAAGGGGAAAGGCAAGGTAAGACGAGAATCTTTGCAAATCGGTTCTAATGGCAGAGAGGAGTTTGAAAAATTTCTGTTTGATCTGAGAAATGTGTATTGTGAGCAGGAGAATGGAGTCCCGTCAGAGACCGTTTTTTTCTCATTGGATGACTATATTCGCCATATAACAGATGAGGTACAAAACAAGAAGGAGAACCCGATTGAATGAATTTTTGAGGGATATTGTAAATAACGTTATAAAAAATCATGCCGGGCGGGATGTTGTGATCTGGGGATATAATGTGACATCCACGGAAATAGAAGCGCTGCTTGAGAAAAGAAACATTCATGTGGCATTTACAGTAGACAGCAATCAACTGCTGGTAGATGGCGATTTGGTTAGAAATGTGGATATTTTAAACGGATGCGCAGATCAATATTTTCTTGTTATTCCGATAGGCAGACACGAAAGCATCAAAACGAAACTGCAGCAGTTTGGGTATGAAGAAAATAGAGATTACTATTACTTTTGCGACTGTGCCGTGAAGGAAGAGGAGAACTACTATGAGGACAGGCATGGAAATAAGATATTTGGATACTGGAAAAATATACGATTTGTCTTTTCAGGTTTTAATTCGGTCATAGAGATAGGGGGGGGGGTAAAACTTTTCGGTAACTTGAAGGTTAATGTGGATAGCGGTTGCTATTTAAGTATAGGGGACAGAAGCTTTTTGGGCGGAAGCATATATCTGTCAAATAATTCGAAAATGACGGTTGGAGCCGAATGTAAAATAACTTCCGCGAAAGGAATTATGGCGGTGAATAATTCCGAATTGCAGATAGGGAATCAAACCGTATTAGGAGAAATAAGGCAAATCGTTCTTCATAAGGATGCAAAGGCTGTTATAGATGAAAACTGCATAATAGAATTTGATTCTTATATTACTCTGGGCAGCGGAGCTAAATTACATATCGGCAAAGGGAGTACGCTTAACTATGGACTGCGTATTGAAGCGGTGCCATTTTCAAAGATTATGATTGGAAATGATTGCATGTTTTCGTGGAACACGACACTTTTATCCGGGGACGGACACTCTATATTTGATGTGATATCGGCCAAAAACATAAATACTGTCGGTGAAGAGGGTGTGAAAAGGGAAATCAATATTCAGGATCATGTCTGGATTGGAAGCAATTGTACCGTTATGTATCATTCGACAATTGGGGAAGGCAGTATTATCGGAGCGGGAAGTATAGTGAAGAGCCGAATCCCCAACAACTGTATTGCTGTGGGGCAGATCGCTGAATGCATACGGAAGAACGTTGCATGGAGCAGAAATGACTGCTCACAGGATATTGGGGACTGCGGGGAATATTGTCATTTGACGCAGGGTGAAGCATAGATTCTTAGATATGAATAGATAGGAGAAATGTGGGATGAAAGTATTGATATTTGGAGCGGGAGAGAATGCAAGATTTTTTTTGAAGCATAATCCTGTCGCAAGCAAAGTGGTAATCATGGGTATTATGGACAATGATAATTTGAAATGGGGTGAAAAGTTAAATGATTTTACAATAGAATCTCCAGAAATAATGAGAACACGGGAGTGGGATAAGATCATAATTACGCCTAACTGTTTTGAAGAGATTGCCAGTCAGATTGAGAACCAATATGGAGTGGCAAAAACAAAGTTGATAAAAATTTCCGACTTAATCATCCCGGAAGAATCCAATATGGGAACTGTCAGGCTTCAGTGTGATTATGATGACTGTTATGAGATTAGCGATTTAGTGCCGGATAAAATCATCCCAAACAACAAGATGGAAGAATTTTATCTGAAGAAAAGCCATCGGATTATGAATAAATGGTGGCATTATTTTGAAGTGTATCATACATTCTTTCATAAATATATCGGAACGGATGTAAAGATTTTGGAAATAGGCGTATTCAAAGGGGGTTCCATGCAGATGTGGAAAGACTACTTTGGAGAAAAAGCAGTGATTGTGGGTATTGATATTGATGAAAAATGTAAAGCGTTTGAGGAGGATAACGTCAGGATCTGTATTGGCTCTCAGGCAGACAAGGATTTTTTGACAGATGTATCTGAAACTTGGGGGCCGTTTGATATCATACTGGATGACGGAAGTCATGTGATGGAGCATCAGATCATCACGTTTGAGACGCTGTTCCCACTGTTGAAAGAGGGTGGCGTGTTTGTTTGTGAAGATTGTCATACCTCGTATCTTTCTTCATTCGGCGGCGGTTATAAAAAGAAGGAAAGTTTTATGGAGTATAGTAAAAATTTTATTGATTGTGTGAACAGCCAACACGTTAATTGTCGTGAAAAGGATCGATTGCCTTCTTATGCGGAACATATAAAGGCGTGTCATTATTATGATTCAATCGTAGTCGTGGAAAAAGAGCATAGGGGTATTTCGATTGTCACGGAGTTTGAACAATAAATCATATGGCAATGTATGAAAAGTGGGTGGAGCATGGAAAGCACAGTCAGTATTGTAGATGATATTTTACAAAGTCATAATATGGTACTTGACCATAATCCCGGAATCATACAAAAGAGAGAACTGCTGCGGATTATGGAAACGAAAACCTGTCATGAACGGGAAATAATTTGGGATGAGTTGATCCGAAGATGTGAAGTCGGGAAACTAAGGACGGCGCTGCATTTGGATTATATATTCCAGACTGTCGGAGAAAGACACGTATGGGATCATCGAAAGATAGCAGTGATCGCCCATATCAATTATACGGATTTGATATCCCGCTGTTTTCGCTATATAGCGAGAATTCCTGCCTATATAGATATTTACATAACCACCAAGGGAGATAAAAATATAGGTCTGATACAGAAAAAAATAGCGGAGTTACCGGAACATCATATAACGATTGTCGTGCCGGAAGACCGGGGCAGGGAAATCAGCGGATTGCTGGTGGCGTGTAAGGATATTTTAATGAAATATGAATATCTTTGCTTTGTTCACGACAAAAAGAGCAATAAAGGAGAAGGATACCAGACGGTAGGGCAGTCGTTCTGCGACATTTTGTGGGAGAATTCCCTAAAGAACCAAATTTACATTGAAAATGTAATCAAAACGTTTGAGGAGGAGCCAAGGCTGGGACTGCTGGCGCCGCCAGCGCCTTACATGTCCAAGTTATTTATGGTTGGTTTTTTGGGCTGGTGCGACAGCTATAATCAGACGGAGAAATTGTCTGAAAGATTGCAGCTACAGTGCCGTCTTAACAGGAGCGAACCGCCATTTGTTTTGGGAACCACGTTTTGGTGCAGGACAAAGGCACTGCGGCCTTTGTTTGAGGCAGGACTTACTTATGAGGATTTTGAACCGGAGCCTATGCCGACGGACAACACGATTTCGCATGCGATAGAGAGAATTTTGCCATACGCAGCGCAGAGTGAAGGCTATTATAGCGGAATTATGATGACGGCAGAATATGCGTCTCTTTACGCCTGCAACTATCGGTATATGCTGGATACGATCGTTGATAAGGTGGTTTTAGACAACTGCTTTGCCGGGCAGTCCGCATTGTATTCCTCTATTATGGATAGAGGAGTGAGGATGAAGCCGTTTATCGACAAATTTTCAAGGATATACATATACGGTGCGGGAATGTATGGGAGACAATGTCTGGATGCCATAAAGGAATATGATCTTCAAAAAATATGTGCGTTTTTGGTGTCAGACGGAAGAAAGACGGCGTGTGAGATAGAAGGTGTTCCCGTTATGGAGCTGGGGCAGATTTGTCCCCAAGAGGATGAGGGCATTATTGTTGCATTAAATTATCTTGATATGTTGGATGTGTTTTCGGAATTGCGAAAGAGAAATTTTCAAAATATAGAAAGATATTTATAAGGAGGGAGCATATGAAGTGGATAAATAAGGGTCATGCGTTTGATGAATTGGGATTGTATATGGAAAAGACAGACACAATATATCTCTATGGGTGTGCCCCGTCGGCGAAACCTTTGATTGAGCAGACGGAGTGGGTTATCGGTAAAGCGGAAAATGAGGAAAGAACGATAGAGTTTGTATTTGTTGACAGGGATACAGACAAACAGGGCAGGAAGTACTTAGGAAAGCGGGTAATTTCCCCTGAACAATTTTATGATGAATTCGCGAAACATTATGGGCTTGTCGTTATGTGTATAGCGGATCCAAACAGCGGGGAGGTGTGGGAACAGCTTGAGGAAAGAGGCATTCACAGGCGCTTTCATGCTTACAGTGTATTTGAATTTCATAGATATATGAGTTTGTTTTTATATTACAGAGATAAGAAAATATATTTACATCTCATTGATATGTTTGTACATACGAATTGCAATATTAACTGTGAGTATTGCTTTATACAATCTTATAGGGGAGTAAGAAAAAAAATACAAGTTTCTGATTTGAAAAATAACATAGATTTAGTATTTTCCAAGGCAGATTTTGTTGGAGTTGTTGTTTTTGGAATTGGAGATGCGTTTTGCGGTGGTGATGAATTGGAATTTGCATTGAAATATATAACGGAAAACTACGCAGATCGCTTTATGACAATAGAGTTGGTGACAAATGGGACGGTAGTGCCCCGAGAATCATTGTTAGAATGTATCAGGAATGAAAAAGTGAGAATTGCGGTAGATGATTATAGAGAAAATGTAGAGTTGGCAAGACAGAATTATGACAAGGTGATAACAACATTGGAGAGCAGCCATGTGAATTTTTCGAGTTTATGTAGGGAGTACTGGTATGTATCTGATTTTGGGAAAGGTACAACTTCAGAAAATGACGAGCAATTATGCCATAAGTATTGGAATTGTATCAATGAGGCAAAGGGTTTTCCGTACATAGGATATAAGAGTGGCACCAATAAATTGTATTCCTGTGTTTTCCAGACGATTAACGCGTATTTGAACCTTATTGAAGAGAAGGAAGAGGATGGGCTGGATCTGGCTGCGGCTGAACCAATAGAGATTATGGAGTTTTTATTGGGATATGCGGAGAAAGGCTATCTGTCAGCCTGCACAAACTGCAGTGGTATGTTTGAAGGGGTAGACGTCAACCATGTTCCGGTAGCGGTTCAGTTAAAAGGAAAGTATCATGATGAAACGAAATAGTTTAGCCGTATTGGTCATGTTTGCCGAAGTAGAAACAATAGATAATTATATTTTCTTTTTGGCAGAACAGATCAGGTTGGCTGTTCAGAGAATAGTGGTAACCGTAAACGGGAAATTGGATGATGAGTCTGTAAGAAAACTGAGCAGCTGCGCGGATGACATATTTATCAGGGAAAATAAGGGATTTGACTGCGGAGCCTACAAAGACACTTTGGAGAATTACCTTGGATGGGAGGAAGTCAGGAAATACGACGAGCTAATTCTCTTGAATGATTCCTGTTATGGCCCCATATATCCGTTAGCCCCTATATTTGAACAAATGGATAAGCGTGAATTGGATTTTTGGGGAATAACGGAGCAGACACCGATCAGAGCGGGAAACTACAGTTTAGCTCTTTTGCCATATCATGTGCAGACATATTTTGTGGTTATCGGGAAAAGAATGCTGCAAAGCAAGGATTTCGTTGATTTTTGGAAGCAGGTGACACTGTCGGATGAATATGATGATACGGTGGCTAACTTTGAACTGCGATTTACGGATTATTTTAACTCGCGGGGGTATATATCCGGAGCTTATGTAGATTGTCAGGCATTTTGTAAGTCGGTCGATGAGATGCAGGCCTATGTTTTTATGGACAGCTATTATTTGATAGCGGAACACGGATGTCCGTTTGTCAAAAAAAAGGTGTTCCTATATCCGCATAAATTGGTATTGTCCTCTAATGCAGGTGAAACGGCATACAAGACTTTAGAGTATATTTCAGAATATACGGAATATGATGAAGATCTGATCTGGCAGCATTTAATTCGGAAATGCGAGCCGGAAGAGTTATATTTGTCACTGCATGGAAATTACTGTCATCCTGTCGATCACACGTACAGGGCAGCGGAGACTGCAGAGAAAATTTTAGTGGTTGCTATTTTGACAGAAAATGAGATGGCGCGAAGATGCAAATCTTATGTAGAGAAGCTTCCAGATTTTGTTGATGTGCTGGTTCTGGATCAAGAGGCGAACCGGGATAGTGTAGTTGACATTAAAAATTACGATTATTTGTGCTTTTTAAATAATGAAAATATGGATCAGTCGTTGTTACCCGTTTTTTGGGAAAATATGATTGCAACGCCGGAATACATAAATAATGTCCTTGATACATTTGAGAAAAATCCAAGATTAGGACTGCTGTCGCCGCCCAAGCCGTACCATGCCCACTATTTTTCTGACCAGCATTCGGATTGCGTTTCTTTTCCGTATGGAAATATGTGCTGGTGCAAACGTGCGATATTAGACCGGTTGTTGAGAGAAAAGAGCAGCGAAATGATGGATCCGAAATCATTTTGGCGTAATCTGCCTTATGTGGCGAAAGACCAGGGATATGCCTGCGGTGTCATTATGACAGAGGAGTACATGTCTGCAAGCTTGTCTGATTACCACTATATGTTGAGCGGAATAGCAGAAAATATCCTTTTGCATAAAGGAATACAGGAGTTTAGGAATATACGAAAGATTAATTCCGAGCTGGATGATTTTTGTAGAAAGCATTCGGTCTATTATATCTATGGCGCTGGGGAGTGCGGAAGAGAATGCAGCGCCTATCTGAGATTATTAGGAGTGAATGTGCAGGGTTATCTTGTGTCTGATGGCAGGAAAACGGCTGATCAGTTTGAAGACTTGGATTTGGAAACGTTTGAATTGTCTGAAATAAATATAGATAATGACACCGGGATTATCATAGCCATGAACCAATCTAATACTGCCAGTGTCATAAAGATTTTGGAGGAAAGAGGAATCTGCGAATATGTCCAATATGAAGTATGAGAAGGCAAAGCGGCTGGCAATATACGCAACCTTCGATAAAGACGGAGTCGTGGACGACTATATCTTATATTGCCTGAATGAACTCCATAAAGTGGCGGACGATCTGGCAGTCGTCAGCAACCATGAGCTGCCCTGTTCTGAAAAAAATAAGCTGGCGATGGCGGATTGGATATATGAGCGCGAGGACAGCGGATATGACATGGGAGGATTTGCTTATGTGATAAATAGCCTCGTGCGCGAGGGCAGGCTTGAGCAGTATGACGAGATTATTTTTCTGAATGATTCCGTGTTTGGTCCGTTTTATCCGTTTAGCGAAATGTTTATGAAAATGGATGAACGGAAGGAACTGGATTTTTGGGGAGTTACAAAAAGAGGCATGTCTGATTTCGACGGGGGAGATGATACTTATCCGGAACATATACAGTTATACTTTTATGTTGTGAGGAAGAAGCTGGCACACAGCAGCGACTTTCTGGAATACTGGAGAACGATTGCGGAGAGGGTGACAGATTTCAGAAGCGCAATCATCAATTATGAATTTGCGTTTACCCGGTATTTTGCTGAAAAGGGATATAAATGGGATGTCTACTGCCATACAGATGATTTGGTTACGGAACGTCCGAACTTGAACCTCAGCCCTTACCATTATTGCAGTTATGAGTTGATTAAGGATAAGAAATGCCCTTTGCTGAAAAGAAAACTTTTCACCGGAGATTTTATAGAGGGAAGATTTTGTGACGGAAATGATTTGAAAAAAGCGATATCGTATCTGGCGGAGCACACAGACTATAATGTGGACTTGATTTGGGCGCACATACTCAGGGTTTATCGTATCGGAGACATTATGAAAAGCGCAAAGCTGTTGGAAATCATTGACCCCGATGGCGGAAGTGAGAGACATAGTCCTGCCGACGTCCGGGTGATAGATCAGTGGGGAACGGTCTTACATGAGTCGGAAAAAGAGAAATGCCGGTCAAATGAAGCGGTATACACCGTTTTTATATCCGTAGAAAAGAGAGCAGATTTGCCGTTCCCGTTATTTGAGGCGGAGAAAAACTGCGTTCTCGAAAATCTGCTTTACGACAGGTCTTATATGGAGAAGATCGCAGAACTGTTTGAAAAGAATCCGAGACTGGGCGTAGTTATTCCGCCGGTTCAAACATTTGGCAAAATCAGCCGTTCTTTGGAAAAGGAAATGCCTATTCATCGTTTCAATGCATTTTGGTGCAGAAGCAGTCTGCTGAGTGATGATTTGTTAAATGATCTGGAAAGTGACAAAACAGGCAGAGTGATGCAGATGATGCCCTTATTTGCTCAGCGGATGGGTTACTATACGGAGATCGTGGTAAACAGAAACTATGCGGCGGGGTTATTGATAAATACATGGAAAACAGCGCAGGATATCTGGGAGATTTCCGACAGTAATCCGGAAAACGACGGGGATTTGGATATAGAGGAAATGTATGACCGGAGTTATCTTTCCAAAATCAGAAATTTTGTGAAAGGGAAAAGCAGGGTGTATGTGTACGGGGCGGGTCATCTTGCGTGCAGGGTCATTAGAATGTTAGAGGGTGTCCGTAAACCGGACGGTATTGTTGTCAGCGATAAGAATGGAAATGCGGAGAGCATATGCGGTTATCCTGTCTGGGAAGCGGCGCGGATCAGCGTGGCGGGAAGCAGTTTTATTGTTGCGGTGGGGAAAAAGAATGCCGACGCTGTGAAATGTCAGTTGGAGGCGGCAGGGGCTGTGGACTGCCTGTTGTTTGGATAAGGAGGATAAGTACGTGAAAGTAGTAATTCTTGCGGGGGGATTCGGGACGCGTATCTCAGAGGAAAGTTATATGAAGCCGAAACCGATGATCGAGATCGGAGGGCAGCCGATCATCTGGCATATCATGAAATCCTACTCCCATTATGGGTTTAATGAGTTTGTCATATGCTGCGGATATAAGGCAAATGTGATTAAAGAATATTTCGCCAATTATTATCTGTATCACTCGGATATGACGTTTGAGTTTAAGGACAGCAACAAGGTGACCGTACATAACAATTTTGCGGAGCCGTGGAAAGTAACGGTGGTTGATACGGGACTCCACACGATGACGGGCGGGAGGCTCAAGCGTGTGGAGGATTACATAGGGGATGAAACTTTTATGCTGACATACGGGGACGGCGTAAGCGATATCAATTTAAGAAAGCTGTACGATTTCCACAGGCAGCATAAAAAGATGGTTACATTGACAGCGATACAGCCGGGCAGCCGGTTTGGAACGCTGGAAATAGGAAATATGGATTTGGTGGAACGGTTTGCGGAGAAAAAAATAGATGACGGCGGCTGGATCAACGGTGGCTTTATGGTCATTGAGCCGGCGTTTCTGAAGCATATTGCGGATGATTCGGTTGTGTTGGAGCGGGAGCCTTTGGAATATGCGGCGGAAACGGATAATTTGGTGGCATATAGGTACAATGGCTTCTGGCAGTGTATGGATACGCTGCGGGACAAGCAGTATCTGGAAAAATTAATTGAGGAAGGGAATGCACCGTGGGTAATGTGGAATGACAGATAAATCATTTTATAAGGATAAAAAAGTATTTGTTACCGGTCATACCGGTTTTAAGGGAAGCTGGCTGTGCAAACTGCTTCTGGAGCTTGGCGCGAAGGTCTGCGGATATGCGCTTGCACCGGAAGGGGAGAAACTGCTGTTCGGTCTGTCCGGGGTGGAAGGGAATATGGAGAGCGTAATCGGTGACATCCGGGATCGGGAGCGCCTGGAGAAATCCATCATACAGTTTCAGCCGGATATTGTGATACATATGGCGGCGCAGCCGATTGTACGCGAAAGCTACAAAAATCCGGTGGATACCTATGACATAAACGTGATGGGAACGGTAAATGTGATGGAAGCGGTAAGGCTGTGCGACAGTGTGCGCTCGGTTGTGAATGTGACAACAGATAAAGTGTACCGGAATATGGAAAGCCTGAGAGGATATGTAGAGGGTGACGTGCTGGACGGATATGATCCTTATTCTAATTCGAAGTCATGTTCCGAGCTGGTTACGGGGTCGTATGTCAGATCTTTTTTTAGAGACACGAATATAGCCGTGTCCACATGCAGGGCAGGAAATGTATTGGGCGGAGGCGATTTTTCCAAAGACCGCATCATTCCCGATTGTTATCGTGCTGTCTGCAAAAAGGAAAAAATCATTGTGAGGAATCCGGAATCTGTCAGACCCTATCAGCATGTGCTCGATCCGCTGTGCGCCTATCTGCTCCTGGCCCATAAGCAGTACGAGGATGCCGCTTATATAGGAGCATATAATATCGGCCCGGATCATGCGGACAATGTAAAAACAGGTGAAATTGTAGAAATGTTCTGCAGCGAATGGGGAGACGGCGCGGAATGGACGGTTCAGCGTGAGGAGAATGCGCCCCATGAGGCAAATTATCTCTATTTGGATTGCGGTAAGGCAAAGAAAATACTCGGCTGGAAGCCCGTGTGGGGAATCAACCGGACCATCGAAAAAACCGTTGCCTGGTATAAAGTGTGCATGGCGGAGGGCAGCGTCCCTCTATGCATGGAAAGACAGATCCGTGAATTTATGGATCAGGGAGGACAGACATGATTATCAGCGAATTAGCTATTGAGGGCGCCTTTTTGATCAAGAGGGAACCAAACAGGGATGAGCGGGGATATTTTGCAAGATTTTATTGTGAAAAGGAGTTTCAGGCTGCCGGTATTCAGATGGAGATCAGGCAGATGAACCTGTGCGTCAATGAGCAGAGAGGGACGCTGCGGGGGCTGCATTTTCAAAAAGGAATCCATGCGGAAGACAAGGTGGTCTCATGTACAAGGGGAGTGATATATGATGTCTGCGTGGATGTCAGGAAGAA